>CAYMAS010000054.1:0-20111 GCA_964388485.1 uncultured Tepidisphaerales bacterium | reverse complement strand
GGTGCTCGACATCATCCGCGAGGACACGATCGAACTGAAGGAAAAGTACGGCAACCCGCGTCGCACGCACATCGACCCGACCGCCTGGAACTCGGCGAGCAAGGAGATGCTCATCACGCCCGAGGACGTGGTCGTCACTCTCACGCACGCCGGCTACATCAAGCGGCTACCGGTCGACACGTACCGTGCGCAAGGCCGGGGCGGCCGGGGCATCAAGGGCGGCACCACGCGCGACGACGACTTCCTCGAGCACCTCTTCGTCGGCAACACGCACGACCACCTGCTCTTCTTCACCAACAAAGGCCGGGTCTATTCGCAACGCGTCTTCGACATCCCCGAAGGCACCCGCACCAGCGGCGGCCGAAGCGTGGCGCAGTTGCTCGACTTCCAGCCCGGCGAGAAGGTCGCGCGGGTGCTCAGCATCGACGACCTCGAACGGGCCGAGGCGTTTCTGCTCTTCGCCACGAAGAACGGCACCGTCAAGAAGACGGCGATGAGCGCGTTCGCCAACATCCGCACCAACGGCATCATCGCCATCAACCTTGCCGACGATGACGAACTCATCGGCGTCGAGGAGACCAGCGGCAACGACGAGATCGTGCTGGGCACCAAGAAGGGCATGGCCGTCCGGTTCCACGAGGACAGCGACCAGGGCGGCGTCCGGGCGATGGGCCGGGTCGCGGGCGGCGTGCGTGGCGTGCGGCTGGGCAAGGATGACGAGGTCGTCGGCCTGCTCACGGTGCCTTCCGACAATCCCGAAACCGATGCGTCAGACGATGGCGATGCCGAAGGCGAAGTGGTCGACACCACCGGCCCGATGGTGCTCGTCGCCACCGAGAACGGTTTCGGCAAGCGGACGCCCGTCACCCAATACCGCCGCACCAACCGGGGCGGCAAGGGAGTGAAAAACCTCAAGATGACGCCCCGCAACGGCGACGTCGTCCGCATCGTCTGCGTCGAAGGCAACGAAGACCTCATGCTCATCACCCAGAAGGGCATCGTCATCCGGACGCGTGTCAGCGAGATCGGCGCCTACAGCCGGGCCGCGGCGGGCGTGCGGATCATGAAGCTCGATAACGGCGACACACTCGTCGCCGTCGCCAAGGTGCCCGCTGACGACGAGGTCGAGAAGCAGGCGGACACGCCGGAAGTCTCGCCCGACGCCGATGACGCCCCCGCTGACGATGCCCACGGCCAACCCGACGGCGAGGACGATCACAATGGCGGCGCGGAGTAGGCCGTCATGCGGCTCACGGACGGTCACGGTGCCACGTGCTTCGGCTGCTGACCTTGAAGCACGGCAACGACATCGCGGACGACCCAGCTCATGGCTTCCACCGCGTCCCAGGTCCGACTGGCCATGTGCGGCGTGAGCTGGACGCGGTTTGCAAAGTCGCGTTGCATCGTCTCGTACGCCGAGCCCCTCAACGGCGGCTCCGGGTCGAAGACGTCTAACGCGACGCCCTCGATCCATCCCGACTGCAGAGCTTTCAGTACCTCTTCCGCATCGACCACCAGGCCGCGGCTCGTGTTGATGAGCCAGCGGAAACGCCCTGCACCCAGCCAGTCGGCGTCGATCATCCCGCGGTTTTCGGGGCGGCCGTCGACGTGCACGCTGATGATATCACTCTCGGCCCGCAGCCGATCCACGTTGACTGCCTGCGCTGAAAGGTCACCGACATCGACGTCCGCGATGTCGTGGTACAGCACCTTCGTCCCGAACCCGCGTTCCAGCAACGTCGCCACACGCCGCCCGACCCGGCCCATGCCGACGATGCCGACCGTCAGGTCCGACAGGTGCAACCCGCCCCCTCTACGTTGCTGCTTGAACGCCGCCGGCTCGAAGGCAACGTCGTTGGCGTGCCAGGTGCGGATCAGCCGGAGCATCGTGCCGATGACGAACTCGCCGACCGCCTTTGTGTTCGCATTGGGCGTGTAGACGACTTCAACGCCCCGCCGCCGACATTCGGCGACGTCGATTGATTCCAGCCCGACCCCACCACGGCCGACGACCTTGAGCTTCGGCATCCGATCCAGCAACGCCGCATCCACCGTCGTGTACGACCGCACGACCAATCCCTCGACATCCGCCAAATCGTGCTCGTCCGGAGGCCCCTTGCGCACGAACGTCCGGTCGACCAGCCACGCCATCGGCCCCGGCTCCAGGACCTCAGCCACCAGCACGATCGGCTTCACGCGTCCGCCTCCATGTCGCTGCGGTTCCGCAACGCATCAGCGAGCATCGACCGGTTCGCGTGCTCGATGTGCCCACCCGCCGCCAAACCGCGAGCGAGTCGCGTGATGCGAACCTCGGGGAACCGCCTGCTGATCTCGTCGCGAAGGTAAAGCGACGTCGCGTCGCCTTCGAGGTTCGGGTTCGTGCCGATGACAACTTCATGCACGTCATCACTCTCGATTCGCTTCATGAGAGCATCGCCGGTCAGGTCCTCTTCATCCACGCCCTCGAGCGGCGCGAGCCTGCCGAGCAGGACGTGATACGTCCCGCGAAACTGAGCGGAGTCTTCAATCGCGATGACATCCTTCGGCTGCTCGACGACGAGCACGAGCTGCTTGTCCCGCCGCGGGTCGTCGTAGATTCGGCACCGCTCACCGTCGGTCAGGTTGTACGTGATCGGGCAGTGGCGGATCTTCGTCTTCAGGTCTCGCAACGCCTCCGCCAGCTCCAGCACGTCGCCGGATTCACGTTTGAGCAGGTCGTAGACGATCCGCTCCGCCGACCGCGGCCCGATGCCCGGCAGCCGGCCGAGCTGGCGAAGAAGGGTGTCGACGACGGGCAGGTTCTTGGCCATGAACAGCGTGCGGCGATACTAGGAGCAACGCTGCCGCTTGATGTCGTGGCTGTCTCTCGAATTTCGGCGTTCCACACCTTCATACGATGCTGATACACCGGTCACCATGTTCCTCCCGCTCGCACCGTGCGACGCTCGGAGGAACGCCAACAACGACTCCCTTACGGAGAACCCCTATGAAGCTCATCAAGCGCCTCGGCCTCTGCGTCCTGACCTGCACGCTCCTCGCTCCCATCGCCCTCACTGCCGCCGGCTGCGACGCCAGCGTTGACGAAGACGGTGCCGGCGTCGAACTCGGCGACGCCTGAGCCGTCTCCTGCCGGCTTGTCCGCCACCCGTTTAGGATCTACCGATGAACAAGCTCTTCAAGCGTTTGGGCCTCTGCGTCCTAACCGCGTGCCTTATGGCCCCGATCACCCTCACCGCCGCCGGCTGCGAGAGTGACGCAAAGGACGATGACCCGGTCTTTGAGATCGGCGAGTAGTTTCGGCCGATGCCCCTTACAATCTGCAAGGCGTCGCCCCATTGGGCGACGCCTTGTGCGTTGCTGTCCTCGACTCGGCCCGTCGCCACAAGGGCGACCGCGAACGGGGCGAAGGTTCAACTCGGTGACTTCTGCCCCTGCGGACCGGCCGCGGCGTCGCCTGAGTCGGGGGCGTCACCGTGGTCCATCAGAAAGTGCACGCGGTCCAGCATCGACGTGTCGGCCACCGCCTTCTTGAGCAGCCGCTTGGCCTGCCCGATGCCGGTGCGACGACTCAGGTGCAGCAGCACGATCTTCTCGTTGTTCAACCGCGGCAGCACGTTGGCGAAGTCGGCCACGTGCAAGTGTCGACCCGCCTTGGCCGTCCGGCGGTGGCCCTCGTCGAAGAAGGTGCACTCCGTCAGCAGAATCTGAGCGTTGACCACGTCCGGCTCCTTCCAAACCGGCCCGGGCCCCGTGTCGCCCAGATACGTCACGGCCGGCACCTCCAGGACGTACTGAATCTCCACGCCTTCCTCTTTGAGCTGCCGAATTTCGTCGCCGGTCTTGTCTTTGAACTCATCCTTGAGCTTGTGCCGAATCTGAACGGCCGCGTAGGCCAGCGACGGCCCGCCGTGATGCGTGCGGTGACACCGGATGCCGAAGTCGTTGCGAACGCGGAACATCTGCCCCGGTCGCATCTCGACGAGGTCATAAGGCGTTTGCTGCCGCTCGATGCGACGCCACGCCAAGAGCATGTCATCGATCGGATCGGCGATCTCCTCGGGTACCAGGATCGTCGGCGGCTTGAGCCCTTGGAAGTGTCGCTGGCTGATGAAGTACGCAAGCCCCGCGACGTGGTCCATGTGCGCGTGGCTGACGCACAGGATGTCGCTTGTCAGGGAAAACTGCGGTGCCCGGCCGGGGTCGAAGCAGAGACCCAGCTCCGGCACCTGTACCACGGTCTCCTCGCCGGCGACGCTGTAGCCGATAATCGAGTAGGGGCCGAAGCCGAGCTTGGCGAACTTCTGGGAGAGGAAGGAACGGCTTGGAGTCTCCGGCAGTGCGGCCATCGTCGGCGGACGCTACCGCGAATGCCGGCCGCGGACAACGTGCAGCGGCTGGCGGCGCTGCCTGCGGATTGGCACTTCCAATTGGTGGATTGACCCTTCACAGACGACGCGACCCGCTTTAGCTTGGGACCATGGACGACGCTGCCCCTCAGCCCTCCGCGGGCGTGACCAAGACCGACGAGCTCAAGACCAAGGCCCAGGCCGTTGCGAGTCAGGCCGCCGACAAAGCCGGCGAATACGCCGGTGAAGCGGCCCAGAAACTCAAGGAAGCCGCCGCCGATCAGTGGCAGGTCCTTCGAGCCAAGGCCCCGGAGATCATCTTCGCCACCCCTGAAGCCGCCGCCGCCAACAACGCGCGTCGCACCGAGGCGAACCTCGCGTTTTACCGGGAAAACCCGACACTCATCGCTGCGCGACTCGAAGAGCTCGACGACGAGTGGGACACGCGTCGCGTCTTGCAAGTCGCCACCAGCGGCCTGACGCTCGGCTCGTTCTGGCTCTCGCTCACCAAGAATCGCGCCTGGTCGCTCCTGACCGTCGCTCTCGCCGGCGGCTCGCTCCACCACGGCCTGACCGGCCAGAGCCCCGCCGAAGATCTCGTCCGCCGCCTCGGCTTCCGGACCCGCGACGAGATCGAGTTCGAACGCCGCAGCCTCCTTCGCATCGACTTCGTCGACACCCGCAACCGCCTCGACGGCACCGACGACCTCACCGCTCCGTCCGCGGGTTGAGCGGCTGATCCCGACGTGGGACGGAAGTCGCAGACGCGATCGGTGCTGACAAACGTCCACAGTCACCCGGAGCGGCGGCACTTGTGCCGCGTGTGGGTGCGTCAGGTTCATTGCTCCGAAATCCCGGAAAACGCGGCACAAGTGCCGCCGCTCCGGCAGAACGCAGGAGACCCGCCCCGCGTGAGTTGCGAAGCAAAGGAACCCGTACCGGACTTCAGTTACAGGACTCGACTCCGGAACGTACCGGAAGACGTGCGGGTTTGGACTTCCTCGCCCACAGCCACGTCGTCAGCGTGACGGATCACGTCGCCGTTCGTCGCCAACGTCAGCGTGTACCCACGCCGCAGCACCTGCTCGGGCCCGAGGGCAGCGAGTTGCCGGGTGGTGGCGGCGACATCAGCGTGACGGCGTTCGAGCAGTCGCTGCAGCGAGGCGGCCTGCCGATCGGCTAGAACTTGAAGATCGTCCCGCCGGTGGGCGATCTGACGTGTCGGGTTAGCGGCATGGAGTCGGTGAGCCAGCGACGCCACATCCCGCCTCGACTGCCGCAGGAGAACGTCAGGCCGCGTCGCCCGGAGCGATGCAGTCGCCGCCTCAACCGCCCGCCGCCCTGCCGCCGCTCGATTGGCCGCGGCTCGATCCAGGGCTTCGGTCGCCCGTTGCAGCCGCTGGCGGTTCGCCCGCACGACCGCCGCCGGCTCGTGCCGCGCCAATCGCTGCTGCAAGTCTGACAACTGCTCGATGATCTGCCGATGCGTCGCCTGCCATGAGCGGAACAGATTCCCGTCGGCAATCTCCACGTCCTGCCGGCGACGTTCGACGATGCGATCAATCGGCCTGACGAAGAGTTCCCGAGTCGCCCAGTCGCGCAACGGCCGCCGCTTGTCGTTTATAGAAAGACGCATGTTGCGTCGCAGGACGATCGCAGATCGATCTATAGAATCGGCCGCCGTCTTCCAATGTTCAATTGCAGTCTGAGCCGCCTGCGTCGGCGTGTGTGCGTGGTAGTCGGCGGCGAGATCGGCGATGTGGACGTCCGTCTCGTGGCCGATGCCGGTGATGATCGGAATCCTCGACGCCGCGACGGCACGGGCGACGACCTCCTCGTTGAAGGTCCACAGATCTTCCCGCGACCCGCCGCCGCGAATGAGCAGGAGCAAGTCGAGCCCGCCGAGATCGCCCTGATGGGCGTTCAGATGCGCGATGGCGGCCGCCACGCGGTCGGCGGCCGATTTTCCTTGCACCGGCACCGGGATCAACAGAACCGTCAGAAAACTGAACTTTGCGAGCACTTTCCGAACGTCGGCGAGCCCGGCCGCGTCGCGGCTGGTGACAATTCCGACTGTTTCCGGGAACTTTGGGACCCCTCTTTTCAAGTTCTTGTCGAAAATGCCCTCCGCCTCAAGCGTCGCCTTGAGCTTCAAGAAGGCAGCTTCGAGTGCTCCTTCGCCGACCGGGCGGAGGTCGTCGGCGGTGAACGAGAGCTTGCCGAATGGGCCGTAGTAGCCGGCTCGGCCGGTGATGACGACCTCGTCGCCGACCTCCGGCTTGACGTCGATCTGGCGGAGCTTGCCTTGGTAGATGATGCCGTCGAGCTTGCTTCTGTCGTCTTTTAGGGAGAAATACGCATGTCCGGACCGGCTGTTGACGGTCCAGGAGCTGACCTCGCCTCGCACCTCGAGCGTGGCGGGCAGGCCCTTCTTCAGTGCGGCGTCGACGCGGGCGGCGTAGGCGGCGACGGTCCAGGGCTCATCGGACTTAGCGGGCCGGGGTTTCTCCGGCTGCGTGAGCTTGGCTCGCATGTCCCAGAAAGTCGTCGGTTCGTCCGCCACGGGGCAGCTTACGGTCGGGCGTGGAGCGCGAGGCACTGGAGCGGCGGTGGTTGGAGCTGACACGATCGGCCTTGCCGGCTAAGGCCGCGGCGGAGGGTGATTGGCCGATTCGGTTCGACCACTGCTTCATGCGGGTCTGCCTCGACACCGCCTGCGGGGGCCGGTGGTACGACTCTGTCCCAGCCGGCAAGGGCCCGGCGTACAAGCGGATGCCGGAGGACGTGTTGGCGAAGGCGGTGGAGGTGGCGGAGAACATCGAGGCGGAGGGCGTCGAGACGCTCGTGCCGCTGAACGATCAGTCCAAAGCCTGGCGGGCTAAGGCCAAAGAGCGGTAGGTGGACATTTCAGGCCGTGGGTCTAGCATGTCGGCCCTCCCACGGAGACGACCTCATGAGCCTTCACACCAGCCTCAAAGCCGCCGGCGGCCTGTCGCGACACCGCAACGTCCTGACCAAGAGCGAGCGTCTCGCCAAGCTCCTGGAGAACGGCAAGATGGAAGCCGACGAGAAGTTCGTCCTCGGCATGCCCAAGACGGCCAACCGTAAGCTCGTCGTCGGCAAGAAGACCGCCAAGAAGCCCGAGGAGGGCGAGGACGACAAGAAGGGCAAGAAGAAAAAGTAGCTTTTTCCTTGTGAATGACCCGTTCGGCCAAGTCACCCCTGTGACTTGGCCTTCTTGCTAAAGGGGCTGTGCCCATGTCTGCCGACCTCTCGACCGACCTTGCCGGCCTCCGGCTGAGCAACCCGACGATGACCTGCAGCGGCACCTGCGGGTACGGACCTGAGTACGCCGACTTCACCGACCTGTCGAAGCTCGGCGGCTTCGTTACCAAGAGCGTCACCCGCCACGAGCGGCCCGGCAATGCGCCGGCTCGCATCGTCGAAACCCGCGGCGGGATGATGAACGCAATCGGGCTCGCCAACGTCGGATTGGACCGGTTTCTTCAGGAAAAACTACCGGATATCGAGCAGATGCCGTGTCCAGTGGTCGTGAACGTCGCGGGGCACGCGACGGACGATTACGTCGAAGTGGTCGGGGAGATGAATGATCTGGAGGCGGTTCGTGGGGTCGAGTTGAACGTGTCGTGTCCGAACGTGAAGGACGGGCTGACGTTCGGGACCGACGCGGATTTGCTGCGGGAGCTGACGCGGGCGTGCAAGGCGGCCTTGCCGGCTAAGCCGTTGATGGTGAAGTTGTCCCCGAACGTGCCGGACATCTGCGTGACGGCACAGGCGGCTTGCAAGGGGGGGGCGGACGTGCTGACGCTGGTCAACACGTTCACGGCCATGACGGTCGACGTGAACACGAAGAAGCCGCGACTGGCCAACGTGACCGGCGGCCTGAGCGGGCCTGCCATCAAGCCGATCGCGTTGCACCTCGTGAGTCGGGTCTACCGGAACGTGACGCGTCACAACGGCGTGCCGATCGTCGGGATGGGGGGCGTGCAGACGTGGATGGATGCGGCCGAGTTCGTCCTCGCCGGTGCGTCCGCGGTCGCGGTGGGGACGGCCTTGTTCGTGGACCCGAGTACGCCAGAGCAGATCAGCACGGGCCTGAGCGACTGGTGCGACCGACAAGGCGTGGGCCGACTGGCGGACCTCGTGGGTCAGCTGGAGTTACCGGACGACGAGCCTAAGAAGACGCCTTACGTCTGACGTTTGCACCAACCGTCGTCGAATCGGACATCCGTGGCATGCAGCCGCAGAAAACTGTGCTTCCGAAGCCGATGAACGACCCGCGGACCTTTCGCCTCCCGCCCGTCAAGGCCGGCTACGACGAAGACGACTACGGCGAACGCGGGGCCACGCTCCTGTTCACCGGCCTGTTCGGGACCATGCCCGACACGACAACGGAGCCGATCAGGCTGCCCAAGCAGTAGACTTTCGGGTGCCCGTCAAGAAGGTCTCGTCGTCCACGCTCAAACGCCGCCGCGATCGGGTCGCGGCGATCCTGCCGGTGCTCAAGGCGGAGCATCCCGATGCCAGGTGCAGTCTCGACTTCACGACGCCGCTGGAGCTGCTCGTCGCGACGATCCTGTCAGCCCAGTGCACCGACGCGCGGGTGAATCTAACCACGCCCGCCCTCTTCAAGAAGTACCCGACCGCTGCCGACTATGCCGCGAGCGCGCCGGCGGAGTTGGAGCAGATGGTCAGTTCCTGTGGCTTCTTCAGGCAAAAGAGCAAGGCCATTCGGTCGATGGCGAACGATCTCGTCGAGCACCACGGCGGCGAGGTGCCCGCGTCGATGGAGCAGATGACGAAACTCGCGGGCGTCGGCCGCAAGACGGCCAACGTCGTCCTCGGCAACGCGATGAACATCCACCTCGGAATCGCCGTCGACACGCACGTCGGCCGACTCTCGCGTCGACTGGGCCTGTCGAGACACGACGACGCCGTCGCCGTCGAGGCCGACCTGATGAAGATCGTGCCGCAGGAGGAGTGGACGATGTTCAGCCACCTGCTCATCCACCACGGCCGCCGGATCTGCGACAGCCGGTCGCCCAAGTGCGAGGTGTGCGAGTTGTTCGAGCACTGCCCGACCGGGCCGAAGGTGGTGACTCAGCGGGAGCGCAAGGCGAAGCCGTCGTCGAAGCGGGCGACCTCCTCGACGTCGAGGAGGCGCCGCACGTCGTCGGCCGAGACGAAGTAGTCGCGGTCGACGGTGGTGAAGAAGACGAAGGTGATTGGATCGCCCTGCAGCTCGCGGATCTGATCGAACCGCCGGGTGTTGGGTCGGTCTGCCGTGGGAAAGTGACTCATCGGCGGGAAGCTTGCGGGGCGTCGCAGCAGCACGTGAATCACGTCGGCGGCGTTGGAGACGACCGGCTCTTTCTGGTCGAGATTGCTAGCAAATGCCAAAGTTTGCGAAGATCGCCAGGTCGGCGTGTTGTAGCCGGTGCCGTGCTCGAAGCGGTCGCCGATGGTGAGGTAGCCAAGGAAGAGGATGACGCAGGACCAGGCGGCGACGATCACCGCGAGGAACGACCGGCGCCTCGAGCCGATCGGATCATGCAGCCGCAACGCACCGAGCAAGGCGAGCCAAGCGATTGGCAGGAGCGGCGTCCAGATTCGGCCGCCCATCGGGATGGTCGCGTCGAACCAGGTCCGGGCGACGAGCACCGCCGCGATGTAGCTGACGAATATGGTCAACAGCAGTGGCATGCGACGCAGGCACCAGAGGGTTCCGGCAGCGACGAGCAGGCCGATGGACGCTGCGAGAACCGTTGGCCATTCGAGAGGAATCACCCAATGGGCGAAGGTCGCGAGCGTGTCGAGCCAGTCGTAGCTCGTGGGCGGATGCCAGCGGAGGACGCGGTCGTGGACGCCGTCGTCAAGCCAGGTCCAGCAACGCCACCCGAGGTAAGGCAGTGCTCCCGCGACGGTCGTGAGTCCAGCGTGCAGCAGTCGACGCAGAGACGTTCTCTGGCCCCCGCGGCTATCAGCCCAGACCGCCCACGCGGGGAGCAGAAGCAGCACGATGCCGACGTGTCTCGTCAGCAAGGCGGCGCTGGTGAGCAGGATCGTCGCGAGCACCTTTCCCGATGTTGCCGTCGCGAGGGCGCCGAGCATCAGAGGAAGGAACAACGACTCGCTCGCCACCGCGGTCATGCTGCTGAGAAGGCTCGGATGCAAGAGCAGCGGCAGGCCGCAGAAGAGGATGGCCCAGCGGCGGAGCGTGCGGTTGTCGGTCGATGCGACTCGTTCGAGCAGGACGGCGGCGACGACGGCTGTTGCAAGGTAAAGCAGCAGGTTTGCCCACCGCCACGTGCCGAAGATCGCCAGCCACAGCGGGTAGAGCGGCGGGAAGTGGGCGGAGGCGACGGGCTCGCGGGCACCGAAGCCGGTCGTCGTAGGGCCGTCGCCGAGGCGGATGGAGCGGGCGAGGTCGAGGTAGGTCGCGGAGTCGCCGTCGAGGCCTAGGCCGTGGCGGGTGGCGAGGGTGAACGCGAGCGTCGCCGGGATCGCCAGCAGGCCAACGCCAATGGCGACATCTCGGCGGCGGGACGTCACGCCGACAATCTACCCTCATGTGGCACAGCATTCATGCCGTGGCGGTCGGATGTCGATTCCCAGAGCACGCAATAAAATCCGTGCCACGATGAACCTCACCCTTCGGGCAGGTCGTTGAGGTAGTCGATCAACTGCCGCAGGCGACCGTGGTCGCGGCGGTTGAAGGGGAAGACGAGGCGGTGCAGGTGACGCAGCTTCCGCTCGTTTCGCTCGACCCGCAGCGGGCCGCAGCTTCGCCACGCTCGGTCGCCGAGGCGTTCGCTGACGACCGGATCGGCGATGTCGCCGAAGCGCTCCTTCACGTCGCCGAGCTGCTTGTCGGTCAGCTTGTGGTGCAGCCGGAGGATGAGCAGGTCGCGGCTGTAACGAAGCGAGTGGAAGTTGCTGTAGAACTTGCGGCATACCTCAGCGGCCTCATTGAGGTCCTGCGTGATCGTGTAGAGGTTCAAGTCCTGCTTGCTGATCAGGCCGTCCTTGAGCAGGTGACCCGTGACGTAGTCGTGCCAGGCGGACCAGTAGTCGCTGCCGTCGTGGTCGACCATGACGAGCGGCATCGGCGGGCACTTGCCGGTTTGGATGAGCGTCAGCACCTCGAAGCCTTCGTCCATCGTCCCGAACCCGCCGGGAAAGAGTGCGACGGCATGGCTCGAGCGGACGAACATCAGCTTGCGCGTGAAGAAGTACTTGAAATCGACCAGTTTCGGATCCCCGTGGATGAACTCGTTGGCCGACTGCTCGAAGGGCAGCGAGATGTTCAGGCCGAACGACCCCTTGGCCCCCGCCCCGCCGTGACCCGCCGCCATGATGCCGCCGCCGGCGCCGGTGATGACCATCCAGCCGTTCTGCTCCATGTCGCGCCCGAACGCTTCAGCCGCTCGATAATCCGGGTCACTCGCCGGCGTTCTGGCGCTGCCGAAGATGCTGATCTTGCGCGTGTCGCGGTACGGGGCGAACACCTTGAGCGCGTAGCGAAGCTCGCGGAACGCATTGTCGATAAGCTTCACGTCGCCGCGGTTCGTCTCGTCGCGAAGCAGCTTGACGGCTGTCTGGACGATGCGGGCGGTGATGTCGCCGTTGGGCAGTTCGTGAAGTTCGTCAGTCAACTCCTCGACAAGCTTCATCGCCGGTCGGAGGTCTCGCTTGCGGACGCTCGTCTTGGGCTCGGCTGATTCGACTGCTTGCTCGATGTCACGAGGCGGGGCGTGGCCTCGGGTGGATCTGTCGAGCCGGTCGTCTTCGACGGGTGGACGCGGCGTCTTATCAGCGTGCTGGCGTGGATCGGTTCGGTCCGTCATGAACCGGCACTCTATCCGCCGTTGCATTAACCCGCCGAGAGCACCGTCTGCACGCCGACGCCCAAGCCAATAGCGGTGAACAGGACGAGGCCCGCCAGTGCGCCGAGCTCGAAGACCAGCATCGATGACGCATTGGCCTGAGCGGCGTTGAACTGCTCGGCTTCGGCTTGACTCGCTTCGGGATCGTCGGCGACTTCGACGTATTGATCGCGATGCGCTTCGGCCTTGCTGCGAAGGTGCCGGTTGCCGTACCAAGCGGCAACACCGGCGGCGACGAGCAGAACCGTCCGCACTGCCGGGAGCAAGACGTCGCGACCGCCGTTGAGCACGTAGAGCCACTCGCCGAGCGTCGTGATAGCCAGGACGAGCATCGCCAGAACTTCGATCGTCCAAAGCCGCGACAGCAGGTCGCCGACGATCCGCCCGCCGAGCAAGGCCGCGTGCCGACCTTCGAGATTGACGCTTAGCACGGTCGGTAAGGTCGGGTCGGCCTCTTCGACGGTGCGATGGATGATCGCCGTGGTGGCGGCGACGAAGAGCACGCTGCCGAACCATGCGGCGAGCGCGAGCCAGTAGAAGATGGCGATGACGGTGAGGCCGTCGGGATTCACGTCGCGACGGTAGCGTCGCCGACGCGGCCGACGATGCAGATGCCCGCTTCGTTGGCGGCGGCGAGGACTTTCTCACGTTCCAGCAGCATGACGTGTCCCGCCTCCAGGCAGATGCAAGTGGCGCCTGCATCCTTCAGCGACTTGATCGTGGTTAAGCCGATCGTCGGCACGTCCATCCGCGGGTCGTGCCGCGTGTTAGCCCGCTTGAGCAGGACCCATCCGCCGCCGCGGCACAGGTCGCCGGCGCGGCGGATCATCGCGTCAGTGCCTTCTGTCGCTTCGACTGCGATGACGTCGCGGTCTCGTACGGCAAGGCTTTGGCCGACGTCTTGCCGGGTCAGGATGCCGCCGAGTTCCCAACCGCGATCGATCGCGCGTTGCTCAGGCCCGGTCGGCGGACGACTCGTCATGACGCCTTCGTCGGCGAGTTGATCGCGGGTGAAGCTGGTCGAGTCGATGAGGGTCACGCCGCGTTTCTGGAGTTCGAGTGCGGTCCGCAGGAGCACGGTTTCGCTGCGCCGATCGCGGCGGAATTCGGTGAACCAGGCCCAGAAGGTGACGAAGTCGGGCACCTGTCGCAAGGCCCAGAGCATTTCGTTCTTGACGTGCAGGTTCTGCTTCTTGACCCGGCCGACCATGATCGCCTCGCTCACGTCGTGTCGCCGAAGATAGCGGGCCCACGAACTGAGCCGCACGAAGCTTACCGGCCGAAACTCGTCGACCTCCTCCGCCAACCTCGGATCGGCGATGCCATCGAAGGCCGCGCACACCACCCGCCGCCCCGCCGCCTTCGCCCCGCGAGCGACGAGGAACGGGAAGATGCCTTCGCCTGCGATGAGTCCCAGCGGCTTCACGCGGCCGACGTTCGCTCGAGAAGATCTTCAGCTGCCGTCACATGCAACGGCGAAATCACCACTTGGCGATCCGGCAGCTCATCCGGTTGATCACGCTCTTCAATCGAGATGACGATGCGGTTCTTGCTGATTGCGATGTACTCGGGATGTCTCACCGGGTACGACTGACCGCCGCTGACATGCAGGCTGAACGGTCGAAAGGGCTTCTCTCGGATGCGTGTCCACAAGCTGTCAGTGGTCATGCCTTGACTATACCAGACACCGGCCCGATCGGCCGCGGCTTCGGGTCGTCGCCCCTCGTCGGCCAGCCTTCACGTTGCTTCTTGCGGTCGCCGTCGTGCTCGTCCGTTTGGTCGTGGAACAGAATCTGCTGCGTCGGGAAAGGCAGGTCGATTCCGGCGGCCGTCAACTCCTCCTTAGCCTTCTGCAACACCACGTCACGCGACTCGAGCAGATCCCGCACCTGCGGCGGATCAATCCACCAACGAGCCCGCAGCATCACCGCCTCGCCGCCAAGCTCGACGAGCAACACCTGCGGCGCCGGCGTGTCGTTGACGGTCCGGTCGTCCGCCATCACGCGAAGCAAAATCGCCTTGGCCTCGTCGATGCTGTCGCCGTAGCCGATGCCGATGTCGTACTCGACGCGTCGAGTTTCGTAGGCTGTGTTGACGGTGACGCTGTTGGTGAAGAGCTCGCCGTTGGGAATGACGACGCGTCTGCCGTCGTACGTGCGGATGAAAGTCGCGCGTGTCTGGATGTCCTGCACGACGCCTTCGTATTCGCCGAAGATGATCGCGTCGCCGATGCGGAACGGCTGGGTGAAGAGCAGCAGGATGCCCGCGAGGTAGTTCTGCAAGACATCGCGAAAGGCGAAGCCGACCGCGACGCTGCCGAAGCCGAGCAGCTCGAAGATCTTCGTCGGCGTGAAGTTCGGAAACACGATCAACGCGGCAATAAGCAGACCCAGCAGCATGGTCAAGCCGCTTGCCAATCGACCCAGTGCAAGGGCGAGTGCGTAAGGCTTGTCTCGTGCCGTATTGATCTTGCGAACGATCCAGCGGATCACCCAGCCGAGCACCACGAATGCCAGCACGATGCCGATGCCGATGAGGATCGTCGGCATCGCCTTGACGAGCATTTGCCAGATGACCTCAAGTCGATCGACACTTTCGCTCAAATCCTGCGAAGGCGTCAGATCCTCCGCCGGCTGAGTCGCCGGAGCTTGAGGCGTCTCGACTGGCATCGGATCGTCCTGCACCGCGACACGCTACGTCCCGCCATAGCGTGCCCTTCCGCCCCACGCCGATGCCAACCGACTACGAGGACGACGAATTCTTCGACGATGCCGCCCCGCGAGACGAGACGGCGTCTGATCCCAAGCAACGTGCCGCCGACGTGCTGGAGCAGCTTCGCATCCACGCGGAGCTCGCCGCCGTCTTCGAGGGGCCGCGGAAGTTCGAGCACAATCTGCTCGGCCTCGACATTGACCTGGCCCGCGAGATCCAGCAGACAGTCGGCAAGCTCGAGAAGTCGAAGCAGGCCAAAACCGGGCCGATCCTTCCCGCCGAGAGCGTCAAGCCTGCACGTGACCTGCTGACGCTGCCGAAGGAGCAGCCCCGGCTAACGATGCGGGACTACCACGTCCTCCGCCGGCCGAACGAGGCGATGATCGTTCGCTGGCTCGCGGGCGAAGACGTGAACACCTTCTACGAGCGATACCAGGCTCACCTTAATGTCGCACTAGAGCAACGCCGCGACGACGAGCGACAGGAACTCGGCTGGCGGAGCGACGAAGACGATCAGGCGTACCTCGAAGCCCTCGACGAGGCCGAACCCGATCCGGCTGTCTTTTACCTGCGCGAGCCGATCCGGAAGCACGGCCTGTATGTCCTGTCGACGCTGGCGGTGGACGAGATGGACATCCTGCACCTGGCCGACACCCTCATGGGTCTTCCCGCTGCGGACGTCGTCGGCAGCGCCTCGGCACCGGATCCGGACGAGGAGTCGCCACCGGAGTCGGAGCGGGCGTGGTATTTCAAGCTCTTTGCGCTTCGGGCGACGGTGGCGAAGGAAGAGCGGATGTGCTTTTTCGCCTATCTGCAGCGAGCGTCGGACGATGTGTGGTGAACCTCTGAAAAGACGAGTCCATTTCGGCATCGCAGTTGCTTGGCCAATATCATGGCCAAAGCAAGTCCGGACGTACCTGAAGACGAGCGTGACAATGTCTACCAGGAGTTTAACGACCGCGTGAACATGACGCCCAAAGAGTTGGACGAATGGCTTGACACGAACACCTCCAAAGAAGCCGGTCGCCACCAGGAAAAAGACGGCGAGTCCACCGGGCACATGATGGGCCGACGAATTAACGAGATCCGCGGTAAGAAGAAGGATGAGCTTGACGACGATGATTTCGGCGACATGAAGAAGGTCGTCAACTACATCAACCGCCACAGCAAGCAACGGCCCGACAAGTCGGACGAGGAACTAGAAAACATGACGTGGACGCACAGCCTCAAGAACTGGGGCCGGGACCCGCTGAAGTGATGGTGCGACTTGCTCGCCTCGTCCCAACGCACCGTTCGGCCTGCCGTTGGACTCGTACAAGGACTCTGTCTTGATGAAGGCCATGTCAGCGTGGCGGACTCTGCCGAATCGCGCTGTGGCGTTCGGGAACCGTCGCCTGAACCGCCTACCACGTCGTGCCGACCACCGTCAGCACCAACCCGAGCACGACCGCCGCCTCCGTGGCGCAGCGCTCGTCCGGGCCGCGGCGCCGGGGCTAGGTCCCGATCCAGTCGAGATCGCCGCAAAGCTGCCGCGCCGGGTCACCCGTCGCCGACTAAGCCGCGGCAATGGTTCGATATCCCGCTTCGGCCATAGCACCGGCCGACGCTGCTCGACCCGCCAGACGCTGGCCATGCCACCCTCGCCAACCGGCTCGATCAAGCAGTGTCGGCCCTCCGGCAACAACCGCTCCTCGCTCTACCGAAGCCCATCCGGCAACGGTTCCCGCTCACCCCTGATCGTCGCCACCATGCTGCTGAAGCTGCCACGTCGAGCACCGCAGATGATGAAGACGCGCTGCTGAAGCGGCGACGCCTCGTCGCGAAAATCATGAACACGCCACCAAAGAACAACCGGAGCGGCCTCTCGACCGCTCCGGTACCCGCGAGTTGGTCCTTCCGCCTCACGCCGCCAGCCGTGCCTGGCCGCCCGGCAGGTTCGTGCTGATCGCGTCCGCCAACGGCCCGACCTCGCCGCGGCCGTTGTAGTAGTTGGCCGTGATCCACACCGTCGCGCCGCCGGGCACGTCCTCGGGCATGGCAATGACGTGGTTCATCCGCGTCGCCTGCCCGGCGTGGGTCCACCGGCCGATCTGCGCCTTCGTCGGGACCGACTCGCTGATGGCGTAGTAGACGTTCATGCCCGCGATCCCGGCAGGCCGTCCGGCCCGGCCGTCCTCACGCCGCATGGCGATCGCCACCAGGTTCCGCTTCACGTCGGTGATCGTCACCACGGGCTCTTCCGTCGGCTTGGGCCGCTCGGTCCGCGTCCGGTCCGGCACGGTGATGCCGAGGTCCTCGCGTTGCTTGTTCGTCGTCTGGGGCCGGGCCTGGATCTGGCGTGTCAAGCTTCTCAGACTCCGGCGAAGCGTCGCGACGTCTTCCTGGGTCTGCTCGACCGACGGCTTGGTCCGGGTGGCCGGCAGGATCGAGACCTTATGGCTGGCGATCGCGCGATCGAGCGTGACTCGCAGGTCGTCGACGGCTTGTTGGCTTTGCCCGAACGATTCGGGCGAGGCGGCGAGCGTCGTGTGGTAGGATTCGCCGAAGTCGAGAAGGTCTGAGATCCGGGTCGGGAGGTAGTCGGTTCGTTTGGACATGGGTCACTCCAAAAATTGGGGGGATCAGGGCGCTGTCCGTCGGTCCCACGACCGTGACCTGCCCGTCTGTCACCTCTATCGACCGCCACTACCGCCCAGTTGATGCGCCGAAAAAGATCGCACGATTATCGCCCCCTCGGTGGTAAATCTTCGGCGCCTTTGCATCCTTGCAGTGCCTCCGCCGGACCACGCAAAGTTATAAGCCCCCCTTTTCGCGGCAAGACGCGTCGCACGCGAACGGGTTGTTCGCATCGGGTAAGGGTCGGCGGTAGACTCGTCCACGATGTCGCTGGGGGTCATCTCGCCCAATCTCAAGCGGACCGGCGCGTACTACACGGCCGACGCGGTCGCCGACTTCCTCGTCCGCTGGGTCGTCCGCGAGCCGACGGACCGCGTCCTCGACCCGAGCTTCGGCGGCGGTGTCTTCCTCAAAGCCGCCGCCATCCGCATCAGCGACAATGAGGGCGATCCGGCCATGTCGGTCCACGGCGTCGAGCTCGATCCCGACGTGCATCGGGAGGTCGTCCGTCGCCTCGCCCCGGACGTCGCACCCGATCACCTGACGCGGGCCGACTTCTTCTCTTTAGACGGTGCGTCGACCTACGACGCCGTCGTCGGCAACCCGCCCTTCGTTCGCTACCAGTCGTTCAACGGTGCCGCTCGCGATGCCGCCATGCGACGAGTCGCCGAGCAGGGGCTGTCGCTGCCGAAGCTCGCGAGCCTCTGGGCACCGTTCGTCATCCACGCCACCGCGATGCTCCGGCCCGGCGGCCGATTGGCGATGGTCCTGCCGATGGAGATGTTCCACGCCGCCTACGGCCGACCGGTCCTGCGTCACCTCCGCGACCGCTTCGCCACGCTCGGCGTCCTCACGTTCAAGACCCGCCTCTTCCCCGACCTCTCGCAGAACTGCGTCCTCCTGCTCGCCGACGGCTTCGGCACAACCGACGCCGACGCCGCGATCCACTGGCGCGACCTCGACGGCCCCGCCGACCTGTCGACGCTCGACGCGTCCTCGCCCGTCGTCCCGCGCTCGCGCCGCCTGGAAACCGACGCCCTCGCCGACGGCCGACGCCTCATCGAGCAGTTCATCCCGAAGCCCGCCCGCGACCTCTACCGCGAGTTGCTGGACCACGACGCCGTCCGTCGCCTTGGCGACGTCGCCCGCGTCGGCATCGGCTACGTCAGCGGCAACAACGACTTCTTCCACCTCTGTGCCGCCGACGCCGAGCGTCGCGGCATTCCGGCCGACTACCTCACACCCGCCGTCCGCAAGGGCCGGGCGCTCGTCGGCCTCCGCTTCACGACCGACGACTGGCACGCCGCCGAAGCCACCGGCGACGCCGCCTACCTGCTCCAAGTCCCGCCGCCTCTCCTCAACGGCAACGTCCCGAGGTCACTCCGCGACTACCTCGACGAGGGTGAGGCCGCCGGCGTCCACCGGGCGTACAAGTGCCGCGTCCGCACGCCGTGGTACAGCGTGCCCCACGTGCACCGCGCCGACGCCTTCCTGACCTACATGAGCGGCCGCGTGCCGCGCTTCGTCGTCAACAGCGGAGACGTTGTCGCCCCGAACAACCTGCACGTCGTCCGCCTCCGCGACGGTGTTCAGGCCACCGCCGGCATGCTCGCAACCGCCTGGCCGTCGGCCCTGACCCGCCTGAGCGTCGAGCTCGAAGGCCACGCCATGGGCGGCGGCATGCTCAAGCTCGAACCCGGCGAAGCCGAACGCATCGCCTTGCCTCCCCTAGCAAGCAACGAACGCCTCGACCTCAACGAAGTCGACGCCCTCGCCCGCACCGGCCAGTCTGAAGCCGTCGCCGAACGGGTCGACCGCGCCCTCCTGATCGATGGCCTCGGCCTGACCGCCGCCGACTGCCACCGCCTCCGCTCCGCCGCGACGACGCTAATGGAGCGTCGCTACGCCGCCGGGAAGGTGGGGGCGGGGGTGGGGGTGGGGAAGGGTGGCAAGCGATGAGTCTGGTCGACGCCGTCATCGAGGCCGGCCCCTACCCGGCCGCCGACGCCAAGCAGAGCGAGAAAAAGCGGTACGCCGAGAAGCTGTCCCACGCCCTGGCCCCGCAGCTCGCCGCCGCCCTCCGCGAGCGGGGCATGAAGACGATCAAGCCCGACGCCGGCGGCAAGAAGGAGAAGGAGTTTCAAGGCGGCCTCGGCCCCAAGCGCGTCGACGTCAGCTACAGCGACGACCGCCACGGCCTCCAGTTCGCCCTCAGCATCAAGTCGATCGCCTCCCCGTCCCCCGTGCGGAACGCCAGGAAGGAGATTGTCGGCGAGACGTGGTCGAAGAACCTCAAGAACCGCTTCGGCGACCTGTGCACGGAGGCGATCACGCTGCACATGCGGTTCCCCTACAGCGTCGTCTGCTGCCTCTTCGCCATGCCCGCCGCGGCCGACGACGACGCGGGGGGTGGGGGGAAGAACCGAACAGAAAGCACCTTCGCCCGTGCCACGAAGCTGCTCGCCACCCTCTCCGGCCGCGACGACTACACCGGCCCCGGCGAGAAGTTCGAGAACGTCACGATGATGCT
>CAYMAS010000053.1:0-22648 GCA_964388485.1 uncultured Tepidisphaerales bacterium | reverse complement strand
GGGCCTTGATAGATCTTGGCGTTCATGCCGAGGAGGAAGGCGTCGGGCATGGTGGGGTGCTCCGGGTGGAGGGGTTATCTGCGAACCGAGTCCCGCCACATGGCGGGGAGCTTGGGTTGTTCTTTGTCGAAGGCGGGGCCCATGTAGGGCCGCCCCCGGAAGTGGACGCGGTGACGTTGGCCGCGTCGGCGGAGGGTGGTGGTGCCGCCGTGCTCAAGCAGGGACGGCGCGTCGCCCCGACCCGAGCCGTTGAGCCGGGCGGGGCCGATGACAACGGAACGCTTGGTTGGGTCGAAGCCGAAGAAGATGAAGCGCTTGAGCAGGCCGGTGCGGGAGGTCGGCGGCTGGCCGGGTGACGAGGTGCGCTTTCGTCGGCGGATCGACGAGCGAGCCGAGCGACGCACGAACGCCCCGAAGCGGCTGAAGACGCGACGGGTCGCGCGATCGGTGGTCCTCACGACGGCGGGCTGATCGAAGAACAGGCTGTTGATCTTCATACCGATCATGGCGTTGATCTGCTTCTCTTCGCGGGCAATCCCGGGTGTTCGTTGGCGGGCTTCCGGGGGCGGGGGGGGGGCAGGAAGTTGGGCTCGAAAAATGGCGCTTGATTCCTGTCGCCGCTGTGTCCCGCGTCGAGAAGTCAGGTGATGTCCTCCAAGGGGCCTTCGCTGGTGATGCGGTAGACGACGCCTTCGCTGGCGACGACGGAGCGGACGTGGATCTTGCTGGCGTCGTCGATGCGGATGACCACGCCGCGGTAGTTGGGCGGGGTGAGCGGCATGTTCTGCCCCCCGGAATCTCCTAAGAAGATGGGCTTGGTATTGATGTATGTGGCGTCGTTGTCGATGGGCGAGGCGATCCACACGAAACGGCAGGGCGTGGGTTCGCTGACCAGCGGCTCGGCGACGCCGGCCTGGGCGGGGGCCATGCTGCCGCCGACAAAGGAAGTGGGGGCGGTGATGTCAACGAGCATCGCGCCGTCGTCGGGGTCGATGGCGATGGTCGCGCTGTTGAGCCATTGGCGTCGGGGTGGTGCCATGGTGGGTCTCTCCGGGGGGGCTATTTCATGCCGCGGTAGGTGACGGTGAGGACGCTGGTGAACACCCGCTTCTCGGTCAGGTGCTCGGACGCGTAGACAGGATCGTTGGTGGTGCGGACCCAGCTCACCCCCGCCCCTGGAGGTTGGGTGAGTTGGCGTCGACGGAGGTAGTCGGCGATGGCATCGACGAGCCCGCCGAGTTCGAGCACGAAGGCATCGACGTCGGAGTCCGGAGGCACCCGTTGCTGGACGCCTATGTCGACGCTGAGGTCGTGCTGGCTGGCGGCGCGGGTGGCCCCGGTGATCTCGACGGCCTTGGGCACGACGGTGACACGCAGGCCGGTCAGCTCGGACAAGTTGTAGACCGGCAGCACGCGCCGCTCTGCGATGAATGCGGGCGTGAACGTGGCGGCGTTGAGTTCGGCCGCGACCGCATCGGCAAGCTGGACGATGACGCTCATGGTTACACCACCCCTTCTGCCGTGAGCCAGGCCACGGCGGCCGACGCCGCAGCGGCGGTCACTGCCCCGACGACGACCCAGATCAATCGCCGCTGCCGGCGAGTGTCCTGTTCGAGGCGGTCCAGCCGCAGTTGGAGGCCCAGCTTGCCGTTGCCGCGGATCGCCTCGTCCAGCCGGTCGAGCTTGAGGTGGATCGACTCGAACTGGTTCTCGCAGTGCTCGGCTTGGGTGCAGGTGCTCACGCTTCGTCTCCGTCGGCGGGGCCGGTCTCGCGGGTGTGGATGCGGTAAGTGGTGCGGTACGGGTCGGACCAGCGCCAGGGCCCGTCGCCGTGGACGTCCATGACCTCGTACACGCGGCCGTCGTGGATCAGCTGGTGACCGACGCGCGGTTCGAGGAGCAGGACGTCTGCGGCGACGAGGAAGTCGACCGAGCGCGAACGGACCGTCGCCCCGTAATCGTCGGAGCCCTCGTGCTCGGTCGCGCCGAGCGTGGCCGCGATCGGCAGGTCGGCCTCGCCCGGGCGGCGGTAGACGACCGGTTCGGTGAGGTGCCTCTCGCGTTGCCGGTTCAGGAAGTCCTGGCCTCGACGCAGCATGCTCGTGGGAAGCGAGGTCATTACTGCGTGAGCCTGACCCGGATCGTGGCGTCGTCGTCGGCGGCGGGCAGGAGGCTCTTGCCCAGCAGCTTATTAGCCCCGGCGTTGTCGTCGGGCGTGGCGACCTGATTGCCGGCGTCCCAATAGATGGGCAGGCCGGCCGCGGCGTCGGTGCCGACGCCGGTGGCCTTGGCGATGTCGAAGACGCCGACGACGGCGATCGCACCGGGCTCGTTCGCCGGCAGCTTACGGGTGGCGACGCCGAGCAGGTCGTTGATGACGACGACCGACCCGGCCGGAACCAGCACGCTTGGGGTGTAGTCAACGGTGTTGCCATGCTGGATGTAGGTGGCGGTGAACATGGTGGGTCTCGCAGGAGGTGGGGGTCAGTGACGGGCGCAGCGGCACTGGCCGGTTCCAAGGGGGTGGAGTTAGGCTTCGCCCTTCATCTTCAGGCCGCCGCGGAAGTCTTGTTCCTTGACACCGAAGTCGAGGTAGCCGCGGAACTCGATGCCGAGCTTGTTGAAGACCATGTCGCTGCGCTCGACGGTCGGCACCTGCTTGCCGTTGAGAAACACGACCTCAACCGTGGGGATGGAGGAGGGTTCCGCAAGCAAGTACCAGGCCTTGGCGCTGGAGCCGCTGTAGTCCTCGTTGTCGAGGTAGTCGCTGGCGACGACGCTGAACTTGTTCGCGTGGGGGTTGCGGTCGCTCTTGGGCGAGCTGGCCGCCTCGTTGAGCGTCGTGGAGGTCATCAGCAGGTCGGCGAGGATCTCCAGGCTCGACGGCACGAGCAGCAGCTTGGGTCGGATACCCAGCGGGTCGTGCTTGCCGTCGGCGGAGGGGCGACGCTGCTTGCTGAAGGTGTGGCGAGCCAGCGTCAGGCCGTCAACGCTCAGGGCGGTGTCGGCCCCGGCCTTGTAGTTCTTGTGGCCAGCCGAAAAGAAGCTGCCCGGGTTGGCGAGCCACAGCGTCCAGAAGACCTTGTTGATGGTCAGGGCGGCCCCCTCGCCGATGCGGAACGGCACGTCCTTGAGCGCGTCGAGGTCGTCGTTGACGATATCGCGGCGATCGACGCCGAACATCTTGGCGTAGGTGTCGGCCTTGTTGGTGTACGACTCCTCGCCGACCTGGCCGTGCTTGATCTCGCCGTTGGGCGGCAAGGGGTCGAACCCGAAGCCATCAATGAAGCGGTAGCGTGTAACGGTCTTGAAGTCGCGGACCGATCCGATCTTGGCGATGCGACGCCAGGCGTTCTCGACGAAGTCAAAGCCCGCAATCAGGCTCTTGTTGGCGATGTTGGACATTATGCCCGGCAGGCTCATGGTGCTGGCCGCAGCCTCGAGGATTTCGGTCGGGCTTGCTCCAACCGCGGGGATGTAGCGCCCTTCGGCCGCGGCGGCGAGGCGGATAAGCCCCGCCACGCCGATGTTGCGGAAGCGGTGGGCCGCATCCAGCGTCTGCTCGCCGTAGTCCTTGACGAGCTGCTCGTCGCTGAACGCGTTGGTCGCCAGACACGCGGCGGCTTCGATCACCTTCGGCGTCGCATCGGAGCGCCCGCTGATCGCGCCGGGTGCCGGCGCGCTGGGCCGCGAGGCGCGGAGCACTTCAAGCTCGGTGCGCGTGGCGTCCCAGCCATCCTCGATGGCCTTGGCCTCTACCGCCGGGAACTTGCCGTCGCAGGCCAAGCGGATGGCGGCGATCCGCCTGCTCTCGGCGGCCGCCTCAGCACGCATCGCCTGAACGGCGTCGCTGAGTCGACCTGAGCCCGGGGCGGGGGCGGTCGAGGCGTCCGCAGCTTCCTTGGCGTGGGCCTCGACGCGGTGCTGGTCCTGCCGCGACTGGTATTGGATGCTCTGCTCAGCCGTATCTTCGGTCGCCGTGGTGGTGACGTCCATGTCGCTCATCGCGTGGTTCTCCTTGTCGTGTGCCGCGATCCGGGCGGTCGTGCTCGTGTCGGCACCGCTGTCGACGAAACTGATCTCTTTGAGGACGGCCCGGCGCACGACGTGTACGGGGCCGGTGAAGGTTTGGACGTTGACCCGGACGCTGACCCCGCCGGGCACCAGTTCGGCCTCGACGACCGCCGCGCCGATCGATGCCTGCCAGGGAAAGCCGTTTGCGCCACTTCGCGCGACATCCCGCGCCCAGGACGTGTCGCGACTGATCAGGCCCTCGGCGACGAGGTTGCCCCGCTCAACAGAAACCCGGTGCGTGTGCCCAACGCCCTGGCGGCGCTCGTGGTCCAGGCGGATCGGCAGGTTCTGTGACGGGATGTCCAGGCCCGCGAGGTCGACCACCACGGGGTGCGGGAACCCAGCGATCCGCATCAGTCCGCCGGTGTAGGCGACCATGCGGAACTGCGGCAGCGCCGGAACCTCACCGTCCGTGCCGGATGCCGCGGCTTCCACCGTCAGTGGCCCGCGCATCGTCACGAACTCAGGCTGCTTGTCGTTGATCGCCGGTGTCGTCGACATCCGTGTCGTTCTCCTGGTCGGTCTGCGACGGGTCTTCGGGGCTGGCCTCGGATGCACTGAGCCCCAGTTCGTCCATCAGCTGCTTTTCCTTCGCCCGCTGGCGAAGCTCGCCTTCCCAGTCCTTGCCCTGCCGCGCGTATTCGCTCGCGAGCGTGGTGGTGTGGTTTGCCAGTCGCGTCGCTTGCGCGTTGGCCTCCTTGGCCGGATCAACGTGCTCGGTGCCGTCCCAGAACCACTGGTGCGACATCTCTTTGTCCTTGAGGTCGCCTCGGAGGAAGGCGAAGTCGCTCAGCAGTCGCGCTTCGTGAAGCCAGGCGGCGAAGATGGGGTCGAGCACCGACGTATTGCAGTCGGACTGCTCCACGCGGATCGATTTGAAGTAGGTCTGGTGGTCGAGGCGGCCCGAGGCGTAGTTGTAGCCCGACGAGTTGCCTGCAGCGACGTTGAACGGCATGTTCAGGCAGCGGGCAATCTCGTTCAGCAGCTCGCGCTTGAACTCGCTGTAGGTCGTGCCCGGTTGCTCGGCCTTGATCTGCCCGAGCTTCCACCCGTCGGGCAGCACGGTGGCCATCCGCTTCTCGAGCTCGACAATGTCCATCGGTTCGACCGCCGCCGCTTCGCCGTTGGCCGGCGCGTCGGTAAACAGCACGGCCGCGAAGTCGGCCGCCGTTTCCGCAGCGCCCAGGACCGCGAGCGTGTACCGCCTCAGCTGCGCGAACAGTGGAAGCGCCGGCGTGATCTCGGGCACGCCGCGGAGCTGGCCCGGGCGGTCGGGCCGGAACCAGTGGATCACGTCGGCGGCGGGCACCGCGTCGTAGTGTGCGGTTGGCGAGTCGGGCGCGTAGGCCTCGCCGGGGTGCAGGCGGAGGATCGTGTAGGTGCGGGGGTTGCCGTGCCGGTCGAGGATGATGCCGTCGACGTCGCTCGTGGTCGGTAGCACCGCCATCGTCGGCGACACCACGCGGTCGGCCTCCACCAGCCTCACGTCGAGCTGGACCGGCGCGTCCATCACCGGGTTGGCGGTGAGCACCGCGAAGACCTCGCCGTCGGTCGCCTTGGCCATCCGCATCGTGCGGAGCTTCTCGGCCAGGCGGACCTCGCGTGCCCACTCGGCGAACGCGGACTCGACCACGCGGTTGACCTCCGGGTCGTCGGTCAGCACCTGCAGCCGTGGCCCGGTGCCCACGCAGTCGTTGGCCAGCGTCAGCACGACGCCTTTCGCGTAGGAGTTGTTCGCCACCTCGTAGCGGGCGCGGTTGCGGAGCGTCCGCCGGACTTCGTGCGAAGCGGCGGCGTTGGCCGACAGCCCGTCGGCGTTCTGCCAGTGGCGGGCGTTCTCCACCGTGGTGGCGGCGGCGTCGTACCGCGCTTTCAGCGCCCCCAGCGTTACCGGGAGGGACCGTAGGGCCTTCGTGCTCTTTGGGAACGGCCACATCAGACGGTCCCTCCCGGGTCCACCTTGACCAGCTTGATGCCGAGTCCCTTCGACCGGCTGGCCTTCTTGGACTCGAGGTACTTGTCGGCAGCGACCTGGTCGGCCAGGCCGTGCTGCTCGACGGACCCCGAGTCACCGCTGGCCCTCCGTGGCCCCGCGGCGTTCTCCTTGATCGCGTTGTCGAGTTCGTCAGCCATCAGTCACCTTGTGCGAGCACCGAACTGATCAACGTGCGCTGTCGCTGGCGACGCAGCCGCTGCGCGAAGGTCGCGACGGCCCGGGCCGGGTTGCGGCCCTCCAGATGCGCGACCCATGCCTCTTGGACCGCATCGGGGCGGTCCTCAGCCCGCACGTAGCGCATCTCGGTGTGAAGCGCGTGAGGATCGGCGACCGGCGGCAGCGTGCGTGTCATCAACAGGAAGGTGTCAGCACAACGGGGATGTGATGGGTGATGGGAAAGATCGACGCCAGATCGTTACACCGGTGGAATTCGCGAGCGATACTCCCCGCGGGACGGCTCGCCCGCGACGGTTTCGCGCGTCACGATCCGCCGCCCGCAGTGGCGGCAAGCGCGGACGCGGGTCACGCCGCGGTTGGTCGGACGGGTGTAGACGACGCGGAAGTCGCGGCACCCGCAGGCGCGGCACTCGAAGCCGGCAACGGCCGGGCTGACACTCTCGGTCTGGATCATGAGCGCCTCCGTTGGATCTGCGACAGCTTGATCCTGCGGCGGGTGGGGTCGCGCTGGGTGTCGGTGCCGAACAGCACGCTGCCCTGCATGCTCGCGGCGACGGCGCAGCCGACCAGGCAGTCGAGCCAGTGGTTGTCCCGGCCCGGCGCGATCAGCTTCCACTCGTCGACCCGGCGGCCGCGCCCCTCGGTCTTCACCCGGTACTCGGCGGTCAGATGCTCCGACAGCAGGCGGTGCCCGTCCTTCGCGCCGGGCACGAACAGCGACAAACAGCCGGGATCGCCCATCGGCACCGACAACCGGGCCTGCACGAAGCTCTTCCAGTAGTTCGTGTCGATCAGCGCGTATCGCACGCCGCGCAGCGCTCGCTTGCCCTGCACGTTGGGGATGCGCCAGTGCAGGCCCTGTCGCTCGCCCCGCTTGGGCTTGTAGTCGGAGAACGGCACGCTGGACGCGCCAACGTATTTGCCGTGGCTGGGCATCAGCACGGCGGCGTGCGGGCTCTGGCGGCAGAACTGGTACACGACGTCCGTGGAGTTGCCCCAGTTCGCATCGATCAGGCACCGCTGCACCGCCATCTCCGCGCCGTCGTCGCGACGCCAGCGGCGGGTTAGACGCTGCCCGCTCAGCGCTTCCAGGCCGGCGTAGATCGCGCCCTCCTGCCCGGTGCCCGCGTGGGTGCTCATCAGCGTCTTGCGGATGTCGCGGAGCGTGAAGTAGCCGCGGCGCTGGTCCGGATGCGTGCCGTAATCGACGACGTACCCGGTGAAGTTGTCCTCCCACCCGCAGATCATCCAGAACAACGCGTTGGCCTGCACGTCGACGAACATGGTCAGGTGCTGGACGCCGACCGGCACCTCGTTGCGCTTCATCCCGTTGGTCTTCGCGGCGATCTGCTCGGCGCTGAGCAGGTCGTCGGCGTCGCTGGCGTCGGGGAGCGGTTCGTTCTGATACTCGGCCCAGAACGCGGCGTCGCCCTGGTCGAGCTTCAGGTTCATCGCGTGCTGGATGGCGCTGAGCTCGTCGGGGTTGTGCCGCTGAGGCCAGGCGACCCGAGCCCCTTCGTCCATCGCCGCGCGGTGTTGGCGGTAAAACTCCGTGGCTTCCCCCGTCCCGCGGTCCGCGCGCTGCCCGTCGGCGCGGAGCTGCGCGTAGCGATGCCACAGCTTCTCGTTGGCCGGGAACGCATAGACCATCCGCGTCCGCTGGCCCTGCCACTGAGGGTGCTTCTCGCGGTTGAGGATGCGGTCGGCCATGTCGTCGGGGCGGACGACGGTGACGGTCATCAGGCCGGCGATCTTCCGCCCGGGGCCGGCGAGGCCGAGGATCGCCCCGGCGAGGATCTGCTCGCGGGTCGCGCACTGCGAGGGCGACCGCGCCGACTCGTCAGTCTGCGGATCGTCGAGCAACACCAGCGACGGCCGCGTGCTCTTCCCGTCGGCCCGCTTATGCTTCATGCCCCGGATGCGGCCGGTGATGCCGGCCACCTTGATGATGCCGCCCCCACCTGGCGAACCTTCGATCGTGGGCAGAACGATTTCCTTCGCCGTCCAGCCGATGTGCGTTCGCGCGCCGCGGTAGAGCTGCCCGTTCGCGCGCTGATGGATACCCTCGAGCGCCCGGATCGGGCCGGCGACCTCGGCGAAGTCCTCGTCGATGAGGTCGTTGTTCTCCAGCTCGCTCTTGATCGAGTCGAGCATGTCGGCGGCGTGGTCTTCGTCGCTGCCGATCAGCGCGACGAAGTCGCGATGGCCATAGAGCAAGGCCCACAGGCACGCCGTCTCGCAGAGGGTGGTCTTGCCCGACCCGCGCGGCATCGCCATGGCGAACAGCCCGCCTTCCAGCACGGCCTGCTCGATCTTGCCGATCACTTTCAGGTGGTCGTCCGACCAGGCGAGATGAAACGTCTGCGGGAAGTACGCCTCGCAGAACCCGCGGAAGCTCGAGCGGCACGCTTCGCGGCGGTCGGGGTGGATCGGCGGGTGGACCCAGCCCTCGGTCGCGATGTCGCGTGACGACTCGGAGGCGGCGCGGCTCCTCGTGTTCATCGCTTCCTTGTGGCGGGCGTACGCGTCGCCGCCGGGCGCGCCGTCCGCGGAGCCGCGCCGCTCATGGAACAGCCAGGCCGCGTACCGCAGCAAGTCGATCCGCCGCAGGTCGCCGGGGGCGGCGATCCGGTTGGCGGCCCGGTTGAGGTGCCGGTGGAGGACGTGCGGCTGCACCACCTCGCCCAGGGGTGTGGCGTTGAGCAGCCGCACGGCTTCGGCGACGCGGAGCTGGCGCGGGTCGATCTGGGCGGGCCTTCCGGAGGTCAACGGGCCTGCACCTCCCTCGCGAGCCACGCCGCGTAGTGCACCAGGTTGATCCGGCCGTCAGCCCCGGCGGGCGTGCCGGCGTCAAGATCGGCCTGCACCTGCTCGGCGGTGATCTTCAGTCCGCCCGCAGCCGACAGCAGGCGCGACACCTCCTCAATGGACAGCGAGGCGGGATTCACCGCGCTGGCGGCGCTGGGCTGAGCGGGCGTCTCGAAATTCTGGCTGGGCTGTTTGGCCATCGTCACATCTCCCGCAGACATCGCCGGTTACGGCAGTCGGAAAGTTGCCCACATGCCTGCGAATCGCCTTGCTGCGGGCGGGCGCTCATGGCTGAATGTGTCTGTAAACGCAGCGCCGAAAAGGAGATAGCGCCATGACAAACTTCGATGATCAAGACGGCAGCCGCGAGCTCGGCGACGTCTACCGCGCCACCGTCACTGACCTGATCGCCCGCCGCGAGGCAGGCACTTTCGCCTTCTTCGCCGACTCGATCGAGGACGCCCGCGAGAAGGCCTGGCGCATCGCCGGCCACCGCAACGGCAGCGACATCCACGTCCGCGTCGAGCGCGGCAACACCTGAATCCACCTCACCACCCGGAGCCCTGCTGTGCAGACACGACGCATCGAGCTTGAAGGCGACGCCGGCAACGTCGCGATCGAACGCCCACGCGGCAGCGACACCATCCGCATCGACAGCACCATCCGCGACCCGAAGCGCGGGGAGCGGGCCTGGAAGACGTGGGAACTGCCTGCCCGGACCAGCGACGAGGACCTCTTCAACGTCGCCGCCGAGGTGCAGCGCCGCACGGACGGACATCGCGGCACCAACAGCATGGTCCACGACTACTACCGCGAGATGCAGCGTTTCCAAGCCTGAACCAGAAAGGACCGCACCACCATGCCCAAGCAGACCGCACGCGATCTCTACGACGAACGCCGCGAAGACATCGCCCGCGTCCTGGACTGGATCGAGCTCGAACTCGAAAAGCACAGGATCAACGCGAAGGCCAACCCCGCCGACTGGGGCTACGCGGGTGACCTCGGGCACGTCCGGGAGAAGTTGATCGAGACGCTCGCCTTCCTCTCCAACAACGAGCTGCAAGAGATCGAAGACCTGCTCAGCGAATGTCGCTGAGCATTTTTGTTTCACCCTCCAACCAGGAGAACCGCAATGCAGAGAGACCAGATTCAGATCGGCAACACGTACACCGCGAAGGTCACCGACAAGGTCGTGCCCGTTCGCATCGACGCCGAGGATCCCAATGGCGGATGGACGGCAACCAACCTCGTCACCAACAAGAAGGTGCGGATCAAGACCGCCCAACGCCTCCGCGAAGAGGTGAGGGCCGACACGGCTGCGGTCAAGCGACCGGTCAGGAAGAAGCTGGCCGCCGCCGAGCGCCAAGCGCTGCGGGCCCAGCACAAGGCCGACCAGGAGAACGCCCGCGTCCGGGACGAGCGGGCCAGGGCCAAGGACGGCATGACCGACAGCGAACGTGCGATGGCCGAGAGCGCCCCGCAGAAGAGCATGGGCGTCGCCAAGCCCGCGAAGCCGAAGAAGGCCAGCGGACTCGACGCGGCGTTCGAGGTCCTGAAGAAGGCCAAGGAGCCGATGGCCAGCAAGGACATCGTCGAGAAGATGCTCGCCGATGGGATGTGGAGCACGGACGGCAAGACGCCGCACGCCACCATCTACGCCGCCATGGTTCGCGAGATTCAGAGCAAGGGCAAGGACGCGCGGTTCATCAAGATCGAGCGCGGCCGCTTCGCCGCCGGGAAGGGAGCGTGAACCTTGCCACGCACTCGCCCACGCCAGCGGGACGCGACCTTCCGCGTCCTCGATGACCACCTGGAGATGACGGTCAGCTTCCCGGACGCCCCCGACCGGTCGTACACCCACCGATGCTCGCGCGACATCTTCCGCGACGTCGCCCACACCATCCAAGAGCGGGCGGCTGGCGGCGCGACGCTCGAAGAACTGGTCGAAGCGATGGACGCCCCGTACTCCCAGGTCAACGTCGCCTTGGCGTTTTTGAAGGAACGGGGGTGCGTCGAGGTTCGCCGTCGGCGCACCTTTCCGGCATCGGCCTGGGTGTACGAGGACGCCATGACAGAGTTCATGTACCTGGCGGGATCTCCCGAGGCTGACTGACCTCACGCCCGCACCCCCGCGCCCGCCGCGACAGCCCCGGCCACCGTCGGGGTTGTCTCAGTCTGGATCGCAACCACGCCCGGGGTTCGCTCCGCCTTCTTCCCGGTGAACTGCTCCCACCGCTGAACGATGACGTCGCAGTAGGGCGGGTCGAGCTCCATCAGGTAAGCGCTGCGACCCGTTTGCTCCGCTGCCATCAGCGTGCTGCCGCTGCCGCCGAACAGGTCGAGCACGTTCTCGCCAGCCAGCGACGAGTACTGCAGCGCCCGCACGGCCAGCTCGACGGGCTTCTCGGTCAAATGCACCATCGACTGCGGGTTGACCTTCTTGACCGACCACACGTCCGCAGCGTTGTTGGGCCCGTAGAACTGGTGCGCGGCCCCGGCGCGCCAGCCGTAGAAGCACCATTCGTGGTTGCCCATGAAGTCCTTCCTGGTCAGCACCGGGTGCTCCTTCACCCAGATCAGCGCCTGCGAGAAGTACAGATCGTGCTTCTTCAGGAACGGTGGGTAGTTGGCGCAGTTGGCGTAGCCGCCCCAGATGTAAAACGCGCGGCCGGGCGCGAGCACGCGTGCGATGTTGCCGAACCACGCGTCCAGCAGGTGGTCGAACTGCTCGTCGGTGACGAAGTCGTTTTCGAGCGGCCGGTCCTTGGCCCGCATCTGTTTGTGCGTGGGCTTGCTCTTCTCCGGGTGGCGGGCCAGGTCGAGCTTCTGGTGATGGCCTGCGGAGCCTTTCGCCTTGGCCTTGGCGAACGACGAGTTGCCGGCGGCGATCGCGTTGTTCGAGCGCGGCTCGACCTTCACGTTGTAGGGCGGGTCGGTGTTGCACACGTGGACGACCTGGCCGTCTAGCAGGCGGTCGACGTGCTGCGGGTTGCTGCTGTCGGCGCACAGCAGGCGGTGGTTGCCCAGCACCCACAGGTCGCCGGGCTGCGTGGTGGCTCCGTCCGGCGGCGAGGGCACATCGTCGGGATCGGTCAGCCCCGACTGCACGTCGCCGGACATCAGCCGCGTCAGCTCCTGCGGGTCGAAGCCCAGCAGCCCGAGGTCGAAATCGAGCTGCTCGAGGCCCGCCAGTTCGACCGGTAGCAGCTCGTAATCCCACTCGGCGATGGCGGCGGTCTGGTTGTCGGCGATGCGGTACGCCTTGATCTGCGCTTCGCTGAGGTCGGTGGCGACGTGGACCGGCACCTTGGCCAGACCCAGCTTCTTCGCCGCCTTCCAGCGGGTGTGCCCGACGATGATCACGCCGTCCGCGTCGACGACGACGGGCTGGCGAAAGCCGAACTCCCGCAGGCTGGCGGCCACGGCGTCCACCGCCTCGTCGTTCTGGCGGGGGTTGCCCGGGTAGGGCTGGACCTGGTCGGTGTCACGCAACTCAATCTTCATGGCGAATCCCTTCGTGAAAGAAAGTCTGTCCGGTATGGCCGCCGTTCCCGCCGGCATCTCCTGCGTTTCGCGGCCGGGAAGGAACCATGCTCAGGCCGGCCCGCCTGCCACACTGGCACGCGACGCACGCCGCCCGACGTTGGCCCGTGTTGGGCCGGGGCGGGGGTTGGGAGGTGGCGTCGACCCTCGGCGTGGAACGCGGCGTGGGCCAACGACGCGGCCCGTTGCCGCCTCGCCCCCTGGGGTGCCGATATGTTTTGTGCGCGTCCGTCCGGTCGCGGGGCACGCCTGGCCCGTTCGTTATGTTTTGTGTGCGCCCCTTTAGGGGGCGCACAAAACAAAACGAACCAGGCGTGCGGCTTGTGTTTTGTGCGCCTCCGCGAGCGCACAAAACTAAACGCCGAAGCCGATCTTTTTGGCGCACAAAACACGTCACAAAACACGTCCTCACGGGGTGGCCTCCTGCTCTGGAGGTGTCGCGGCGCGGCGGTAGGTGAACGGCGAGTTGCGGCCGCCCGACCCCTCGCGGTGCATCAGCCCGTCGGCGTCGGCCATCCGCAGCAGGTTGTCCGCCGCCCACCGCGACAGGCCCGCCTGCACGGCCTTGCCGATCAGCGACGACCGGGTGGCCGGCTCGCCGTCGACGAACGCCTGCACGAACGCCTGGGGCGTCCACTCGTCCTTTTTCTCGCCCCGCTTCTTGCCGCCCTCGGACCGCAGCTGCGACGGGTCGAGGTCGTCGGCGGCGTACCAGACCGGGAACGACCACCGCAGGCACCGCGGCGACACCGGCGGCCACGAGCGAACCGCCGCGTCTAGCACGACCGCGTCGTCCTCCTCGTGCGACCGCAGCACGACGTGCGTGTCGGTGGCCCGGCTCTGGCTGCCGGCCCCCGCCCCGACGTCGGTGACGCTCTTGGCCGACTGGCTGCCCTTGGTGGTGTGGTGGATCAGGACGAACGAGCAGCCCAGCCGGTCCGCGTAGAGGTCCAGGTGGTTGTAGAGCGACGCCATCGTGCCGTTGTCGTTCTCGTCCATGTCCCGGGGCATGAACCTGTAGAAGGCGTCGAGGATGATCACGCGGTAGCGGCCGGGCTCGACGCTCTGGAAGAACGCGCCCAGGGTGTAGACGTCCTTGAGCCCGCCCCGCAGGTTGTGCACGAACACCCGGTCGGCGTAGGCGTCGGCGGGGATGCCTCGCGCTTCTGCGACCTTCGGGATGCGGTTGGCGCTGGTCTCTCGGTGCAGCTCGTTGTCGAGGATCAGCACCTCGCCGCGCTCGCAACGGAACTGCTCGAGCCAGTCGCGGCCGGTGGCCACCGCCAGGGCGAGGTCGAGCACGAGCCAGGACTTGCCCATCTTGGGGGCCGAGATCAGGTTCATGGTCTCGCCGCGGCGCAGCAGGCCGTGAATGACCGGCTGCCGCAGCTGTGGGTACTGTGCCCGCAGCTCGCGGACCGAGAGCGGCTGCGGCTGCTCGAACGGGGCCGTCGCGCCCGCTCCCACGACGGGTCCGACTGCGGTGCCTGGCGGCGACCCGAAGCCCTGGGTTCGAAGCGCCGACGCCGCACGCGACCAGTTGCCGCCGTGCTCGAGCAGCGCGTAAACCGCGAAGGGCGAGTAGGCCCGGTTGGGCTCGAAGGGATCGGCGCTCGAGCTGAAGACGTAGAAGACCCCGCCGCCGGAGCCGTCCTTCAGCGTCGCGCTCCAGCCCCGCGGCTTGCCGGGCCGTCGCCAGTACTCGTTGCCGTCGGACCCGTCCCGCACGTGCGACCACCCGTGCTGCACGAGGACCTGCCGCACGTCACCGCGGGCGTTGAATTCGTCGCCCGGACGGGCCGTCGCTTCCGCGGCCAGCGCCGCCTTGGCCCCATTGACCACTGGCGGCACGTACTCGTTGAGCTCCCACGCCGCCTGCAGCAGCGCGTCGCGCTCGGCCTCTGTGAGCGTCGGCAGGCTGAGCAGGTCGCCCTGCACCATCTCGTACCCGTCGGTGGGCGCGCACAGGAACAGGCCGCCTTCGCCGCGGGTTTCGATCAGCGTGACGACCTTCCCGCCGCCGCCAGAACGGCGCTGGGCCAGCTTGAGGTTGCCGCAAACCTCCGACTCGGACTGGTACACGGCGTGGTAGCCGCCCGACGGCGTCCGCTCCACCGACAGGCGGTCTCGCAGCTCGGGCGGAACGCGGCGACACCACGCGTCGAAGAGCTCGCCGCCGGCGTCGAAGTCGATGATCTCGGTGTTGCCCGACACCCCGCCGCAGAGCACACACACCGCGTCGTGCGCGTTGGCGAACCAGCCCGAGACCTCTGCCGGGGTCGGCGGGCGCTGGCGGTACTGCTTCCACGCCCCGATCGCCGGCCGCTTCTCGGCGCGCCGGGCCGGGAGCACGGCCAGGCCGGCCTGCTGATACGCGACGGCGGCGTCGCGGAGGCTCGTCGTCGGCGGTGCGTCTCCGATCAAAAGGGCACCTCGTCGTCGGCGGGCACGTACGCCAAAGGTCCGGCGCTAGGCTCGCCCGCCACGCCGACCGGCTCGGGCAGGCTGAGGTCGGCGGCCTCGGGCTTGGGTCCGAGCTCGTAGTCGACGATGCGGTCGTACTTCTCGCCCGCCACCGAGCGGACGGTGATCGCCTTCGTCTCGGCCAGCGCCCCGGCCTCGGCCAGCGCCACGGCGTCGTCGGCGCTATCCGGCACCGGCAGCTGGCACCGCGCCCGCCACCACGCCTCGGCCTTCTGGCGAGCGAAGCCGCCCGAGGGGTGCTCGATGCAGATCCACTCGGACTGGTACTCGCGGAGCCCGATCTGATACTCAACCCGCAGCGTCCGCGGGTGCCCCGGCGGCGCGTCGCGCTTCACATGGACGCCGTAGTAGACGCCCCGCACCCGGCGCTCTTCGACCGTCACCTGCCCGCTGAGGATGCCCGCCGAGCCGGCGCTCGCTTCGTGGCGGCGGCGCTGCGGCGGCGGGAACTCGTGGCCGCAATAGGGGCACGCCGCATAGCCCGTCGCGATCAGCGCTTGGCACTCGGGGCACTCCTTCGCAGGCGCGTCGCCCGAGCCCTTGGCGGGCGTATCGCTGGCGCGGATCGCGTCGACCGGGCCGTGGCGCAGGACGTTGCCGCCGAAGTCCAGCACCAGGCAGTCGGACTTGCCGTTGCACAGCCGGAAGCCCCGCCCGACCATCTGGAAGTAGAGCCCCGGCGACATCGTTGGCCGCAGCAGCGCCACGCAGTCCACGTTGGGCGCGTCGAACCCGGTGGTCAGCACGTTCACGTTGACCAGGTACGCCATGTCGCCTGCGCGGAAGCGCCCGATCAGCTGGTCGCGGTAGAGCGTCGGGGTCTGCCCGTCGATGAAGCCGCACTCGACGCCGGAGGCCCGCTCGAGCGCCGAGGCGACGTGCTTGCCGTGCTCGACGCTCGAGGCGAACACCAGGCACGCGCGGCGGTGGTCCGACTCCATCGAGTCCGCGATCTGCCGGCACGCCGAGGCGACCAGCGACTCCTGGCCCATCAGCTGCTCGACCTCGTCCGCCACGAACTCGCCCGCCCGGACGTGCAGCGACTGGAAATCGGGCTTGTACCGGCCGGCCCGGGTCTTCAGCGGCGACAGGTAGCCGTCGCGGATCAGCTCCCGCACGCCGATCTCGTAGCAGACCGCGTTGAGAATTCCCTCGGGCGGCCGCGCGCAGATCGGTCCCGACGACATGCGGTACGGGGTCGCCGTCAGCCCGATGACCCGCAGGTGCGGGTTGATCCGGTGCATGTCCGCCAGCAGACGGCGATACATGCCGTCGCCGTCCTTGCCGGGGGGGATCATGTGCGCCTCGTCGACGACCACGAGGTCGAAGCGGCCCAGTTCCTCGGCCCGCTGGTACACCGACTGGATGCCCGCGACGATCACCGGGTGCGTCGTGTCGCGGCGCTTGAGGCCCGCGGAGTAGACGCCCACGTGCAGGTCGGGGCTGACCAGTTCCAGCTTGTCGCGCGCCTGCGCCAGCAGCTCCTTGACGTGGGCGAGGATCAGCACGCGCCCGTCCCAGCGGGTGACCGCGTCCGAACAGATCGTGGCGATCACCGGCGTCTTGCCGCCGCCCGTGGGAATCACGACGCACGGGTTGTCGTCGTGCTCGCGAAGGTGACGGTATACGGCCCTGACCGCCTCGGCCTGGTACGGCCGCAGCGTCATCGGGCGGCGCTCGGAGCTTCCGGGGGTAAACAGGCTCAACGCGCCTCCTCGGCAACGCCCGCCCCTTGGAGCAGCAGCTCGCGGTGCCCGCGCTGTCGCAGGCAACCTGCGCCGATTCGGCGCAGGTCGTTTTCGGCGCGGTTGAACACGTCCATCGCCTCGTCCAGCGACATGTGCCGCCGCCAGACGCAGGGGTGCGACTCGAACCAGTCCGCCACGGCGCAGTAGCGCAACGCCGCCCCGAGCAGCTCTGCCTGCGACACCGCCGGGCTGTCTTGGACCATGGTGGGCATATCAGTTCTCGTTCGACATCACCGCACCGCACACCGGGCAGCGCAGCAGGGGCAGTGGCGCGACCAGCACGTGGATCCGGCCGGGCGAGGTCACCTCGCGCCGCCGCGTCAAGAGGAGGTCGATCTGGCTGTCGTCCTCGTAGACGCCGGCGTGCTCCATCGCGTCGAGCAGGGGCTTTTGAAGGTTGTCCAGGTCCCGCCGGCGTCGGTCGGGCGGGAAGGCGTCCATGCACAGCGCGATGCGGCCGTCGTTCGGCGGCTTGCGCCCGTCGCCAGAGACGGCGAGCATTGCTCGCGTGCGGTACTCGCGCCCGTCGCGGCTGATGAGCGTGCGGCCACGGACGTTGCGGTAGTAGCGGTTCGTCGACGGCGGGTACGGCAGAGTCAGGTTCAGCATGGGTATCTCGGCGGGAGCGGCGTGGAACGCGCCTCCCGGCGGCGAGAACAGCCGCCGGAAAGCGCGCGGGAGGTGTCGGGGAATGCCGGGGCGGGGCTACCGGCCCGCGGCTCCGCGTCAGCGACGCCACGGCGGGGTCGGATCGGCCGCCTGCGGCGGTGCCTCGCCGGCGGCGGCCTCGCGCTTCGCGTAGCCGCGGACCTCGTTGGTGAAGTCGCCGGTGTCGTCGCGCTTCTTCATCCGCACGGTGATCACCAGCGGGATGTTGTGCAGGTCGACGCTGTCCGCGGGCTTGGTCACGCCGACGGCGCGGCAGATGTCCGCCAGCTCCCGCCGCGCGATCTGCACCGCGGTGGCGTTGGGGTTCTCCAGGTTCAGCCGGGCCCAGACCAGGCGGTCCTTGTACTGGCCGTCGAGGACCTTGAAGCTCAGCTGCAAGTAGTTGCCGGTGCCGCTCTTGGTCGGCTTCATCTCGCTCTCGGTGATGACCGCGAGGTACTTGCCGGCGGGGATCGGTTCGAAGTCCTGCGAGGGCTCGATGGTCGAGGCGTCGAATCCGTTGAGGTTGGCCATGCGCGTGCTCCTTGCTCAGTAGGGGTGTGTCAGTTGGACGGCGAGTTGGTGGGTTCGGCCCGCGGCGCGGCGTCGATTGACGCGGCCGGGGCGGCGGCGGACGGCTGAGCCCGCGGGTGGGCCTGCTGGGCGAAGTAGTCGTAAGCGGCCCACTCCAGCGGCAGCTCGTAGGGCATGCCCAGGCGGTTCTTCGCGACGTGGGTGGGGCCCTCGCAGGTCCGCATCACCCGCTCGGGCGCGGTCATCTTCTTGACCTTCTTCGGGTCCGTCGCCGTCGAGTAGGTGGCGAAGAACACCTCGTCGCACCACTCCATCACCACCGACGCCGCCAGCTTGTGCAGGCGCGGGGCGAAGCGGTCGAAGGCCGAGTCCTCCGGGGTCTGGAACTTCTCGATCCGGGTGTGGGCGATGAGGATCACCGCCATCCCGCTACCGATTCCAGCAGAACGCTCGCGGCGCAGGTCGTCGAGGGCGTCGAGGAACTTGCGCCAGTAGTTGAGGGCGTAGGTGTAGCCCTTCTGGAACCCGATCTTCTCGATGTTGCTGACGTTCTCGGCGGTGCAGACCTCCTGCCAGATCAGACGCTCGAGCCAGTCGAGCGAGTCGACCACCACCGTTCCGTAGCGGTGCGGCTCGTCCCGCAGCGCCCGGAGCTGCGACATCACCTCGCTGAACGAGCGGGCCTGCGGGAACTTGGCGCAGTCGATCTCGCCGAGGCCGTCCTCGGTCTGGACGAAAACGGGCTCGCGGGCGCTGGCACCGAAGGTGCTCTTGCCCACGCCCTGGACGCCGTGGAGCATGCAGCGCCTTGGCGCTGCGCGCTTCCCGGTTTGCACTTGCGATAGCAGACTCATGGGTTGACTCCTGTGGGGTTCGATGGTTGGGTCGGTTCAGATCCAGTCGAAGGCGCGGACGGGCTCGTAGTTGGTGGGCCAGACGTCCCGCTGGCGGCAGTCGCGCAGCCGCTTGACGGCTTCCTCGTTGGCTCGCTGGGCCACGGCCATGACGTCCTCGCCCATGCGCCAGACGCCGCAGCGAAACGGCTCGCACTTCTCGACGGCGATCAGGTGGACCGGCAGCTCGCGCGGATCGAGCCGCGCCGCGCCGGAGGCGATGGATCGGTAGAAAGCGAGCTGGTGCGCGTAGCCGTAGCGGCGGGCGTCGGTCTCGAAGTAGTCCAGGTTGTCGCAGGTCTTCAGGTCGACCAGCGACGCGCCCTCCGCGTAGGTGAACCAGTCGACGCGCGCCTGGCAGGCGAGTCCGTGCCACTCGGTGCGGATCACCATCTCGGCGACGCCGACGTCCAGCAGCCGCGACGCGAACTCGTGCGCTCGGACCCCGGCGGCCATTCGTTCGATGAATTCCGCTTGCTTGTCGGTCAGGACCGGCCGGCCGATGGCGGCGGCCCACTCGGCGAAGGCCTTCGTGTTCGAGCCAAACGCCTGCCCGGTCCGCGGGTTGACCGGCCCGCCGACGGCGTACTCCTCGGCGAAGCGATCGTCCCCTTCAAGTATGGCGGTGTGCGCGGCTCGTCCGACCAGGTAGGCCGGCCGGTCCTCGTCCGCGATCAGGCCCGCCTGCTTGCGCTGGTAGAGCAGCGGGCAGCGGCGGAAGTCCGCCAGGCGGTGGCTGGAGAGGTAGTCCTTGGTCGCAGCGTGGTACGCCTCGGCGGGCTCCACGATGAACTGAAGGTCGAGCTCGTTGGGGATCATCACGCCACCCCCTTCGCGGGCAGCCACGTCATGCTTGGGTTGCCGGTGACGCTGCACTTGCGCTGCGGACCGTTGACTACCTGACCCGCGTCGCGCAGCTCGGGGAGTCGGCGCGACGGGACGTGGCGCTCCAGCCCCGCGGCCTCGGCGATCTCAGCGGCCGTGCTGCCCGGCTTCTTCCAGACTTCCATCCAGCAGAGGTGACGGTGGCTCGCGGCGCGGCCGCTGGACTCGACGCGGTCGGCTGCTTCGTAAGAGGTGGACGGGTCGTTCGTGCGTGACAGTGCGTGCATCAGCGGGTCTCCAACGTGGGTGCCGGTTGCGGACACCCGGGTTGTTTGCCGCTGGTGCTTCGCATTGCTCGGTCATTGGGATGTGACCGAGCAAACACATCTGCGCCACATGTGCGCGAAACGCCGCGCCGCCGACCGCCATGTGCGCCGCAGCTGTGGCCCATATGACGTTCGCCGCGCACGCCCGGGCCTACATACGCGACCCCGTAACGCGCGGAGCATGGCAGTCCCTCGTCGAGGACGTCTCGACGGCAACGCGAACCGCCTACAGAAAGGCAACGCCATGCACGCGAACAGCTACGTTGGAATGATCGAAGCCGAGGTGCCCCGCCTCATCGTCCGCCGCGCCCGGCGCATGCGGATTACCAGCGACGAGATCGACGATCTGCAGCAGAAGATCGTGCCCAAGCTCATCGCTTTCCAGTACGACGCGTCGCGCTCGAACGGCGCGTCTCTGACCACGGCGCTCATTGGCGTCATCGACAACCAGCTCAAGGCGTATCTGCGGAGCAAGCGGCGCTACAAGGACCGCATCGAGCAGATGCGGGCGGATTCGCTTGCCGCTTCGCGGAACCGGCCGATGCGGCCGCAGCACGTCGCCGAAACCGAACCGATGGACCGCAAGATGGACATCGACAGTGTCGTCGCGACGCTCTCGCAGCGCGACCAGGCCATCTGCGAGGGTCTCCGCGAGGGCAGGACGAAGAAAGCCATCGCCGACCAGGTCGGGTGCGGCCGCGACACGGTCGCCCGCGTCATCGCCCGCATCGGGGAGGCGTTCGAGAAGGCGGGCCTGCGGGTGTGGATCGACCCGGACTACGAGCCGGAGGTCGCCCGTTGAACAGCGTGAAAGATGCCGATGGAGCCGCAGATTCCACTGGATTGATGTCGCCCTCTGAGCAAGGGTGTCCATCGCCCGGCGCGCGGGCCTGGGTCAGCGATGAAGCGATCGAGGACACGCGCCGGGTCTGGTCGCCGTACTACGGCCGGGAACTGACCGACGGCGAGGCGGTCGAGATCCTGACCAACGTCCGCAACCTCGCCCAAGCCCTGGTGAAGGCCAGAAGGAGCACCGAATGACCAACTGCGTGATCTGGGCACGCGTGTCCTCGCGGGAACAGCGGGAGGGGTACTCCATCGACGCCCAGCTCCGCGTCAACCGCGAGAAGGCCGAGAAGGAAGGCTGGAAGATCGCCCGCGAGTTCGTCGTCGCCGAGTCCGCCAAGCGCGGGGCCGAACGCGTCGCGTTCAACGAGATGATCAAATGGGTCAAGGCCAACGCCCGCAAAGAGAAGATCGGCTACATCCTCGCTCACAAGCTCGACCGCGCCTGCCGCAACATGCGCGACGCGGTGCGGATGCAGGAACTCGAAGACGCCTGCGGCGTGCAGCTCGCCTTCGTCGAGAACCACTTCGGCCCGGGGGCGGCGGGGGCGCTGTCGTTCAACGTCATGGCCGCCGTCGCGCAGTACTACTCGGACAACCTCCGCAACGAGGTGCTCAAGGGGATCGAGGAGAAGGTCCGCCAGGGCTGGGCCCCGGGCCTCGCCGCGTACGGCTACCGCAACGTCAAGGGGGACCGCGAGGAGCCGATCCAACCGCACCCGACCAACGCGCTGGCCGTGCAGCGGATCTTCGAGCTCTACCAGACGGGCCTCCACACGTTCGAGGAGATCGCCGACACCCTCGAGCACGAAGGCTTCGTCTACCGCCGCAGCGCCCCGCGCTTCTCGCGGACCGGCATCTCCTACATCCTCAACAACCCCTTCTACATGGGGCTCGTCAGCTTCCGCGGCCAGACGTACCCGGGCCGGCACCTGCCGATCGTCGACATGGACGTCTTCCACCGGTGCCAGGACATCCTCAAAGGCAAGAACCGACGGTCGCGGAAGGTCAACCACTACCTCGCCGGCGGCATGTTCGTCTGCTCCCACTGCGGCTACGGGATCACCGGCGAGCGCATCCGCCGCCGGATGAAGAGCGGCACCGTCCACGAGTACACCTACTACCGATGCGGGAACATCCACCCCAGCCCCGACCATCCCAAGGTCCGCTGGCGCGAGGAGCAGTTGGAGCAAGCGGTGGAGCAGGACCTGCTGCGCCTGCGGATCCCCGACGACGAGCGCCGCGACTGGTTCCGCCGCCACCTCGTCGAGGCGTGCGACAGCGAGACGCGGCTGCGGAAGGAGCGCATCCGCCAGGCCCGCAAGCGGCTGACCGACATCGAGCAGATGCAGGAACGCCTGCTCGACGGGTTCCTCGGCGGCGCGATCGACCAGAAGACGTTCAACTCCCGCCGCGCCGCGATGCAGGTCGAGGCCGAGCGGCTCACGCAGGAACTGGAAGACGACACCGCCCGGCAGGACGACGCGGGCGTGGGCGAATACGTGGTGGCGATGTTCGATTTCGCCCAGGACGCGGCCGAGCGATGGAGAGTTTCAAAGAAGTCGGACCGGCGGGCGATCTTGGCCCGACTTTTATTGAAACGGTCATTGAGCGACGTAAGTCTCGACACCGTAAAGAGAAGGCCCTTCGACGTGCTCGCCGAAGGGCCTATTTCTCACGAAAGTCGGGGCGACAGGATTTGAACCTGCGGCCTCCTGCTCCCAAAGCAGGCGCTCTGCCAAGCTG
>CAYMAS010000052.1:0-23379 GCA_964388485.1 uncultured Tepidisphaerales bacterium | reverse complement strand
CCCGGTCCCACCACCCCCGGAGCAACAGGAGCATCCGATGACCGTCAAGACCTCACCCCGCACGACCTCCCGCACCCGCGGCAACACCACCGGCCGACGCGGCTTCCGCCACCAGCGCGATGACCAATCCCGCTTCGACCTCTACCAGACCGTCACCGACCAGATCGTCGAGCTGCTCGAGGCCGGCACCGCCCCGTGGAAGAGCAGCGTCCTGGGCACACCCCTCGGCCGGCCGACGAGCCTCACCACCGGCCGCCCGTACCGCGGCGTGAACGTCTTCCTCCTGGCCATGGCCGGACTCGCCGGCGGCCACGCTTCTGCCTACTGGGTCACCTACCGCCAGGCCCAGGCACTCGGCGGCCAAGTCAGGAAGGGCGAGAAGGGCACGCTCGTCGTCTTCTGGAAGACGCTCGACCACGACGAGATCGACCCGGAAACCGGTAAGCCCGACAAGCGGTTCGTGCTCCGCTACTACCGCGTCTGGAACGCCAGCCAGTGCGACGGCCTCACGCCGCCCGACGTGGGCGACCGGCCCGAGCCGCGCGAGCACCCCCACCACGAGCCGATCGACCTCGCCGACCGGGTACTCGTCGGCTTCGCCGCCCCCCGCAACCCGGCTGTCCGCCACGGCGACTTCCCCGCCGCCAGCTACAGCCCATCCGCCGACGAGGTGCGGATGCCGTTCAGCGGTCGCTACGCCGACATGCCCAGCTTCTACTGCGACTGCTTCCACGAGCTGGCCCACGCATCGGGAGCCAAGCACCGCCTCGACCGCTGGGGCGACGCCGGCCCGGCGAATAGCTTCCGAAGCGACAGCTACAGCCGCGAGGAGCTCGTCGCCGAAATGACCGCTGCCTTCCTCTGCGGTCACTGCGGGATCAGCCCGAGCACGATCGCGAACTCGGCGAGCTACCTCGCCGGCTGGGTCGAGCGGCTCAAGGGCGACAAGCGGCTGATCGTGACCGCAGCGGGCCAAGCCCAGAAGGCGGCCGATCTGATCCTCGGCACGCTGGCGTACCAGCCGCAGGACGAGGCCGACTAACCGCCCGCACATCCAGCTTCTGACGAGCCCGCCGTCGAGCTTCGACGGCGGGCTTCTTTACGTCGGTAGAAGTCGCTTCTAGCATCTACATCATCAACGCAGCATCGACGTCGGCTGTCGTGCCGGCAGGCCAGCTGAAGCAACCCGCGGACGACCGGACTCAGGTCGCTGTTGTTCCGTCGAAACAACGCCAGCCGCGTTGGCCGTTGGTCGTGATCGCGCTGTTCCTCTTGTTTGCCATGCTCGCGACGATCGGGCGGCGTCTTGTCGTCATGAACCCGACCGACAGCGTCGACCCCGGCTTGTACCTGGCGGTCCCGGGTGCCGACATCGAGGTCGGGCGGTTGGTCAGTCTGCGCCTGCCAGAATCAACGCGAGTGTATTTCGCAGACAAGGCGGGGCGGCCGCTCTCAGATGCGAGCGGGTGGTACCTCGTCAAGCCGGTGTCAGCCGGTCCCGGTGACGAGGTCGACACCACCGGCAGCCGCGTGTTCATCAACGGCATCGACTACGGCCCGATCTACACCCACGACTCGACCGGCCGTGCCTTGCCGCAATGGCGAGAGCGTCGGGTGCTCGGCGAGGGCGAATGGCTGCTCATCAGCCGGCGCAGTCCCGGCAGTCTCGACGGCCGCTACTTCGGACCCATCAGGGAGAGCGACATCGAGCACGTCCGCCGGCCGCTACTCAGGTGGGGCGGCGACGACGGCAACTGGCAGTGGTTCGGCAGCTATATGGATCGGCCACCGGAGCAGGTCGGAGCATCAGGAGAGGGAGTGCTGAAGGCGGATGAGTGTGAGGTGAAGGCAGAGGGCGTACTACAAGATAAAGATAGCCCATCACCAGGCATCTACGGGATTGCAGGACAAGCACTTATAGATCATACCGAGCCGCATAGCTCATACTTCGGTATGAGCTACGAAACTGGCACAGGTATGAGCTACGGGGGTGGCCGATGAAGTGGAAACTGAGCACGTTCCGCGAGCCGTTCCAGGCCCACAGAGTCGGCGAGGAGGCGTCGGAACTGCGGCCGGATATGGGGCCACAACGCCACGCCGGGAGACCATCGGGACAGCGGAACGCCGTGCAGAACCGCGGAAAGATCGGCAATCGAAAGAGCAGCGGAACGAGCACCGGACGAAGCACGATCGGCACACCATCCTGCGGCGGAATCCTGACGCGCGTCGGCCCGACATCTGGCGGCATCTACGCCCTCGGCCGCACGAGACGCGTCATCGTCAAGGCCAGCTTCCGCAAGCACATCGGCGTCCGACGCGGCGGCTCGCAGCGCGTGCTGGCGGCGCACGTCCACTACCTCGCACGGCCGGACGCCACGCAGATCGAGCGACACGAAGCCTTCTTCGACGGCATCCAAGACGCCACGAATGCCGCCAACATCGCAATCCGTTGGGCACGCGACCGGCACCACTGGCGGCTCATTCTGTCGCCGGAGGAGGGCGACCAACTCGACCTGAAGCGTTATGTCCGCGACTATGTCGAACGACTCCGGAACGAGCTCGACACGCCGCTGGAGTGGGTTGCCGTCACGCACCACAACACGGACAGTCCGCACGCGCACCTGCTCGTCCGCGGCCGCCGCGGAGACGGCCGCGATCTCGTCATCCCGCGCGAGACCGTCAGCGAACGACTACGCGAGTGGGCGCAGGAACTGGCAACACGGACGCTCGGCGAGCGACTACAGATCGAGGCCGACACCTACTTGAATCGCTTGGCAGAAGCACGACGGCCGAATGAACTCGACACGCTTCTGGCACGGATCGCAGCACCGCCAGACGCGAGTCCTGAAGACGGAGGTGTCTTCTTGGATGTACAGGTTCCGCGCGAATGGTCGCCGGAACTCGTCGGCCGTCACCACCTTGAACGACGGCTCGACGTGCTGGCGAAACTGGGCCTCGCCGAACGAACGAGCCCACCACTTCGGCGAGCAAAGTGGCGGCTGCGTAGCAACTTCATCACGCGACTCGAGGAGTTCAACCTCCCTGATGCCGCGTCTAGCGAAGCCGCACAACCGGAAGCCGAATCGGTATCGACGGCAAGACAGCAACAGCAGCTAACGACACGCCAGCCGCATGACCGTAACCAGCCGCACAGACGACAGGCTTCGTCGCAGAAGTCGCCCGTTCGGCAGCGAAATCAACAGGAAAACGCATCGACACACGACCACGGTTTCGATGGAATCGGCGAGTAGACCCTCGATCCGATCCCGCCGTTGTCGTTGCTCATGTGGAAGTGGCTGGCTGTATTCACGCTGCTGATCCTCACGCTCGTCGGCCTCTTCGCAGGCCCGACCTGGCTCGCGCATCAGCTCGCCAACGGCACCGATCCCGCACGCACGGTCGCACCGCCCATCGCCGAGGTGGCGGGTCTCCCGCTCTACTTCATCACGAGCGTCGAGCAGTTCGGCCCACGGCTTCGGGATGCACCCGGGACAGCAGCCATCGGCTTCGCGATAACCTTCGCCGGATCCGCCATCGGGTTCGGCGTGGTCATGCTCGCGCAGCTCTACAGCCAACCGAAACCGCGCGAGGTCGGGCGCGAGAAGTGGATGACGGTCGCGCAGGCGAAGCGAGCCAGACTGACCGCCGGGCGTGGCGTCGTCGTGGGCCAGTTCGGCCGCGGCCGGTGGCGGAAGTTGCTCACGTTCGACGGCCCGGAGCACCAGATCGTCACCGGAGCCTCGCGCAGCGGCAAGGGCGTCGGACACGTCGTTCCGACCTTGCTGTCGTGGCACCGCAGTGCGCTCGTATATGACGTGAAGGCCGAGCTTTGGGAAGCGACGAGTGGCTGGAGGAGCCGTTTCAGCCACTGCGTTCCCTTCAACCCGACCGACCCGACGAGCGCCAGATACAACCCACTTCTGGAAGTGCGGCGGGGCGACTGCGAGGTCCGCGACGCGCAGAACATCGCCGAGATGCTCGTCGACGACGGCAGCGGGCGGCCACGTAGCGAGCCGTGGGACAGCGAGACCGCGCAGCTCCTGACAGCGACGATCCTGCACGTTCTTTACGCTGAGCCGAACGACCAAAAGCACCTCGGTCGCGTCCGCGACCTGATCCTCGACCTCGACAAATCGCTCAAGGTCATGCTCGCCACGCGGCACCTCAGCGGTGCGAACGGCGAGCCCATCTGCCACCCCGAAGTGAAGGCAGTTGCGACGCATATGAAGTCGCAGGCACCGAAGTTCCGCGACAGCGTCCGCGGCACCGCCAGTGCCCGGCTCGTGTTGTGGGCCGATCCGATCGTCCGCCAAGTGACGAGCACGAGCGACTTCACCAGCGGCGACCTGATGTGTCTCGACGCGCCCATGTCGCTCTACGTCCAGCCGCCGCCGGCCGACGCGGCGCGGGTGCGTCCGCTCACCCGCCTGATGTTCCACCAGCTCACGCGGGCGCTCATGGAGCACCTCGATAAGGACGGCACCGGGCGGCCGAAAAAGCATCGACTGCTGCTGCTCTTGGACGAGTTCCCGACGCTCCGCAAGATGGAGTTCGTGTCGGAAGGGCTGCGCCAGATGGCCGGCTACGGCATCAAGACGCTCATCGTCGCCCAGTCGTTCCAGGACATCGAAGAGCATTACGGGGCGAAGCAGACGATCGTCGACAACTGCCACGTCCTCGTCTGCTTTGCGGCGGCCGACACCGGCACCGCACAGCGCATCAGCCAGATGACCGGCAGCGCGACGGAGCTCCGCCGCAGCTTCGGGCGCAGCTCGTTCTTCGACGCGACGAAGAGCATCACCTACAGCGAGAGCACCCGCCCGCTGCTCATGCCCGGCGACATCCGCGAGCTGCCGTACGACACGCAGCTCGTGTTCGTCACCCCCACCACGGGCTACCCCCACCACCCGCCGCTCCGCTGCCGCAAGGTGCAGCGACTCAGGCCGCTTCGGGCAATGCCCTCACGACCCGCGCCTCGATCCGCAGCGGGGCAAATTCCGTTTCATGCGACTTCGCGTCGGGTAACACTCGCGCCACGTCGTACTTCCCGTAGTCCGGCAACGCGAAGTCGCCGGCGTTAATGTGTTCCAGGTAATGGTCGCGCAGCTCCCGCACCTTCTTCACGAGCTTCGGGTCGTTCTTCGGCCGCTCCACCTTCTCCTTCACGACCGGCAGCGTCTCCTCAACGACCTCGACCGGTGCGGGTGACGAGAACCGAAAGCCTCCCGACGACAACCCCGTCGGCTCCGGCGGTAAGGTGGGGTTCTTCTTCGCCGGCTTGCGCCGCTTCGTCTTCGTCGGCACGACCGCTTCGTCACTGCCCGGCAGGAACACCGCCTTGGCCTCCGACCAGTGCATGCCCGGCGGAATCGGCAAGACCAGCCGGTCGCTCGCCATCTGCCCGCCGGTCGTCTGGCTCGGGTACCACCAGTCGACCGCATCATTCGGCCGCGTGCGTCGCTGCCAGAAGACGTGGATCTTGCCCTTGCTCGCACTGCCGCCGCGGTAGGCGATCGGCACGAACCCCAGCGACTCCCAGAAGCGCATCGGCCCGACGAGGTCCTGCGCACACCAGCAACACGCCAGCCTGACGCCGTACGGCCAACGCTCGATGACGCCGCGGACCATCGCCGCCCCGACGAGCGAACGGCGATGCTCGTCCGCGACCGCGACCTGATAGAAGACGCCGACGTCCTCCCGCTTCATGTAACGGTCGCTGGCGATGACGTAGCCGACCCTCGTCCCGCCCGCGTCCTCGGCGATCGTGACTTCGCCCAGCCGCAGCTTGCCTTCGAGCGCCTTTGTCGGCAGGAACCCCAGCGACTTGCTGTTGGCCTTGTGCAGCCGATCGACGAACGGCAGGTCCGCCTCCGTCGCGAGTCGCAGGTTGATTCCGCCGGCATCCTCCGGCAAAGGCGACGCGGGCACGTTCGGCCCCCGCGTCGGTATCGACCACGTCGTCGGCAGCAGGTTGTCGAGTTGAGCCAGGTCGTTCATGTCGACTCCTTTCATGAAGTGTCACGACGACGCGGCTACGCCGCCTGCTTGAACCCGATGCCGCCGGCGATGTGCGTGCCGAACGGATCGGCGGGCGGCCCGCTTTGGCCCTTCGTGTTGTACCAGACGGCCGTGATCCAGACCTTCGTGCCGGGCACGACGGTCACGGGGAACTCGATCGGGAAGAAGACTTTGGTGGTGTTCCCCTCGAACTTCCACCCGTTCACGTCGTCCGGCGGGACATCGCCGACAAAGCTCAGGATAGTGGCCCCGGCGACGTTAACCGGCTTGCCCCGACGCTCGGTGTCGGTCGCGTCCAGCAGGCGGAACTCGACCGTCCGCCCGCGCTGGCTACGCATCTGGATCAGGGGCGCGTGAGCCGGCCGGGGCTTGGGCGTCGGCTCCTTGTCGCGGATGTGGAGCTTGAGCTTGGCCCGGTTCTCGTCCGTCTGCTGGGGCCACGCCTGGAGCATGTCGACGAGACTCTTGGTTGCGTTGACGAGGTGGACCTTGGCGTCCGCGAGAGCCACACGATTCGGCTTCGTGTCGGTCGTGGGTTCCTGGATGAGGTCCCAGAGGTTCACGACGCGACTACGGGTGGTCGTGTACTGAATGCATTGATCGGGCGTCGCCCCGAACAAATCGGGCGAAGCCGAGAGCGTGTTGATGAAGCCGCCGGACCAGTTGATCAGGTCGGGCGTGCGGCGTGGGAAAGAGTTGCGGGCCATGAGGGTGCGGGTGCGGGTTGGGGTGGGGGGTCTGCGTGATGTATGTCGAGTTCGGCGTAGCGGTGTAGTCGCGGCCGTGTCAGCGGCGTCGCACGATCGGTCGTGCGACGAAGCGTCGCTGCCCATGAGGTCGGCCCGAAACAGGCAGCGGTTGAGACGGTGCATGGATTTTCTTCGCCAGTGCACGCACTTGGGGGCTAGGTGCATGCTTTCGCCGGTCAGGTCCATGCGCCGCCGCCGCCGGTGCATGCGTTGATTGCGTAGGTTCGTGTCGCAGCTTCACAAGTGCACGCACTTGCACGCTCGACGCATGCGCCCGGCCGACAAGTGCAAGGATCGACCGCGCCTGAACGTGCTTCCACGCAGCGACTCGTGACATCGTGCGGCTTCACGCGTCACTCTGAAGTAGGGTGGGCCCCGGCCCACCTATGGGTGCCGGTGGTGCACCCGGATTCAGATGGTGGGCCAGGGCCCACCCTACTGGACTCCCACCGCACAAGACCCATCGCCGATGGCACAGAGGCCGAGACGAACGATGTCCCCGTTTCCGTTCGACGTTCCGGAGGTCCAAGTGCCACCACCGGCGTCGTGCTGAAGCACGAACTGTTTAGATTGATTAGGCCGACGCGGCCTGCTTTTCGGGCATGCCGTCCGGGTCCATCCACATCAGTTCCCAGGCATGACCGTCCGGGTCACACACGCTGTGGCCGTACATCCAGCCGTAGTCGATCGGCTCCTTGAACGTCGCTCCCCCCGCAGACACGCCGGCGGCGACGAGGCGATCGACGTCTTCTCGCGAGTCGAACGAGAGGCAGTTGAGGACCTCGATGCCGTCACGTGCGATCGGTCGCGGTGCGAAGGAGGCGAACTTCTCGGGCGTGAGCAGCATGATTGAGATCGCTTCGGAAACGACGACGCAGGACGCATCGTCGCCGCAAAACTGGTCGTTGAAGCCGAAGCCGAGCGCCGCGTAGAACCGCCGGGCGGCTTCCAGGTCGGCGACCGGCAGGTTGATGAAGAGTTGGCGATTCATGTCAGAAGATGACGGGTTCATTCGGGCGTGCCGAGCAGGTCGGCGTCGGTGATGTTGGTGGCCTTGCCGGCCTGCCAGTCCCACGGCATCGAGACGTGCTCGTGGAAGATCTTCCATGCCTCGCCGTCCCAACGCAGGGCGACGGTGGCCCGCATCCAGGAGGCGTTCATCGGGTGGTCCGGCTCTGGAACACGCAGGCCGTGAAGGCAGTCGACGACGGCGAGCGCGTCGCCGAGGGTGACGTGAACTTCCTTGTGGTGCGACGTGAAGCCGGCCGGGAAGTGCGGGTAGGCCTCGGCCCATGCGTTGCGAAGCTGCTCGCGGCCGTCGAGGCGGTACGGCGGCATGAGGTCGTAGTGGCTGAGCGTCGGGTCGTACATCGCCATCAGTCGATCGAGGTCCTGCTGCTCGACGGCGTCGTTCCAGTCGGCGAGTAGGTCGTGGATCGAGCCTTCGTCGGGGACGTTGCCTGATGCCGCGATGTGCGGCGTCGGCTCGGGTGACGGGCCGAGCAGGTCGGCGTCCTTGAAGTACGCCGCCTCGCCCGACATGCAGTCCCACGGGTAGGACGTGTGCGCGTGGAAGACCTTCCAGTCGTCGGCGTGCCGGCGGAGGCAGGTGGTTTCCCGCTGCCACGACTGATTCATCGGGTGGTCCGGCTGCGAAGCCGTGAGCTTGTGGACGGCCTGCACGACGGCGAGGTCGCCGCCGACGGTGACCTCGACTTCGCGGTGCTCGGACGTGAAGCCCTCGGGCATGTGGACGCGGCACGACTCCATGACCTGCCGCATGCCTGCGACGTCGCCGCGGTACGGCGGCATGAGGCAAAAGAGCGAGGCGTCGGGTTCGTACATCGAGACGATTCGGTCGAAGTCGAACTGCTCGGCGGCGGTGTCTTTGTCGGCGACGAGTTTCCGCAGCACGGCCTCATCAGCGGCGGGATCGTGTTGCTGAACGGGAGGTGGTTCGAGAAGAGACATCGGACTTTCCTTTGGAAGTAGAGGGCCGGGCCGGTCGGCGTGGGGGAAGAAGGTGTTCGAGGTGGAGGCGAAGCTGCCGGAGCGACGCGACCGCGACGGCCGGGTCCTGCGTCGCCTTGGCCATGATCAGCATGCCCTGCACGGTGGTCTGCATGAACATCGCCACGTCCCGCGGTTGCCAGTCGGCGTCGGGGGCGTAGGCGGCCTTGGCCTTCTCGACCTCGGCGGCCAAGACGTCGACGTGGCCGACGATGTGCGAGGCCGCCTTGTCGCGGATGTCCGGGTGCGTCTCGTGCACTTCCTGCACGAGCGTGCCGAAGTAGCAGCAGAAGTCGGGGATCGGCCCGTCGATCATCCTGATGCGCAGGTCGACGTAGCCGAGGAGGCGATCACGCGGGTCGTCGAGCTTGTTGTGCTCACCGGCGTCGAAGAGCGCGGTCGCCCCGACGCCGAAGCGGTCGGCCGCCTGTCGGGCGAGGTCGTCCTTGTTCTTGAAGTGGTGGAAGAAGGCTCCCTTGGTCACGCCGGCCGCGTCGCAGAGGTCGGCGACACTGGTGTTGGCGTAGCCCCGACGCCGGAACGCCGCGATGGCGACGTCGAGGAGCGTCTCCCGCGAAGATGGCTTCGGCTGCGGCGGCATACGTACCGGTCGGTATGTTGCCGTACCGGTCCGGCTTCGTCAAGTGTAAGAAAGAGAACATCATGGGTTTCCTCGCCCGCCCCGTGCGACGTTCCCCGGCGTGCTTGGGAGGCTGTGCGGCTTGCCGCTGTCGCTGCGGTGGACCGTCCGGTGGCTGCCGATGGACCGGCTTCAAGCGGAGAAGAACCTGACGGCGCTCAAGCGGCACTGGTTCCAGAAGCGCAAGAACCTCTGGACGATGATGCGGGAGGTGGCGACGAAGGAGGAGTCGCGGCTGGAGAGCAGCGACGCCACCATCAAGGCCGATGAGGTCGAAGCGACGCTGGCACGGCTCGGGGCCGACGAGGCGAGCATTGGGTACTGCACGATGAGCGTGCACGTGATGGCCGAGACGGAGGAGGCCGCGCTGGCGAAGGCGCGGATGGTCCAAGAGGTGACCGACGGCCTTGGCTGGGTGACGGAAATCGATCGGGTAAACGCGCTGCAGAGCTGGCTCGGCAGCTTGCCTGGCCACTGCTATGCCGATGTCCGTCGCCCGCTGATGAACAGCCTCAACGTCTGCGACGTGATGCCGCTGGCGCAGGCGTGGCGCGGCGACACTTGGAACGGCCACCTGAACGCACCATGCCTGCTCCAGGCGAAGACGGAGGGCTCGACGCCGTTCGCGCTGAACCTACACCAGGGAGACGTGGGTCACACGCTCATTGCCGAGCCGACCGGCGCGGGCAAGAGCACACTGCTGAACCTGATCGCCGCGCAGTGGATGCGGTACGAGAACGCGCAGGTCTACTTCTTCGACAAGGGCGGCTCGTGCCGCGTCCTGACCTACGCGATGGGCGGTGACTTCTTCGATCTGACCACGTCGGGCGTCGAGGAAGAAGGCGGTGGGGGTGTAGTGCAGCCGCTGGGGTTCCAGCCGCTGGCGAAGCTCGACACCGATGCCGACCGGGCGTGGGCGGCGGAGTGGGCGGCGGCGCTGATGGAGGGCGAGGGCGTGCGGGTCGACGCGGCAAGACGCGAGCGCGTGTGGGCAGCGGTGCAGTCGCTGGCGGCGGCACCCAAGGGCGAGCGGACGATCAGCGGTCTGCATCACCTGTTGCAGGACAAGGAAGCCAAGGAGGCGCTGGCACCGTTCTGTGTCGGCGGGCCGTTCGGCGGGTTGTTTGATGCACAGCGTGATCCGCTGCACGCGGTCGATGCCGACCGCTTCAACGGCGGACGGTGGCAGGCGTTCGAGATGGAAGAGCTCATGACGCACCCGCGGGCGGTGGCGGCGGCACTGGGGTACCTGTTCCACGCGCTGGACGCGCGGTTCGACGGAAGCCCGACGCTCTTGGTCCTGGACGAGGCGTGGTTGTTCCTCGATCATCCGCTGTTCCGCACGAAGATCCGCGAGTGGCTCAAGGTGCTGCGCAAGCGGAACGTCGCGGTGGTGTTTGCCACGCAGAGTCTGACCGACGTCGGCCGCAGCGACATCGCCCCGGCGATCTTGGAATCCTGTCTGACACGCATCCTGCTGCCCAACGGCGCGGCGGCCGAGCCGGCGACGCGACGGGTGTACGAGGACCTGCTCGGCATCAACACCCGCCAGCTTCGCACGCTGGCGACGGCCATCCCGAAGCGGCATTACTACTACGCCATCGTCCGCGGCAACCGGCTGATCGACCTCGACCTGTCACGGCCGGAGTTGGCACTGGTGGCGGCGAGCACGCCGGCCGACCAGGCGGCGGCGCGGGAGGTGCTGCGCGACAGCGGTCGGCACGGGTTCGTCCAGGCGTGGATGCGACGGTTCGGGCTCCACCGGGCGGCGGATGATGCCGCCGAGGCGGGGCGGGCGGCGGCGCAGCTGATGGTGTTCGATGCGGACACGGAGGCGGCCGTCGATGCCGCGACACGCTCGGCTGCCGATGCCATGCGTGATCGGATCATCGAGACGCTCGTCGAGTCGCACCCCGAGGCGGCGCAGTATCTCGCAGCAGCGTTGCTGCCTCTCGACAACTACCCGAATGCTGAACACGTGGATGCACCGGCAGACCGGTGGTCGGTCGTTGACTTGTCTCCTTCCCCTGATGCAAAGGACCAAACTCTTGAACCCGTTACTGCATGACCACCAGCGCCTGGCGATGCTCCTCGCAGCCGTCGCCATCTTCGCCTCGACGCCGCGGCCTGCCTTTGCTCTTTTCGGCATCGGCGACGTCATCAGCGATCCGTGGGCGCAGGCGAAGAACGTCGAGAAGGTCGCGTCGCTGCTCCTGCAACTGCAGCAGATGGAACAGCAGCTCGACCAGCTTCGGGCGCAACTCGCCGACCTCGACGGCCTGCTCGATGACCCCGGCGGCGACGCCTTCGAGCGGGCGGGCGAGGTGATGGACGGCCTGACGGCGCTGCGGGCGACGCTGGACCGCTGGCAGGACGCGCTGCCGGCGGAGGTCGACCCGCAGACGATGACGGTGAACGACCTGCCCGCGCACAACGCGAAGGTGCGGGAGTATCTTCAGGATCGGCTCGTGCAGACGGAGTCGTCGCTGGCCGTGGTCGAGGAGAATCGGCAGGCGGTGACGATTGAGGTGGCGGCGATCGTGCAGGCAGGTAACGCCGCCGAAGGCTCGAAGTCTGCCCAGCAGGCGGCGAACCAGCTTCAAGCGATCCTGACGAGCGAGCAGGCGAAGTTGCAGGCGCTCAAAACGATGCGGTCGCGGTTGGCGGCCGACGCGGACGCCGCGGCACAAGCCGAAGAGGCCGCGGCCGAGGCGGTGCGTCAGCGGGAGATGGCGGCAATGCGCAGCAGCGCTGACCAGCTCCGCGACGAGGGGCGAGGCGGCATGACCGGAACCAAGTAAGGAACGCACCCAATGAACCACATAAATCACAAGCAGCTTATCGTCTTAACCGCATCGGCCGCAGTCGCGGCGACGCTCGTACCGGCTCAACCCGCTCACGCGTTGTTCGGCATCGGCGACGTCGTGTTCGACCCGGGCAACTTCGCCCAGCACCTGCTCATCCTCGAGCAGCACGCCGAGCAGCTGATCCGCCTGCAACAGCAGGTGCAGCTCATGGAGCAGATGCTCGCCGACTGGGACTTCAGCCGCGTCGACGAGACGCTCGGCCGGATGCAGCAGATCCACGGCACGCTCGACGACCTCGCCGGCAGCCTCGGCGACCTCGGCTCGCGCTTCCCCGACGCCTGGGACAGCCGCGACCCGGCCGCGAGCCTCACGCCCGCCCAGCGCCAGTGGCGGCTCGACCGCCGCACGCGAAACGAGCAGACGGTCGAGCTGCACCAGCAGGTCGCCGACTCCATCGCCCAGACGCACGATCGCGTTCAGGCTTACGTCCAGCAGAGCAACAGCGCTCCCGGCCAGCTCGCCGCCCAGCAGGCGACGAACGAGCTGATCGCCGTGCAGGTGCAGCAGTTGCAGGATCTGCACCTCTTGGAGACGGCGCTGCTACGAGCGGAAATCGAACTCGTAACCGCCGCCGCCACCGCCTTGCCACCGATCATCACGCTGCCTTCGGCAACGCCTTCACCTCACGCGACTCGACCCGCAACGGCTCGACGTCGACGGTTGCCGAGATCTCCGGCAACGCCCGCGTCGGCTCGTACTTCCCAAGCATCGGCAACAACTCCGGCTCCGCGTTCAACTGCTCCAGGTAGCGATCGCGCAACTCCCGATTGAGCTTCACGAATCGCGGATCGACCTTCACGACCGGCTTCGGCTCCGGCTTCGCGAGTGCCGTCTCTTCAACCGACGGCGGTGGTGGGGCGGGTGTCGGTGCGGGCGCGGTGGGGGCAAACGGCGTCGCATTCACCGGCCGCTCGATGGTCTTCATTTTGCCGCCGATCATCACCGTCACCTTCTCCATCGTCGGAGCGGCGGGGGCGTCCGTCTTCGGCTTCGCCTTGCGGCGAGCCTTCTTTGCGGGTGGAAGTGCTTTGACCGGGTTGCCTTCGGCATCCACCATCGGCACGCTCGCCGCCACGACCTCGCTCCAGTGCGTCCCCGGCGGGATCGGGAACGCAAGCCGGTCCGCCCGCATCGCGCCGCCGGTCGTCTGGAACGGGTACCACCACGGCGTCACCTCATCCCCCTCGGTAATCCGCCGCTGCCAGAAGATGTGGACGCGCCGTTTCTTGTCCGACCCCGCCCGGAACGCCAACGGCACGAACCCCATCGACTCCCAGAACCGGTTCGCCGGTAGATCCTGCGCGCACCAACAGCAATACAGCCGACACCCGTACGCGCTCCGCTCGAACGCCGCCTTCAACAGCGCCGCCCCCACCAGATGCCGCCGCGCCTCCGGCGTGACGTTCAATTGATACACCACGCCCAGCTCATCCCGCTTCAGGTACCGATCCTTGTGGATGATGTACCCGAGCGGCCCACCACCACCCGCCTCGCCCTCCGCGATCAACACCCCGTTCTCCCGCAGATACCCCTCGAACTGCCCGCGCGGGAAGTACCCGACCGCCTTCGTCACCGGTCGCTGCAACGTGTCGATGAACGGCAGATCATCCATCGTCGCTTGGCGGACGGTGAGAGGCACGCGCGGCACCGGAAGATTCGAAGTGGACATGGTGCAGAAGGTCAGGGTTGAGGCTGGCGAACAGGGCGGAAGAGTCGGGGATCTGGCGGCGTACGATGGATGCGATGAACAGCCATGAGTTTCAAATCGCCGGCGCGAACGGACAGGGCGGACGCGGAACGCTTCAACTCGACGACACCCGCTTTAAATCGAAGTCGGTGGCAGAGGTTCAGGCTCTACTGGATGGGGGCACCATCGTCTTCGGGAACGAAGACGACCCTGCTGCCTCCATTCGTGGCAACCTGTACGAGGTGACAGCGCGGCCGCTGCAAGGTGACAAGGCTCGTACTCCGATCGGAAGCTACGTCGTGAGTGAGGTCGGCCCGAGCCTCCCACTCATCAAACGCCCGCTGAGCGTGACTTTGAGCCCCAGCCCGCCGGCATCGGCAAGCAATGACGACCGCACGAGGGAGATGCTTGTTCGCCGTCTGCGTCGAGCAAGCATCAAGGACACTGAACAACGTGATCGCTTTTCTGACATCATTCGACGCTGGAACGATCCTGACGAGAAGCAGTCGGTGACGCCTGAGGAGCTTCGCAAGCTGCTCAAAGATGTCGGTGCGTGAAAGCCAGCCCATCTACGCGGCAATCTTCATGCTCGGCTCTGTGGTCTCCGTCGCCGCCCGCTTCGCCGTCCGGCTGCCGGGCAGGCGGATGCTCTGCGCCTGGCTGATCGGCCCGCGCGTGCTGCGCGTCGACAGCCAGTAGCACGCGACCCACGCCGTCTGATCCGCCGGCATGTTCGGCCACATCAGGTCGACCGTCGTCTTGCCACTGATCTGCGCCACCGGCCACTGGTCGACCGGCAGCGTCGGCTCCTTGCCTTCGCTCGTGAAGCTGACGAGCACGACCACGCTCTTGACGCCGCGCGGCTTGGCCCGGCGGTTCTCGTCGGCCGCGTCCCGCACGATCACCCGCAGCGACTCCGGCCCGGTGAGCATCGTTGTGGTGGTGGGGGCCGCGGCCGGCAGCGTCACCGCCGTCGGGCGCCGGTCGCGCACCGGGATCTTGAGCGCTTCGCGCTTGGCATCGGTCATCTGCGGCCACGCCTGGCAGACGTCGACGAGCGACCGCGTGCTGTTGACGAGCGTCGTCTTCGCCTCGTCCTTGAGCGCGCGGTTGACCGGCGTGTGCGTCGCCGGGTTGTGCCAGGCGGCGTAGGCGTCGGCGAAGCGGGTCTGCGTCGTGCCGTAGGCGGTGGCCTCTTCGACCGACAGGCCGTAGTCGGTCGGGGCCGCGGCGATCGTGCGGGCGAACTCGCCCGACCACGTCAGCAGGGCGGCCTCGCGGCGGAGCATTTGTTCGTAGGTCATGGGAAGCGGGGTTCGGGTGGCGGCGGAGCAATCGCCCGCCGTTGTGGAAGTGGTGGGGGGGGGGGGGGGCGACGTTCGCCACCCGGTCCTCCCTGACATCGGGCCGCATCGGGGGCGGGTTGAGACGACGGCGAAATTTTCGGCGCCGCAGGCTTGGCGCAGGCTCTTACAGAGTTGGCGCAGACCGTCACACAACGGGCGCAGACCCTTGCGCGGTTGGCGCAGGCCGTGATCGAGGCGGCGCAGACCCTTACACAACTGGCGCACACCCTAACGCAACGGGCGCAGCCCGTCGCAGGCGCGGCGCAAACCTTAATAGAAGTGGCGCAGGTGCTGGCAGGCGGGGCGTAGGGCATGATGAACGCAACGCGGGGCGTCAGCAGTACCGCCACCGCTCGCGCAGCTCGTCCCCGGACCCTTTCAACCGACAATCCAGCGCGTAAACTGCATCAACTCGATGAGCAGGAACAAGAAGCGGCGAACAAAGCCGAAGGTCAAGACGCCCAAGAAGCGGCGGGAGGCCGACGACGGCCCAGTCTACTTCAAGCACCCGCTGAGCGACATCGACCCCGAGGTCATGCGTCAGGCGCGTGGTGAGATGGCAAAGAAAGCCACGGAGGAGTTGCCCGGCACGCTGGACTGGATCACCGAGCAACTCCGCAGTTACAGCGGCTTGCAGACGCTCGCGATGCTGTCAACCTACGGGTTGTTCACCAGCCGCGGCGGGTCGGCGGATAGTGACAGCACGGAATCCGCGTTAAACCAAGGATGTGCTGAGCTGGCGCACGCGCTGTACCTCACGATACCAGTGGAGGAACTCCGTCACGATCCGACGCCGAGTCACGTGCTCCAAGGCCTGCTTGACAAATTGAGCGAGGCGGGGCAGATGTTCGGGATGATGCGGCTCGGTGACGGTGAGCAAAAGACGAAGGAGGAAAGAGCCGTACGAATGCTTCAGGAGCATCTGCGGATGCACACGCAAGTCGTGCGAAACTGGGGCTATCACGATGCGGTGAAGCGGACGCTTCGGGAGCTTTATCGGGATGTGAGCGATGACTACAAGAAGGTCGTCGGCTTCACGCCGCAGGACATCGTGATGTTCTTCTCGTACCTCGTGGACGAGATGGAGCGACGGGTTAACGACCACCGACGCCGTCTCCTGCCCGCAATGCGCGAGAAGTCGACGCAGAACGTCATCCGCCGGTTCTATCGGGACAACCCACACTTGCAGGATTCGGTGGACGACATGCTTGCCACCGCGCGGAGGAACGGCTTTTCCCGTGAAGAGGTCGCGACGCTCCTGTGGGCTTATCAGGACCACATCCTTCCGGACTGCTTCAGGTTCAGGACCGGCGAGGTCAGCGAGGCAGCTGGTTTGGGCGCGGAGGAAACCAAGAAGATCGTGGAAAGCATGTCAATGCGCCTTGGCGAGCTGAGCAAGCACGATCGACTTCACTTCTTTCTTGGAAATCCAGTTTGGGAAAGACCGCTGATCGCAGTCCCGGACGATGAATTCTTCTGCCCCAACCCCCAAAGCTTCTTCCATTTCTCGAAGACGATCATTGACGGCCTTGCCAAACACGACCCGAAGCTCAAAGCGAAGATCGAACGGGCGCGGGCAGAGTATCTGGAACTAGAGGTCGTCCGTCTTGTTCAGGAGCATTTCCCTAGTCATCCGGTCAAGCAAGGCTTCGAATGGAAGAGCGATGACGTCGCGTACGAAACGGATTTGGTTGTCCTCGTTGACTCGCACCTTATCATCATCGAGGCGAAGGCGGGCCGCGTGTCGCAGCCGGCGCTTCGTGGCGCGACTGAACGTGCGAGGAAGCACGTGGGCGATCTGCTAATTGAACCCTCTATTCAATCGTCTCGCTTGGTTGAGAAGATACAAGAAGCGTTGCGTGATCCGTCCGCGCGTGACGAGCTGGAGCAAGCGCTTCAAATGGACATTCGCAACGTGTTTACGGTTCTGAGGCTATCGGTTACGCTTGATGACTTCGCGACGCTGCAGACAAATCTGGAGCTGCTCAAAGACGCCGGATGGCTGCCAAGCGACCATCGGATCGCGCCCTGCATTCTCGTCACCGATTTCGACGCGGTGCTAGAGATGCTGGAGGACGAGGCGCAGAAGCTCCACTACATTCGCCGTCGATCGGAACTCGCAGAAACAGTTACAACGACGGGAGATGAACTCGATCATCTCGGCCTCTACCTGAAGACATCGTTGGTCATCGCGGAAGCAGAAGAGACGCCGCCTCATCTTCACCTGATCGGGATGTCGAAGGACATCGACCTTTATCAGGAGGCGAAGATCCAAGGGCATCAGCGCGAGAAGCCGCGGATGCGGCTCAGCCCGTGGTGGCGACAACTCCTCCGCGTGGTCCAATCGCGGTGCTTCCCTCGGTGGACCGACGTCTGCATGACGTTGCTCGATGTCCCGCCATCAGACCAGAAGAAGGCCGAGATGATGATGGCCCGCGTCAGACAGAACGTGAAGCGCCTTGCACGGATGCCGGTACCGCCGAACGATCTTCAGGACTCGCTGTTTGTCCTTGCTGGCCCACGCAGAAGGACCGCATTGATCTTCCACGCCTTCCACCCCAGCAACGCTCACAAGCGTCACGCGAACATGGAGTCGCTTGCTGCGCAAGCATTCGATGATGCGCAGCACGTCGATCGGTGCCTTGTCATCGCCTCCGACGTCGCGGCTACGTCAAGCCCGTACTCTACCCTTGGAATGTTCTATAGGAGCGAGATGCAGCGGGATCAGGTCGATGATTTGGTCGCGTTCTAGAGAATCTGTTGATCGCGAGTCAGATCGACGCTGTGCGGAGCATCTTGGGAGTGTCAACCTCGGAAGACCGCGGCGATAACGCAAGGCTGCGGGTTGAACCAAGTCGTGATTGTGGCCGGGAGTGATCGTTTTGTGAACCCGAACGAGGTGCAGCCCGACGCCACCCGCGCGAACCTCCAGTCGGAGAAGATCGCGTTCCTCAATACCGCCGAGCGCGGCCTCGACACCTACCTCCGCACCGGCCCGACCGGGCCCGTCACCCCCACTACGCAGCACGAGCTGTCGGCCGGCACCTTCGTCCCCGGCTTCACCGTCACCGCGCTCAACAGCGACCTGCCCGGCAAGGTGGTGGGGCGGGTCAGCGCCGACGTCTACGACCGCGCCACCGGCCGCTTCGTGCTGATCCCGCAGGGCAGCGTCGCCGTCGGCGAGTACAGCAGCCTCGTCAGCAACGGCCAGAACCGGCTGCTCATCGCCTGGGAGATGCTCACCTTCCCCGACGGCCGCAGCGTCGACCTGCAGCGCCAGCCCGGCACCGACGCCGCCGGGGCGAGCGGCCTGGCCGACCGCGTCGACTACCACTGGCAGCAGCTCCTGCTCGCCGGCGGCGTGAGCACGGCGGTGGCCATCGGCAGCGAACTGACCGAGGGCGACAACAGCGGCTTCGGCTCGACCGAGAACGTCGAGGAGCAGCTACGCGAGCTCGTCTTCGGCGGGGCGAGCGACACGACGAGCCGCATCGCCAACCGGATCATCGACCGCCAGCTCGACGTGCAGCCGACGATCACCGTCCGGCCCGGCTGGAAGTTCCGCATCCTGCTCACGCGCAACCTCGTGCTCGAGCCGTACGTCGACTCGCGCGAGTGACCGGTGCGATTCGTTGCACTCAACACATCCCCTCTACCCACGGAAGGAAACCCACTCACATGCCCACCGACCTCGCGGGCAATCCCGCAACGACGCCGGCCCCTCTGCCGAGCACAAAGGCACGCCCGAAGCTCGCCGCGTTCCACCGCGACCCGCCGCGGACACTGAACATCCGGCTCGACGCGACGGATCACGACCTCCTAGAGCAGTACACGCGCTTCTACAACGAGAGCCTGGGCGCCGAGGTCGCGGCGGCCGACGTGGCGGCGCACATCGTGAGCCAGTGGCTCGACCGCGACCGCGCGTTCCGAAAGTGGCGGGGGACGGCGTGAGGACCCCGACCACGAGCAGAGCCCGAGGCCGCCTGCGGCGGGCCATCAGGGGCGGAAGGCGGGGCGGGAACGATGTCCGCGAGGCAACCGACAACCGTCGTGAAGCGAGCGGCAGAAATGCCGAGATTACCGCGAAAATCGACGGTTTTCACGTGGGAAGCAGCTTGTGCCACAGCCTCATGTTTGGTAGAATGCCGGGGTGCCGCGGCGGGGTGTTCCGCCCGGCCAATCCCCCGCATCCTTCCGGCAAAGTGGCCACGAGCGGAGACGCGCGCACGCGTCTCCCGGCGCGGCCGTTGCGCTTGGACATCGTGTCCCTTCCCCGGCCGGCCGTTCGCTCGCGGCACCGGCCGCGGATGAGTCTTCCGCTTCAAGGAGCAGCACGATGACCGCGACCGTTACCCCCGCCAAGACGCCGGCAAAGCAGTCGACAGTCAAGCCCTTAGGCAAGCCCGCGACCACCAAGCCCCGCAAGGCAAAGGCGGCACAGAAGCCGCTGCCGGCGGGCCTGCCACTGATGATCGGCCTCCACAAGCTCGCGGTCGATCCGATGAATGTTCGTCCCGACGCTGGCGACGTAGGCGAGCTTGCCGCCAGCATCGCCGCCCACGGCGTCATCCAGCCGCTGTGCGTGCGGCCCGAGACGAAGCCCGACCGAAAGCACCCGGAGAAGCCGGCCCGCCCGACCGGCCGCTACCTCGTCGTCGCCGGCGGGCGGCGGCTGCGGGCGCTTTTGAAGCTCGCCGGCGACCGCCGGCTGCCGAAGGACGCGGGCGTGCCGTGCGTCGTGCGTCAGGGGACGGAGCGGGACGCGGCCGAGGCCAGCCTCGCCGAGAACGTCGAGCGGCTGCCGATGAACCCGGCCGACGAGCACGCGGCGTTCGCCAAGCTAGCGGACGCCGGCATGAGCAGCACCGACATCGCCACCCGCTTCGGCATCCACAAGCGTCGCGTCGAGCAGCGACTGGCGCTGGGCCGCATCGCCCCGGACCTGCTGGACGAGCTACGCAAGGGAGCGATGAGTGCCGGCGTGGCGCAGGCGCTCACCCTCACCACCAACCACGACCGCCAGCGGGAGGTCTGGCGGCAGATCAAGGGCGGCTGGAACAGCGAGGTCCAGGCCCGCCGCCTGCTGACGGACCAGGCGATGAGTCTGTCTGACCCGCTGCTGCGGTTCGTCGGGCTGCCGGCGTACGAGAAGGCGGGCGGGAGCGCCCGCTACGACCTGTTCAGCAACGACCACGACGAGGGTGGTGGGGGGCTGGCGGAGGACGCGGCGCTCGTGCGCAAGCTGGCGGCGGTGAAGCTGGACGCCAAGGCGCAGCGGCTCAGGGAGGCGGAGGGCTGGGCGTTCGTCGTCCACGAGCTGCAGGAGGAGAGCGACCCCTTCGCCTACCGCCGCGAGCAGCCGGCCAAGCGCGAGCCGACACGGGACGAGGCCGAGCGGCAGGCGCAGATCGAGGGCGAACTGACGGCGATGGAGGACGAGGGGTGGGACGAGCAGACGCCCGAGGGGCGTGAGGCCGCGGAGCGGTGGGACCGCTTGGAGGCCGAGCTTGAGCAGCTGGAGGCGAGGCGCGAGGCGTGGACGCCCGAGCAGAAGCGGCGGTGCGGCGTCTACCTCGGCATCGGCGAGGCGGGGCAGGTCGAGCAGCGACGGGGGCTGGTGGACCCGGCGTGGGACAAGCGGCAGCGCGAGGCGGGCGAGGCCAAGCGGGACGAGCGGAAGGAGGCGGGCTGCACGCCCGGCGTGAAGGTGCAGGCGTCCGCCGACGGCGGTGCCGTAGCGGATGAGCAGGAGGGCGGGTCGGCCGGCGTCGAGATGAGCCGCGCTCTCGTCTGGAAGCTGACGAAGGCGCGGACCGAGGCGCTGCGGGCGAGCATGATCCAGAACGCGGCCGCGTCGGCCGACCTGCTGATCGCTCACCTGTGCGAACGCTTGTTCTACGGAGTGCAGTTCGCCTCCCGCGACCCGCTGCCGCTGGAGGTGCAGATCAGCGCCGGCCGCGACGACTTCACCGCCGGCACGGGCAAGAGCGAGCCGTCGCGCGGCAGCCACGGCACCGACCAGCCGAGCGAAGCGCAGAGGGTGTTCTACGAGGCGTTGCAGGCGTGGCGGAGCCGCTTGCCCGCCACACCTGACGACCTGCCGTCATTCGTCAGCGGGTTGTCGCCCGAGGGCAAGACCGGCCTGCTGGCGCTGCTGTCCGCCGCAAGTCTCGACACCGCAACCGAGGCGGCCGAGGCCAAGCACGGCCATAAGAGCGACGCGAGCGTGAGGCGGGTCGCCCGGCACGTCGGCTGCGACGTGACGCGGTGGTGGCGGCCGACCGCCGATAGCTTCTTCGACGGCCTGACCAAGAGCGGCATCGCCGCCGCGCTGGACGAGGCGTTCACGCAGGCGCACGGCAGGACGTTGAGCAGCGCGGCGGGCGTGGACGGCCTGAAGAAGGATGCCGCCGCCGGCCGGGCGGAGGCGCTGGTGGGCAAGCTCGACTGGCTGCCGACGCCGATGCGCCCGGCCCACCACCCCCACCCCCACCACGCTTCGCAGCAGTCGAAGCCGGAAGGCGGCCCGATCCCGCTGCCGACCGCCGCCGCTGAACCCGCCGAGCCGACCACGCTCGCGGCCTGACCCACTACCCCTTCACCCGCCGGCGGGCTTCGCCGCGACGCGCGGCACCATGTCCCCCTGATGAGCCCTTTGCCCCCCGACGCCCATGAACCTCCTCCGCTACAAGGCCGCCAACGGCTTCGGCGCGACCTGCGGCGTCGAACTGCTCGACCTCGCCCCTGGCGTCGTCGGCCTCGCCCTGTGCGAGCCGCCCGACTGCCACGGCCCGAGCATCACCAACAACGTCGAGATCGCCGCCACACTCGCCGTCCGCCGCCTCAACCTCGACCCCGACCGCACCGTTTGCTTCGAGCATTACCCCGCCGGCAACTGCGGCCGCGAGAACGCGACGTGGGACTACGTCCGCTTCACAATCAAGCGCGACCGCGACGGCCTCATCGTGCTGGACGAGACCGACTGGCGGCCGCTGCGCCTGCCCGAGCAGTGGCGGACGCTGGCGGCAGCGGTGGGGCGGCCGGACGCGCCATGGGCCGACCGTGGCTTCGGCGAGTTGCGCTACCCCAACGAACTGCTCGGCCGCATCGACGGCGTCTGGCCGGCGGACGTGCCGCCCGGCTGGGGCGAGGACGACCTGCTTGACCTGATGTTGCGGTAGCGCCGTTACCACCGAATCGCTCACACCACGAACCACCCGGAGAACCTCATGGACCCGAACGACGATCTTCCCCGCCCGCGACACGACCTGCCAGTGCCCGCCCTCGCCGCACAGGCGATGGACGTGCCCGCCGGCGTGACGCCGGGCGACCTCGCCCTGATCGAGACCCTGCGCCGCGACGTGCGGGCGCTCACCTTCGCACCGCTCACCGACGCGCAGGTCGCCGAGCAGGTCGCCCGCTGGCCCAGCGCCGCCGCCAGCACCGCCATTGAGGGGAACCCGCTGTCGCCCGCCGATCACGCGCTGACCCGCATGCTCCTGGAGGAGCGCGTTCCGCCGGGCGTTGACGCCCCGATCGTGGCCCGCTTCGCCCGCGAGTGTGCCGCGCGGTAGTGCCGTTTCTCTGTCCCTTCCCTGCCGTTCAACGAGGACGCCGACGATGGCGACCGCCACCCCCTCCACCCCACCCGCCCCTTCCATGTCCGCGTCGCCCGAGACGGATCGGTTCCAGCAGGTTGAGCGCCGCGCCAGCGAGGCGTGGCGGGCTTATCTCGCCCCCGGCACGGACGTGCTGGCGAACAAGGCCGGCCTCGTCGATCCCGCCCAAGCCGAGCGATTCGAGCGGTTGATGACGACCCGCCGCCTCACCGACCTGCCGCGCACGCCCCACACCCCCGAGGGCTTTATGGCGATCCACCGCCACCTGTTCCAGGACGTCTACGAGTGGGCGGGCAGGCCTCGCACGGTCGAGATGCACCGCAGCGACCCGCAGGCCGACGGCACCACGCGCCACGACGCCTTCCTCCAGACGCGATTCATCGAGCAGGGGCTGGCGACGAGCTTCAAGCACCTCGACCCGCTCTTGCCGCGGCTGGAGGTGC
>CAYMAS010000051.1:499-24741 GCA_964388485.1 uncultured Tepidisphaerales bacterium | reverse complement strand
CCTGCGAAGCTGTGGCTACGACTCATGAGCGACCAAGACGCCATCTGCTCTAGCGGTCGCTGCGCGAGTCGGACCTGGTGACTGAACTCGCAAAACTGAGGGCCAGGATCAACAGGTGAAGTGGACGAATCAAGAGCCTCGCTACCGCTTCGCCGCCTCGTCCTCCAGAGCAGCGAGAACGCTCGACGAGCCACCGCCGGCCGGGTAGATCAGCTTCCCGCGACCGCCGTGCTTGTCAATGCATCCGGTCGCTGCGTGGCTGGCCTTGCGGGTGGCGACGACGACGAGGTCGCAGCCGGCGGCCATCGCCCGCAGCGAGCCGGTGCAGTCGGCGTCGCTGTTGATCTCGACACGGCACCTCGGTACGAGGCGGCTTAGCGCGGCGACAACGCGCGACGGCGTGCCGTCGTCGAGCGAGTAGATGCCGAGCCGTCGGCCGTCGAGCAGCGCCCGCAGCGGGGCCACCTCATCGTCTTCCTCGTCGGCCGGGTCCGGCGAAGCCGGCAATGGGTCAGGCAGCTCCAACTCCCGGCAGAGAGCGCGTAGGAGATCTGTCCGTACGACGCCGACCCGCGCCGCCGGCAGCGAGGCGAAGGCGGCGGCAACGGCGTCTACGGCCGCCGCCCGCGCGCCACGGCCCGCTTCACCCGGCACCGGCCGCGTCGCCAGCGTATCAACCAAGTCCAGCATCCAGTCGAGGTGCGTAGGCCCGCCCCGCCGCACGTGGTCGGCGGCGTAATCGACGTGTTCCTCGTAAGCCTCCTGATCCAGGCCCAGCCGCAGCGGGCCGTCGAGCAGGTCCAGCAGTACGCTCAGCTCACCGGGCCCGCCTTCGAACATCATGTGGCCGAGCAGGTGGGCGTCGAGGTAGACACCCGCCATCGACCGTCTCGGGAAGTGCGGGTCGCCTGTGAGGAAGCCAATCAGGTCGGGCAGCAGTTCGCGAAGCAGGGGCTTCCTCTCCGCCGGCACGTCCTGGTCGGCGCGGGTCAACGCGGCCGACAGCCGCTCCGGCGCGTCGTCCACTGCCAGATGGGCCTCGTGCGACCACTCAGCTGCGGCGGCACGGGCGGCCCGCCGCACGTGTGACGCCTCGACGGCCGGGTCGGCGACTTGCGCAAGCCACTCCGACCACGACGCCGGCGGCGTGACCGGATCCACCACGTTGCCGGCGACGTCCCGCACGAAGCGGCGGGAGAGCAGGCGGAGCCTGTCATCCTCTTCGAGCCCGGCCAGCGCGGACATGGCAATCCGCGCGGCGTCGAGCGTATCGACCTCGTGCGCCGCCTGAAAGAGCAGCTCTGCCCGATCGGCCGGTTCCGCCCCAGCCGCGTCGGCGGCTAGCCGCAGGGCTGCCTCGAAATCACCCGCCTCCAGAGCCGCCGAGGCGGCCGCGAGGCCGCTTCCCAACTCCGCCGGCTGGGTCTCGGCGAGCCGCACGCCCGGCAGGTTGAGCAGTGCACTCGCCAAGCCACGATCCGTCGCGGAAGTTGACGGGTCGTCCCGAAGTGCTACAAGCCGGTCGGCGGCCCGCGGGTCAATCCCGTCGATCGCAGCGGCCGCGTCCCGAACCGCGAACGCTCGCAGCGCTTCCCCCGCCCGCGCCGCCCGCCCGCCGGAGCCGTCGAACAGCGGCCCGTACTCCGGCAGCACCCGTTCGCGCATGGCGGCGACTAGGGCGACGGGGTCGTCACCTGTCAGGTGGACCCGCGCCACGGCCGCGGCCAAGGCCTGCGTCACCGCCGGCGGGCGGCGGCCGCGGAGCAGGACGTCCGCCGTCGACGAGTCACTCAGCACCTCCGCCGGTGTCCCCAAACGCGCCAGCAAACGCAGCCGCACAAAGGCCAGGTTCATTGGGTCCAGAAGCGACCGGTCCCGCAGCTCGCCGAGCACCCGCTCCGCTGCCGGCCGCCGGCCGTTCGAGATCGCCAGCGTCAGGTCCCGCAGCAGCGCGTCGACCGAGGCTGGCGGCGCGGACGAACGGGGCGGGCAGGTTGCCCAAGCTAGCCGCATCCGCTCTAAGCAATGTAAGAGCCGTCGGTTCGCATTGGCATCAAAGCCGCCGTCGACCGCCTCGAAGCGCAGAAACAGCCCACCCGGAACAAGGCCTGCCAACTTCTGCTCGAACGCATCACCCTCATCCGCGGCCGCTAGTTCTCCACGGAAGGTTGAGTGGCTCGGCCCCACAAACGACATGACGTCGAGGGATAGCCGGTCCATCCCGCCCCGGCTCGTTGCCAGGCCGTACCACGTCACACGCGATTGTCCGCCGACCCGCGAAGCGCGGGGCAGCACGGTCGCCGCGCCTGCTGCCAGCCGGTCGAGCCACGGCATCAGGTTGGCACGTGGACCACCGTCACGAATTTCCTCGCGGCGGATGCCGTTGGCATTGGCGTCAAAAAACGCGGCGAGGATCGCGTCATTGATCCCGCTCATGTCACCTCTCCCTCGGCCGCGTCGCGTCCGCCCCACCGGTCGGCCAACGCCCGGCGGTGGTAGGCGAGCGTCTCGTTGTCCGTTCGAAGCGAGACCAATTCCTCGGCCCGCTCGACGCCGGTGTCGGTGAAGTTCATGCTGCCGAACAGGAAGAAGCCGTCGCCGAGCATCCCCTTCTCGTGCAACTCCTCCGACTCCCGCAGGACCGCCGCCAGGCCCAACTCCCGCCAACGGCGTACCGCTGCCGTGAAGCCGCGGTTGTACGGCTGGCTCGCCGCCGGCTTCGTCGCGGCCACAAGCCGTCCGCCACGCCGCAGGATCGACTCGAGCGTCGCGTGCAGGCGAATGACCTCCCGCGGCCAGTCCGGCTCGACTGCGGAGAATGTGCCGGCCCACCCATGGTGACACGAGCCACAGGCAGTTGCTTGGCGACAGCACCTCGGCCGCGAGCAGGGAACCGAGCAGCGACCGCAACTCGTCCGAATCGGGCCGTCCGCGGACGTACCGCGCCTTCGGTGTCGACCGTTGCTCCGTCACAGTTCCACCTCCCGGAGTCGCACGCGCGCGGCGGAACCACCCGGACCTGAGTCGATGCCGTCGACGAGCGGGTACACGCCGAGGAAACCGACGTCGACCGGTGCGACGACCGCATGGATGATCGCCCTCCGCAGCCGTGCGGCATGATCTGACCCGCCGGCCGAACGCGCTACTAGCTGGGCGAAACCGGTGGTGGCCAGGCGGGCGTGAAGCGCGACGAGCCAATCCCGGTGGTCTACATCCACCTCGGCTTCCGGCTCGGCGAGGGCCGATCGCAGAACGGCCGGGTCAGGCTCGGGAAGTTCAGCAAAGCGGTTGTAGGCCGACAGTGCCCGTCGGCGGATGGACCCGCCGCGAGGCCAAAGCAGGCCGTAGGCAACGCTGTAGGCCCACGCCCAGTCGCCAGCCGCGCCGCCAGCCGCGTCACGCAAAGCTTGTAATGTCGACGCGTCGCCGGCAACGCGGTAGGCGAAGGTCGGCAATTCGACTTCACAGTTGAGCTTCGCCTCAAGCGCGTCCCAGTCATTCAGCCAATCGGCGATAAGCTCATCTGTGGCGGCCGAAGTCATCGGCCGTAGCAGCCGCGCCTGCAGGCTGCTCGCAACCGCGTGCGTCAGCCGCACGCCCTGTGCCGTAAGAACCGTGCGCAATCCCTTATTCGCCGCGGCCAACGGCCCGATGCCCTGAGCCGCACGAACGCTCGAGAAGGCATTGGCCACACCGTCGTCTTCGACCGACAGCCGCGCCACACGGGATAGCTCGGCATCGGCGATCTCCAGCTCGGACTTGCCCGCCGCGGCAGTCGCTATGGAAAAGTACCGTCGCGGGTCGGCCGAGAACGCCCGCAAGACCTCCTCGACAATGCCGGTCCCGCCCGGGTTGGACTCCGTGATCCAGATGGGCCGCAGACTCGGATCGCGCAGGTCCACGTCGTCGACCGCGGGCGGCCCCGGATCTACGTCGAGCAACAGGTCACCCTCGCCCGCCGTTGGCGCGAGGGCGAGGCAGGCCGCCAGCAGCGCGTGGCCTGCCGTCGACACCCACCGCCGCTCAAGCCACCGTTGCCAGCGTGCGTCACCCTCGGGCTGCCAGAGCACCGCCGCCAGCTCGACCAAGCGTTCCCGTACGTCGGCGTCGGCGAAGGCGTCACGCAAGTCGTCGTGAACCCGCTGCCGCCGGGCTGTCCCGTCGTCCTCGTCGCCGTGGTCCTCCGCCTCCGGCAGTGCTTGGAACACCGCGGAAAGCACCTTGTCCATCTCGTCGGCAAAGTCGTCAATGTCCAGCTCTGACAATGTCTTAGCGGCGAAGCGGATGTTGCCGGTCTCAATCGACCGTCGGATCAGGCCAGCGGCGAACACTTGATGCAGCCAGCCGCGGCGGAACACGTTGAAGGACTTCAGCGCTGCCTCATGATCCGTCAGTACCACGTGCCGGAAGAAGGCCGATCGCGTGGAGCGCCCGACCATCTCCTCCGCGGCAAAGATCTCTGTCAGGTTCTCGGGCGGACTCAAGTCGAAACGAACTCCATCGACCTTCTCGGCGAAGCCCACGCCGCCAAGCCCACCGGCCGCCGTGAAGGTGATATCCACGTCCCGCTCCGTGCCCTCGCGGAACTTCAACGTCGCGTCTGCCCCAACCGTGAATCGTCGGACGCGGACCCTGCCGCCGTGTCGGTGCGCGTACACCTGTGCCCGTGGCGCGATGCTGGACCACGGCCCCTCCGGCACTGTCAGATTAATGGCCTCGCCCTCGCCTGTGAGCTGGGACCGCCAGCGGGGCCGGGCGTTGCTTGTTGCCCTCAACAGCTTCGGCAGCCGCGCCGCCTCGATACGCCTGGGCCTTACCACCCGTACGTCGGCCACCCCGTCCTCTCCATCAATCTGATAGGTGCCCGCCTCGTCGGACTCTAAGCAGTAGGCGGTGACGTCGACTTCACAAGCAACCTCGTCGAGCGGGATCGGGAACCAGTGAGTGTCGAACTCGCTTCGGACGCCGAACCGACGCGACGCTCGACCTGGGGGAAACTCGGCCAGAGCTTGGCCGACCGGCATTGCGTGTTCGTCCAACAGCGGCGTACCAGAGGCCAGCCTCGCCTCGTGGTCGGGTTCGTAGAGGCGCGTCGCCAGCACGACCTCCGGCAGGCACAGGTCGGTGAACAAGTTCTCCGGCACGAACTCGGGCAGCGGATGAGACCTAATCGGGATCTCTCCGTGCCACCCAGATTCGAGGCGCCGCAACGCCGTGGGGATCACGGCGGTCATCAGCGGGCGCGGCGCATCCCAGAAGATCGCCTCGACTTCCGCCTCATCGATTTGCAGCGACCGCCGCAGAAACGCCGCGAGGCGGCCGCGCTCAAGATCGTCATCAAGCAGGCGTTGCAGCCCATTACGGATAAGCCCCTGCCACTCGGCGACTGCACGCTCTTGATTGCCGGCGGCATCGGCTGGAGCGGCGAAGCATTGGCGGACGCTCGCTTTAGACCTGGCGTGGACGCTCCGGGCGAAGTAGTCCATCAGCGCGAACGTCCCCTGCATCTTCAGGATGTAGCGATTCTCGATCGGCAGCCGTCGCCGCGGGGCTTGGGCATCGAACAGCAGGTCGTAGTGTTGATACGCCTCACGATCGCGGCCGTAGTCGCTCAAGACAACGACCGTCCAGGGCCGCATGCCCCGGGGCCGACCGGCTCGTCCGCGCCGCTGAAGAAATGAGGCCGCGTCACGTGGAGCCTTGTGTTGAATGACCGCCCCGACCTGTGGGTCGTCAAAGCCAACTTCCAGCGACGCGGTTGCCACGACGACATCGGCCGAGGAGTCGAGGCCTGGATCCTGCGACGCGACTCGGCCGACGCGGAGTCGCGCGGCATGCGGGTCATCGAGGCGGTGGCCGATCGTTTCCGCGGCGTGCCATGCTTGGCCCAGGCGGGCCCGCTCCTCATCTTCGGATTCGCCTCGAGCGGCCCGCTGCACGGCCAAGGGCCAACCCTGACGCAGTTGCCGAGGGGGTTTGTCTCGCCAGCCACGACCTTCGGCATCGGCAAAGTCGTCGTGCAGCCGGTGCGTCACGTCCAGATCGTCGGTGAACGCAAACACCTTGCGGCCGTAGAGGCCGCGGCTAGGCGCATCGCCGGGTGCCGCGGCTGGGTCGAGCATCCGGCCCATCAGCATCGTGGTTTGAATCGACGCCGCCAGCAGGCTTGTTGCCGAGGCCGGATCACCCCGCAGTGCCAGCAGGTATTCTGCCCCCTCGACGCGGACGTCTGCATGGCCGGCGTCTGTCGGCGGCACGATCGCGTCGACCCGCGTTGCGGGTAGGCCGACGAGGTCTGCAAAGAACTCGCCGGCGTTCGGCAGCGTCGCCGATAGGCCAACGAAATGAACCTTCGCCCCAGGTCCATTGCCGCGCGCCATTTCCCGCCAACGGCGTAGAAGCAGGGCCGTCTGCGCTCCCGCCACGCCCGACTGGATGTGGATCTCGTCGAGTAGCACCAGCCGCGGCGGCCGGTCGGCACCGACGCCGAATGCCCCGGCCGACCAGCCGTTGCCCATCTGTAGGTTAAGCGAGTCCGTCGTCGTGAACAGCACGTCGGGCGGGTCCCGCTGGATGGATTGCCGCGTCAGCCGCAGCGTTCCCTCCGGGGTCGCCCAGTCGCAGGCTGGGCACCTCAGCACTTCCCGCCCTTGCTCGAGGTCGCCGTCTCGCCACTCGAGCGAGGGCTGTTCTTTGCAAGCGCGGCATCTCAGGTAAGGCGAGCGTTGGCCCTTCTTGCCACTAGGCCACTTGACAGTCTGTCCCGACGCTGCGAAGGGAGTTGAGTGGAACCACGCCCCAACAACGAGCGGCCGACGGCGGACCTGCCGCAACAGGGCGTCCAGCTTGCGGCACTGGTGGTAAGCGTCGTCGAACTGGTCTTTGAGCAGTTCCTGCCGCGGATAGAGGGCCAGCGCCTTCGGCCCGCCGGTACCGCTGGCCGCACCCGTACCCGTACCCGCGGCTGGCGTGAGTGCGGCCAAGTGCGCCAGCGCGGGGAGGTAGAACGCGAGCGTTTTGCCTGTCCCGGTGCCCGCCCCGACGACCGTTCCGCGGCTGGTTCGTCCGGGCCCAGCAACCCCGGCCAGCACCGACGCGGCGGCTTCAACTTGAAACTTCCCTAGGTCGAACGTCTTGCCGTCGCCTCGATCGATGAGGGCGAGCATCGCGCGTCGCGTGAGGTCGTCGAGCTTGGAAGGCGCGACAGCCTTCTCCACTGCGGCGAGCAGCCGATCGGCCCCCTGATCGCGCGCCGGGTAGACCCGCGGCCGCACCGAGAACCTGAAGTCGCCCACGAGCGTCGGCGAGCTGCGCCAGTCCCGACCGGGAAAGAGCTGCCGCAGCCGCGACGCAAGCCGAACCGTCTCGGCCATTCGCGTTCTCCACGTCCGCTCGCCGTCACGCCGACTGCGAAATAGCAGTCGGCGGTCTTCTAGCTCGTCGACAACTCCCTGGATGTCGCCGTCGTCACCCAGTATCGACTCAACCTCATGGCGCAGCTCGGCGTCGGTGAATGCGCCATCAACGATGCCCCACGCCAGCAGTCGTGCCTCGCATTGCTCCAGCCGGTCGAGCACGCTAATGAGAGGGTCGTTCATCGCCTCATCCCCGTCCGGGTTCGAATGCTGAACTCCGCCTCAAGACCGTGCTCGCGCAGCCAGCCGATGACCTCGCCATCAAGTTGCGAAAGCGTGGCACCCGCCGCTCCGCCCGCGGCGGCGAGGAACAGTCTGACAGACTCTGGTAGATCGCCGCCAACGCCCTGGGTTACCTGCTCGAGCGCCTCTTCCAGAGCCGTGACGGCCGCCTCGGCCTCGTCCCACTCCCGCGCGTCCTTCGGCACCGCGGCTGTTAGGCGTTCCAGGTCGTGTGCCCGCGCCTCAACGCCCGCGACCTTCTGCGCAAGTGCCGGTACGTTGCGCAGCGTGTCGAGCAGCGTCCGTGGGATCGCCGGCCAGCGGTCCTCGCAGTACGCCCGCCACCGCTCGGCCGACGCTTCGCCGAGCCGTTCAACAAGTGTGTTCACCATCTGCGCGAACTGCCCCACATTGAATTGCTGTGGGTCGAGCAATGCAGCAGGCTCTGACCGCGCCGCATCGCCGCCTTGGCGTGCTCGATCCGCCACGCTGGGACCGAGCGGCCGCGGCCACTCAATCGCCCGACCGTGTCGCGCCAGAACTGTCGCACGCGACGCAGCGACGCTTAAGCGCGCCGCGGGCTCCCGCACTTTGCTGTGAAACCTGTCGAGTTGAACCAGCGAATCCGCCGCGGCTGACGCCCGCCGGACGCGATCGATGCGTGCCCGGGCGGCTATGACCCGTTGGAGCAGAGGAGGGACGTCGCTCACGAGAGTGCCTCCACCGAGGGAGACGTCGGCTGTGGCTCGGCGTCGCGGCCGATCCTGTCCAACGCTTCAATGATGTTTTCGATCGCACGGCCCGTAGGCGTGTTGTCGATCTCGCCTCCGTCGGCCTCATCCTCGACTCGCCCTACCACACCCTCGATCGCGTCGATCAAGGCCGCGGCGTCGCGTAGCGTGTTGACGGAATTGCGGCCGAGCTGGTCGAGCAGCGCGATGGGCCAATCCTCCACTCGAAGTTCCGCGACCTTGGACGCGGCGATGAGCGAGTCATCGAGTGCCTTCGCCTTCAGGTCGTCACGGGCCGCCTCGTATTTCTGGATGGATGGCCTGCCAAGGATGCCAGCGTCGCGCCCGGCGTCGCACAAGTTGTTGACGGCCTCGGTCAAGGCCGCCAAGTCGGGCGTATCTCCTAAAGCCGCCCGCACTGCAGCCGCGGCGGCGAGGAAGCGGTCTCGCTCGTCAGTCACAGCCGCAGCTAAATCGTCGTCGACCCGCTTGCGAAATTGAGCGACAGCCTTGAGCAACGGGTCACCAACGGCATCTTCCGGCACGTCCAGCTTCGGCTTACCCGCCCGGCGGAACTGCCGCAGCGGGCCGATAAGCTGTGAGGCATCGACGACCTGAGCCTTCCTCTGCCCCTTGGTACAGGTGACACGGGAGAGCACGACGTCGAGCAGCAGCGGCCTCTGCTTGAGAAACTCCCGGCCCAAGCTCTTCCAGGAGTCGCTGCGACCGTCGAGTGAGGAGACGGCTGCCGGTGGCGGTTCGCCGAGGATTGCGTCGATCATCGCCGCGTCATCACCCGCGGCGGAGAACTTCGGGCGTCCCAGCAGGCGGTGACCCAACGCCAGCAACTCGACGGCAGCCGGCACCGGATCGTACTTGCCCCTGACGTTCAGACGGGTCGCGCGGACCTGCGAGAGAAGGTGGTCAGCCCATGCCTCTAAGCATTCGGCGGCAGCACGTTGATATCGTGCGCCGTCCCGGAACCGCCACCCGCCGTGATGTGCTTGGCGTAGTAAGGCTTCGCAGCCGAAAGCGGCCCGCTCGCGCGTCTGGCCAGGAGTCGGAATCGTCAGTACCAGGTGGCCCTTACCCGGCGTAGTCACCTGATCGGCGAAGTTGATGAAGCGCTGCTGGAACATCGGCTGTGTGTGCTCGCCCTTGTTAAGAACCAGCGCCGTATCCCAATCGACGCGTGCCTCGATGGCCGCGCTGGCCTTCTGGCGGAAATTGTTGACGAAGGCCGGCGTCAGCTTGCTGCCGCCACGCTGCCACGCCTCCAACTCCTCAAGATACTTTGCCAACTCCCTCGGCAGGTCCGCCTCCGCATCGGGCTTGAGAGGGGGATCGACAACGAAGTTGGAGATCTGCTGGTCGGGCTCTGTCTGTTCTGCTCCGTCGAGCGGCGGCAACGCAAAGGCATCGTGGATGCCGGGGTGGAGATTGGGAACTCCGCCATGGCCGTCCCAGTCGCTCCAAGCCTCTAGCAGCGCGAGGCGACGCTTGCCGTGCGCCGGATCTCCCTGCGTGACCTTTGCCCGTGCCGGCTGGCTGAGCCGCGCGCTGTTGTTCGCGTAGTCTCTCCAGTACTCGGTTGGGAACGCCCCCTGCTCGATCCGCTGGCGCTCGCCGGTCAGTATGCCGGAAAGGACCTGAACGACGAGCTTGCGCGGGTTGAAGCCTCCGCCTCCGGCGCGATCTGACAATCGTCGGACAGCCGTCGAGTTGAAGGGGTACAGGCCGACGCCGTTGGCGTGGCCGAAGGCGTTGTGGCACTGCTCGCGATACCGGCAGCCCTCGCAAGCGTTCGGCGGCAAGTCGGCCAACGCGTGGTCGGCACCGGCCAGGGCCGCCTCCCGATTGTCCGATGCCCACCGCTCCAGCTTTGCTCCATCCAGGCGAGAGGCATTGAGGTAACCGGCGGCGAAGATCGCGGCATCCGGCTTAGCGTCGCCCTCCGGCGCGTCCACGAACACGCGGAACGACACCCGATCCCGCACGGTGTCCCGGAAGGCGTCGAAGTAACCCTTCGTGCAGGCCAGTGCCGTCCGGAGAGTGCAAAGCGTCTCGTCCTCACCCTCCTGCTTCGGCTCGACGAGCAGCGACTCGAGTAGTTCCCGCTCGACGCCTTGCTGCTTCACAAAGTCCTCGATCAGGATGACCAGTTCCCGACCCTGTCCCGCCAACTCGCGACGGACGGCCGTCATGACGTTCGTCAGTTCATCGCGTCCGATGTTGAGAACGCCGCGGATCGCCGTCGGAAGGTTATGGTTGAGCCATGCGACGAGCGCAGCCCGCTCCGATGGGTCATAGCCGACATCCCGCCAAAGCTCACGGGATGATCGTGCGGCGGCATTGAGGTCAATGTCCCCCTCCTTCGGCAGGTCAACATCGTCGAATTGCTCCTTCGACTCGGCCGTCTCCACCCGCTCGTTTTGCCCGAAGGCGTGGCGGACCAGACGCCGAATTGACCCGCCGGGGCGCAGGAAGAAGTTGCGGAAGATCGGGTCGTACAGAAGCGTGGGAGCATCTTCTGCGAGGTAGCGCAGTTGGTCTCGGCTGACCCCTGACGGCAGTGATGACGTTTTCCACCACTCCTTCGAACCCCCGTCCCCTCCGCCGTGCGAGGCGGCACCGCACGCGATCGCCAACTCGCTCAGCAATCGCTCGGCCGCTGCCTCCTGGCTGCTGGCTTCGCCGGCGGTCAGGATGCGACTGCGAAACTGCTCGACCTGATCGCCGGTCATCCCCTTGACGATCTGCAGCAACGCCGATCGCAGGTTTGTGTTGATGCGCGGCAGCAGAACCACTCGCCGCCGCTCCGTTTCCGGAAGTTGCATGGCGAGCCAGCGGATCAGGTGGCTCTTGCCGGTGCCGACGTCGCCGGTGACAGTAGCGAAAGCATGATCGGGACTGTCGAGGAACGCCCGCAGCACCGCGTGCTCGTCGTGCCCGCCGCCGGCGGCCGGTTCTGGCACCGGTGTCCGCTGGCCGCGGATCCTCAGACGCATCGGGCGGTGCGTGGCAAGAAAATCGGCTTCGTTATCCTGCAGCGCCTCGGTCTGCATCACCTGACGTACCCGGGCGTCATCCCAGCAAACGAAACCCTGCATGGAGTCGCGGCCGGCCAACGAAGATGTTCCTGTTTGCGTCTCTTCCACGATCAAGGCTCTTCTACGTAGCGCGCTTAACGGCTGCGACTGGAACGACCTCGTCACCATCCGACAGGTATCGCGTTTGGCCGGAATCGGCCCTCCGCTCAAGCCGGACCGTGCCCTCATCGTACAGCCGCAGCCACGCGTGGCTCGTTGCCGGCAGGAGGTGTCGGTCGCGCGGGCGGCGCTCTTCCGGCAGGCGATCGAGAACCCAATCGCAGGCCCACCCGCTGTCGAACGCGGGGCACAAGTTCGCGGCTTCTTGCAACACGAGGTCGATAGGCAGTTCCACCGCATCGCCGAAGATCAAATCGATGTTCCGTCGTAGAAACGCGGTCGGGTCGGCCATCAGCATTGGCGCACGCACGCACCAGCCGAGGGCGACTGCCCAATGCTCAAACTGTCCCCAGCGGGCCTCGGTGGTACCAAGGTCGCTTTGAATGCCATCATCAACAAGCGCCCGCATCGCGTCGGCGGTCGGGCCGACCGGCTCCCGCGGATCCCGCGTCATTGTCCAAACGGCGGTGCGAAGCAGGTCGGCGTTCTCCCCCTCCTTACCGCCAGCCGCGGCGAGACGTGCGACGACATCGGCAAATTGATCATCGGCGTTGTCGGGATCGCCCAGTGGATCGGGCCATTCGAGGGCAAGGTGGAGCACACCATCTTCGTCGCGACGGATGAGGCCAAGTTTTACCGCCTCGTTGATCGCGTTGCGTGCACGAATCTGGCCACCCTTCTCCGTCTGGATCGCAGGTGGCGTCAGCAGCGACAATGCAGTGGCCTGGTCCAGCCCTGCATCACCTTTGCCAAGTCGAGCGGCGAGGCGATATGCCGCTCGAATGGTGGAGGGCATGGCGTGGCTCTCGCTGACAAGGCTCATCAATCGTCTCCAGTAGGGTTCTACAGCAGGCTACCCGCCCAGACCAGCTGCACCGGCGGCCGGTCCACTAGGCGCACGCCATCGTGGCGCAGAGCATTGTTCGGCACGAGCAACACGCGAGGTGCGAGGCGGGTATCCCTCGAGTCTGCCGTTCGATACAAATCTTCGGGCAACGGTCGACCGTCTGACGGGTGAACGACCGCCACCGCGAGCACGTCAGCGAAACTCTGGTGCCGGCGGTTTGTCCGCAACACCTCACTCAGCTCGAACAGCAGAACGTCCCCACGGGTAACTCGACTGCCCAGAACCCGCGCCGCGTCGTCCCATTCCTGCGCGGAGACACATATCCCGCGCAGTCCGAGATCGGAAAGGCGAGGGATGAGGTCGCCTAGGTCGTCGCGCCACGGCCGGCCGCTTGTGTCGTACTGCACGATAAGGCGGCCGTCGATAAGCCGACGCTGAAGCTGAGACGCGACACCTCGAGATACCGGCCACGGCGGGCGGACGGGCGGCGGCGGGTCGATCGGCGAAGCATAACCGCCGCTGCGGCACGCGGGGCAGGTGCCGCAGGCGGTTGCGACTGGAGTCGGCGAGACGCCGGGCACCGCGTTGTGACCGACTCGATAAAGATCCCCAATGATTGTGCCGATGCAGTGGCCGCTCCCGCCGCCGGCAACGGTGACCATCCTGGCAAATGCTGCCCGCGTCGCGGCCTGCTCACGCTCGCGCTGCGGGTCGACCCGCGCCGTCCAAACATCGTCACTGCCAACTCGATCGGCTATTACCTCTACCACACGCCGCACGAGATCCTCCTGGGCCGCCTGCTCGTACGCCCGCTCTGCCTGCACGTCGTCCGATCCGCGTGGCTGAGAGGGGGGAGGCACGGCGTCGATCCTGATAAGCCCGCTCCGCGCCATAAGGGCCAGCGTCCGTAAGTTCCACTTGACGTTCGCCTCGTTCGCCTGCAAGCCGGGTGAGACGTCCACGCGTATCCGCCATCTTGCCCTCTCGGCGTCGACGGCGTCTTTGCTCTCCCACATCCTCCGCCACCGGGACACTCCCTTTTCGTTGCCGATGAGCGTCGTCTCGCCGACGCTCCTGGCGAGCGTGACGTCCTCATCGGTGTGGATGAGCAGCGAGACCGACGCCCTCCCGTCGCGGCCGCCGCGGCCGACTTCTTGGTAGAAGCGGTCGAGCGTCTCCGGCAGCGTCGCGTGGACGACTGAGCGAACGTCGGATTGGTCGACGCCGAGGCCGAACGCGCTCGTCGCCACCACGACGTCGACCGCTCGCTCGGACCACCGCCGCAGCAGGGCCGCCCGCGCGTCCGCCGGCGTCGAGCCAGTCATTATCCCGAGGCGGCCGAGCCCCATGTCCTGCAGGCGTTTGTACCACCACTCTGCGTCCTCCCGCCGCGTCACGTAGAGCACGAGCGGGCGTGGCAAGTGCAGGACCGCCTCTTCCACCCGCCGCCGTCGGATTGCCTCTGCGGCTCGGCTGCTCTCGTGGCGACAGGAGCTGAACCAGTAACTCGGTTCGGGTCGCAGTTGAGGTGCTGCCGCCTGGTTGAACGGACCAGGGTCGCCAAATGCGGTGTGCAGCGTCGCCAGCGTGTCGGCCGTCACGGTGGCCGAAAGGAGCATCGTGCGGAACGCGGGGCGTCCGGCCGCCTCCGTGACACGGAGCAGGTCACGCCGCAGCCCGGGGAGCATCTGGAACTCGGGCCGAAACTCGTCGCCCCACGACCCAACGACGTGCGCTTCGTCCACCACCAGCCATCGCAGCCGACCGGCCCCGGCGGCAGCGTAGATGGCAGGCCGGAGCGCCCCCAGGATTGGTTCGGGCGAAGCCACCACGACCCGTTGCTCGCCGGCGAATATCCGTTGGCGGATTGCTTTGAGTTCTTCGGCCGAGCGTCCGCCGTAATAGGCGCAGTCTTGATTGATTGAGGACCGAAGCGAACGTTCTTGATCGATGCACAGGGCAACGGTTGGGACGACTAAGACGGTCAACGCCGCGTCACCCGCCGCGCCCCCGGCGGCGACGGCCGGCAGGTGCGCGACGAGACTCTTGCCCGTCCCGGTCGGCAGGTTCACGAGCAGCGTCGATCCCGGCGGCGCGACGGCCGCGGCTCGAACCGCGTCCCGCTGTGCCGCCCCGCTGTAGCCCACGACATCACCGCGGCCCAGTTGAGCGAGGAGCGGGTCGCCCGGCACGAATTGCTGACGACGAAGGAGTAACTCCGCCTCGGCCGCACGTGCGGGATACCCGTCGAGCCACTCCGGTGCCCAAGGCTGCGCCCGGAGGACAAGCCCGCCTTCGCCCTGCGTAGCACGCAGCCCGACCTGTTCGTACGCCGCCATCATCTCCTTCGAGGCGAAGCGGCCAGACGGCTCGAGCCGCGCGATAGGAGGTGCGGGCGGCGGCCCAAACAGAGTCGTGAGGTCCGCAAGCCCCATCAGCACGTCGGCTGCTTGTCCCCATTCCCGCTCGTCCTCGCGTCGCACAAGTTGTCGGACCAGCACCGCCCAATCAAGCGGTTGCGTGCGGCGTGTAGCTAAACCAGAGGCGGCACCGCAGAAGCGGTCGGCAAATGTAGCATCGGCCACAATAACTTCGAGGGCCTCGGGAACCTCGCCCGCCGCCAAGGCCCGCGAGGCCACGGCGAAGAAGCGGTCACCCTGAGGCTCCGCTTCCGGCGATTGGTTCCGCTTCACCGCGACCTCCTCGCCCTTGCATATTCTGGGTCGTCCGGCCGCGGGTCGTTGCCGCCTAGCACGAAGACGCCGATTGACTCCACCCGCAGCCGGGGCCGCTCCAAGCCTGCTGTAAGGGCTGGAGCGATGACCTCCTCCAGACATAGGTCTGCCGCTGCGTCGCCGCCCTTCGTCGCCCGGAGGCGCAGCCGATCCTGCCGAAGCCGCGACTCCCAAAGAAAGCGATCCGTCGCCGCCTCGATCGCTCGCACCATGTCGCCCGACGACCGCAACGCCGCCTTAGCGGAAGACGCGATCTTCCGGCACCGGCTAGGCCAAGTTACGGAGTCGACTACCTGCTCCAGGTAGTCAAGATAGTCGCCGGTAAGGTTGACGTCTGTTCCGAGTTCATCTCGATCTCGCTTCGTGTACGGCAGACGCAACGGTGCCAGCAAGAGCTCGTCCTTCACCGGCATGCCGTCGAAGTCGAGGTACAACGTCTCGTAGGTCGGCGGCAGCAGCGCGTCGGCCCGCCGCTGAAGGACGCGCCGCAGTGCCCGCTCGCCCACCCGCGGGCACTTGTCCGCCTTCTGCACGGCCCGTACCGCCGGGCGTACATCCGCCTCGGCGAGCAAGTCGACGCGGAAGCATACAATCTCTGATCCCGCCGCAGTCGGCATATGCGGAACGTGGCGGTGGAGGGCATAGACGCGGCCACGCTCATCCCACCTGACGTATTCATCAAGAGCGTCGGTAAAGGCGTCGCCAGGCCGCAGCAACCGAACCGATGGCCGCATCGATGCAGCGATCCGGCAGTACGTCAGTGGATCGCCCCGCCCAGGCCACTCGTTCCAGCGATCCATCGGCACGAGCGTCGGATGACTTCCGACATCGCTCAGCACCCGGTCGTAGTTGGCCTCGTATTGAAAGACCATCCTGCTCGCATCTTCGACCCGAGCATTGAGCTTCAGCGCGTCGCAAATCCAGTGTTCGTACTCCTCACGCAACGGCCTGTCGTCGGCTTCAAGCTCAACGAGCGATCGGACCCAATCCTCGTCTTGGGCCACGTCCCGCTCCATCGCGTCCATTTCCGCCTGCGCCGCGATCTCCCTGCGGGCGCGCGACACTCCAGGCACGACTTCGGCATCAACCGCATGGTGCAACGCCTCCGGCCCCTGCTCGAACAGCAGGTTGAGCAACCGCTCCCGCTCCGCCTCCAGGTGGAACTGCAGGTCGCTGACGCTACCGGTGAAAATGCCGAAGCCGAATGCCAAGACCTTCAGCCACGCACTGGCGGCTGTCGGCTCGTCCTCCACATCGGCGTAGCAGGAGAGAACGCGGGTACGAGCCGGCCGGTTTCGGCCGATACGATCAATCCGGCCGATTCGCTGCTCCAGCCGCATCGGCGACAGCGGCACGTCTACGTGGACTACAGCGTCGGCGGACTGGAGGTTGTGGCCCTCCTCAGCAGATCGGTCGCAAACGAGCACTAAGGGAGCTGCCTCGCGCCGGAAAAGTGCAGCGGCACGCTCGGCGTCTGCCTGCCGCATCGACCGAGTGATCGTCAGCACGCGGTTGCACCCGCGGGCACGCAGTCTGGCGGCCAAATTCTCCGCAACCTCTGTGTGGCTTGTGAACGCGACGACCTTCTCAAATCTTGCAGTGTTGCCAGGTCGCCGCATCTGTCGTTCACAAACCTCGGCCGCCAGATCTAGCCGATCCTCCTCACCCGCGGAGGCGGCCTCGGCAAGGGCGTTCAGCAGTTCCTTCTCGCCGGCGAACAACCCAGTATCGCCGGCGCGGCGACTAACCGCTTCAATCAGCAACGGGTGCCACGTCATCGACGCCTCAAGCAGGGCCAGAAACGCTTCCCGCAGCTGAACCCGCGTCTCAGGCTTCTCCGTTGCCTCCGCCGCGGCCGCGGCTCGCCATGCTTCCAAAGCTGGCTCGATGCGCTCCGATCGCTCGTCGCAAAGTGGTTCCAGCAACTCACTCGCCTCCACCCCCGCATCCACCCGATCGGCCAGCACCGAGTCCTCGCCCGCCATCACAACCGCCCGCCGATTACGGAGCAGTCGGCGGTGTAGGCGGTAGGTCTCAACAACGTGCGTCCGCGCCTCGGCCACCGCCGACCGCAGGGCCTCCTCCTCGTCCTCACCCGCTGCGTCGCAAGCGTCCAGCAACTCCTGTAGGCGGGCGTCCTCGGGGAAGCCGTTTCGAAGGTCCTGTGCCCGACGTCGAAGGATGCGTGGCCGGCCATCTGGCCTGAAGTTCGTGAGAATCTCGCCCACCTCGGAGCGTCGGCGGACGCGCTCGCGGAAGCCGGCGGCATCGGTGAGGTCGTAGGTCGCCGGGTCCAGCAAGTGGAGCATGGCCAAGAACTCCGACTCGTGGTCAAGCACCGGCGTCGCCGAGAGCAGCAGCAGGCGAGGCGTGGCGTGAGCCAGCGTGCGGATGGCGCAGAAGAGGCGTGACCCGCCGCCATTGCCGACCGTCCCGGCGGCGACGTGATGGGCCTCGTCGACGACAAGCATGTCCGGCGGCGGCCCGGCCAATTCAGACGCTAATGCCGCTCCGTCGTCGGACGTGATGATCCGCACCCTACCCGTCGACAGGTCTTCCCGCAGGCAGAGGCGATCGGCTAACTCCTCCCGCCACTGGGTTATCAGGAGGGGCGGCACAACTACCAACGCCCGCGTCCGCGGATCATCGAGCAACATCTGCCGCAGGATGACCCCGGCCTCGACCGTCTTGCCGAGCCCGACCTCGTCGGCGAGCAGGTATCGCTGCACCGGGTCCTCCAGAACCCGGCGGACCACTTCGACTTGGTGCGGGAAAACCTCAACTTTGGCAGCAGCGAACGCGTCCAACCCCCGCCATGCATTGCGAACCCGAGTATGAAGCCGTCTGAAGTCCGACCGGAGGTCCATCCAGAACGGCGTCTCGTGGTAGAAGCTAGACAGCAGCCTGACTGGGCTAGTCGTTCGGCGGTTGCACCGGACCGACACCTCGCTGACGTCGCAACGCCGCTCGACCTTGTTCGGCAACCGCACGACGACAAACCGCTCCACGTGGCCGAGCACCCGCCCCGCTGTCCACCTGCCGTCCGACCCTCGGACGTACGCCCGCGTTTCCGGAAGCAGCGTTACCGACTCTACCCGAGCACGCTTATACCAGCCGTCCCGCTGTTCGATCGGTGAGACGAATAGTTCGACCCGCACGCGACCCGGTCGAAGCTGCAGAACCTTCGCCAGCCCCTGCGGTGTGCGCACAAATCCGCCGACAGAGATGCCGTTGACGCTTGAACTCGGCACAACACCGGGCGTCTCGCCGTTGGTCCCTATGTCCCCTCGCGTGTACTGCATCAAAAAGGACTGCCACCCGCCCGGAAGAGCCTCCATATCTCGCCGGCCGATTTCCGCCTTCTGAAACGCCCGACGTGGGCGCCGCAGGGCCGGGCGATCCCTCGCTCGCGGCAGCAGGTAACATATCCGCGTTCGCCCACGGGAGCAAAAGCCGCGCGGTACCGCATCGGTTATCAGCCACGTTAGCTAGTGCGGTACACGCCGAGCAGGTGGTCGGCAAGCCGCTGGAGATCCTTTGGGGTATTTTGCACCTCGTCCCACCGCACCCGAAGCGCTCCACCTTCGAACGGCCACTCTCCCGCAGTCCAGGCGCAGTGCGGGGCGACGCGGCGGATTTGCCCGAGACAGCCGGCGTGGGTGAGGCCGCGGCCCTCGGCATCAATGCGATCGGCGACGGCGTCCATCAAGAACCCGATGGACACAATCCCCGCTCCGTGCATGAGCCGGCTCCGCCGCGGCGGCAGGCCCCATGCGTCGGGGAAGGCGTCGCGGACGGCGGACCAGAAGGGGTACAACACGCCCTTCAACATCGCCCCCTCGTCGGCCCCGCCGGCGGGTGTGCGGTGGCGGTACAGCGCGCCATCGCTGAGGCTGTTGGCGAGCATCCGCAGCACGCTGTTGTCCTTAACTGGTGCCTTTTCGGGGTTGGTCGGCACCGCGATCATTCCCCGCAGCGGTGATTCGGGATCGGCGTTCAGCCGCGCCAAAAGAGCCGATGGCAGGCGGCGGTCGAACAGGGGCTTTGGCAGCACGCAGTCGGTCGCCGGCAGCAGCTCGTAGACGAGGCTGCGGCTGAGCGGCTTGGCCGAATTGACCAGGAGGAACTGCTCGCGTTGCTCGGCGTCATTCTCGGCGACAAATCCGACGCAGCAGAGCGGGAAGCTCTTGATGTCGGCATCGCGAACGGCGGCAGTTCGTTGCTGGCCATCGACGATCCAGCCAGGCTTATCGTGGTCGCCACTGCCTTTGGGGACAGGCACCACGAGCGTACCAGCCCGGCTGTACGGGCTGTCGAAGGCGTCCGCGTCTCCGTCGGCGGCGGGCTCAAAACGGACGCGCTTGTCGAACGCGATAACGAGGGCGTTCGGCACCATTGGATCGGGACCCTCAAGGTAGCGTCGAATCTCGCGAATGTGCGACGCCACCTCCGGCCGCTGGTAACCGAGCAAGTCGCCAGCAGACTCATCGTCTTCACCCGTTTGACGGCGGAGTCTTGAGAGCGTGGCGAACTCGCCAAGCCGCTTGCCGTCAACCGCGAAGCTGTAGAGTCGACGGCGCGGCCCTTGGCGGACCTCGATGGCCGGCAGGCGGAACAGCACGACGCTGCCATCCGCCCGATCCCGCCGCCGCTTCTCGGATTTGGCTTTGTCGGCAGTCGCGCTCACGCGGGTCATCTTGGGATCCTTTGGTTGAACGTCCAAACATTGTGGAACCCGCGACGCCGGTTGCGCTCTGCGCCGCGGTAGAGCATCACATGTACGCCCAGCTCACGGCAGATGCGGCAGGGGCATGACCGCCACGGCCGCTCCTCCAGCGTGCGGGCGTAGGCTTCTCGGTAGTCGCCCGGCTTGCCGGCCTTACCGAGCAACGCCTCGTACTCCAGAACCGCATCTAGCGTTGAGGCGAGGGTGGCATCGCCCGCTCCGTAAGCCTCGACCGCAGCAAGCGAAGCCCGCTCCAGCCGCCGGGCCTCGCCCTGATCGACAGCCCCGCTGGTTATGCGACGTTTGAGCTGCGGGTTCGCGTCCGACTGCGGCACGCGCAGCGCCGGATGCGCGTCGCCGTCAGCGGTCCAGTAGTTGTCACGGTCGTCCTTGAATGCTTGGCGCAGCGGGCTGGTCGAGTCGAAGCTTGTGACACCTTGCGCTGCGAAGTCGGCGATGTGCGCCACGCGGCTGATGCCGAACAGGTGCAGGTCCGTCCCCGGCCGCAAGTCCGGCCGCACGGCCGCCAATACCGCCTTGATCTCGTTCGTCTTGAGCGGGACCAGCCCACCAAGTGCAACGCGGTCGTAGCCCATCTCCTGCAGCCTCTCGACGGCGTAACGGTAAGACTCGCCGCTCCAGCCCTGCGCAACGCCGACGGGCGCAAATGGCCCGCCGAGTCGGCCCACCTCGTCGAGGAACTTCTCAGCGAGCTCGAGGGTGAGTCGCTGTCGCTCCCGCCACTCGTCAAGTTCGCCGTCGAGGCCAGGCAGTGCCTTCTGGTCCTCCGGGCGGTAGCCGAGGATGACGTGGTCGACGCTGACACCCAAGTCAACGCCGATCGTGGTGTAGAACTCGGCGACCTGCCGCGGCGTGACGGGCGGGGTCCGCTCACGGACGTAGGTGAATGCCCCGCAGTCGCCCATGACTTCGACGTCCGCCATCCGCGGGTCGCGGTCCAGGCGGAAGAAGCGGTGTACGCCCTCCCTGTACAGCCGCTGCCGCTGAGCGAAGCTGTACTTGCCGCTGGCACCGGGAGCACCTTCCACGATGGCACGACTCACCAGCAGGCCATCGTAAGGCACCTCTCCGAAGGCCTCGTGGGCGTATAGGTCATCCCGCTGGCGAACGCGGTGGGGACTGCGTTGCTCAGTCGTGAAGTCGAAACTCGGGTCAATCAGATCAAGGCTGTCGGGGAAGAAGAACCTCATTACCGCGCCTCCTTCAGGTGGACTTCGCGGTAGATGCGGGCAAACCGCGACTGCTCACACGAGAGCCCTTCGTCTCTCAGGCGTCGCAGGCTGGCGGAGACGCCGATCGCGTTCTTGCGAGCGAAGGCGGTCACTTCCGAGTCGCTGAGGCGGCGACCTTGTAGGCGGACGCTCGTGTGAGATGCCTCCTCTCGCAGGTCTTCCGCCACGCGGCAAGCATGACAGTGCAGGCACCCGTCAACCGGCAGTGTTGCCAGGATTCGGTTAGCGAGGCGGACATTGATGGCGTTCACGGTGCCACCGACCGCAGATCGGAGTGAGCCGTCGGTCGGCACAAGCCGCTCGCGGAGGTTGACTGGGACGAGATCGCCACCACCGGCGGAGATGATCGTCCAGCGCTCAGGAGACGCTACGGCTGCAAGGTCCTCCGCAACGGCGGCCAGATACGGGCGAGAGACCGCCAGCAAGAATCGCCCTGGTCGCCGAGACAGGCGGCGGAGCGACCGTGGCCGCAGCGGATCGGTCGGTAGCCGGAGCGTCATCTCGCCCCACCAGACTGCAGGATCGCCCGGCACTGCGTCCGCCCCATTGGAGGCGAAGGTGGCAGCGTAGGAAGGCACGACTGCCTCCGCTGAGACGACGCCGAGCCCTGCCGACATGACCCACAGCCGAACGCCGGTGGACGCCCCGGCGGCCTCACGGGCGACGCACCACGACTCCCCTAGATACAGGTCCGTCGCAGCCGCAACTGCCGGCGCGGCCGCGACACGCTTCGCCCAAGCCGTGACGAGATTCCCACGGGTTGGCAGGCCGCGCACTTGCAGCCGCGGCGTCGGCGGGTGACGTTTCCGCTTGGCACATGTAACGATCAGGTGGACCGGCGGTTGGCCGACGCATCGCATCCCTGAACAGTAGCTGCTGTCGGGGCGGACGGCAGATCGGTTGTTAAAAATGCTCCGAAGTCGTCCGGCGGCGACCGCTGTCACGACTCATCGCCTGTATAGACGCACCCACTGGTCGCTGTCTCATCGACGCGCACTTCGCTCAGCAGCGGCAGCGTTGGCCTGAGCCGGACCCAGACCCATTTGGCAATGTTCTCGACGGTCGGCACCTCCAGGCCCTCGACGTCGTTCAACATCGAGTGGTCGAGTTGCCCCAACAACGGCGCGAACGCCGCCTTGACCTCGGCGAAGTCCTGGACCCAGCCGCTCTCGTGACCGACCGGACCGTCGAGCCACAGCGTCACGCGGTACGAGTGGCCGTGAACGGCCGCGCACTTGTGGCCCGGCGGCACGGTCGGCAGGCGGTGAGCCGCCTCGAAGCTGAAGGTCTTGTATATCCGCACGTGGTAAGTCTCCCGCCGCCATGTCTTATCGGCCTGGCAACGTTCAAGACTCAAATGTACTAGATAATCAGCGGTATCGCGTCGGATCGGCGATGCCGGCGACAGCGAACCCGCGATGGCGAAGCGCACACGCATCACACGTCCCGCACGCCCGGCCAGAAGCGTCAGGGTCGTAGCAGGTGACGGTGGCTTGGTAGTCGACGCCCAGGCCCGTTCCAAGCCGGATGATCTCGGCCTTATCGAGGTCGATGAGCGGCGCCCGCACTTCCACCCGCTGCTCGCCCTCGACTGCCGCTTTCGTCGCCAAGTTCGCCATGTGCTCGAAGGCGTTGACGAACGCAGGGCGGCAGTCGGGGTAGCCGCTGTAATCCACTGCGTTCACGCCGCAGTAGATCATGCCGGTCCCCAGTGTCTCGGCATAGCCCAACGCGAGCGACAGCAGCACGGTGTTTCTCGCTGGAACGTAGGTCACGGGAATACCTGAGGACATCTCACTGTCGCCGCGGCCCTTCGGCACGCCGATGGCGTTATCGGTCAACGCGCTGCCGCCAAAGGCGGAGAGGTCGACGCGGACGAACTTGTGCTCCTGCGCACCGAGTGATTTTGCGACTCGCTTAGCCGCCTCCAACTCGGCATGGTGCCGCTGGCCGTAGTCGACACTGAGGCAGTGACACGCCAGTCCGTCCCGCCGCGACGCAACAGCGAGCGCGGTGGCGGAGTCAAGGCCGCCGGAGAGCAGCACGACGCAGCGAGAGGTAGTGGATGAGTTCATTTGCCTCGGCGATCACCATACAAGTAAACGTGAAGTCTTGGGCAGAACCGCCAGTCTCGCGTCTTGCACGCCTCGGCCACCCACGAGGAGCGAGAGTTGAGCATGACGGCATCGCGGCCTTCCGGCATCAGCAGCACGTCGGCGGGTGCTAGGCCGTTCAACTGGGTGACAACCGCTTCGACCTCGGCCAAGTCCGCCTCGCACGTCACCACAAACTTCACCTGCACGTCGCCGCCGCGCCTCCGCGTGTGGGCGATCAGTCGGTTCATCACGCCGAAGTTGAGTCGGGTTGCCTCATGCCGCTTTGCGTGTGTTGTGCCGTGCGGGGTAGAGTTGGCGAGCTTCGGACTCAAGCTCAGCAGGCTGATGGACAGCGGCTTGAACACAGTCCCTGCTGTCTCAAGCGTCACGTGCACACCTGCGTTGGTTAGACCGTCACACAGATCGGCGGCGTCTTGCTGAAGGACCGGCTCACCGCCGGTGAACACAGCATGCCGGCGGCCGGTGCCAATCGCCCAAGCGACGATATCGGCTGCGACCTGCTGCTCACCCTCAGGACGCCAAGAGGCATAGGGCGTGTCGCACCACCCACACCTCAAGTTGCACCCACTGCTGCGTATGAACGCCGAGGGCACGCCGGATAGTTTGCCCTCACCCTGAATGCTGTCGAAGAGCTCAGAAATTTTCACGTCACCTCAGCGTACCGCGTTGAGCTCGATATCCCAGGTATGGCCGCCTGTGGTGCCGTGAGGTCGCAGGTGCGGTGTTGGCTTCCTCGTCGCCACAGCCATCTTGAGCTCAACGCAGCAAACTCAACCTGAACCATGAGGCCGGGTTCGAAGCAAAGAATTTCTCCGCTCTCACCTGCTCTTCAACTTTCCCGCCGACGGCTAGTCACCCAGCCCATAATCCCGCTCCTGCCGGACACCCGGCAGGTCGCGGGCGTGGTGGCCGACGTGGGGTGGGCGCTCGCCGCGGGCGACGTAGTGCTGGCGCTCCAGCGCCTGCTCGCGCGTCTCCAGGGCCCGG
>CAYMAS010000051.1:0-489 GCA_964388485.1 uncultured Tepidisphaerales bacterium | reverse complement strand
CCCAATGACCATCGCCTGCCTTCTGGCCAACACGCTCACAGCCTGCTGCCGCGCCAACGGCCTTGCCGAACCCGAGGGGCTGACCGTCTAGGCGACGTCGTCGATGCGCGCGTAGCTCGTCTCCATCCCCTCGACCATGCCGGACTTCAGCGCCTGCTCGCGCGTCTCCAGGGCCCGGCCGATGACCTGCCGCAGCGTCTTGACGTCGAGCGGGTCGCGGTTGGCCTCGGCGCTGCCGCGGTTCCACGCCTCGCGGTCCAGCTGCGCCTCGTTCAGCCGCAGGCCCGCCGTCTGCGCGAGGTTGTCCGCCTGCGCCCGCATCGTGCGGCCGTTGCCGTCGCGGAAGGCGTGCACGAAGTTCAGGTCGGCGACGTGCCGGGCGATCACGTTGGCGACCGCCTGCACGTCCCGGAGCCGCGGGTCCATCCGTGCCTGCACCTCCAGCCGCGGCAAGAGCGGGTCGAGGTGCTTGAAGCTCGTCGCCAGCCC
>CAYMAS010000050.1:0-25639 GCA_964388485.1 uncultured Tepidisphaerales bacterium | reverse complement strand
ACCTCGACATCTTTCATGAAGAGGAGTTCTTCGACATCGCCATCAGTGCGAAGTCGATTGATGCTCAATTGGTCATCGCGGCGTACACGGAGATCAGCAAGCGGTTTGATTATCCGTTGCATCTGGGTGTCACGCACGCCGGGCCGAAGGAGACGGGGACGATTCGCAGCGTCGTGCCGTTGGGCCACCTGCTCGCCAGCGGCATCGGCGACACGATTCGGCTCAGCTACGCCAACGACCCGATCTACGAAGTCGAGGACGGCCTGGAGCTGCTCTACACGCTGGGCCTGCGGGAGCGGAAAGGGGCGGAGCTGATCGCCTGTCCGACGTGCGGGCGGATTCAGGTCGATTTGTTCACGCTGACGCAGGACGTCAGAAAGATGTTGCAGCGGGACATCACGGTGCCGATGAAGGTGGCGGTGATGGGCTGCGTCGTCAACGGCCCCGGCGAGGCCGAGGGTGCCGACGTCGCCATCTTCGCCGGCGACCGCAAGGGGATCATCTACGTGCAAGGCGAACGCGTCGCCAACGTGCCGGAGGCGGAGATCCTGGATCGGCTGCTGGACGAGTGCGTGAAGTTCCAGACGAAGGTCCTCAACGGCGAAGCGAAGCTGGGCGAGAAGGTGGTCGAGATCGTCCCGCCGGACCCGATCGGGGAGCTGGGGAGCGGGTACGAGAAGATCGAGGCCGAGCGAGCGGGGAAGGCGCTGCCGGTGGTGGCGTGATGAAGACAATCTTCCGTTACCTCGGAACCGCTCTAGTCATTCCAGCGATCTGGTGCGGTTCGGTCACTGGCTTCGCAGCGTTGTATGGCTTGCTGTGGCTAGTCTTCGGCTATGGCCTGACGATTGAGGAATTCGATAGCAGGCTCCGTGAGCGAGGTCTCGATGCGTGGCTGCTGGTTCTGCTCATGCCGTTCGCGATGTTCGCTGGAGCAGCGGTCGTCTTCAAGCGGGTGATTGTACCTGCTGCTCTTTACTTCGATTTGCCAGGATTTCGTGTTCGTGAACCAAACGAAGCGGGGGACGAGAGTCCGATTCGTAACGATGGGTGACACACCAAGGGTGTATCCGACTTGTTGAATCACAACTTGAAGGACACTCTCGGCTACGCCTCAACGAACACGGACGTGGATCGGCCGGATCCGCCGATGCAGCGGTTCGCGGACAAGGTGGGCTTCGTGCCGTCGCTGAGGGGGCGGGACAACGCCGTCTCCGCCATCGGCGGGGCGGTCGGGGCGGGGCTCTTCATCGCGGCGGGACTGTTCCTGGGCACGCCATTGCCGGGGCTGATCGTGATGGGCGTGCTCGGCTTCGTTCTGGGCGTCTTCGTCGCCGGCGTCGTGCTGGCGGTCCTATTGCTGTTTCGCAGTCGACGGTGAGGCGGGCGAGGCAGAGGCGTGATAAACTGTCGGCATGGCCGCAACCCTCGCCCCGCCTCCGCCGACGCCGGCTGCGTCCAAGTCTGCCGTGGTGTCGCCTGCTCTGGCCGATAGTGGTGAGCATGTCGTTTTTCATGACGCGTCATGGGAGGACTACGAACGCATGCTCGCCATGGTGGGCGATCGACCCGGCTATCGAATAACCTTTGACAACGGCTATCTAGAAATCGAGATGCCCTCGACGTTTCACGAGATGCTGGCTGAGGACGTCGGCAGAATCATCGACTCGTTCGCCTTTGCCCACAACATCAAGTTGATCCCGGTCGGCAGTGTGACGATGCGGAAGCAGGCTCTGGATGGTGGTGCCGAGGCCGACAAGAGCTTCTTTATTAGCAGTTACGAGGCGATAGCGGACCTTGACCCGCTCGACATCGACTTCAACGTCCATCCCGTCCCCGACCTCGCCGTCGAGATCGACCTGCGGCCACCGAGCGGGCATAAGGAGTCTGTCTACGCCCGACTAGGCGTCGCAGAAATCTGGCGATACGACGGCAGCGGGCCAGTTCGTGTGTTTCGTCGCGGAGAGACTGGCAAGTACGCCCAAGCGGCCGAGAGTGTCGCGCTGCCGGGCTTGCCACTGGGTCGCCTGGCGGAGATTCTGGCGATGCCGGTACGGGAGCGGGCCGAGGCGGTTGTCGCTTTTCGACGATACGGCAAATGAGGAGGCGACGAGGCTGAACGCGTTCGTCGGTAACTTCTGCCGCTATCGTCGAGCCGATGTCCAACACCAAAAACGCCTTTGATTTCCCGGCATTTCGGCCGCGGGCGCCGTGGTACGGGGCGGATCTGCAGAGCATTGCCTACGAGGTGCTGGCCAAGCGGATCGATCAGGCGAAGTGGCCGTCGCGGGAGGTAGAGGTCGAGGCGGGCGACGGGTCGGGCGATTGCTTCGTGCATCATTTGCACTTGCCGGAGGAGCCGGCGAAGCGGCCGACGGTCATGCTGCTGCACGGCTTGGGCGGGTCGGCCGACGCGGGGTATCTGTGGCTGGCGACGCTCGACTTGCTGAGTCGAGGCTACCCGGTGTTGCGGATGAACAAGCGTGGCTGCGGCGACGGGGCGGATCGGGCCGGCGGGTGTGCGTGGCACGGCGACACGGCGGTGTTCAAGGCGACGGCGCGGCACCTCGTGACGCACAACAACCGATTGGGGCTGATGGACACCGACCTGGCGGCGATCGGGTTCAGCCTTGGCGGCAACACGCTGGTGCAGTGGATCGCCGAGGAGGCCAACGCGGCGGTTGAGGATCGGCCCGAGCTCCTGGCGGCGGCGACGATCAGCGCCCCGATCGATCTCGTGACCTCCACCAGGCAGCTCGACGGCGTGCGGAACTGGCCGTATCGGCCTTATTTGCTGAAGAAGCTTCGCGATCACGCCTGCCGCGAGGCGTCGCAGGCGAGCGACGAGCTCAAGCAGGCGGCGCGGGAATGCCGGTCCATGTGGGAGTTCGGGGCCAAGTTCAACGGCCCACGGCTGGGCTTCGAGGACGGCGACGCCTACTTCGGCTCGGCGTCTCTGGTGGATGGACTGCCGAAGGTCGACGTGCCGCTGTTGATGATCCACAGTCGCGACGACCCGTGGGTGCCGCACGCGCAATACGAGCGGATGAAATGGTCGATGTGTCCGTCGGTCGAGCCGTTGTTCAGCGACCGCGGCGGGCACCTTGGTTTTCACTCCGCCGGCAGCTTCGACGCGTGGGACATTCACTGCGCCGACCGCTTCATCGCGCATCATGCCTGATCACGCAGATGGCTTAGCAGACTGGAGGATTGTGATCTTCTGCCAGACCTTGCGGCTCAGCCCGCTCGTGAGATTTTCGATCTCGTCGACCGCCCGGACGGCACCGTCATCGGGAAACCGCTGGATGTAGAGCACCGCGACCTTACTGATGAGCGAGAGCATTTCGCTGCAGAAGTCGAGGTAACGGACGAGTTCGTCGGGTGTGAGCGGGCGGTTGTCGGGGGCGACGCGGGTTTCGCCCATGTTCTCGTCGGTGGGGTCTTTGGTCAGCTGGTGCATGTCGACGACGTGGGCCATGGCACGAAGCTCGTGAATGGCTTCGAGAGCGCGGGTGCGTTTCCAGCGGGTTTCAAGGCTCAGCAGGAAGGCGGCCATGGCGGCGAGAAAGAAGATGCTGCCGAGCGTCGGCTCCAAGGCGTTGATGAAGTCGCCGATGGTGTCGACGTCGAACACCTTGTCGAGCACAGCCAATTCGAGACCGATGACGGCAAAGAGGGCAAAGAGGGCGATGTACGCCGGCAGGCGGATCCAGCGGATGGGCCTGCCGATGTCGCGAGATCGGGCGCGGGCGACCTTGGTGATGTCGACGAGTTCCTTGGCGACATTCCGCAGGCCGGCTTTGGGAAAGAGGTGGCCGATTCGTTGCTCCAGGCGGAGCACGGTGCTGTGGAGCAAGGCATCGTCGACGCTGCGATAGTCTGCCATCGTCGTCACATGATGCCGCGTGATGGTGCAGGAGGCGAACCGTTCGTGCTATGGTCGCCGTCGATGCCTGCTGGTTCCGCTCGAGCCCTGTCTGCCCTGAGCCTCGCCGCCTGCGTGACGCTCGCCGGGTGCCTCTCGCCACAGGAGGCGACGGAGCGGGCGGATGCGGCGGTCTACTCCATCATCGAGGACAAGCAGCAGGCAGCGTTGGGGCAGACGGAAGACTTCACCATTGAAGAACTTGAAGATCGACTGCGTCGCAAGTTGATGCTGGAGCAGAACCTGCCCGTCGCCGGGGAAGCCTCGTTCGGCAGGGAATATCTCTCGCCGGTACCCAAGCAGCCTGACGGTGTCAGTGCCGATTTGCCCCTGCCGGAGCAGGCGAATCTGCACCCGACGCAGCAGGTCAAGGTGGTTGGCGTCAACGAGCCGACGCTCTCGACGGACCTAGCCCTGCTGCAGATTGGCGGTCACCCTTCGGAGGTCATCGCGGTCGATCAGCCGACGGACGCGTTTCCTGTCGACGTCGAGCCGCCGGAGCCGGTGGTGCTGACGCTGGTGGAGGCCTTGCAGGTCGGTGCGACGAACAGCCGGCAGTATCAGGACGAAAAGGAGCGGGTTTATCTGTCTGCGTTGCGGCTGGACCTGGAGCGAGACCAGTTCGAGTTCAGATTCGGTGCCGTGCTTGATGCCGATGCAGGGGCGGAGCTCGAGGGCGAAGACGTCGCCGGTCTGGTCGTGTCGCCGTCGCTTGACGTTAGCAAGGCGTTCAAGAACGGCATCGGCATCACCAGTCGCATCGGCGTGGACCTGGCAAAGCTGTTGACCGGCAGCCGGCCCGAGTCGCTGGGCATTGTGGCGGATACGAGCATCGTGATTCCGCTGCTGCGAGGGGCCGGCGTGGAGGTGGTGACGGAGGATTTGCAGCAGGCGGAGCGGGACGTCATCTACGCGATCTGGCGATTTGAGCGGTTCAAGCGGGAGTTCGCCGTCGCCACGGTCAGCCGATACTTCGACGTGCTCGTCGCCCGGGATCAGATCTCCAATGCCGCCGCGACGTTGAGGCGGCTGTCGATCAACGTCGCCCGATCACAAGCGTTGTTCGAGACCGGTCGGCTGCCGGGTGTGCAGCTGGATTTGGTCCGCTCGAACGAGCTGGCGGCGCAGAGTCGGCTGATTCGGGCGGAGCAGCGTTACGAGCAGTCGCTTGACCAGTTCAAGGTCTTCCTCGGGTTGCCGGCCGACGCATTCATCGTGCTCGACGATCAGACGCTCGTCGAGCTCGAAGCCGAAGCCGATTCCATCTTGGGTCAGTTGGCCGAAGATGGCCGCGGGCCAGACTTGGGAGATCAGGTCGATCCCGAAGGCGGTGTGGATGTGGATTTGCTGGATCGGTCGGCGACGACGCTGCCTGTCCCCGCCGCCGACGATCCGCCGCCGGAGCCGGTGCTGGAAGAGACGACGGCTCTGGTCAGCTTCCTCGACCGGGTGCAAGCAGACCGACTGATCCGGCTCGCTTTACGTCAACGGCTCGACCTTGCCGCGACGTACGGCCGCGTCTTGGATGCTCAGCGGCAGACGGTGGTCGCCGCAGACGGATTGGAGGGCGTCTTCAATATCGTCGGTGGTGCCAGCTACGGATCGGGCCGCGGGTTGTTCAGCGGGGCCCAGCCGGACGGAACCATCGACTTCGGCGAAGGTTCCTATCGACTCGGTATCGACTTCGCTCTGCCAATTGAGCGAACTGCCGAACGTAACAACTACCGCCGCAGTTTGATCGCCCTGGAGCAGGCGGTGCGGGATGCTCAAGCTGCCGAGGACGGCGTCAAGGCTGATGTCCGCCAGCGGCTTCGGGTACTCCGGACGGCAGCGGAGGATCTACGGATCCAGTTTGAGTCGATCCGCGTCGCACAACGGCGTCTCGAGGCGGCGAACATGCTCGTCGATGAAGGCCGCGGCAACACGCGAGACCTCACTGAAGCCGAGGACGATCTGACAGACGCTCAGGACGACTTCATCCGGGCACTCGTCGACTATCGTGTGGCGGAACTGGAACTTCAGCGTGACACGGGAGTGCTGCAAGTGGGGCCGAGTGGGCTCTTCGAGGAGACACCGCTCGAAGACCCGTCCGCGGCCACGGGACGATCCGACTCCGGCACGACCTAGCCACGCCGCCTGCCACCTTCGACTGACGATACCGAGCTATGACCACCGCCAACGCAGACGTGCTAACCAGTCCGGACGTCGAAGACGTCGCCTCTGAGAAGCGACGTGGGCCGATGATTGGGCTGTTGGTCGGGATTGTGATCGTGGTCGGTGTCATTGGGGCTGCTGCGGCGACGGGTGTCTTCTCCCGAGCACCCGAACCCGATCGCGCAAGCGCCTTCACGACCGTGGCCAAGCGGGGGCCGCTGGTGATTAGCGTGGTCGAAACCGGCACCATCAAGGCGGCGAGCCAGACGATCATCAAGAGTGAAGTCGAGGGGCAGGCAACCGTCCTGGAAATTGTGCCGGAAGGCCAGCGGGTGAAGAAGGGCGACTTGCTCGTCGCGCTCGACGTCTCGAAGAAGGAGGACGAGCTTGTCACGGCAGAAATTAAGGTCCGCAACGACGAAAGCGACTTGATCCAGGCTCAGGAGGATTACGCAGTCAAAGAGAATCAGGCCGCTGCGAACGTTTCGGCGGCGGAGTTGGATTATCGCTTCGCCGTTGAAGATCGCAAGAAGTTCGTCGAGGGCGACTTTCCCAAGGATCTCAAGGAAGCAGAGAATAAGATTACGATTGCCGAGGAAGAGCTCCGCCGCAGTGCCGACCGTCGCGCCGGCAGTGAGCGGTTGCACAAGGCGGGCATCATTTCGCTCAGCGAGCTAGAAGCCGACCGGTTGAGCCAGCGGAAGAACGAACTCAACCTCGACCTGGCAAGGCAGGCGTACGAGCTGCTCGAGGGCTGGACGTACCGCCGCAAAATCGACGAGTTCGACAGCGACATTGAGCAAAAAAAGATGGCTCTGGAACGGGCCAAGCGGAAGGCGCGGGCTGACATGGCCCAGGCTGAAGCCCGGGTTGCCGCTCGCGAGGCAGAGCTGCGGCGAGAGAAGCTGCGGCTCGAAAATCTTCAGCGGCAGGTCGAAGTGAGCAAAATCTACGCTCCGACCGATGGCATGGTCGTCTACGCCACCAGCGGCCAGGGCGGCTGGCGCGGCAATCAGGAACCCCTCGAGGCCGGCCAAAGCGTCCGCGAACGGCAGGAGCTCATCTACCTGCCCGAGGACATGGACCGCATTGCGCAGATCAGCATAGACGAAAGTGTGCTCGATCGCGTGTCGGTCGGCATGAAGGCTCGCGTCACGCTCGATGCCGCACCCGGCCGCGTCTTTTGGGGCACGGTCGAGAAGATCGCTCCTTTGCCTGACGCCAGTGTCTCCTTCTTCAACCCGGACAAGAAGGTCTACCCGACGCAGATCCGCATTAAGGGCATCCACGAGGGCCTGCGGACCGGCATGAACTGTCGGGCCGAGGTGGTCATCGCGACCTACGACGAGGTGGTCTACGTGCCGGTGCAGAGCGTGGTGCGTGTCGGCGGCGTGACGTCGGTCTTCGTAGTCGAAGACGGCCAGATTCGCCAGCGGGAGGTCGAGTTGGGTCTGGATGACAACGAGAACGTCATCATCACCAGCGGCTTGGAGGAAGGCGAGGTGGTGAGCCTCAACCCGCCACTCAACGACACGGGTGTCGAGGATTCGGTGTCGCTCGACGACTTGCCCGCAGACGCATTGCGAGACGGCCCGACGACGCAGCCGGCTGAGGAGGAGGTTGATCCTGCCGACCTCGAGCCTGTGACGGTCAGCGACTTCAGCGAACTGCGCGACGTCCTCGGGGAGCGGATGAATGCAAAGGAGCTGGCCCGCTACCAGGAGATGATTGCGAACCAGGAATGGCAGAAGCTACGCGGCTTCAGCCAGGCCATGATGACGAGGTACAAGGTGACGCTCGAGGGTCAGGGTCGGCCCGGCGGGAGTGGCGAGTCCCCGTCGACGCGACCGAGCACCCGACCAACGGTCGAGGCGGCAACGGATGAATGAGGCTCACGCCTTCGCTCATCCCGCACCGGACGTGACGGCTGACGAAGTCGTCGCGGAGGTACGGGACGTCCACAAGGTCTACAAGATGGGTCGCGAGGAGGTCCGTGCCCTGGACGGCGTGTCGCTGACCATTCAGCGCGGCGAGTTCGTCAGCCTCATGGGCCAAAGCGGCTCGGGGAAGAGCACGCTGCTGAACCTCCTCGGCACCCTTGATCGGCCGACAGAGGGCAAGTACATCCTCGGCGGGCGCGACGTCGGCTCGATGCCGGACGGAGACTTGAGTGACTTTCGGCTCCGAACTCTCGGGTTCATCTTCCAGAGCTTTAACTTGATTCCGCAGCTGACGGTTCGCGAGAACATCGAGCTGCCGCTGGGTTATCTCGGGGTCGAGCCCGCCGACGCTGCCGATCGAGCGGCAGAACTCGCTGAAAAGGTCGGCCTCGGCAGCCGCTTGGGGCACCGTCCGACGGAGCTCTCGGGTGGGCAGCAGCAGCGTGTCGCTATCGCTCGAAGCCTCGCCAACGACCCGCCCCTCATGCTCGCCGACGAGCCGACCGGCAATCTCGACAGTGCCACCACCGAGCAGATCATGCGCCTGCTCCTCGAGCTCAACGCCGGCGGCAAGACGATCGTGATGGTCACGCACGAGCCCGAGATCGCCGACTGGACCGGCCGGCACGTCCACATGCGGGACGGCAAGATCCTCAGCGACGAGAAGCGAAAGGCCCGCCAGCAGTGACCCGGTTCCTCCGCAACATCAAGCTCGGCGTCAAAAACCTGCTGCTGCACAAGCTGCGGTCGATGCTCACCATGCTCGGCGTCGTCTTCGGCGTCGGCAGCGTCGTGGCCATGCTCTCGGTCGGCGAAGGTGCTCGCGAGCAGGCGATGTCGGAGATCGACAAGCTGGGCCTGCGGAACGTGCTGGTCACCAGTATCAAACCGATCGATGCCGATGGCGGCGACGGTGTTCGGCGGCGGCTGACGGAATACGGCATTACGTACGACGACGTAGCGAGGATTCGCAACACGCTGACGGGTATCGCCCGCGTCGTACCGGCCAAGGCGGTCAATCAGCGGGGCAAACTCGGTGACACGTCGGTCGATCTGCGGCTCGTTGGCACCACCGCCGACTGGAGCGAGTTGGTCAACCGTCGACTCCTCGCCGGGCGACACCTCCAGCCGGCCGACGAGCTGCAGGCCAACGATGTGGTCGTCCTCACGGAGCAGGGCGCCCGCAAGCTGCTGGCGGGTGAGGGAACGGTCGGCAAGCTCGTGACGATCGGAGGCAGCAACTACCAGATCGTCGGCATCGTCGAGTCGGCGACGGGACCGGAGCAGACCGACTCCGCCAGCGGCGGTGTACCGACACCGGACGAGAATGTGGATGCCTACGTACCGCTCGAGGTGGTGCGAACGCGACTGGGCGACATCCGGATTCCGGACCCGACCAACCGCTGGACCCGGGAGCGGGTCGAGCTGCAGCAGATCATTATCGAGGCCGAGGCTCGGCAGGACGTACCCGGCGTCGCGGCGACCGTATCAGCGATGTTCAACCGATTTCATGCCAAGGAAGATTGGCGGATGACGGTGCCGCTGGAGCTATTGCGTCAGGCGGAGAAGACGGCTCAGACGTTCAATATTGTGCTCGGCTCCATCGCCGGTATCAGCCTGCTCGTCGGCGGCATCGGCATCATGAACATCATGCTCGCCAGCGTCACCGAGCGGACCCGCGAGATCGGCATCCGCCGGGCCATCGGTGCGCGGCGCGGCCAGATCATTCAGCAGTTCCTGATCGAGACAATCGTCCTCTCCACCGCCGGTGGAGTCATCGGTGTGGCATTGGGCGTCCTGATCCCGGAAATCATCGAGTATTACGCAGGAATGCCGACGATCGTCCGCGGCTGGACCATCATTCTGAGCGTCGGCATCAGCGTGCTTACCGGCGTCGTCTTCGGCCTCTACCCGGCTGTGCGAGCGGCAAGCTTAGACCCCATCAAGGCCCTGCGACACGAGTAGGTCTTGCCGTCATCTTGCCGCCTTGACGACCCAATCCCACTGCTCCCTGGTCACCGGCATCACGCTCAGCCGTGCCTGCTTGACCAATTCCCAACCCGCCAGATCCGGCTCTGCCTTCACCATCGCGAGCGTCGGCGGGTGCTTGAGACGACTTCTGAACGCGACGTCGAAGACGATCAAGCCATCGTGCTCGTAGGCGTCCGTCGTCACCGTCGCGATGCCGGCAATGTGCTTGTCTTTGCCGGTGTGGTAGATGAAGGCCGAGTCGCCCTTGCGAACGTCTCGCATGTTCTTGAGCGCTGCATTGTTTGCGACGCCGTCCCAGCGGGTGTCGCCGTCCCGCTCGAGGTCAGAAATTGAGTAGTCGTTCGGCTCCGTCTTGAGCAGCCAGCGATTCATGACCGAGCTTAGAGCTTGAGCTCGAAGGCGAAGCGAATGAACGGTCCTGCGTCGACATCGCTCAGAAGGGTCGTCTGCCGAGTGTCGAACCCGCTCGTCAGGCGACGCTCGAAGTCCCAGCCGCCGGCGATGAGAAACTGAACTTCATCGGCTTCGGGCTCAATGGAGAACCCGATCTCCGCCAGCGATTGGGTGAAGAAAACCCGACGGTTTCGAGGCAGTTCGTCCCAGGTCGAGGCGATGGTTCGCCGGCTGATCGCCCCATAAATCTCTACCGGGCTTCCGAAGGCCGTCGCAAAGTCAAGCGACACGCGGCCTGTCAGGTCCTGTGGGACAGACAGGTTGATGTCGACGCTCAGCGGCCCATCAGGGTCCCAGTTGAGCCGGGAAAAAGGGAAGCCGATCGCGAAGGTAAAGTCGTCGTTGACCTTCCTAGCGTACTCGAACCCGGGCAGCGGCACGTCGGGGTAGATCGTGCGGTTGCCGTCATAGCTGACGACGAGACCGAACGAGTCGCCGTTCTCGAAGGTCTTGCCGACTGCGAAATTCGCCTGGCCGTAAAACGCGTTGGCATCATTGGCGAGGAAAGGGGCGATGTTGTCCGGCAACTGGTCCGGCCGGTTGAACTGCGAAGCGGCGCTGGCATAACCGACCCCCGCCGTCACGCCGCCGATCCAGTCGTCAATCTTGAAGATGCCCATGCCGACAGCGACGCTGGCGTCGCTCATGCGACGCGGGAAGATCGGGTCGTCTGTCGTGAATTGGATCGTCCGGAGCGAGAAGCCCGCACGTGGCTGCGCCTGCGCCAGCCCCTCGTCGCTTTGGCCGGGACTCAGCCGAAGCCGGGAGTCGAGTCGCAACTGGTCGAAACGCAGGTCGAAAGTTTCACCGTCTTCGCCGCGCCCGCTCGTGTTCGACGGCAGCCCGACGAACCAGGCGGTGTCCAGTTCGAACTGATCCTCGCGGCGAAAGTCTTTCAGTAACAAGCCGGGGCCCGTCTGTGCCGCGGCAAGCGGGCTCAGCAGAAACACGAGCCACAGGGTAAGGCGACACGACCACATCAGCCGCAGAGTAGGACGTGCAGGAGGCGGCCTCCTGACCTACGCTACCCCTGCCCGTGCCACTGCGTCTTTTCATCTTGCTCGCCTTGTTGCTCTTAACCAGTGGCTGCGCCACGATTCGGGTGACCGATCCGCCAAGAACGGCTGACGAGCAGTTCCTCCAGAGCCAGGCGATCAACGAGGCGGTGGAGCAGCTTTCATTCGCGGCGCTGCGAGACCGACGCGTTTATCTTTCAGACGAGTACCTGCTGACGGATGACGAACTCCAAGTTGCCGGCATCGGAGCGGTTCCCGAATACGAACGTCTCTACCTGTTGGCGGAGCTTCGCAATCGCATGCTCATTGAGGGTGTGGAGCTCAGCGGATCGGCAGAGGCAGCCGACATCATCGTTGAAGCGCGGACCGGCGCCATCGGGATCAATCGCAGCAACTTCCTGCTTGGCATCCCCGGAACCAATTTGCCGGTGGGCGAAGTCGAGCTCGGCGACGTTCAAGCGCCGCTGATCCTGCCGGAGTTGGCGATCGTCAAGAACATCAAGCAGCGAGGTTTTGCCAGCGTTTCGATTACCGCCTACTGGCGCGATACCGGCAATCTGGTCGCCGCCAGCGGGCCGTTCATCGGCCGGACGGAGCGGATCGACTACTACTTCTTCGGCCTTGGGCCCAGGACGACGGGGGATATTCCGCCGGTTCGCGAGGAATGATTCTGCTCCGGGCGATCTGGGCCTCGGCCCTTCTTCTGCTTGCCGATGAAGTACCCTTACCCTCTTGACCGACGCGTCTGAATCATCTTCTGTCACGCTCGAAGACGCGCCGCGGTCGGAGGCTGCGACCGCACCTGTGGCGAAGCACAAGCGTCCGCCACCGCGGCGGGTGGTCCTTGAGCGGAAGCACGGGCTGTTCGTTCGGTGGCTTCGACGCTTGCTGTCGTTGGCGGTGTTGCTGTTGCTGCTGCTGAGCCTCGCCTTTGTCGGCGTGAGCGTGGTACTGCAGACGAGCTTGCCCCGAAACATTGCCAACGGGATCGCGACGAACTTGGCGGGCATGGATGTCCGGCTCGGCGATCTCGACATCGGCTGGGGCGGCGGCGTGACGATCAGTGACCTCGAAGTTCGGTTGCCGGGTGAGGCGGAAGAACCGGGCGAGCTCGTCGCGGAGGTGCCACGGCTGTACGCGAAGCTGTCGCCGTTGCCGCTGCTGGGCTTGAAGGTGCTGACCGGCGGGTCGCCCTTTCCTGATCGGGTCGAGATGGATGATCCGACGCTCTACATGGTGGAATCGTCTGATGGCGTCTGGACGCTGCCGCGAGCGTTGGAGCTTCTGGCAGCGACGCAAAGCGGCGGCGGGTCAGAAGGGGCATCCTCCGGCGGCGCGATCAGCTTGCCGCCGCTGCCGGAGCTCGAGCTGGCTGGCGGCAGCGTCATCATCCGCAACCGCGACGGGGAAGAGCAACAAATCACCGACCTCTACGCCAACGGTGACGGCGTCAATGCGCTGACGTACACGTTCCAAGCCGGAGCGACGAACCTGCTCGAGATCGACGGCCGCCTCACGCCCCAGAACGGACGGACGCAGAAGATCAGTGTTGATCTTGCTGACGAGCTCGTCGATCGGCTTTCGCCTTTCATCGAGCTGCCGAACGTCGCTGCTCGCCTCGACTGGACCGGCGCCTTTACCAGTGACGGCGGTATCGAAGGAGTGCTCGAATTCGATCAGGGCACGCAACTCACCGACATCCATGCCACCGGCGAGATTGCCGTGTCGCTCTCGCCAGACGGCACCATTGAGGTCGAGCCGCAGGACGGGACGGCTGAAGATCGTCTGACGCTGACGCACGTCCCGGGCATCGACGGGCCAGTTCAGGTGGTGGCCGGCACCATCCGCGTGTCGCCGGACGCGGCCGTCGTGGCGGATCTGCTCGTCAACGTGCTCGACGGCAAGGTGGTGGTCGATGAGGCGGTCGTTGACCTCGAGAATCTGACAGCCACACTGCGGGCTGGCTACCAGAATCTAGCACTGGCGGGAGACGACTCCGTTGTCTCCGGCGAAGTGGTCGGCGACTTGTGGTACGGCCGCTTAGGGGAACCGATGGCAACCATGACGCTGGTCACGAGCGGCGAGGTGGCGGGGCAATCGTTTGACGAAGTGTCTGCGCGGGTCGATGTCGAAGGTCACGATTATCGCGACTTTCAGACGCTCGACGTCTTCATCGGGCTGCCGGAAGGTGTCTTGACTCGCAATGCTGTCGGCGACGAGCTGCCGTTCCCACCAATCAAGGCGGTGAGTCGCGTGCGGCTGGACGACGAACGCGAGGACGTCGATGCCGCTTACGTCGATCTCGACTTGGAGTCAGTCAGCGGTGCCGGCACCTTGGCGGCGGAGGGGCGGTTTTACCTGGCTCAACCCGACGCTGAAGATCCCAACAAACGGCCGGCGAACTATGGGCTCTGGTTTGAGGCCAACGATTGGCCTGTCCGGCTGCCCAGGCTCGGCGAGCCGCTACCGGCCAGCGCCGGCTTCGTGTTCAAAGGTCAGATCGCAGACGACGAGGTTCGGCCTGTTGAAGTCGCAAGCCTCTACGGCCGACTCGGCGACATCGAGGTCTATGGCCAGGGCTGGTACGTCCTGGAGCCGGAGGCTTCGAATCCGCCGCTGTCGCTCAAGCTCGCCGTCTCGCGGAACGAGCCGTATCCCGACCCGCCGCCGGTCGCGGAAGATGCCGAGGAGGCGTTCGTTCGTCCGGGGACCGACAGCGCCGGGGACGAGATGAGTGCGGGCGACGACACGCCACTTCTGGCAGGCGACATCTCCGCCTGGTTCGACATTTGGGGCAGCGTCGTTGATCTCGATCTTATGGCGGCAGGCGAATTTGCCGCAACCGGTTTCGCGGTCGGACCTTACGAGATCGGCGACACGCGAAGCGGTTTTGACGCGGAACTCACGAACATCGGCCTCATCGTTGATGCAGAAGGCTCGAACCTCCTCGACGGCGAGCTGTCTTTCAACGCGAACGTGCCGTTCGATGAGACGGAGCCCGGCCAGATCGACATCAACCTGACCGGCTTGTCGCTGACACGGCTGAGTGAAGCTGCCGCCCTTGAAGTTGGCGAGGCGCCCATCAGCGGCCTGGTTGATCTGGACCTCGAAGCCACAATCCGCGGCTTCAGCCCCGATTCGATTCGGCTTGGAGGGACCATCACGGGGACCAACATCTCCACCGCGTACGGCACCGTTGCCGACGAGATGCTTCTGAAGCCGCAGTTCCTCGGCGGCCAGCTGCTGCTGCCGATGACACTGCGACGGCTGCCGCCTCCCGGCGTTGCAAGGCCGGAGGAGCTGGGGCTGGCGATCAATCCGGACGAGGCCCAGGCTCCGTCGTGGCGGGAACTGACGCTGACGGCCGAGTACAACCTGAATGTGGCGGATGAGGTAGTCGTCCGCGACCTCGTGGCTGATGACTACCCGCTCGTGCCGAACCCGGAGCTGCTGGGAGACGAAGTGGTCGGCGTGTCGCTCCTGAGCATCGCCAGCGAGAAGCTTGTCATCGGCTTTGGCGGCAAGGGAAAGAAGCCCGGAAACGATCCCGCCGGCGGTATCGAGTCGCCACTGGTGGCGGAAGGAGACGTGTCGGCATCGCTCGATTTCCTTATCGGGCCGACGCTTGGCGATGTGACGACACTGCTGGACGTGACCGTTGACGTGTCGGCAAGCGAGCAGACTGTTCAGATCAATCGCCTCATTGGCGACCTGCCGGGCGTTGGGCAACTGGTTGGCGGTGGCAGCCTCGACCTCGCCGACACGCCAGGACGTAGCCGGATCTGGATCGACAGCGACATCCAGCTCGCCCCTCTGGCCGAGCGACTGGACCTACCCGAAGGCGGAGCTGGAGAACTCGATATTGCTCTGGCTTTGCAGCCGGCTCCGGGCGAGCGGCCCAAGGGTGAAATCTTGGTCGACCTGTCGTTCCTCGGACACGATGCTCGATTCAGGCAAGCAGAGATCGATCGCGGTCAGATCCTCGCTTACCTGAGTCGGGCGCAGCGCATCGACGGCAGCTCGCCAACCGGGGCTTACGATTTCACGGTCCTTACGACGGAACGCATCCGCCTCTTCGTCGCCGGCGGCACGGTCGAGGCGTACGCGAAGTATCGGGATCGACGAATCGTCGGCCAGAACGGCAAGCTGACGGGTGATGAATTCGCCCAGGTTACCGCCAGTGGCCGCGGCTTCGACTTGTCGCAGATCGACAACTTCCTCGAACGCGATGCCGAAGGTGAGGCCGCCTTCACTGCCGAGCTGTACGGCCCTCTCGGCTCCGGCGATGTCCCGGAACGAACGGCCATCGGCGTCGACGGGATCGGCACGGACAACACCTTCGCTCGCTTCACCGGCCGGGCGACGGTCGACGTCGTCGACGCACGGCTCGCAACGCTCGACCTCTTCCGAGTGATCCTCGAAGCCGGTAATATTTTGCGTTTGCCTGCTCGCGACGAATTGACTGCCACCATTCAATTCGAAGCCGGCGACGTCTTCGTCACGGAACTGCAAGCCCTAATCGACGGCGTTGAGATTCGCGGCAATCTGAACCTCAAGCAGCTCTTGTCGACTGGCCCGGTGCCGCTGAGTGGAAACGTCGTTTTGCTTGCTCAACCGCTGAGAGCATTCAACCTGCCGTTCTTCGCGGAGGCTCAGGAGATTCTCGACGCCATTCAAGCCAACGCCACGGCCATTCGTCTCGGCGGCACCTTGGATCAGCCGGTCGCAGTGCCAGTGCTCATCAGCGACCTGGGCAACACGCTCGGGGTTCTGCTCGGCGTCAAGGGCAGCCGGGGCGACTAGGTGGTGCAGTCGAATCGAAGCTACAACCTATGCCGCGACCTTCTCTGCAGGCGGAACGTCTTTCTTGATGTCGGTCGCGTCCTTCGCCCGCTGACGCTCGTCGCCGCTGAGGCCGAGCTCGACGAAGTCGCGCCGCGTGAAGAGATCAAGCGTCCAGTCCATCGCGACTTTGATCTTGCGGCCGAGCCCCGGCATCTTCATTAGGTAGATGCTCCGCCACATGAACCACGCGGGCCATCCTGTGATGCGAAGGCCGAACGTCTCCGCGACCGCATCGCCGTGTCCGAAGGCGGCGAGCTGGCCGAGGTCTGCGAAGTTGGCCGGTTTCGTCTCGCGGCCTTCGAGCAGGGCGACGATGTTCCTCGCACAGAATTTTGCCTGCCGAACCGCCGCCTGAGCCGTCGCCGGATAGGCCGCGCCGTCCGCCTGCGGATTGACCGAGGCGTCGCCTAAGCCCCAGACGTCGTCGTATCCGGTCACGCGGCAATCCCGCTCACACAGGATATAGCCACGCTTGTCCGTCGGCACGTCGAAGAACTTGACGCTCGGGTTGGGTGCGATGCCGGCACACCAGACGACGGTTCTCGCCCGAAGCTCGGTTCCGTCGGACAGCTCGACCGTGTCCTCGTGAATGGCTTTGGCTTCCGTGTTCATCTTCACGTCGATGCCACGCTTGATGAGGTGCTGTCGGGTCCACTCGCCGAGGTCCTCGTGCAGCGACCCGAGCAGCCGGTCGCCGCGGTTGAGCAGGACGACCTTTACATCGTCCTCGGTCAGCCGCGGGTAGTAGCGGACAGCCTTTCGCAGATACTGGTCGAATTCGCCGACCGTCTCGATGCCGGTGAAGCCGCCGCCTACGACGGTGAGCGTGAGCAATTCCCGACGCTTATCGACATCGTCGATCGCGTTGGCCTGCTCGAGCAGACGGACGACGCGATCGCGAAGGGCGATGGCGTCGCTGAGATTCTTCATCTCGTAGCCGTGCTCCTTGAGCCCTGGCACCGGCGGCTTGAGCGTGACGGTGCCCATCGACAGGACCAGGTGGTCGTATTCGAGCTGGCAGATGCCCGTCTCTCCGACGACCTGGTAATCGACTGTCTTGGCATCCAAGTCGAAGTCGCGAATCTCGCCGGCAACGAAGCGAGCACGACGGCAAAAGCGACGCAGGCCGACGACTGCATGCGACGGCTGAAGGCTCCCGGTGCCGGCCTCGACGAGCAGGGGACTGAAGGCGAAGTAGTTGTTGCGATCGATGAGCACGACTTCGACCCGCTCCCGCAGCTCGCTCCGCCAGCGAAGCGCGTTCTCAAGGTGCTGGACGCAATAGGCGCCGGCAAAGCCGCCGCCGAGAATGACGATGCGAACGACGCCGGGCGGCTTGGTGTCGAGCGGTCCAGAGGTGCGTAGGTGGCCGTCGCCGTTCATGCGGGTGACACTACCGGAGCACTGCGAGACGCCGAAGGGGCAAAAGCCTCTGCACTACGCTGGAGCATGTCCGAGACCTGGAGCACCGCGGCTCACACCGGCCCCATCCGCGGCACCGCCACGCCGCCGGGGAGCAAGTCGTTGACGAACCGGGCGTTGGTGCTGAGCACCCTCGCGGCGGGAATGTGCGAGCTGAGGGGCGTGCTCTTTGCCGACGACACGCGGCACATGCTCGACAACCTCCAGCAACTCGGGCTCGACCTCAACATCAACGAGGCGGCAAAGACGGTCAAGGTCGACGCCTCTTCCAGCCCCGACTTTGCAACGGAAGATGCCACGCTCTACTGCGGCAACAGCGGCACGACCCTCCGTTTCCTCAGCGGCCTTCTTGCGGCGGTAGGCGAGGGCACTTTCACGCTCGACGGCAACGGGCGAATGCGGGAGCGCCCGATCGACCCGCTCGTGACGCTCCTCAACGACCTGGCCGGCAGCGACATCGCCAGCACCGTCGGCCCCTGCCCGCCCGTGACCCTCGAGCCGGCCCTTGGACTCGCAGGCGGCGACCTGACCTACGCCGCAGGCAGAACGCTCAGCAGCCAGTACCTCTCTGCGGCGCTGATGGTCGCGCCATACGCGCGAGAAGAGGTTCGCTTCGACCTGGACGGCGTGCAGGTCAGTTGGCCTTACGTACGGATGACGATGCGGCTGATGGACATCTTCGGCGTAACGCCGGAGGTCGAGCAGGACGATCAGGATCGTCCGCAAGCAATCATCATCCCGCAGGGCCGATACGGCGGGACGCACTACGACATCGAACCCGACGCCTCCGCTGCCAGCTACTTCTTCGGACTTGCCGCGGTTCATCCCGGCAGTGAGATGACGATTCGCCACCTCGGCCGCGACAGCATCCAGGGCGACACGAAGGTCGTCGAGGTCTTGAGCCGCTTTGGCTGCGAGGTGCGGCAAAAGGCGGACGTGACGACGGTGATCGGGCCAAGCCAGCTGCAGGGCGTGGACGTGGACATGGGCGACATGCCCGACTGTGCGCAGACCATCGCCGTTGTCGCCCTCTTCGCCAGCGGCCCGACGACGCTCCGCGGCCTGCGGACGTTGCGGGTCAAGGAGACCGACCGTGTCGAAGCTTTGCGGGCCGAGCTGACGAAGCTCGGGGCGGACGTGACGGTCGAGGAAGGGGACGATCTCTCGCTGACCATCGTCCCTCCGCCGCGTGTACGCAAGGCGCGCATCGCGACGTACGACGACCACCGCATGGCGATGAGCTTCGCCCTTGCAGCGACAAAGCGGAATGGCATTGAGATCGAGAATCCGCAGTGTGTGAACAAGACCTACCCGGACTTTTTCGACGACCTGTCGCATCTCTTGACGGCCAATGAATCTGAACGGGCGTAGCCTGTGGCATGGCCCTGAACGTCACTGTCTGGCACGAGTACCGCCACGAGAAGACCAACGACACCGTCGCCAAGCTCTACCCCGACGGCATGCACGCCGTTATGAAGAGCGCGATCGAGGAGCACCTCGGCGACGCCGTCAACGTCCGCACCGCGACGCTTGACGAGCCAGACCATGGTCTGACGAAGGAGATCATCGAATCGACCGACGTTATGACCTGGTGGGGCCATGCGGCTCATGGTGAGGTGAAGGACGAGATCGTCGACCAGGTCGTCCAGCGCGTCTGGGCCGGCATGGGCCTCGTGGTGCTGCACAGCGGTCATTACTCCAAGCCGTTCAAGAAGCTGCTTGGCACCGGCTGCGGCCTGAAGTGGCGTGAGGCGGCGGAGAAAGAACGCCTTTGGTGCGTCAGCCCCGGCCACCCGGTGACGGCTGGCCTCGAGAAGGATTACATCGAGCTGCCGCAGACTGAGATGTACGGCGAGCACTTCGACATCCCCGAACCGGACGAAACCGTCTTCATCAGCTGGTTCGAAGGCGGCGAAGTGTTTCGCAGCGGTGTCGGCTGGAAGCGTGGAGCCGGCAAGGTCTTCTACTTCCGCCCGGGCCATGAGACATTCCCGATCTACCACAACCCCGAGATCCGCCGCGTCCTCGCCAACTGCGTCGACTACGTCAAGCCGCACCAGTCGACGGTGAAGTACGAGCCGAAGGCTCCGAACATCAAGGACTCGCTCAGCCCCATCGCGGCAGAACACGAAGTCGACGCTTCAATGCATGACAACCCGGAGAACCGGTAGCAGGGCCGCTCATACGGTCTGCAGCGTCAGCTTTGACAGACGTCTCCTGCTGTGCGAAACTTTGAGTGGACGCACAGGACGTGCTCCGTCAGACAGCACATCGAACCGCTCGCATGGACGCGACACCTCAAGGACATGATATCGCTTTGCCGTTGACCGGCATTAAGCGTTTCGCCAGGCGAGCGTGGCCGGCGATGGTGTTCTTGACCGGGATGGCGACGGTCGTGCTCTTCGGTGCCAGCGCGGGCAAGCCAGAAGCGGGGCCGATTCAGGACGTGCTCGTCGGAACGGGCAAGGAGACGCCGGAGCACGTGGTGCTACCGAAAGTCTATGTGGAGACGACGGCGACAATGGTCCAGCGGCCGATCGAGCCGACAGTCGGCGAGATCGTGTTGATGGAAGTCACCGCCTACTGCCCGTGCGTCCGCTGCTGCGGTCCACGCGCGGCCCGCATCACTGCGAGCGGCCTGAAGGTCGACTACAACGGCGGAGAGTTCGTGGCCGCCGACACGTCGCTTTATCCCTTCGGCACCCGACTGATCGTGCCCGGCTACGGCGCGGCTGACGGGGCGGTCGTCGAAGTCATCGATCGCGGCGGGAAGATCAAGGGCAACAAGCTCGATGTGTTCTACCCGGATCACCAGACCGCGTTGGAGTGGGGACGACAGATCCTGCCGGTTCGCATCCTGCCGCCAGTCATGCGATAGACCGGCTTGTGGCGATCGAGCAAGCTTTACCGGACCACCGGCAAGCAGTCCGTGCGGTTGTCGATGGCCTTGGTGAATCGGACATCTCGGTAACGCGGCTCGAGGCCGCTGATACCCAGATCCTTCCGAACACGCTATGAGCCAGACCACCGACGCTTCGCCGACTGCCGACTTCACAAGTCACGAGCCAATGCGGCTCAATCCGCAAATCGCGACGCCTGATGCTGCCGTTCCAAGCGACGTCTTGCGGCAGCAGGCGGGCATGATCCTCAGCGCCATGGAGGCGGCCGCCACCGGGCGGACGAAGCCGCCGTCGCAGTACGAGCGTCGCCTCGGGCCCGATCGTGTGCCGCTCCGGCAGGAGATCACGCTCGACCTGTATGCTGACGCTAATCATACCGGCGAGCGAACCCTCTTCCTGCGTGACGTCGAGCCTCGGGCTGCCGGCTTCATCTCGCCGACGCGCGTGCCGCTCGGCTACGGCGGAACCCTGACGATGCGTGGCTTCGACGGTGAGGAGATTCGCCTGGGCGTGACCATCATTCGCTGCCGCTCCTGCTTCGGCGGTTGGTTCGAGGGAGCTGCCTATTTCCACAAGCTCCAACGACAGTTCGGGCCGGTCGTCGAAGAACGGGCGTGAACTGCCGCCAAGCGACGGCGTACCGATTGGCGGCCACGGATGGTCGACATCGAGACTAGCGCAGGATGCCCCGCCCACCGGTACACGCCGGTGGTTCTTGTTTTGATAAGATGGCCGCATGAGAACGTTTCTCCTTGTCGGCATGGCAATCGCGGCATTGTTTGTCTGTTCGTCGATATCCCCGGCACAAGATGTCGTGGCGCGGAACCTCGTCAAGGTCGATCCCGATCGAAGAGAGGTGCGTGTGCTGTCGCAGGCGTTGCGGGTCGACATGCCGCTCGAATTCATCTGTGTTGTGGCGGGCACGGCGGATCACGAAGCGCTCGTGCGAACCCGCGCGACCCCAAGTGCCGTTCATGCCGCACTGCTCGGCCTCGGCATGGAACCGGGGCAGCCGCTACGGTATTCGGAAGCCGCGGATCAGTGGTTGCCGCCGACCGGGCCGCCGGTGCGCATCGAGATGGAGTGGAGCGAGAACGGCAAGATCCGGCGCGAGCGGGTCGGTCGGCTCATCCGCAACATCGAGACGGGCCAGCCGATGCCGCCACGCCGCTTCGTCTTCGTCGGCAGCCGCGTCTACACCGGCACGGACGGCAACGTCTACTACGGAGCCGACGCTACGGGTCAGATCGCGTCACTCGTCAACTTCGAGTTCCCCGTCATTGACGTCGGCGACCTTGCCAGCAGTTCCAACGAGTTGCTGGAGTGGGAGACGGACCCTGATGTCGCACCACCCGCGGGCACGGAGGTGACGATGATCCTGTCGCCCGTTGGTGCCGACAAAGCTCCGGCGACGCGACCTGCGGTGATGCCGGCTACGGCGGACGACGGCGAGGAGGATCGGCTGGCGGCACTGCGGGCGGAGTGGGAGCGGACCATTCTGCCTCGGTCTCGCCAACTGCAGGAGGCAGCCCAGGCTCACTACGAGTTGATGCAGGCCTACCAGGATGAGATCAACAAGCTCATCGACGAAGCCGACCGGCTGCGACGGGAAAAGGAAAAGCTTCAGGAGCAATTCGATGATCTAACGACGCCCCAGCCGACCCCGCTGCCAGCCGACGAATAAGTGATGCGTTCTTCGACCTTGCGCGGCCAGAAGACTAGCGGGCGTAGACTCGGCGATGCCGTGGATTCAGCCAAGCGGATTGCCTGGGTCGCCTAACGATGAGGCGGTTGTTTCGCTCGAAGCTGAATCGCAACGGCTCGCTCAGATTCTGGAATTCTGCGGGCTCGAACTCAGCGACTGTCTCGCCAGCGTGGTCGAGGCCAGGCGGGTCGAATTCTACATGAACCTCGGCCGCGAGATCGATCGGACGGGTGAGGTGCTGGAGCTCGAGAAGCAGTGGAACCCGCACGGACTGCTCCGGTGATCGATGCCGATCGTCAACTTCTTCGAGATGAATTGACACGATTTGACGATCCCGCTCAGGGCCGAATGCTTTCGCTGCTCGATGTCGGCGAAGCGGCCCTCGCTAGATCGTATTTTGAGCCTGGTCACTTCACCGCCAGCGCCTTCGTGCTGTCGCCTGATCGTCGCTCGTTGCTGCTGATCCACCACGCGAAGCTCGACCGCTGGCTTCAGCCCGGCGGTCACGTTGATGCGGCCGACTCTTCACTCGAAGCCGCTGCGCGTCGGGAGCTGCAGGAGGAGACAGGCCTTGTGCAGGTCAACGGAGACGGCAGAGTCTTCGACCTCGACATCCACCCGATTCCGGCGAACCCGAAGAAGAACGAACCGGCACACGAGCACTTTGACGTCCGCTATCTGTTTGTCGCCGAGGTGACGAAAGTCGGGGCGGCAGACGATGCACTAGCGGTGAAGTGGATGCCGCTGGAAGAAGTTGCCGCGACGATTGACGATGCCAGCGTCCGACGCGTCGCAGACCGTCTGCTAGCCGGTGCGGCAGGTTGACGGAACCCGAACCGACGACGAACGTGCGGCGTACTTCGCGGACGCTATGGAGAGCACCAAGTCCGCTGCTGTACCGCCCGCCGACGTCTACCCTCGCGGCGTGGATGCTCCTGCCGTAACTCCCCCCACCCGCCTCGACCCGACCAAGTCGATCCGCATCACCGGCGCCCGCGAGCACAACCTCAAGGACATCTCGCTCGACATCCCACGCGACAAGCTCACCGTCGTCACCGGCCTGAGCGGATCGGGCAAGTCGACGCTCGCCTTCGACACCGTCTACGCCGAGGGCCAACGCAAGTACATGGAGTCGCTGTCGGCCTACGCCCGGCAGTTCCTCGACCAGCTCCAAAAGCCCGACCTCGACGACATCGAAGGGTTGCCGCCGACCATCGCGATCGAGCAACGCGGTTCGTCGTCCAACCCGCGTTCGACCGTCGCGACGACGACGGAGATTTACGACTACCTGCGGCTGCTGTTTGCCCGGGCCGGCACGCCGCACTGCTGGGAGTGCGGCCGCGTCATCCGCGGGCAGTCGGCGTCGCAGATCGTCGACGACGTGATGACGCTGCCGGAGAAGAGCAAGCTTATGATCCTCGCCCCGCTCGTCCGCGACCAGAAGGGCGAGCACCGCGAGACGTTCGGCGCGATCGTCAAGCAGGGCTTCGTCCGCGCCCGGGTCGACGGCGAGGTGACGGACGTCAAGGCCGACGACCCGCCGAAGCTCAAGAAGACGTTCAAGCACAACGTCGAGGCGGTCGTCGACCGCATCGTCATGAAGGAAGAGATCCGCGGCCGCCTCGCCGAGTCGATCGAGGCGGCGTTGAAGCTCACCGGCGGCACCGTCATCGTCACCGTTGCGGAAGGCTCCGATTGGAAGGATCGCCTGTACTCCGAGCACTTCGCCTGCCCGGATCACCCGCACGTTTCGCTGTCCGAGCTCGAGCCGCGGCTTTTCAGCTTCAACTCGCCCCACGGTGCCTGCCCGGACTGTCACGGCCTGGGCACCGTTCAGGAGTTCGACGGCGACCTCGTCATCGCCGACCCGGAGCTGTCGCTGGAAAACGGCGCGATCGAGCCGTGGCGGAAGAACGGCAAGCGGATGAATATCTACTACAGCCGCGTCCTGCGGACCTTCTGCCGCGACTTCAAGATCGACTACTACAAGCCGGCGAGCAAGATCGACAAGAAAGTCCTCAAGGTGCTGCTCCAAGGCACGGCTGAGGCCGGCGACCTCGGCACCGGCACCTACTTCGAGGGCGTCCTGCCGAACCTGCAACGGCGATTCGAGGACACGGAGAGCGACTGGGTCAAGCACCGCCTCGCCGGCTACATGAGCGAGCAGGCCTGCCCGACGTGCGAAGGCAGGCGCTTGCGTCCCGAAGCGCTGGCGGTTCGCATCGAATCCCGTGGCACGGACTTTCAGTCCGTGTCGGACCACGAACTGGAAGTTCGTGGCACGGGAATCCTCCCCGGCTACTCCATCAATGACGTCACGACGATGAACGTCACCGACGCCCTCGCCTTTTTCGAGAACCTCACCCTTTCCCCAGAAGGTGAAGCCATCGCCGGCCCCATCCGACGCGAAGTGACCAGCCGCCTCGGCTTCCTCCACGACGTCGGCCTCGGCTACCTCGACCTCAACCGCAAGACCGGCTCCCTCTCCGGCGGCGAGGCCCAGCGGATCCGCCTCGCCACCCAAGTCGGCTCCAAGCTCGTTGGCGTCTGCTACGTCCTCGACGAACCCACCATCGGCCTGCACCAGCGTGACAACGACCGCCTCATTAAAACCCTCCTCAAACTCCGCGACATCGGCAACACCGTGCTCATGGTCGAGCACGACGAGGACTGCATCCGCGCCGCCGACCACCTCATCGACATCGGCCCCGGTGCCGGCAGCCACGGCGGCAACGTCATCGCCCAGGGCGACATGCCCGCCGTCCTCAGCCAGGAACAATCCCTCACGATCCAGTTCCTCAACGACAAACAAACGATCGACACGCCCACAGAGCGTCGCAAGCTCGACCGCAAGAACGCCATCGAGATCAAGGGCGCGACCGAGAACAACCTCAAGAACGTCTCTGCCAAGTTCCCGCTCGGCGGCTTCGTCTGCGTCACCGGCGTCAGCGGCTCCGGCAAATCCACGCTCGTCAACCAGACGCTGCTCCCCGCGATGAAGCGGAAGATCTACGGCTCCCGCACCAAGCCCGGCAAGCACAAGTGCATCGCCGGCTGCGCGAAGATCGACAAGATCATCGAGATCGACCAGTCGCCCATCGGCCGCACGCCACGCTCCAACCCGGCGACCTACACCGGCTGCTTCGACGAAATCCGCAAGCTCTTTTCCCAAACTCGCGAGAGCAAACTCCGCGGCTACAAGCCCGGCCGGTTCTCCTTCAACGTCAAGGGCGGCCGGTGCGAGTCGTGCCAGGGCCAGGGCACCAAGCTCATCGAAATGCACTTCC
>CAYMAS010000049.1:0-26585 GCA_964388485.1 uncultured Tepidisphaerales bacterium | reverse complement strand
CGAGCTTGTGCCGCAGGAACGCGAGACGGATGAGGGTGAGCTGCGAGTAGCTGCCTGCATCAGGCGCGGTGGGGGCGGTCATCGGCTGCCGCCTTCCATGCGGATGCGCGGGTCCACGAGCATGAGCAGAAGGTCGCTGAGCAGCGTGCCGACGATGCCGAGCAGGCTCAGCACCATCAGCAAGCTGCCGGCGAGGTACATGTCCTGTAGGAACAGCGCCTCCAAGAGCAACGGCCCGACCGTCGGCAGGCTCAGGACGATCGCGACGATCGCCCCGCCGCTGACGAGTTGCGGCAGAAGCCCGCCGATGCCGCTGACGAACGGGTTGATCGCCAGGCGGACCGGGTACTTGACCAGGAGTTTTAGGGGCTTGACGCCCTTCGAGCGCGCCACCGTCACGTACGGCTTGCTGAGTTCGTCGAGCAGGTTGGCGCGCATGACGCGGATCATCGCCGCCGTGCCGCCGGTGCCCAGGACGACGATCGGCACCCAGACGTGGCCGAGCAGGTCGAGCACCTTGCCCCACGTCCACTCCGGCTGGGCCGCGTACTCGGCGCTGAACAACCCGCTGACGCCGGCCAGCGCCATCAGCACGAGGGCGAGCAGGAAGTTGGGCACCGCCATGCCGACGAAGCCGATCAGCGACGCCAGGTAGTCGCCCGCGCTGTACTGGTAGACCGCCGAGTAGACGCCGATCGGGAGCGCCACCGCCCAGACGAACAGGATCGTGCCGGCACTGATGAGGACGGTCAGCAAGAGGCGGTCGCCGACGATGAGCCCGACCGGCTGGCCCGTCTGCATGCTCGTGCCGAGGTCGCCCTGCAACAGCCCGCGGTCGGCGGCGTCGAAGCTGGTGAACCACCACAGGCCCGACCACCGCAGGTACTGCTTGACGGCCGGCTCGTCGAAGTGGAACGTCTCGCGCAGCTCGTCGATCTGCTGCATCGCGTTGGGGCTGCCCGACTCCTCGAGCTCGGCGAGTCGGGCGGTCAGGTAGTCGCCCGGCGGCGCCTGGATGACGGCGAAGATCAGCACGCTCAGGACGCCGAGCGTCGGGACCATGATGAGCAGGCGCCGGCCGATGAACGGGTAGCGCAGGCCGAGCACGAGCAGGCCGCCGATGACCGCGAGCGGCACGATCCACCCGGCGAGGCGACCGGCGATGGAGCTGCCGACGTCATCCGGCGGCAGGCCACCCGGCCGCGGCATCGGCGTCGGCTCGATCAGGCTCTGGCGGGCTTGTGCAATCGCCCCGTCGCTGTCGCTCTTGGTCTCGAAGAACCACGTCTCGAGGCCGGCGTTGCCGGGCGTGTTGTAGATGTAGCCGGCGATCGCCCGCTCGGGCACGTTGCGCAGGTCCGGGTCGACCACCACCGGCACCGGCGGGGCTGTGCTGACGTTGATCGTCCAGACCTCCTCGGCCGCGATCCGCCACATCTCCTTGAAGATGGCGATACGCTCGGCCTCGTCCTCGACGGTGCGGGCCTTGGCGTAGAGGTCCATCGCCCGCATCGCCGGGCTGTCCTGTGGCGGCGGGAAGGCTTGCTTCGTCTCGACCTGTCGCCCGCCGTGGCCGCCCATGCTGTGCCAGTTGCCCCAGCCTGGGGCGTAGAACGACTGGTTCGTGTGCGGCACGAAGTTGCGCGGGCTCACCAGCGGCGCGAAGTCGCTTTCGCCCGACCAGATCATCAGGTCGATCGTCCGCCCGCGCAGGCCCAGGTTCAGCAGGGACCGGCTCCGCTCGCGGCCGACGACACGCAAGCCGACGCTCGCCCACTGGTCGACGATGAAGTCGGCCGCACCGCGGCCGGTGAACGGCGTGTAGTCGACGAACCAGACCATCGGCGAGCCATCCGGGAACGTCCGCATCCCGCCACCGCCCCCCTGCCGTTTCAGTCCGAGGCCGTCGAGCAAGCGCTCCGCCTCCGCCGGGTCGTGCTGGGCGTTGAGCATCGCCAGCGACTCGTCGTGGTAAGGCGAGCCGGGCCCCGGCGCGATCTGCGACGGCCTCGTGAGGTCCTTGTACTCGGCGGCGATGATCTCCTTGCGGTCGACCGCCAGCGACAGAGCCCGCCGAAAGTCGCGCTCGTTCAGCAGCTTGGCCTTCCATGCCGTCTCGGGCTTGTCCGCCTCGACGCGGCGGTTGAGGTTCGGGTAGACGAGGTAGTCGCTGCCGCTGGCGTTCTGCCAGGCGAGCAGTCGGATCAAGCCCTCCAGCGCCCTCGTCGCGTACTCGCTCCAGTCGCCGAACCGCAGGTGGCGCGACTGCATCGACAGCCGCCCCGCCGCGGCGTCGAGCGGGATCAGGTCCTCGCGACGCAAGTCGAACTGCACGCGGTCGACGTATGGCAACTGCCGCCCCGCCTCGTCGATCGCAAAGTAGTACGGGTTCCTGACGAACACCTGCGGCGGGTTGCTGCGGTGCTCGCGGTAGATCCACGGCCACAGCCGCGGGTGTTCCGGGTTGAACGTGCCGCTCAAGTGCGCGTAGACCGCCCGCGGGCTCGGCAGCGAGAAGGCACGCTGCTGTTCGGCAATGACTTCGGGGTCACCCAGCGTCGGGTGGAACGGCTCCTTGTATTGCTTCGGCGAGTTGAACATCTGGTGGCCGAAGGACGCCACCATCTCGCGGAACAGGTTATTGGGCGTCTCGTAGCGGACGGTATAAATCGTGTCGCTGACTCGCTCGAACGTGGGTACCTCGCCGCCGTTGAGGATCCAATGCGGCGGCTCGCCGCCGAGCGTGTCGTCGAGGATCTCGTGGTTCCACCAGTAGAGGACGTCGCCGCTGGTCAGCGGGTGGCCGTCGCTCCAGCGATGGCCGTCGCGGAGCGTGAAGGTCCACGTCCGGCCGCCGTCGTCCGTCGTCAGTGACTTGGCGACGTGCGGGACGATGTCGTCGCCGCCCGCGGTCCAGCGGACGGGCGCGGCATAGCTGAGCCGCCACGAAATGACGTTGACGTCGCCCGGACTGGTCGCCGCCCGCAGCAGCGTGCCGCCGTACCGGCCGACGCCCTCGACGCCGCGCAAAACGAGCGGCTCGTCGGGCAGGCGATCGGCCAGGGGCGGAAGCTCGCCGTCGTCCACCAGCGGTGCGAGCAACGGCGGCTCGTCGCCGATGCCGGGTTGCTCATCGCTCACCGGCGAGGCGGCCGTCCCCGCCAGCGTCAGCCGCGGGTCGGCGACCATCGACGCCTCTGAGATTTCAGCCGTCGTCGCCGACAGCAGCGAGAACAGCCAACCGACCGCGACAAGCACGGCGACGAGGCCGACGACCACCGCGGCCGTCATGCGAGTCAGAATGCGGACGGTTGGTTCCACAAGCCGCGGTATCCTCTCTTGCCGCACCTTACGAAAACTCGGGGCGAGACGCTTCATCTCGCCCCGAGCAAGTCAGTCAGATGGATGTTCATCCCGAAGGATGAGATGCCAACTACCGCCGACGCCGTGCGGCCAGCAGGCCGATGCCCCCGATGATGCCCAGCGCGCTCGTCGGCTCCGGGATCGGCGTGAAGGTGACGTTGACGTTGTCGAGGTTGAAGGCGGCGGCGTTGCGGGTGACGAAGGCGATCTCGCTGAAGTTGACGTCGCCGCCAATGACCGAGGCCGAGCGGGTCGCGATGCCGTCGTCGTCGCTGTAGGTCGCAAGGAAGTCGAGGCCCGTGGCGGTGCGCGTGATCGTAAGGCCGAGCGAGGCGACTTCACCGCCGACGAGATTGGCGGTGCCGGTGGCCGCTCCGCTGATGTTGACGGACGTGCCGCCGACGTTCGTTACGGTGGTGGCGGCGTTGTTGTCGAAAATGGCCAGGCCGTCCGAGTTGCCGGTGCCGACCGAGACGGTGTACCCCTCGGCACTTCCCGCCGCAGTGCCGACGCTGCCGTCGCCGATGCCGAAGCGAAAGCCGGTGCCGCTATTGGGAAGACTGCCGTCGTAGTTCAGGTCGAACGAGACCTCGATCATGTCGCCCGGCAGCAGAACCTGCTGGTTGGCGAACGATCGCTCGAGGATCTCAAACGTCGTGCTCGGGTTGAACTGGAGCGAATCCGTCGCAAAGTCGGTCAGTGTGTCGTTAACGATCGCGAGCGTGCCGCTGTTCTCGACCGAGTACCCGGCGGGCACGGAAGTCGTGCCGTTGAAGTCGTCACTGACGACCACAGCGCCTTGGGCAACCGCTGCGCCGGCGAAGGTGGCGAGACTGAATGAGCAGAGTTTGGTGAGCATGGTTCCTCCTGGGAAGTGAGACGGGATGGAAACGCGACGACCGCCGCGATGACTGCACGATACACGCCGACGGCACGGTCTGCAAGAGGATCAACGCCTGACCCTTCTTTTAGTTGCAGGTTCGCCTCGCCCTCTTGCACTGCAATCTTCTGTACGGTACAGTTCGACGCAACCGTCTCATCATGACTCGCCTCCAGCGTTCATCTTCTGCCGTCGCCGCGGGCTCGTCGCGTGGCAAGGCCACCGCGGTAGAAGCCTCGCTCCGGTCGCGGCTGGCGACGACGGAGATCGGCGAGCAGCTGCCTTCTTATCGTCAGCTGTCGAGCGACTTCGGCGTCAGCCAGTCGGTGATCGACCGCGCAGTGGTGCGGCTTCAGGCGGAAGGTCTCATTGAAGCGAGGCCCAAGCGTGGGCTGTTCCGCAGTGCCACGACGTTGCCGCAGGTCGAGATCGTCTATGGCGGTGACCATCGCGGTTTGGCGGCGGGCTCGTTCCACAGCGAACTGCTGCGGGTGCTCGTCAGCGAGGTCGCCTGCAGCGGCCGATCCGTCCGCACGCACCTGTCTGCCTCCGGCGAGGGTTTGAAGAAGATGCGGACCGTCGCTCGCGGCAAGTCGCAGTCGTCGATCATCACGCTCGCGCTGAGCGACCGTGAGGCGGCTGAGGCACACGAGATGGCGGCGGCGGGTAACCCGATGGTCCACTTGTTGCCGAACCTGACCGCGTTCCCCGGCTGCGGCGTCCTGCCGAACGACAACGAGATCGTCCGGCTCCAGGTCGAGCACGCGTTCAGTCGCGGCCACCGCAGCATCGGCTACCTCCACCGCTGCGGCGGCGACCGCTACGTGCGAGCGTGGGAAGCTCGCCGCGTCGCCTTTATCGAGCAGTCGATGCAGCACAACCTTCGACCGGACCGCGACCTGCTCGCATTCGCGGGCCCCGAGGAGGAAGACGTGCAGCGGGCCACGCGGCAAGTCGTCCAAGCTGGTGCGACGGCCATCCTTCTCTACGAAGACACGCTGATCTACTCGGTCTACCGCGAGCTCGACGCCCTCGGCTGCCGACCGGGTGAAGACATTGCGGTCATCGGCACGAACGACCGCGACTGGTGCGACTATGTCCACCCGCGGCTGACCAGCGTCCACCAGGACATGCCGACGCTGAGTCGCAACGTGCTCCGGATGCTCGATGAGGTCGAGCGGAACGAGGAACCGGAAAGCACACTGGCCCAACCCGAAATGGTGGTGCGGGCATCGTCCGACTTCGAATGCAAAGGTGCCGTCTGCGCCTGATGCAGCAAGCGAGGAGCTTCCATGACCAACTTCAGTCTTCATCGTCGTTATCTGACTACAGCCGCCACATGTTTTGCACTAGCCACATCCGCGGCTGTTGCGGATGAGGCCGCAATCGTTCACGACGACTTCTCGGGCGAGGCAGTGGTCGCCTCCGGCAACGAGGCTCAGCTCGGCTCGTCCGGCTGGTGGAGCTGGACGGGGCCTGAAGCCAAGACAATCAATGCCGACGACTCGGGTGTGCTCGTTCTCACGGAGGCGGATGGCGAAGAAAAGTTCTTCGACAGCATCGTCCGCGTCTTTGAGGCGGTCACGCTGGAGGACGGCGAAAGCCTGGAAGTTGCCATGAAGCTGACGGTTCGCGAAGGCGAGCGTGGCAGCATTGCCGACAGCCGCGACACGCTGCGGATCACGCTGACCGACGGCGACGCCGGGGCCGCTCTCTATCTTCCGACGGGCGAGAACCAATACGTCGGCCTCGGCCCGACGACCAAGATGCTCGGCACGAAGGTGCCGCCGCTGGCGCTTCGACAAGCAACGCCTGCCGACGAGGCACGCGACATCTCCATCGTCCTCCGCCGTGATGGTGATCGGCTGCTGGCGAACGTGACGATGGGCGAGACGTCGAGCGACGTCGACCTTGCCGACATCGGTGCGACGACGGCGTTCAGCCGTCTAGCCCTAACCAACGGCCGCAGCAACTTCGAGCTCGTCGTCGACGACGTTGTGATTCGCCGCGTCATCGCAGAGTAGCAGCGGGAGATTGATTTTGCTTCGCACCCAACCTCAGACTTCCTAAGGAGGAACCCATGAACTGTCCGACTTCCACTCGCCGCCGAGGCGGCTTCACGCTCGTCGAGCTGCTCGTCGTCATCGGCATCATCGCGCTGCTCGTCTCGATCCTGCTGCCGACGCTGCAAAGCGTCCGCAACTCCGCCCAGAAGGTTGCGTGCCTGTCGAACATCCGCCAGGTCACGCTGATGTACAACTTCTATGGCGGAGACAACCGGGGGTATCTGCCGGATCCCAACACGATAACGGCCCAAGGCAACACGGCGGTTCTCGACCGCTGGTTCAAGCTCCGCCCTCGCCTGCCCAACGGGCCGACGGGCGGCGTCTACAAGAACAACTACCAAGTGCTCGAGCCGTACGGCATGGAGTACGAAGCCGACCAGTTCTGCCCGTCGATCGCATACACTGACGATCCACGTACCGATCTCTTCTTTCGCGGCCGCGGTTCGTACCTGTACCGGCTGACGACCAACGGATACGCGAGCTACTCCGGCACGGTGGCAGTCCCGACGAACGAGTCTCAGTTCCTTCGCTTGATTGATCTCAAATCGGATCAGTGGCTTCTCTTCGACGCGCTCTACTCGAGCCTTGGTGCAGCTAACGTCGCCGACGTCGTGCAGGGCGATCGCGGTGCAAGCTTCGTCGCCTGGAACATGGTCGCCGGCAAGAGCGAAGACGCCGATCTCGGCCCGCGGCACGGCTCTGTCTTGACCGGTCGCATGGACGGTTCGGCCAGCAGCATCGGGGCGGGCAACTACCTCGACAAGTTCGACTACTACAACGAAGAATAGGAATCCTGATGTCCTTTGCCACGAGCCTCGCCCTGCGGGTGAGTTTGTTGCTGTGCGTCGCCTCAATCGTAGGGGCGGACGAGTCGACGGTCGAAGAGGTGCTGGCGGACGTGCCAGATTACTCTGCCGTCGGTTATGCCGCCGGTGCCGAGCCGCTGCCGGAGGTCGAGGTCGTCGAGACGCTGGAGCCGGTTGCTGGCGACAATCACACTCGCATTCAGGCGGCGATCGACCGTGTCGGACAGCTTCCGCACAACGACAGCGGCTTCCGCGGTGCCGTCCTGCTCAAGGCCGGCCGGTATGAGGTGAGCGAGACGCTCATGCTCAGTCGCAGCGGCGTCGTCCTGCGTGGCGAAGGTTCTGGCGACGACGGCACCGTCCTCGTGCCGACGAAACGTGAGCCGCACGTGGTCATTTTCGTGCGCGGTCCGGGCAGTGCCCGCTTCGAGGAACAAGCCGACACACGGCAGGACGTGCTCGTTCCCGCCGATGCTTCGTTGCCGGCCAAGCAAAAGCAGATCTCGGTCGCCGATGCGAGCGGCTTCTCCGTCGGTGATCGCGTGCTGCTCGTCCGCCCGTCGACGCCCGAGTGGCTCGCGAGCATCGGCATGGACAAGCTCAGCGAAGGGGCCGCCGATCCCGACGGCGTCGTCCGCGGCAAGAACTGGACGATCGAGCAGTCGACGATGCGGTACATCCGCATCATCGACGCGATCGACGGCAACACGATCACGCTCGATGCTCCGCTGATCGTCGCCGTCGACGATAAGCGGCCGGCGTATGTGACGCACTACGACCTGACAAACGAGATTGATCGAGTCGGCGTCGAGTCGCTTCGCATCAAGAGCGAGTTCGACCCGAGCGTCATCGCTACCGACAAGACGAGCGGCACGACGTACTACGCCGACGAGCAACATGCCCGCACCGGCGTTCAGCTCGACCGCGTCACGAATGCCTGGGTCCGTGACGTGACCGCCCTGCACCTGTCCGGTTCCACCGTCGCCGTCGCACCGTCCGCGAGCTTCGTGACGATCATCGACTGCAAGTCGCTCCAGCCCGTGTCTCGCATCACCGGCCGCCGCCGCTACGCCTTTACGATGAACGGCCAGCGGGTGCTCGTCGCCCGCTGTGAGAGCGAGTACGGTCGGCACGACTTCACCTTCACGCGATGGGCACCCGGGCCGAACGTCTACTTCGACTGCGTCGCCCGCGGCGGCTTCAGCTTCGTCGAACCGCACGGCCAGTGGAACACCGGCGGCCTGTACGACAACGTCACCGTTGATGGCCCGCCTCGTGCGTCGCTTGCCGCCGGCAACCGCGGCACGAGCGGCAGCGGCCACGGCTGGACGGCGGCGACCTTCACGTTCTGGAACAGCGACGCGCCGGCCATCTTGCTCATGAGCCCTCCCGGCTCGATCAACCGCTTCGTCGGCCGGCCCGGCTTCGTCGATCCGAAACCTGAGCGCGCAACGTGGCTCGCCAACTGGTTCGGCTACCGCAGTAGCCTCAATGGCATCACCCCACTGCCGGATCATCCATCTGTTGCGGGCGATGACGCGTCGTTGTTCGTCTCGCTCGACGGTGCCGTAGAACCGCGGTCGCTCTTCCTGCACCAGCTCGAAGCGCGGCTCGGCAGCGAAGCGGTAGAGCGAGTAACAAGCGACTTCGTGTCGCCGACGACGCAGCCGACGATGCCATACGACCCGCCCGTCGACGTGAAGCCGACGACTACACCAGTCCTGTATCAGCAGACCTTCAACAACGTCAACGCCCTCGACGACTTTACTATCGAGCTCGAAGACGCTGGCGACGTTGCTATCCGCGACGGCAAGCTCGTCGTCGACGTGCCCGCCGGGGCGACGATCTGGCTGTCCGAAAAGTTCACCGGGCCGCTGCTCATCGAGTACGACGTCACCGCCGTCGACGCTGGCGGGCCGACCGACCGCGTCAGTGACCTCAACTGCTTCTGGATGGCAACGGATAGCCGCGGCGAGTTCTTCGACGTCGAACGCACCGGCCAATTCAACAGCTACCACCCGCTTCGCTGCTACTACGTCGGCTTCGGCGGACACGACAACACGAAGACGCGTTTCCGACGCTACATCGGCGACGCGGAGCTTCGCCCGCTGCTTGCAGAGCACGATTTGTCGTCGCCGGTGATCGAGCCCAATCGCACGTACCGCGTGTCCCTTCTCGCCGACGGCAGCCGCGTCGAGTATCGCCTCGACGGCAAGCCGATCTTTACCATCAACGATCAGAACCCATACACGACCGGCCGCTTCGGCCTGCGGACCGTGCGCAACCACCTCACGCTCGACAACCTGACCATCACTCGCCCACACGCCGACTAAGACTGCCGTATGCCAATTCTGACTCGTCACCCGTCGCCGATCCTGACCGCCGAGGACGTGCCGTACCCGGCGTCGCTCGTCTTCAACGCGGGCGTCGTCAAGTACAATGGCCAATACGTTTGCGTCTTCCGCAATGATGTCGCCGAGTCGCCGGGTGTGCCCACGTTCGTCGAGACGAACCTCGGCCTTGCCACGAGCGACGACGGCATCCACTGGCAGGTCAAGCCCGCGCCGTGCATCACTGCCGACGCCGCCCGCCAGCTCGTTTGCGACTTCTACCCCGGCCGCGACGCAGAGCAGGAGCTTCGGCGGTTCTACGACCCACGGCTGACGGTGATCGATGGCCGCGTGCTGATGTGCTTCGCGGTTGATACCCGCCACGGCCTGCGCGGCGGCATGGCGTGGACGGATGATTTCGACTCGTGGGACGTCGTTCACCTCAGCGCGCCCGACAACCGGAACTTCGTCGCGTTTCCTGAGAAGATCGGCGGCGATTACGTCCGACTCGAGCGGCCGTTCAACGACTACGGCGGCGCGAACATGAACGCGGGCAAGTTCAGCGTCTGGCTCAGTCGATCGAGCGACCTTCGCCGCTGGGGCGACACGCGGCTGGTCCTCGGTGCCGACGAGGTGCCCTTTGCCAATGACAAGATCGGCCCCGCCGCCCCGCCGGTGCGAACCGACGAGGGCTGGCTCACCACCTTCCATGGCGTCCATGTCGACCCCAGCCTCGGCAAGCGCGGCTGGGAGCCGAAATGGACCAAAACCTACTACGCGGGCCTGATGCTGCTCGACCTCGACGACCCGTCGAAGGTGGTCGCGATGGCGAAGGAGCCACTGCTGTCGCCTGAGACGCCCGAAGAGTGCGAGGGCTTCCGCAACGACGTCATCTTCCCCGGCGGCATGATCCTCGAGGACGACGGCGAGGTGAAGATCTACTACGGCGCCGCTGACACCGTCGAGTGCCTCGCCACGGCGCACGTCGATGACCTTGTCCGCTTCTGCTTGGAAGGCGCGTGATGTCGAAGCGGCCGAACATCCTGTTCCTCATGTCCGACGAGCATCGGGCGGACGTGGCCGGGTTCGCGGGCAACGACGTCATCCGCACGCCGTTCCTCGACGAGCTTTCAGCAACCGGCGTCACGTTCGACAATGCCTACTCGCCCAGCCCGATCTGCGTGCCCTGTCGCCAAGCGATGGCTTGCGGCCAACGGCCACGCACCTGCGGCGTCGAGCGGTACGGCCAGGACTTGCCGCCGGGCAGCATGACCTTCGCCCGCCGACTCGCCCAAGCCGGCTACGAAACCGTCTGCGCCGGCAAGCTCCACCACATGGGCCCCGACCCCATGCAGGGCTGGACCCAACGCATCGGCCTCGACACCACCATCGGCGACCCGCACCGGGACCTGCTCGAACCGCGTCGGCCACCTGAGGATCCCGGCCTCGGCAAATGGTCCGACGCCAAGGAAGTCCTGCGGGCGGGCGTCGGCCGCGGCTACGGCACACACGACGTCGATGCCAACGCGCTCCACGGCGCGCGTCTCATGACGCACCAGTTCTTCGCCGATCCGTACTACGACCGGCCCGCGTCACACAAGCCGCTGATGCTGATGCTCAGCCTCAATCGGCCGCACTACCCCTACTTCACCGACGAAAGTCGGTTCACGTACTACCTGAACCGCGTCGAGCCGAACTACGACCAGCCCGTCTTCGACCACCCGTTCCTGGGCAGTCGGTGCATCGACAAAGAGGTGACGGCTCGCGACGTTCGCCGAGCGACCGCGGCTTACTACGGCATGATCGACGAGCTCGACACCGACTACGCCCGCTACTGCCGCCACCTCGAACACCTCGGCCAAGACCTTGATGACTGGTGGATCGTCTACACGAGCGACCACGGCGAGATGCTCGGCGAGCACGGCGTGTGGGAGAAGCAAAAGTTCTTCGAAGGCAGCGCCCGTGTGCCGCTGATCGTCCGCCCGCCGCGCAAGCTTCGCGAGTCGTGGCACTGCATCGGACGGCGTGTGACGGAGAACGTGTCGTTGCTCGATCTGTTCCCAACCCTCTGCGAAGCCGCCGATGTTTCGCCACCGGAGGGATACTCACTCGATGGTGAATCGCTGCTGCCACTCATGCGGGGCGACAGCCTCCATCGCGATGATGAAGTCACAAGCGAGTTCGGCGGCACGAACCTCATGATCAAGCGTGGCTCGCTCAAATACCAATGGTACGCCAACCACGCCGGGACGCACGCCGCCGAAGTGTTGTTCGACCTCGACAACGAGCCGTGCGAGTCGCGGAACCTCATCGACGAGCCGCAGTACGCGGACATGCTCCCGACGCTTCGCCGACGACGGCACGAACTTGGTTTCTGAACCAATTCGGTTGCGAAGGTGAAACGCGAGCTGTCGCGTTCGACTGCGTCATCTCAGTTGCAGCGAGCGATCTCATCTGGATTGCTGCTCCAAAGGCAAGTCTCCTAGCCTCGCTCAGGGTGACGGAGCGAGGTAAGTGGGCGGACGACGTTCCGCCAGCTACCGCCAATCAGGCGCAGCGGGACCTGTCTTAGATTCCAGGTCCGGCACCGACCGCTGCTTCTTGTGCAAGCGCTTCCGCTTGAGCCATCCGCTGTTGGTGCATTCGCCACAAGATCACGAGGCTGCTGATGCCGACGTAGAAATAACCGCACGCAAAGAGCACCAGGAACGGCAACGTGAATCTCGCGTAGCCATAGACCACGCTGATGAAGACGAACGAGCTGAGGTAAACGCCGAACGCACACTCGACGATCGGCAGGCTGAGCGTTTTCAGCGACCAAAAACCGCCCTTCTTGCCCGCTTCCTTCTTGGCCTTCTTCATCGCATCGGCCTGCTCGCGGTCGACGTTGTCGGTATTGAACTGCCGCTTGACCGCGTTGTTGGTCGCATACTTCGGCGTGCGGACGAACTCATTGACCACCGGGCCGCCCTTCTTGTACTGGCGACGCGTCCAGATCGCTTCCCAAACCGCACGCGTGTTGTTCAAGCTCAGACCGACACCCAGCGCCATGATGAACGGCATGTAGAGCAGCGACCGCCAGCCCACTTTGCGGCCGAACAGCTCACTCTGCGCGAACGCGAAGAACGTCGCCGTGCTGCACGAGGCGACGACGAAGAGCGTGAAGCCGAACAGGAACGTGCCGATCGGGTGATCTTTCAGCGGCGCTTCGCTCAAGATGAAGGCCGGGTACATCAAGAGCGTCATGATGACGACCAGCGGGTAGACCGCTGTATTCGTCAGGTGGAAGAAGGCTTCGCTCTTGACCTGCCAAGGCAGCGTCGGGCTCTTGAGAATACGCGGCAACAGCTTGATCGCAGTTTGGAAGCTGCCCTTCGTCCAGCGGTGTGCCTGCTGCTTGAAGGCGATCATCTCCGGCGGCAACTCCGCGGGGGCCGCGTGCTGGGGCAGGTAGACGAACTGCCACCCCTTCATCTGCGCCCGGTAGCTCAGATCGAGATCTTCCGTCAGCGTGTCGTGCTGCCAGCCGCCAGCGTCGCCGATGGTTTCCCGACGCCAGACGCCCGCCGTGCCGTTAAAGTGCATGAACCGGCCGCTGCGGTTGCGGGCGGTGTGTTCAATGACGAAGTGACCGTCGAGGAAGATGGCCTGCGACTTCGTCAGAAGCGAGGCATCGCGGTTGAGGTGATCCCAGCGCACCTGCACCATGCCGACCTTGTCATCGTTGAAGTGCGGAACGACGTCGTACAACAGATCCGTCGGCGGGACGAAATCGGCATCGAAGATGGCGATGTACTGCCCCTTGGCGACCTTCATTCCCTCGGCAAGCGCCCCCGCCTTGTAGCCGGTGCGAATCGTCCGATGGTGGTAGCTGATGTCGATGCCCTGGGCCTTCCATCGCTCGACTGCCGCCTCCGCAATAGCGGCCGAGCCGTCCGTAGAGTCGTCCAGCACCTGGATCTCGAAGCGATGTCGCGGCCAATCGAGCTTGCAGGCGGCGTCGATGACTCGCTCCGCGACCAGGTCCTCGTTGAACATCGGCAGCTGGACCGTCACGTAAGGCAGCGTGTCGGGCAGCTTCGACGCGACGGGCGCGTTGTGGCGGTACTTGCGATAGAGGTAGACCAGCTTGTACCGGTGCAGGCCGTAAATCGCGACGATCAGCAGAGTCAGCAGGTAGAGCCCCAGGACGCTCCAGAGCATCAACGGCCCGAGGAACGGCTCGATGAGCACACGGTCCGCCCAGATGATCGCCTCTTCCAGACGCATCACGATCGCCTCACCCCAACCTGGCCTGACGACGCCTGCAGCCGGGACATCTGGTAGCTCATCGAGCACCCCGACGCTCAATTGAGCGGTGGCCAAGACGTCGGCGGCAGGTGCAGTGGCTTCAGGCAAGTCGATCGGTTGAGTCACACGGTCTCGGGGCGGTGCCGTCCCGTTCCGCGGGACGCGTGGCCGATGCCACTTGAGTCATTCAACCTACACGAAACCCGAACGGGCTGCACGCAAGTGGCTGTCCAATAGGCTTGAACCTAGCCCAGGCTGACGATACGTCAAGATCCTATGAAGGCCGCCGCACCCGAGCAGGAAGCGGCGGCCATCAGTGTTCTCCAACGGCTTCGAGTCGCTCAAGCCTCGACAGCTGCCTCTGCCGGTTCCGACGACTCGGTCTTTGCCGGGGCCGCCTTGCTCTTGAGAACCTTGTTAGCAAACTCGCGGCGCCGCTCCGCCCGACGGCGACGCAGGCCCTGGCTCTTACGGACGGTGCCGGTCGGCTCCGCCTCGTGCTCGCTGCCGACAAGTTGAAGGACGACCAAATCGCCTCCGTCGCCGATGCGATATCTGGCGGTCTTGATGATCCGGGTGTACCCGCCTTGGCGATCAGCATACTGCGGAGCGACGTCGGCGAAGAGCTTCTGCACGACCGTCCGGTGCGTGCCGCTCTCGTTCAGGACGAACTCCTGATCGGCGTCGGTTAGGCGTCGATCCCGCAGCCGGCTGACGACGAGACGCCGATTAGCGACGTTGTCAGTCTTGGCCCGGGTGATGAGCTTTTCAACGAATGGCTGGACCTCCAAAGCCTTCGGCAGCGTGGTCGTGATCTGACCATGCTCGAACAGGCTCTGGGCCATGTTGCGGCGGAGGGCGATCCGGTGCTCGGTGTCGCGAGAAAGCTGTCGGCCGCGTTTGCGGTGGCGCATGTCGGTGAGGTAAGGGGGGTCGAGAGGCGGGCAGGAAGCGTAGGCAGCGGATCAAGCCAGATCGGTGGTGGCGTCGGCGGGCGTTTCGGCCTCATCGTCGTCATCAGGCATCGAGTAGCCGTCGGTAAAATCGCCTTCAGCGGCGGGAGCGTCAATCGCCTGCGGGTTCAAGCCGGCAGCCGGGCCGCCGTTCTTGAGAGCTTCGAGGTCCATTCCGAGCGACAGGCCCATGTCGGCCAGGCGACGCTTGACCTCCCGGAGGCTCGTCTTGCCGAACGAACGGACCTTGAGTAGATCACTATCCGTCCGCTGGACAAGCTCGCGGACGCTGTTGATGCGAGCTGATTCCAGACAATTGTTCGCCCGAACGCTGAGATCAAGCTCCTGCACGGTCATGCCGAGCTTGCTCTCGAGGTCGGGATCGACCGCAGCCGACGAGGCGCTGGTCGCCTGCTGGGCTTCCTGCAATCCCTGAACCGCTTCCTCACTGGCGAGTTGATCGCCCAGCTCGAAGTACTGGACGAACGGGTTGAGGTGCTTGCGGAGGATCTTTGCAGCCTCGACGACAGCCAACTCCGGGCTGACGGTGCCGTCGGTCCACACCTCGAGAACGAGGCGGTCGTAGTCGGTTCGCTGACCGACGCGGGCGGCCTCGGTGTTGTAGCGAACGCGGGTAACGGGGCTGAAGTTGGAGTCGAGGTAGATGAAGCCAGTCTCGGCCTCACCGCTTTCCTCAGCGGCGGCGATGTGCTCCTTATCCGTCTTGTAGCCGCGGCCGATGTCGACAGTCAGGTCCATCTCGAACTCGACGTCTTCTGTTAGCGTCGCGAGGACGAGATCATCGTTAAGCACCTCGACGCCCTCCGGGCACTCGATGCTGCTCGCCGTCAGCTCGCCGGCCGACTCGCCGCGGAGCGTCAGGACCTGCGGCCCCTCGCCGACGGCGTCGCTGGTGATGATGAGGCTCTTGACGTTCAGGATGATGTCCGTGACATCCTCCATCACGCCCGGCAGGCTTGAGAACTCGTGGTCGGCACCTTTGAGCTTCACACGGGTGACGGCGGCACCCTCAATGCTGCTGAGCAGAATCCGGCGGAGCGAGTTGCCGACCGTGGTGCCGAAACCACGCTCGAACGGCTCGGCGGTGAAGCGGCCGAACGTGTCGTTCGAGACGCTCTCGTCGAGCTCGACCAAGCCGGGAAGTTCCAGGCCACGCCATTTGATTTTGCTGCTCATATAGCTGTTGCTAAAGGGTTGTGGGTTTCTCAGTCTGTGGCCAATTCAAATTGCAAACCGTTGTCGCCCGCACCGTTGCGGGCCATCTGCTGGTTCACCTCGTTGAATCCGCCTCTTTTGCTTGCTTGTCCTGCACCGGTGGCAGGACCTCGAAGCCGCGTCGTCTTGGTAGGTCCGCAGCTGCCTTGTTAGATGTCCCGATGGACCTGAAGAAGAATGCGACGATGGCGATCCCGACGCCTGCGGACACGAGCATCATTAGAGCACCATGCCGACGCGGTTTCAGGGTGTCAGCCAGCTCTTGGACTACAAAACCACTCGCGAAGAAGACACAGCAGCCGACGAAGGCTGCAGCGAGAGCGATCGTGTAAGCGACTAGACGCATCAGACACGCCGCTTCTTGGGCGGCCGGCAGCCGTTGTGAGGGATCGGCGTCGTGTCTTCGATCGTCAAGACACGAAGTCCCGCGTTCTGCAAGTTCAGGATCGCCTGCTCGCGGCCGGCACCAGGGCCCTTGACGCGAACGTCGACTTCCTGAAGACCCTGACGACGGGCCTCGTTCGCCGCCTTCTCCGCGGCGCGGCCGGCGGCGAAGGGGGTGCTCTTGCGGGCGCCCTTGAAGCCGACGGCACCGGCACTCGACCAGGAGATGGTCTCGCCGTTGAGATCGGTGAGGGTAACGATGGTGTTGTTGAAGCTCGCGTTGACGAACGCGAGCCCGCGGGTCACGCCGCGCTTTGCCTTCTTCTTGCCGCTGGGACGTTGAGTCTTTGCCATGGGTGGATCAGTTGCTTCGAGTTACGGTTCGACGGACCACACGGTCCTAGCCGCGAGCAAAATGATGACTGCTGAGTGACAAAGTGGTAAGTGCCGGAAGGCTTCGCCTCTGGATTCATCACTCTGCAACTCATCACTCATCATTCCGCTACTTAGCGCCCTTCTTGCCGGCGACGGTCTTCCGCGGCCCCTTCCGGGTGCGGGCGTTCTTGCCGGTGCGTTGCCCGCGAACGGGCAGGCCGCGGCGGTGACGCTCGCCGCGGTAGCTCTGGATCGCCCGGAGGCGTTGGATGTTCTGTTGAACCTGACGACGAAGCACACCCTCGACCGGGTAGTCGTCGTCGATGATGGTGGCCATACGGGCCAGCTCATCCTCGGTCAGATCGCTGGCCTTCTTATCGGGATCGACATCGGCCTTCTTGCAAAGGTCGAGCGCGTTGACCGGCCCAATGCCGTAGATGTACCGAAGGCTGATATGAACCTTCTTGTTGTTCGGAATGTCAGTGCCGGCGACGCGGGGCATGATGAAGAGGAGCTAGGAGCCAGGAGCTAGGAGCCAGTAGAATGAAGAGTCCGGCCTCTGGAACTAGCTCCTAGCTACTAGCTCCTGGCTCCTTCCACCTCAGCCTTGCCGCTGCTTGTGCTTCGGGTTCGTGCAGATGACGCGGACGACGCCTTTTCGGCGGACGACCTTGCAGTTTTCGCAGATACGCTTGACGCTGGAACGAACCTTCATGACGGGCAGGTGAGGTGGCAGAGGCGGGAAAGACGCCCGGTCTGCTCACGCAGATCGGGCGGACGGGTTTATAGGCAGCCAAACCTGTCGCCGGCAAGTCCGGCAACAGGTTCTTAAGCCGCCTGAGCTGACGGAGCCGACGTCTTAAAGCGCATTTCCGCTGCGTCACGATTCATCCCCGCCGGCAGGCGACCATCTGTCAGTACCTCGCAACCCTTTTCCGATATTGCCAGTGTGTGCTCGAAGTGTGCTGCGGGCTTCTGCTTCTTCGTCTTGATCGTCCACTGATCGCTGAGCGTCTTCGTGTCCGGCTTACCGACGACGCACATCGGCTCGACGGCAAAGGTCATCCCGGGCCGCAGCACGAAATCCGACTTCCGCTGCTCAGCATTGGTGTAGTTCGGCACCTTCGGATCCTCGTGCATCTTGCGACCAATGCCGTGACCAACAAAGTCACGGATGACGCCGTAGCCCTTTCGCTCCGCATATCGCTGCATCTCGCGAGCCACATCGCTCCACCGAACTCCCGGCTTCGCCCGCTGGATGGCAATCTCGAGCGTCTCCCGTGTCACATCGAGCAGCTTCTTTCGCTCAGGCGGCAGCCGACCGACACCCACCGTGATCGCATTGTCCGCGCAGTAGTCACCAAGCTTCATCGCCAGGTCGAGCGTGACGATGTCGCCCTCCTTGAGCCTTCGACTGCCCGGGATGCCGTGGACGATCTCATCGTTAACACTGATGCAGCTCTCGGACGGATAGCCCTCGCCGGGCTTGTACGTCGGATAATTCTTCGACAATCCGATGCCGCCGACGCGTTCGAGTTCATCGCGGCAGACGTCGTTGAGCTCGCCCGTCGTGACACCGGGCGTCACCTTCTCCGCCATCTTCCGCAGGATGTGGTGGGCGTGGTAGCCCGTCAGACGCATCTGCTCCAACTCGCGCGGACTCTTGTAGATGATCATGAACAGAGGGAAGTAGGAGCAAGGAGGTAGGAGGGAGGCAGAGGTGGCGAACGTAGGCATCTGCCTACGTGCTACTTCCTCGCTCCTACGTCCCAACTAGAACTGTCGACCGCGGATGCGCTTGTTGCGGATCTTCGGATCGTCCGCGAGGAAGCCGCCGTAGTCACGCATGAGCAGGTTCGCCTCGATCCGCTGGACCATGTCGAGGCCGACGCTGACGACGATCAGCAAGCCCGTGCCGCCAAGGAAGGCCGTCACCTGGAACGGAATGCCCATCGAGGCGGTAATGACCGTCGGGATGATCGCGATTGCCGACAGGAAGGCGGCACCGACGAAGGTGATCCGCTTCATGACCTTCTCCAGGTACTCGGCGGTTCGCTTACCCGGCCTGAGCCCCGGCACGAACGATCCGTAGTCGCGGAGCTGATTGCTCATCTCCTTCGGATTAAACTGGACGGTAGTCCAGAAGTAGCTGAAGAAGAAGATCATCGCCACCATCGTCAGCACGTACAGGAAGCCGGCGGCGTTCGGGTCGAACTCCGTGTTGAAGAACCGGATCGTGTTGCCGGTCACGCCCTCCGCCGCCTCATTTCCGTTCACGGTGCCGTCGAGCCAGCCGAACATGACGCCCGGGAAAAGCATCAGCGACTGAGCGAAGATGATCGGCATGACGCCGCCGTGGTTCACGCGGAGCGGCAGGAACTGCTTCGTGCCGCCGTAGACCTTCCGGCCGCGGGTGTGCTTCGCCTGCTGAATCGGGATTCGCCGCTGCGCCTGCGTGATGGCGATGGCACCCATCGTGACGCCGACAAAGCAGAGCAACAGAATGATCAGGTCGCCGATGCTGATCGCGGCGGCGTCACCAACTTCGAGATCGAAGTTCGTAATCAGTGTCGTTAGCGCGACCGGCATCTGGCTGACGATGCCCGCGAGGATGAGCAGCGAGATGCCGTTGCCCAGGCCGTACTCGTCGATCTGCTCGCCAAGCCACATGAGGAAGATCGTCCCTGCAATCAGCGCCAGCAAGCCCATCACCCAGAAGCTCGTCTCGAACCCGGGCAGGATCAGCTGCTGCTGCTGCGTGTAGCTCAGCCAGAACATTGCCTGCAACGCCGCTATGGGAACGGTCGCATAACGTGTCCACTCCTGGATCTTCTTCTGCCCGCTCTGGCCTTCCTTCTTGAGCTTCTCGAGCGCTGGGATGACGCTGCCGAGGAGCTGGAAGATGATGCTCGCCGAAATGTACGGCATCACGCCCAGGCCGAAGATCGTCGACTGCGTGAGCGAGCCGCCGCTGAAGATGGAGACGTAGCTGGCGAGCCGCTCGCCGGCGTCGCCCTGATTCTCCATGCTGGCGGCGAATTGCTCCTGATCGATGCCCGGCAGCGGAATCTGGAAGCCGACGCGGTAGATCGCGAGCATCAGCAAGGTGAAGAGCACCTTGTTACGGAGCTCGGGTACCTTGAAGATGTTGATGACGGTTCGGAGCATGTCGTCGCGGAATCAAGGCAGAAGCCCGGCTCCACGAAGCGGTCGCGGGTCGGGCAATTTAATCTAGGCGAAGCAGCACACCAACGCGAGACGACGCCATCGAGTCACGGGTTCAGGCGTCTGACGGCTCGACTGGAGCCTGCGTGCCGCTTTCGGGAGCCGACGTCACATCGCCGGGAGCAGGCGATTCAGTGGCCGTCTCCGTCGAGGCCGGCTCGTCCTTGGCTAGACCGAGGTCGGCCATTCGCTTGTCGAGCTTGCGGCCAAGACGGGCGTTCTTCGGCTCCTTGAAGTTGTAGGTGCCGCCGTCGACCGTCAACGCCTCACCACCAGCCTCGCCGATGATCTTGTGGGCGTTGCGGCTGTAGGCAGCGACCTTGACAGTCAGCTTCTTCGTCAGTTCACCGTGGCCCAGGATCTTGACATCGAGCCGATTATTCGAGATGAGGCCAGCCTCCTTCAGGGCCTCCTTGTCAACGGTTGCTCCGTCTTCGAAGCGGTTGAGCATCGAGACGTTGACCGGGTGGAACTCGGTCTTAAAGAGCGCGTTGCTGAAGCCACGCTGCGGGAAGCGACGGTAGATCTCGGTCTGGCCGCCCTCGAAGCCGATGCGCTTCGGCTTGCCGCCGCGGGACTTCTGACCCTTGTGGCCGGTGCCGCTGGTCTTGCCCTTGGAGGCTTCACCGCGGCCGACGCGGGTGCGCTTCTTGTTTGCACCGGCGGCTTTAAGAATGTCGTGGAGGAGGTTCGGGTTGCTCATGTCAGGGTGCTCCGTTGACTAGCGGCCCGGAGCGGGCCTCGCGAGGAATTGAGGAAAATCTGAGAACGGGTTAGGCGGCCTGTAGCTCGCCCGCACCCTGCTCGAGGTCGACGCCGCGACGCTTCTCAACGTCAGCCCGGCTCTGCAGGTGACGCAGCGCGTCAATCGTTGCTTTGAGAAGGTTCTTCGGGCTCGTCGAGCCGTAGGCCTTGGTCAGCACGTCGCTCAGGCCGGCGAGCTCGAGGACGGGGCGGACGGTCTTGCCCGCCGTGACGCCGGTACCCGGCAGTGCCGGGATGAGTTTGACCGTCGAGGCTCCGCTCTTGCCGATCGCAACGTGCGGAATCGTCGTGCCTTGCATCGGGAACTTGAAGAGGCTTTTCCGAGCTTCTTTCGACGCCTTCTCGACGGCCGAGGGAACTTCGTTTGCCTTCCCGTAGCCAATGCCGATACGCCCACTGCGGTCGCCGGCGACGACGAGAGCTGCGAAGCTGAAGGTCCGGCCGCCCTTGACGACTTTGCTGCAGCGATAGATGCGGATGACGCTCGACTCGACGCCTTCGTCGTCGATGTCGCGACGACGCTCGCCACGGTTACCGCCACGCTGCGGGCCGCCGCTGCGACCGCGGCCTCCGCCACCTTGTCCTTGACCACCACCGCCCTGACCCTGCCCACCACCCGTGCGGGGGCCGCCCGGAACGACCGGACCTACCTTGGCGGCTGGTTCGATGGTTGGCGTCGACAGGACCGACTCCGGCGTAGACGTCGCCTGGGGCGTATTCGGCTGAGCTTCGCCCACCGCAGCGGCATCGCTCGTGCCGGCTCCGGTTTGGTTGCCGTCGGCTGTAGCAGTGTCGCCGTCCTTCGTCGCCTGCTCGAGCTCGCCCCGAGCGGGCATGGGAGCCGAGCCGTCGTTTGGCATCGAGCCGTCCTTCGAGGCATCGACGCTGCCGACATCAGCCGCACCGGTGTCGGCGCCTTCGGCTGTTTTAGGAGAAGTGTCCGGTGTTTCGTTGTCAGCCATGGTGGTGCGGGTCCGTCAGGAGTAGGTGCCGGTCTTGGGAGTAAGTGCCGCCCCGTCAGTGCCGGCAATGGGTGCTGCGGACGGAGCGGTAGAAGTGCAATTAAACTAAAATTCAAGTCCGCCTTCACGGGCGGCATCGGCCAAGGCTTTGACTCGTCCATGATAGCGACGGCCGTTGCGGTCGTAGGCGACCTTCGTCACGCCGGCCGCTTTGGCCTTCTCAGCCACAGCCTTGCCGACGGCCTTGGCGGCTTCGACGTTGCACGTGCCGCCTTCGCTGACCGCCGAACTCTTGCCGACGGTACCGGCCGAAGCGAGGGTCTTGCCGGCCATGTCGTCGATGACCTGAGCATAAATGTGCTTGCCGCTGGGGAAGACAGTGAGCCGTGGACGCTCGCTCGTGCCGAGGATCTTGTGCCGGATGCTGTACTTGCGACGCTGAAGTCGCTTGGCCTTAGCCTTGTTCTTGTCTGCCATAGTGGGTTCCTTTCGGTGCTCGCTCCTGAGTGACGCTGAGAACCGTCACCCGCGAACGGGGTAGAGGGGTTACTTGCCGGTCGTCTTACCGGGCTTGATCTTGACGGCTTCGCCCAAGTAGCGAACGCCCTTGCCTTTGTAAGGCTCGGGCTTACGCGTCGCACGAACGGCGGCTGCGAACTGCCCGACAAGCTGCTTGTCGATGCCCTCGATGCTGATCTTGGTGCCGCCATCAACGGCAACGTTCAGGCCGTCCGGGATGTCCTTCGTGATCTTGTTCGCGAATCCAACCGCTAGCTCGATCCTCTTGCCCTTGAGCGTCGCGTTGTAGCCGACGCCTTGGACCTCGAGCTCCTTCTTGTAGCCCTCCGTCACGCCGACGATCATGTTGGCGATCAACGCCCGGGTCAGGCCATGGAAGGCCTTGCTCGTCCGCTGCTCGTTGCTGCGGCTGACGACGACCTCGTCGCCTTCGACCTTAACTTCAATCGCGGGCTGAGCCGTATAGCTGAGCTTGCCCTTGGGGCCTTCGACGTTGATGGTCTGCCCCTCGACGGAGACTTTGGCACCTTTGGCGACGGGAACAGGCTTCTTACCGAGACGTGACATGTTATTTCCTTTGGAGCTCTCGCCGGTGCGTCGGCGGCTTCGAGGTTGGGACAGAAGAAAGGAGGAAGCTCCTGCGGGAACTTCCTCCTGGCTGGTTGGTGATCTAAGCGACCTGGCAGAGCAACTCGCCGCCGACATTGGCTTCGCGACATTTGCGGTCGCTCATGACGCCGCGGCTGGTGGAGACGACGTTGATGCCGAGGCCATCAAGCACTCGCGGCATGTCAGCCACCCCGCGATAAACGCGACGACCCGGCTTGCTGTACCGCTTGATCTCACGAATCGCCTTGTCGCCGCCGAGCGTGTACTTGAGGTGGACGCGAAGGTGACCCTGATTCGAGTCAGGCACTTCCTCGAAGTCTTCGATGAAGCCTTCGTCCTTCAAGACGCCGGCGATGCCACGGCAAACCTTGCTCGCCTTGACGAGCACGGCCTTGCGGCCGACGCGGTTGCCGTTGCGGATGCGGGTCAGCATGTCCGCGATGGGATCCTGCATGCTCATAATGATCGTCTCAGTGGGTCGCTAGGTGGACGGAAACAGGAAAACGGACTACCAGCTGCTCTTACGCACGCCGGGGATCATGCCCTTGAGGGCGAGCTCGCGGAACTGGTTGCGGCAGATGTTGAATTTGCGAAGGTAACCCCGGGGTCGGCCGGTAAGAGCACAGCGATTGTGGCCACGGACGGGCGAGCCGTCTCGCTTGAGCCGCGCAAGGCCGGCATAGTCGCCTTCAGCCTTGAGCTGTTGACGCTTCTCCCATTGCTTTTCGCGCTCGGCTTCGCGCTTCTTCTGACGGACGACGGATGCGGTGGTTGCCATGTCTTACTTTCGTTCGGTACGGGAGAAGGTTCGGCTAAGCCGCCTGTTGCTCTTCCTTGCGGAAGGGAAAGTCAAAGCCCTTGAGAAGTGCACGACCTTCGTCGGGCGTGTCGGCGCTCGTCGTGATCGTCACATTCATCCCCTGCTGGTAGTTGACGCTGGCAGAATCGATCTCGGGAAAGACCACCTGCTCGTTAAGGCCGAAGTTGTAGTTTCCCTGCTTATCGAAGCTCTTGGGGCTCAGACCACGGAAGTCCTTGACCCGCGGGATCGCGAGATGGATCAGCCGATCTAGGAACTCGTACATTCGAGCACCACGGAGCGTCACCATCAGGCCTGTCTCCATGCCTTCGCGAACCTTGAAGCCGGCCACGGACTTCTTGGCCTTCGTGCGGACCGGCTTCTGGCCGGCGATCTGCGTGAGCTCACGCTCAGCGATCTCCATCCGCTGCTTGCCGTTGTCGCCGGTCGTCATCGCCTTGCCCAGACCCATGCTGATGACGATCTTCTCGACCTTCGGGATCGCCATAATGTTCGTGTAGCCGAACTCTTCCTTCAACTTCGGCACGATCTGCTCGCGGTAGTGCTGCTGCAGACGGACCGGAGGGACATCAGAGTCAGGCCGCTCATCGGTCTTCAAGGCCGAGAGCTTCTGCGGACGTTGTTCTTTGCTCGACTTGGCCATGGAAGGTCGGTCTCTTAGCTAAACGGGTAAGGAAGAACGATCAGACGCGGCCGAGGCTCGCGCCGCTCTTGACCGCCACGCGGTGCTTGGCACCGTCACGCTCTTCGAACTTGACACGGGTCGGCTTGTCACTCTCCGGGTCTACGACCATCACGTTGCTGACGTGGATCGGCCGATCTACCTGACGACGCTCGCCCTTAGGGTTCTGCTGGGTCGGCTTGATGTGCTTCGTTGCACGGTTCATGCCTTCGACGAGGACTTTGTCGCTGTCGACGAGGACGCGAAGCACCTTGCCACGCCGGCCCTTATCGCTACCGGTGATCACTTGCACCGTATCGCCGCTCTTAATCTTTGACGCCATGTCTGGGTGTTCCTGGGAGGGGGTGGGGTGCGGGTGAAACCGAAATTCTACCAGACCTCCGAGGCCTGGCTGACGATCTTGCTGTAGCCCTTCTCACGCAACTCGCGAGCGATGGCTCCGAAAATGCGGGTTCCGCGGGGGTTGCCGTCGGTGCCGATGAGGACAGCCGCGTTGCCGTCGAAGCGGACGTAGCTGCCGTCTTTGCGCTTGATCGGGTAGCTGGTGCGGACGATGACGCATCGGACGACCTGGCCCTCTTTGACCTCACCGCCGGGCAACGCCTTCTTCACGCTGCAGACGATCTCCTCGCCGACGGCGGCGGCGGGACGGCTCATGCCGTGACGCCGGCTGGTGCTGCGGCCAAGCACTTTAATGCACATGACCTGCTTCGCACCGCTGTTATCGGCTACGTCGAGATAGGATTCTTGTTGAATCATCGGGAAGGAGAGTCGTGAGTCGGAGGTGGTGAGTCGGCGGAGCTGGCTGATCGTGGTCTGGCCGACTCACGAGACACCACTCACGAACGGTTTGCTAGCGGTTGTCCGGGCCACGCTCGACGATGCGGACGAGGCGATGGTGCTTCGTCTTCGAGAGCGGGCGACACTCGGCGACGACGACCGTGTCGCCCTGCTTCGCCTCGTTCTGCTCGTCGTGGCACTGGATGACGGTGCGACGGGTGAGGTACTTGCCGTATTTCTCGTGCTTCGTCTGGTAGTTGATCTGCACGCGGATCGTCTTGTCCGCGGCATCGCCGGCGACGACGCCCTGACGGGTACGCATCTGCGGACGCGTGGCTGTGGAGGTTGCTTCGGCGGTGTCTGCCATGGTGGTGCGAAGTCGGAGGTTCAGGCGTTGGCGGTCGAAGCGGCAGCGAGTTCACGCTGGCGGAGCAGGGTCTTGAGCCGGGCGATGTCGCGGCGGGTCTTCTTGGTCAGGCTGGTGTCCTCGAGCTTCTCGACCACGCCTTGGACGCGAAGGTCGAAGAGCTTCCGCTGAAGATCGGCCAGTTCTTTCTGGACGGCGGTCGTCTCCTTGTCCTGATAATCCTTGAGCTTGATCGGCATGGGTCGGTCGGTGAGGGGTCAGGAACGTTCAGGCAGCGGCGGCTGTCGGCTCGACGGCGTGGCTGGTCTGGGCTCGGGTGACGAAGCGGGTCTTGATCGGCATCTTATGGGCGACACGAGCGAGGGCCTGACGGGCCACTTCCTCAGTCACGCCAGCGATCTCGAAGAGGATCATGCCCGGCTTGACCTTTGCGGCGTAGTAGTCGATCTCGCCCTTGCCCTTGCCCATGCGAACTTCCAAAGGTTTGCCGGAGACCGGCGTGTGCGGGAAGATGCGGCGGAAGAGCTTGCCCTGACGACGCAGGTAGTGGCTGACTGCGATACGCCCGGCTTCAATCTGGCGGGCGGTGATTCGCTCGGGCTCGAGGGCCATCAGGCCGAATTCGCCGAAGACCACGGTGTTGCCGCGGCAAGCGTTGCCGCGGATGCGGCCCTTCATCTCTTTGCGGTACTTTCGCCGCTTCGGCATCAATGGCATGACAGGCTCCTAGGGGGTTCGAGTCGTTGGTGCGGGAAAAGAGATGCCTCAGCCGCGACGGCCGCGACGCTGGTAGCCGCCGGGGCGGGTGTCGGTGTCTTCGACCGGGTTGTCGTACCGGCCGCGGTAGATCCAGACCTTCACGCCGATCGTGCCGGCCTTGGTCTTGGAAACGGCGTAGCCGTAGTCGATAAACGCCTGAAGCGTCGTGAGCGGGACCGAGCCAGTCGTCTGCTTCTCACTGCGGGCGATGTCGCCACCGCCGAGCCGGCCGCCGACCTGGATGCGAACACCCTTGGCACCGGCGTTGGTGCAGGCTTCCATCCGCATCTTGAGGACCCGGCGGAAGCTGGCCCGTTTCTTGAGCTGTTCAGCGATGCCTTCGGCGACGAGCTGGGCGTTGAGGTCCGGGTTCTTGATCTCGATGACCTTGATCGGGCCGATCTTGCGGTGGAT
>CAYMAS010000048.1:5024-29315 GCA_964388485.1 uncultured Tepidisphaerales bacterium | reverse complement strand
CCGACGCGCGGAGGGTTTTGTCACCTCGCCGGCGAAGACGATGCGGTACCACGGGTAGATGTCGCGGAACTCCACGTAGTCCTCGCGTTTCTTGCCGAAGAGCTCGAAGAGCTCGTCGAACAGGAACTTGGCCGTGATGACGGTCGGGCCGGCGTCGTGCTTGAAGATGCCGTGCTCGGTCTCTTTCTCGTACGCGTAGCCCCGGCCGCCGAGCTTGTCCTGTTTGTCGATGAGGGTGACGTCGTACCCCTTGGCCCGCATGCGCAGGGCACTGGCGATGCCACCAAAACCTCCGCCGACAACGACACACTTGGGCATGAGAGGAGCGTAGTGCGACGTTCTGACGAATCCGGCGAAAGCGATGAACCTTCGGGCGGGACATAGGGTATTGTTCATCGCCAGGCCGACGCGACGCGAACTCGCCTGGCCTGACTCGTGCCCGCAGAGGCGTCTGCGGGCGGGCGGCTTGCCTCGGCAAGTCACTGAACCACAGGCCCGCCGATCGTCGCGGATCGGCCTGGCCGGCAGACCGAACTGGAGGTGATTCGTGAATCTATTTCATCGCACTATTGAGCTGCCTGCGTGCGGCTGAGACTGGGTGAGACTCCCGTCTCGCACGCGGCTGCACCGCAGCTCGCGAAACAGAACGCCCCGATGCTCTCGGCATCGGGGCGTTCTCGTTCCCCAACCGCCGACTCAGCGTGTGACTTCAACGTCGGCGAACCTGATCGTCGGGCCCGTCTCGGACTCGTGGAGCGTCGAAAGTAAGAGCCCGTTGAAGTGCTCGAAGTTGGTGCGGTTCCAAGTGATCGACGTCTCGTCGTTGGGTCGATAGGTCCAGGCGTCGATCACGTCTCGCTGCAAATCGATCGCCAGGTCGTACTCGTCGCCGGGCGTCAGGCCGGTGCCGTCGTCGAAGCTCATGGTCACCGTCGCTCGGCTTGCCGGCTGGTCGCGGGTGGTGACGACGGGGCCGAAGTTGACGCCGGGATCGCCGAGCTTGAGCGGAATGAGCAGCCAGTAGCCGTCGTTCGTCCAGGCGGCGAAGGCGGCTTTGGCTTCTTCGGTTGCCGTGGTTTCGTCGAAGGACCACGGCGAGATGGTAACGCCGTCAATCGTCGCGGTGCCGTCGACGAGGTTCCAGTCGTGTTGCCGCTCGATGGTGCGGTCGGGGAACGTAGCGACGAAGGTAAACTGCAATCGCTCGACGCTCGGCCAGACGTCGATACCCGCCTTCTGCATGACGGCTTGAACTTCCGCTGGCACCCCGTCGGTCTCAACTGCGGGCTGCGTGGTCAGAGCGACAAGGAGCAGCAGGATCGTGAGGAGCTTCATTCATCATGCTAAGCCGCCGGATTACAATCCCGCGGCTTGGGTGGTTCAGCGCTCTGTCGCCTGAATCTGTTCCGCGAGCGTCGCCAGTTGGTCATGCCGAGTTTGCAAGGGCTCGACGAGATCTCGCGTCCAAGCCACGACCACGCCGGCGGGCGACTCCGGGTTGTCATCATCCGCCAGCATCCGCTGCCGCTGTCTGTCGACGAGGCGGTACGCCCGGAGGCGGATCGCGATCCACAGCAGCACCAGCCATGTCAGCACAAAGCCGCCTGCAGCGAGCAGCGTCTGGGCGTTCAGCAGCAAGACGGCCTCCTGCACCAGCTCGGTCCAGCTCCATTCCTCCTCCGGCACCGCCACCTGCAGCAGCGGTTGGATGAAGACGAACCAGACGATCACGCCAACCGTCATGAGCCAGCGGATCGGGGCCAGCAGGATTGACGGTCGTAGGCGGCTGCGGATGAGGTCGCGTTGCCGATCGAGCGCGGTTGTCATCCGCCGCCGAAGGTCACTTGCCGCCGCCTGAGCTTCGGCCGGTTCCCACAGGTGTCGATCCCGATACAGCTCCACGACGTCCGGATGCGACGCACGCAACGTAGCGAAGGCACCGGCGATGCCTGAAGAAAGCTGCTCGCCGGCGTCGGCGAGGTGGCGGTCGAGCGAGGCCGCTTCGGTCGTGGCGGGCAAAAGATTCTGACGCACCAGCGCCACCAAGGGCGCAGCAGCCAGGTCGATCCACTTCACCAGTGGCCAAGCGCGGACGCGACCCCGAACCGCGGGTTCGGCACAGGCCATGCGGTGTCCAGCGTCGTCAACCAGTCGCGGCAGGGCCACCTCCAGCAACGGCCCGGCGGCACGGGTGGCCATAAGCTCCGTCGCGTGATCCAGTTGTCGCTCCGCAGCCTCGACCAGTACCGGCAGGTTCTGGTCGCGAAGCCATCGCTGCACCGTCGCCCCAAGCTTCGCCGACGCACGACCGGCATCTTCTGATACGGCGGACTCGTCCCGATCGATGCCGAGCCGCTCCCGCAATCGCGGCAGGTCAAGGTCGTCGGGTCGATGGGCACTGCATAGCAACACCTCCGGCTTCGCCGGCAGCTCCAAGGCGTCGGCGATGCGACTCGCGTAGTCGTCACCTAGCTCCAGCGCCGCTTCGGTTCCTTCGCGATCAACGAGCTGATCCGCCTTGCTCAGGACGAAAACGAAGTTGCCCGTGTCGTTGCCCGCGGCGACTTGCTTGAGCAGCTCGCGTGGCCGTTGGTCGGCGTATTTCTCGACGCTCTGGACCCAAACCGGATAAAGCATGTGCCGCAGCATCTGCCGCGTGAGCCGGGCGTGGTCGGCGTACTTGGAGTCGATGTCGGGCAGATCGAGCAGCACCTGACGGCGGAGATGTTCCACCTCGTGCGGCACGATCGTCGTCTCGCTGCCGAGCCGCTCCTTCACCAACGGCACCACCGCGCGGTGGGCGTAGGCGGTGACGGCTCGTGTGCCTTCGCCGATGCCGACCGGCTCACCGAGGCTCGCGCCGGCGATGGCATTGGCGAGCGACGTCTTGCCGACGTCCTTGCCGCCGATGAGGCCGACAAAGTAGACGCTCGTGTCCATCGCCAGCGTCGGCACCGGCGCGTCGTCGTCGAGCACGTCCGGCAACGGGTTGCCGGTGATGCGAGCAACGTCATGAGCAAGGCGGCGGAGGTCGGTCACCGAACCTCCGTCAGTCGATGAGCCTTAGCAAGCGCGACGTCCAGTCGCTTCACTGCGGCGGGATCGGGAGCGTTGGCGTCGAGCCAGGCCGAGGCTTCGGCGACCTGTTGATTGCACAGGGCGGCGAAGTCGTCCTGGATCGCGGCATTGGCCTGTCGCGTCCTCGCGGCGACTTCGTTGCTGAGCTTTTCGCCGAGCCACGTCGTCAGCAGATACCCGCCGATGGCGACTTGCTCTGCACCGGCAGTGACGAAGCTGGTCGCTGCACTGGCGGCGATGAGCAGGTAAGGGGCCGTCTCGCTGAGCTTCGTGACGTGCTTGCCGCCGGGCACGTGCTTGGCGAGCCATTCCAACGCCCGCGTGTCCCGCGGCTTGGCGTCCCAACGCGCTTCGAGCCATTGCCGAAGCTCATCGAGTTGATGCTGCACGACGGCCTCGGCTTCGCTACGGTCGATTCGCCACGGCGTCGCGTCGCCTTCGCCAATGGCGTCCTGGCAACGTGTGACGAAGAGGTCGAACGCATCAGCTACCTCGCGGCCGAAGTCGGGCACGCCTTGGCTCGGCACGTCCTCTGGCTCGGCCATCGAGAGCTTGCCGCGGGTCAGTAAGTCCCATGCCGACCGCGGCATGCGGGCGACGGTGCCCGGCAGCGAGCGGACGCGGTCGATCATGCGGCCTGGACCCATGAGGTAGAGCACGCTCTGCCGCTGCAGCCGCCGTTGCAGGTGGCGGGTCATCGGGTGAACATTCACCCCCGGCTCTGGCCGGACCAGCGCCTCCAGCCGCGACTTGACTTCCACGACCCGTTGGAGTCGTTCACGGGCCGGTTCGAGGACGAGGTCCTGCACTCGGCCGCACGCGTCGCCGATGCGGGTGCGGATGCCGCTGTCGTTTCTCCGGATGGACAGTGTCGAGAGGGTGTCCCGCAGTTCGTCCAGCCCGCGTCCCGAAGGCATCGTCAGGCTGGCATCGTCTCGGGGGACGACAAAGACCTTGTCGACGTCGAGCTGCCTTGCCCAATCCTCCGCCGCGGCGACGTCGTCTGCCTTGTTCATCACGAACAAACGCGGCACGCCCCAGCGATCGGCGAGGTCGGCAAACCGGCTGACTTCCGGCAGCTGATACTTCTCCGGCGTCGCAACGAGCACGATGACGTCCGCCCAGCGGAAGACGCGTTCGGCCCGCGCGTGATGCTCGGCCTGGTCGCCATCAAGGTCAGGCGTGTCGACCAGCACCCAATCGGGAGCTGAGTCGAGCGACAGGAACGTCAGGTGATCGCCATCGCCCTTGGCCCCTCGGGTGGCTACTTGGCAAATCGGTAGCCCGAGCCAGTTCGGCGGAATCTTGCCGACTTCATCGGCAATTGCGACAGGGCCGGCGGTAAAGGTGCGGCGAAAACTGGTCGCGACGAGTGCCTCGTCTCCTCGGTCCGGCACCCGCAGCAGGCGATTAACGAGCGTGCTCTTGCCCGTGCCGGTGCCGCCGACAAGTGCGACAATCGGTGCTATGCCAGGCTGGCGTTCGGCATGGAACGCTGCTGCTCGGACGGAGTCGGCAACCCGAGGTGCTGCATCGGCTTTGACCCCTAGAACCGCCTCGGCCAAGGTGTTGAGCGTGTCGGCGACAGAGGGCATGAGCTGAACAGGGGCGGCATCGCGACCCTACCCCCTTTGGCGCATGCATGCCATCCAAGTGACCGCTTGCATGACCATCTGGAGGTGATGGGCGGCCCGCGTTGCTACGGCAACAGCAACCGTGTAGCTTGTGGACCCGGCGTCGCCGCACTGAGCTGCGACGACACCTTGCAGGAGGCGCCCGTTCAAGATGAAGTACCTATTTGCTCTCATTGCCGCGATCCTCTCGGTCTCCAGTTGGTGGGTTTGGACCCAGATGCCTGACGGCTCGACGGAACGGCAAGCCATCATCTACTGGACGACGGACCCGAACCCGGCCCGCATCGAACAGGTCCGGCTCTTCGACGAATGGCAGGTCAAAAGGGGCTTGTCCGAGCCCGTCGAAGGCGAACCCGACGAGGGCGATATCTTCGACGAAGGTACCGGCGAGTACCGCAGGCCACTGATCGAACTCCGGCTCGACACCGGCAACGCCGACCCGACGAAGAAGAAGATCCAATCGGTCAGCGGCGTGGCGGCTGATGCCATTGACCTCATCCACGGCGTCGACATGCGGTTCTTCGCCGACATGGGCGTGCTGGAAGATCTATCGCCCTACGCCGATCGTCTCGGGTTCAGCCTCGAATCCAGCCTCGCAGCGCTCGGCGACGAGTTGAGCATCGTCGGCCTCGATGGGCAGCGGCGGCAGTACCAGTATCCGTGCAACGTCGCCTTCACGCTGCCGATGGTGAACAAGAAGGTCTTCGAGACTTACGACCTGGAGCCGCCGTCGGGTGAGTGGACGATCGAAGAGTTCGAGGAGCTCGGGCTGGAGCTGATTCGGCGGGCGAACGAGCCGAACCAACGCATCCGCCGCATCTTCATGATGGACGGTTATAACCCGGCGATGCTCTACATGACGCAGGGTGTCGATCGGTTCAACGAGACGCTGACGGACGTCAACCTCGAAGACCCCCGCGTCATCGACGCGCTCGAGCGTCACCGCCGATGGACTTATGACTACCGGCTGATTCCGAGCAGCGAAGACCTGCAGGCCGAAGCCTCTGCCGGCGGCTACGCCGGCGGCGGAACAGAGCTGCTGGAGAACGACCGCGTCGGCATGATCAACGGTGGCCGGTGGCACCTGATCCGCTTCCGCCAGACGAATAAATCCCGCATCGCCGACGGCAAGGAGCCGCTTCGCTTTGGAACAGCCGAGTACCCCAACGGCGGCTTCAGGCTCGCAGAGATCGGCACTCGTGCTGCCGCCGTCTATGTCGATGGCAATCGGACGGATCGCGACCTAGAGGTCACGTTTCCGGACCGGACCGTCACCATCGAAGCCGGGGCACCGTGGGCCGTCTTCTTCATCGCCTTCCTGGCCAGCGAGGACTACAACGCCCAGATCATCGCCGACTCCGATGGCCTGCCGCCGAACCCGGCGTTCATGCGGAGCAAGGCCTACCTGGAGCCCGAGGAGAGTGCAGAACTCGGCATCTACGCCGAGACGGAGTACGAGATTCACGAACCGCATTTCGAGGTCGCCCAAACCCTCGCGATGCCGCGAAGCTACTCGCCGTTCGTCCTCTACAGCGTGGCCGACGCTGCCGAGAATCGATACCGCTCACGCTTTCTTGCCGAGCCGCCGGATCCGGCTTTTTCGGATGCCGCCATCGCGATGGCGGCAGCGCGGCGGGAGATCCTCTCCGAGATCCGCCGGGAACTCGAACAACGTCCCGAGCTTCGCGAGGAGTACGAGCGTCGGCTCGAAGCTCAGGCTCGCATCGATGAGGCCAAGCGTACCGGCGCCAAGATCGACGCGAACGACATCTACAACGGCTTCTACCTTCGCTACTACCGCGAGCAGGGCATGCTCGACGAGTCGACGCTGCGGCCGGAGCAGCAGGGCGTTCCCATCGCGCCGCCGGCTCAACTCGACCAGACGGCCGACCGCTCGCCGGAATCCGAGTCGACCTCCGAGTCGAGCGCAGTCAACGTGACCGAACCCGTCGAGGAGATGATCGAGGACACCGCCGACGCTCCCGGCGTGCCGATCGAGCGGGTGCGTGACGTTCGGGATGAACTCGAAGCTGAGCCTGGTGCGTCGACGGAATCCGCCCTCGAGACGGAGCCGGAGTCGTCGCCGATGTCGTCGCTGCAAGATCGCCTGCGTCGTGATCGTGTTCCCGAGACACGTCCGCTCACGCCTCTCAACCTCGACCGCCTCCGCCCCAGCACATCGCCCGCGACGCAGCCGGCTGACTAGATCCACCCGTCGCACCGCCCGCGTCTCCATCGCCCGCGCCCTTACCGCACGACCCTTCTGATGAGCAAGCCAGACGAACGCGAAGAGCTCTCCGCGGCCTCGCCACCTCCACCCGCTGCAGCGACCGATCGCACCGGCGAGCACGACATCGTCGACACGCCCGAGTTTCTCGGTGCTACCGAACAAGTCGTTGACGAACCCGTCACCTATCGCGAGAAGGGCCGCAACAGCGTCCTGACCGGCCTGCTATTCCTCGCTCCGAACATCGTCGGCTTCCTGGCCTTCACGACGATTCCGTTGATCCTCAGCATCTACTTCGCCTTCACGAGTTGGGACCTTCGGTACAACAACCCGTACCGCGACAAGCCCGTCGAGCTCGTCGGCCTCGCCAACTTCAGGGAATTGTTCGCCGAGCAGTTCTTTTTTGAGTACTTCGGCAACACGCTCTTCTTCATGATGGCGATCCCGTTCGGGATCGGAGCGTCGCTGCTTTCGGCGCTGCTGCTGAGCCGCGACCTGACCGGCAAGGCCGGCCGCAAGCCGCTGCTCGGCGTGGCGGTCTTCCTCGTGGGCGTCGCTTTGGCTCTCAGCGGCCTGGCCTACACGCAGGGCGGCGGGACGTGGTCGATGATCGCGCTCTTCTCGCTGATCACCGCGGGCATCTTCTTCTTCGGCGTCATCGGGGGCCAAAGCGTTTATCGCACGCTCTTCTACGTGCCGCACTTCGTCACCGGCGTGGCGACGTACATCCTGTGGCTCAAGCTTTACAACACGCAGCAAGGCCCGCTGACGCTCGCCTTAGCGCCGGTTTTGTCAGGGATCGAAGATGCCGCCGACGCCACGCCGCCCGCGTTGATTCGCGGCCTGGGCCTGTTGCTCATCGCTATCGCGTGCGGCGTCCTGTGGTACGGGCTCGGCAAGCTGCGGACGTTCTTCCGCGAGGGCGATCTCGGCTCGTCCGCCACGTTCCTGCCGTTCGCCATCATCCTGCTGCCGGCCTTGATGAGCCTCGGTTGGTTCAACGTCGTCAGCACGCAAAACCTGCCCGCTGAAGCCGCCGCGGAGGTGGTGACGACCTCGGGTGCCGAGCTTTCCCAAGAACTCGCTGCCGCAAGAGCCCGTGTCGAAGCCGTCGAGCTGGAGCTGGTGACGAACCGAAGGTCGCTCCAGGAACTCGACGCGCTGGAGTCCGACGACGAAGCCGCGAAGGCTGCACTTCGGGCCGAGCAGGAGGAGATCGAGACGCGACTCGCCGCCGCTCAGGCCGACTTTGATGCGGCCAGTGAACCGCTCAACACCTCGACCGCCGAGACCGCCGGTGCTCAGGCACTGCAGGTCGCCGGGGCGTTCCTGATCCTCGTCGCGCTCGTCGGTGCGATCTGGACGATCCTCAACTTCTTCCGCGGCCAGGAACTGCGAAGCCGGCCGATGGAAGGCTTCGGCTCGACGCTCATCCTCGCGGTCGCGTTGATGGTCGTGCAATTCATCCTCATCGGCCTGGCTTCAGCGTTGATGACACTGCCCGAAGCCGCCGCATCGCGGACCGGGCTGGAGCCGCCGAGTTGGTTAGCTGACCGTCGCTGGGTCAAGCCGTCGCTGATGTTCATCGGCTTCTGGGGCTCGATCGGCAGCAACACGATGCTCCTCTACATCGCCGCCCTCACGAACGTGCCGGGCGAGCTTTACGAGGCCGCGGACATCGACGGGGCCACGCCGTTCCAACGGTTCTGGAATGTGACCTGGCCGCAGCTGGCGCCGACGACATTCTTCATCGTCGTCATGGCCGTCATCGGCGGGCTCCAAGGCGGCTTCGAGATGGTCCGCGTCATGACCCAGGGCGGCCCGGGCGGCGCGAGTACGACGCTCGCCTACGCCGTCTACGAGCAAGGCTTCGAAGTCGGCCGCGTCGGCTACGCCAGCGCCGTCGCCTGGGCGATGTTCGTCCTTATCTTCGTGGTCACGCTTTTCAATTGGACTTTTGGCAACCGGTACGTCAACGACTGATTTCCAGAAGTAGCCAGGAGCTGGTAGCCAGTAGCTAGCTCCCGATGACCGACCTCTGACTAGCTCCTGACTACTAGCTCCTAGCTCCCTCTGCCACCATGACTATCGGCACCGCATCCACCCGCGTCGGCCAAGCGACTGAACCCGGCGCCCTTCTCAACGACGCCGCGCTCACACAGCAGGCGGACCGTCACGACGAGGAGCCGACACGCGAACGTCGCGGCAGATTCGCCGGCAAGCTCTGGCTGCACGTGACCCTCACCGTGGTCGCCACGCTGCTGAGCATCCCGTTCGTCTATCTCATCCTGATGAGCCTCAAGCCGTACGGCGAGATCGGCAACCCGAGCTGGATTCCGCAAAACCCTCAGTTCGTCCAGATCGGCCCACAGCAGCCGGCGGGCGATGTCGACGTCATCGGCTCCACACCACCGGTCGAGCTCGAACCCGAAGGCGAAGTCCCGGCACTCGAAGCCGCTCCCGCGGTTGCCGAAGTCACGCTGCCTCCTGCTCTTGCGGAAGACGCCGAAGTCGTCGACGCCGAGGCAGTCGTGGTCGAGCGCGTCCGTTACCTGCCGGTCGACTGGCTGCCGTTCAACATCCCGATCCCGGCGAACTACTTCAACGTCTTCGACACGCAGAACCCGGACATCAACAACCGCGGCGTGCCGTTGCACCTCTACTTCCGCAACAGCTTCTTCGTCGCCTCGTGGGTCACCTTCCTGCAGGTCGTCACCAGCTCCATGGCGGCCTTCAGCTTCGCACGGCTCAAGTGGACGGGGCGGGACAAGGTCTTCCTGCTCTACCTCAGCACGATGATGCTGCCGGGGCTCGTGATGATGATCCCGAACTACCAGATCATGATCCAACTTGGCCTCGTCGACACCCTGCCCGGCCTGATCATCCCGGCGGCGTTCAGCGCGTTCGGCACGTTCCTTCTGCGGCAGTTCATGCTGACCATCCCCAGCAGCCTCGATGAGGCGGCGGAAATCGACGGGGCCGGGAAGTTTCGGCTGTTTTGGGACATCATCCTGCCCCTGAGCCGGCCTGGCCTGGTGACGCTGACGATCTTCACGTTCATGGGCAACTACAACAGCTTCTTCTGGCCGCTGGTCATGCTGCGGACGCAGGAGAAGTACACGCTGCCGATCGGGCTGCTCTTCTTCAACTCCTCGCGAGGCCAGCAGACGCACCTCATGATGGCCGCGGTCATGCTCTCGATCATCCCGATGATCCTGATCTTCGTGCTGCTGCAGAAGCAGCTCGTCAAGGGCATCCAACTCGGTGCCGTCAAGGGCTAGCGGCATGAGCGTGGGGACGACGACCTGCTTCGCCTGCGGCTACGACCTCCGCGCCACCGGTGCCCAAGGCCGCTGCCCAGAGTGCGGGATGACAGTCGAGGAATCGGGTGATCTCTGGGAGAAACAAGCGAAAATTGGGAACCCGATGCCGATCCGCGTCGCCTGCTGGCTCAACATCGGGGCCTGCCTGTCCGTCGTCGGAAGCTACATCGGGCTCTTCATGCTGAGCCGCTACTTCCTCCAGCCGCCGATGAACTTCGAGCGGTACGAGACGATGCTGCTCGCCATCGGCATCTTCACCGCCGTCGTTCCAACCTTACTTGCGGCCGTAGCCGGCTGGTGGTTTCGACGCATCGACGGCGATACCGGTTGGACCCTGCGGATCAACCGCCTGCTGCTGCTCTTGGCCGCGACGCTGCTGCCGATCGGGGCGATCGTCGGTATCACCGGTGTTCACATGTCCAATCGGCTCTTGGATCAGGCCGGAGGCTGGCAGGAGCACGAGGTGATGATCGCGTTCTGGGACACCATCGTCTCTTGGTCCTTAGGCTTCGCTGTGGGTGCTGCCGTGGTCTACGTGCCGACCTTTGGCCGCGAGATCATTCGCCGGATCCGGCGCTGGCCAAGGTGGACGCTCCTCATCCGCGGCTGGCGCTTTGTCTGGATTCTTGGGGCCTTTGGAGCTTTTCTGCTGGCGATCGCCATGCTCGCCTCGTCACTCGAAGACGACACGCTGCCGTTCCAGGAGGAGGCTCAAGTCCTCGGTGCGGTCGGCAGCATCGCTGTCAGCTTGGCCATCGTGGTGATGATCCCGATGCTTACCCTCACGATCATCGGCACACACGTTGTCAGCCGCTACCAACCCTCAGTGTCAGAAACGGGAATTTCTCGCGGAAACCTCGCAGTTTCGCCAAGTCCAGCTTCACCGACTTGACCGCCGCCGTCTTGCCAAGGCGGAGCAGCTCGTCGCCGTTGAAGTTAAAAACAACGGATTCTCCGGAATACTCGACATTGGGGTCCTCGCCGACCCGGTTGACGCCAACAACGTACGCCTGGTTTTCAATCGCCCTCGCCCGCAGAAGGGCGTGCCAGTGCCCCATTCGCGACGCGGGCCAGTTGGCGATGAGGCAGTACACATCGGCTTGGCCGGCTATGGCCCGCCACGTCTCGGGGAACCGCAGGTCGAAGCAGATCAGCGGACACACCTGCACGCCATCGACGTCGAAGGTGCTCGCTGATGCCGTGCCTGCCGCGAAGGTTGCTGCCTCGCCGCCAATCGGAAAAAGATGCCGCTTCCGGTAAGAAGCGACTTGTTCTCCGCGGTGATAGGCGATCGCAACGTTGACGCCGCGATCGCCGTCACGAGACAGCATCCCGCCGAGCACCGTGCAGCCGAAGCGACTGCTGGTCTCGCAAAGCCAAGTCGACACCCGCTCGTCATCCGCAAAAGACTCCGCCGCCTGGGAGAAACCGGTAGAAAACGTCTCCGGCAAGACGACCAGCGAACCCTCTGCGGGTGGCGTCGTGTCGAGCATCCTCGTCACCGCCGCAAGATTCGCCTCGACATCGTGCCAGACGGCGTCGGGTTGAACGAGATGCACAGTGAGCGAGTCGGCCATGCGACATCGTTCGACTTCTCCTAGCCGGCGGTCGACTCGTCGGCGGGAATAGCGTTCGGCCCATGCCGGCCACGAGATTAACGCTCTACAACCTGCACAGGGGCGGCGTCGGTCGGGCGGATCCGCTCGCCGAGGTCCTGCTCGCCCAAGGTGCCGACGTCGTCGTGATGACCGAGGCGACGGACGCGGAGATGTTCGACCGCATCGCCTGGCGACTCGGCGGCGACACGTTTGGCGGGGTCGGCGGCGTCGCGATCAGCACGGTCGGGACCGTGCAATCGGCGGTCGATTTGGTAGCGAACGGCGTATCGGCGGCGGTCGGCCTCGTGCTGGCCGAGGTCGGTTGGGATCAGAAAACAGTCGGAATCGTCGCCTGCGATCTCGGCGACGCCTCACCACAAGAACTTGTCGCCGCCACAACCGCCTGGCGCGACCGCGGCCTGCCACACATCGTCGCGGGCACCATCAATGACGACCCGTCCCCGCTCGCCGACGCGGACTACGTCGAGGCGACGACTGATGATCATACCTCTCCGACTCAACAGCCGGCGGCTAGACCTGATCGTATCTTCGTCAGCCGCGGCACTATAGACGAAACCCTTGTCGAGACGGATCGGCTCGCTAAAGCGGCGGGAACTCACTTTCCATTATCGGTCCTCCTACAGATGGGTGAGGATTGATGTCCCGTGTCTGGAAGGGCGTGGTAGATCGTTGGAAGTCGAATCATGGTGTTCTTCAACTAGCCGACCGGCTGGGGCGGAGCCCGGCGCGACTTAGACCGGATGCCATACTTGCGTCTAGCCGCGGTTCTACGAGCCGCCGGTCGGAGATGCTTCTCTCCAGCACCGACCGCCGGCTCGTAGAGCCGAAGCTCCGGGAACCCGACGCACTCGCGGCTTCCTGGGTCGGCCACGCGACGCTGCTGCTGCGGATCGGGGGCAAGCTCGTCGTGACGGATCCTGTCTGGTCGAATCGTGTGGGCCTTAGCCTCGGCCCGATCACGCTCGGGCCACGCCGGCTCACGCCGGCGAGCTTCCCTTTGGCCGACTTGCCCCGGCCAGATCTGATCCTGCTGAGCCACGCCCACTTCGACCACCTCGACGTCCCCACGCTCTGGCGGATCGGGCGACGCTTCCCGGACACGCCCGTCGTCACCGCGGCAAAGACCGCCGACCTGCTCAGGCCAACCGCGTTCTGCCACGTCGTTGAACTCGCCTCAGTCGACCGGCAGACGACGACCGTCGCCGGCATCGAGATCACCGCGTTGCCGGTGAACCACTGGACGCCTCGGGTGTTTGCCGACACCTGGCGAACGGCCAACGCCTACCTGCTGCGGGTCGGTTCGCGATCAGTCTTCTTCGGCGGGGACACGGCGATGACGAACCACTTCGACGCGGCCGGGCCGGTCGATCTGGCGGTGCTGGGCATCGGGGCGTATAACCCCTACGTCGCCTCGCACGCAACGCCGGAGCAGGCGTGGGCGATGGCGTCGGCGATGGGAGCCCGGCACGTCGCGGCGATGCACCACCGAACGTTCCGCCTCAGCTACGAGCCCGACGCCGAGCCGCTGACCCGCCTTTTGGCCGCGGCGGGGGAGGGGGCACGGCACATCGTCATCCGTCGGCCCGGAGACGTCTGGTCGGCCGATAAGATCGCGACGTAGCACTTCTTCCGGAAAGGGCCGCATTTTCTGATGCCTCGCCACAAGTGCCTGCTGTGTCGGGACGAAGAGAGGGTTGCAGCCGGTCGCGGGATGTTCCCGAGGCCGACTGCACCTCGACCGGGCTGACAGGGACGTCGCTCGCCGAGGCAGCCGAGGTCGAGAAGATGCGAGTCGCGAGTGCGACGTCTTCCGGCGAGCGGCGACCCTGGGGCCGGCCGGCGCTGCTGCGACCGACCGTTCGGCCACCGGACTCACGCAAGCCACCCTGTGGCCTGCACGCAAGCCGTTCGACGGCCTGCACTTGGGCCTAAAGCCCGGAAAGACACAGCATGTTCAGCAACCTCACCACGAACGCGAAGTCCACCTTCGTCAAGCTCTACAAGGAAGAAGACGGCGGCGAACTCCTCGAGTACGCCCTCATCGCCGGTCTCATCGTCGTCGCCGCCATCGGTGCCGTCAAGGCCTTCGGCTCGACGCTTCGCACGAAGATGACCGACATGGAAGGCGCCGTCAAGGGCGAGAGCTTCAAGAACAAGAACTAAGCCTGCAAGCGGCTTTGGCTTGATCCATACGGCGGCGTCACCCCCTCGGGTGACGCCGCCGCTTCTGTTTCTTCCGGAAAATCCACCCGTTCCACCCGCCGCCACATCTGGCCGATCTACCTGGCATGACCCCTGTCTCCGCGACCGACGCTCCGGCGCACCCGCACCATCCGCTGAGCCTGGAGTGGACGTGGCAGTGGCCGACGGACTGGGAGCCGTGGTACGCGGTGCACGTCGCGGCATTGTTGCCGCTGTTCGTCGCGTTGCTCGTGGCGGCGTGTGTGGACTGGAAAATCAGGAAAATTCCCAACTGGTTGACGTTCGCCTTGCTCGGCGGCGGGCTAGTGCGCTCCATCGGCAGCGTCGCGACGGGTGGGTCGTTCACGCCGCTCGACGCGTTGCTCGGCATCGCGTGCGGGTTCGCAGTCGGCTTGCCGTTGTTCGTCATCGGTGCTCGCGGCGCGGGAGATGCCAAGCTTTACATCTCGGTCGGTGCCTGGGTCGGCTGGCCGGGCGTGGTGGTTTTGGCGGCTTTGGAGGCGGTGGTCGGAATGGTCGTCGTCGTCGGTCGAGCTGCGGCGACGGGGCAGCTGCGGCAGCTGCTGAGCAACACCGGCACGCTGCTGTTGACGTTCTTCCACCTCCGCCGCGTCGGCATGGAGCAGGCCGAGGCCAATGCCAAGCGGTTCACGATCTACGGCGAAGCGGCGGATGCGGAGTCGAGGCAGAAGTTCACGAGCATCGCCCGGCCTCTGCCGCACGCGGTGCCGTTCCTGGCGGCGGCGGTGTTGGCGGTGCTGTTGGGCCGACTCTGATTCGCGTATGCTCCTGCGACCGCCTCGCCGCACTGCGGCGGGGCGGTTTTGCGTTTGCCTGGTGAAAAAGCGGGTGGTTTGTGCCCGATAACGGGTGCCGCCTTCGCGTGGCGGGTCGGTGAATTGCACATCGTGGCAGCCCGACGACCGGGCGGAGTTCACCCCCCTCCAACACGCCATGCACGCCACGACCACCGCCACGACCCGTCCTTGCCGAACCTTTCGCCGTCAACGCCGGCCCCGCCGCGGGTCGATGCTCCTGGAGGCGGCGATGGTGTTTCCGCTGCTGCTGATGATCCTCTTCGTGACGATCGAATTCTCCTACATGTTCTACGTCCGCCACTCGCTCAGCAACGCGGCCCGCGAAGGTGCCCGGGCGGCCATTCTCCCGGACGCCACCTCCGCCGACGTTACTTCGGCCATCACGACGGCGGTGGCGAACAGCGGCTTCAGCAACCTGACCTACACCGCCCAGATGAAGAGCGGCGGCACCGTTCTGAGCGATCCGTCCGCCCTCAGCAGCGGCACGAGTGTCGAGGTCGAGCTGACCGCCCCGTGGAGCCAGTTCAGCCTGCTCAAGACGGACTGGTCGGTGTGGAGCGACGACATCACGAGCACCGCCGTCATGCGACGCGAAGGATGAGCCGGGGTTCGAAACGCACCGTTTTCTGGTAAAATATTCAACCTGCTCACGGCCCTGCGGTTCGACCGCAGGGCTGTCCCGTGCGCCTCGAGCGAGTTGATCGGGTCGTGCTCGACAATTTCGCCGGAAACCTTGTCGTGGTCTCAACCCCGGTCGTCCAGACGCCGACGCAGGGGGCAGCGAGCCTGCTCGCGACCACCTCACGACCTCTCTCCCGAACGGACGGACGATGCGAAACATTGACAAGGACCAACTCAAGCAATATGCCCCGCTCGCTGCGGCCGGTGTGCTCGGGCTCGCTGCGGCGGGCATCGGGTACACGCTGGTCAGCGGCCCCTCACAGGCCGTCGCCCAGACCGGTCCCAGCATCGAGCTGCAGGGCATCATCGTCGCCAGTCGCGATCTGCCCGCGGGTCACGAGCTGACGGAGGACGACCTGAGCGTGCTCAATGTCGAAGCCGAAGCCGTGCCGGCTCAGGCCTTTATCGAGATCAGCCCGCTGCTACAGAGCACGGATGCCGACGGCGTGGTGAGGCCGCGTGTCATCACGCAGGCGATTGCTGCCGGCCAGCCGATCATGCCGCAGAACCTGGCCGAGCAGGCCACGCCCGCCGGTCTTGCCGCCATCGTCGAGCCGGGCATGCGTGCGATGTACGTCGAGATCAGCAGCAACAACGCCCTGGGCGACCTGATCCGGCCCGGTGCTCGCATCGATGTCGTCGCAACGATCCGCGACGGCGATGAGCAGACGGCCAAAACCGTCGCGCAGGATGTCGAAGTCGTTGCCGTCGGCGGCATGCTACGGGGCGTCGTGCAGGCGGACTCGGAAGACGAGGAAAACGCGTACAAAAACCCGGAAGAACGTCGCAAAGGCGTGACCCTGATGGTCACGCCCGAGCAGGCGGCCCGGATCGATTTGGCGTTCGCCAACAGCAACCCGCGGCTGGTGCTGCGAGGCGGCGGCGACCGCGAGTTGTCGCCCTTCACGGGCCTGACGATGAGCCAGTTCATGGGCCGGTTCAACGAGAGCCTCGACCTGCCCGGTACGGCTGACCCGTTCGCGCATCCGGGCTACGCGACCACGCCTTCGCAGCCGATTCACAAGCCGACGATCATCACCGACGGTCGGACCAAGTCGAACGACGGCAAGCCAGTCGGCGACGCCTCGCTGGACCTGGGCCCTCTCGACGTGCCGACGCAGCCGCCGGTTGCGGATCAGTCACCGCAGTCGGACGCCGCTGAACCCGATGACCAGCCGACGCCGCAGGCGGTGCCCGCGATGCCGTTGCCCCCGCGGATGGTCGAGATCATTCGCGGCGGCATCAGCAGCGTTGAACGTGTTCCCGACTCAAACTGAACCCGATTCTCCCGCGGCGGCCGCGAACGCGCATCGCCGCACCTTCTCCAGAACCACACGCCGATCCCGGCTTCCATGACGCGCGTGGCAACGCTGCCACCTCCTTGCACCTGATCACGACTCAGCCCGTTGCCATGACCTTCACCCGATCTCATTCCGCCCGCCTCTCCGCCAGCTGTGTTGCCGTACTGGCGACGCTGTTCGGCTCGACGAATCTGCTCGCCGACGATGTCGATGTCGCTACGGATGTCGCATCCGACGCGTCGATCGACAACCCCTTCGACACGGAACTGGCTGGCGGTCGCAGTTTGTCGCAGATGCTGAACTGGTTCAGCCCGTTCGACTTCGGCCAAACCCCTGCCGTCGAGACGATCGACGTCGGCGAGCCGGTGGACGAGTTGCTCATCGACGACGAGCAGATCGACAACGGCCGCCTGTCGGTGACGGTCAACGACAGCCGCATCATCACGACGAGCCGGCCTTATGCCCGCGTCGCGATCGGTCGCGAGGACGTCGCTGAGGTTCAGCCGCTGAGCCCGACCGAGCTACTCGTCACTGCCAAACTTCCCGGTACGACGCAATTCGTGCTGTGGGACGATAATGGCAAGAGCCAGACGATGCTCCTGCACAGCGCCGCCGACTTGCGGGCGGCTCAGGCGAAGCTCGACGAGCTGCTGCCGCAGAGTCAGATTCGCTTGAGCGACCTTGGCAACAAGATCGGCCTCGTCGGTCGGGCCAAGAGCGTTGAAGAAGCCGACCGCGCGACGATGATCGTCAGCACCTTCGGCCAGCCGGAGAATCTGCTGGACCTTCCCGGCGGCGAGCAGGTATCGCTCCGCATCCGCTTCGCCGAGGTCAGCCGGACGGCCGGTAAAGAGTTCGGCGTCAACTTCGGCTTCACCGACGGCACCGGCACCGTCGCCGGCAGCAACATCGGCCAGATCAACCCGGTGAGCTTCTTCCCCGATCCGGACACCGGCATCATCAGCCGCACGGCCATCGGCCTGCGCGATCCGAACACGGGCGTCCAGCTCTTCGGCCTCGCCAGCATCGACGGCGATCCGCTGGGCTACTACATCAACGCCCTTCGCGAGAGCAACCTGCTCCGCATCCTGGCCGATCCCGAACTCGTCGTCGCCAGCGGCGAGCAGGGCGACTTCCTGGCCGGCGGCGAGTATCCGGTGCCGGTGCCAAGTGAAGAGGGCATCGCGATCGAGTACCGCGAGTTCGGCATTCGCCTCGTCTACACGCCCGTCGTCCTGGGCGACGGGCGCATCCGCATGAAGATCATCAGTGAGGTCAGCGACCTCGACGACACGATCGCCTTGTCCATCGGCGGCACACGTGTGCCCGGACTCCGCACCCGCAACACCGCCACGGTCGTCGAGCTTCGCGACGGCCAGAGCCTGGCCATCAGCGGCCTGCTCCGCAGCAACGCCATCGCCAGCAAGTCATCGGTTCCGCTCCTGGGCGACATCCCGATTCTCGGCGCTCTGTTCCGCAGCACGCGGTACTCGCGTCAGGAGACGGAGTTGGTCGTGCTCATCACGCCGCGTCTCGTGGCACCGCTCGATCCCGATCAGGTGCCGCTGCTGCCGGGGGAGAACTGGCATCACCCCAACGACGTCGAGCTCTTCCTGGCCGGCCAACTCGGCGGCGTGCAGGGCGTGGACAAGCCCGACGACACCGATATCGACGGTGCCGACGACCGCGCCCGTTCGACCGTCAAGCCGCAGCTCAAAACCCGCTACGCCTTCACACCCGCCGCTGCGATCGATTGATCGCCCGATCCAAGCAGGCCGCTCATCTGGCCGAAGCACTTTGTACCGCCACCTCGGCACCGCCTGACTCACGTCTGCACCGCCTGATTCACCTCGGGACCGTCTGATTCACCTCCACCCGCTTCTGTCATGTTTCTCCAGCTCACTGCCTCCATCGTCGATGCCGACCCGCAGAATCGCGAGGAGCTCGCCCAGGTTCTGTCCGGCTACGGCGTCTCGGTCGGCGAGACGTATGCCGACGTCGCATCGCTCGAAGCCTCGCTGAAGCGGGGCGACAAGCCGCAGGTCGTCGTGGTCAACCTCGACCCTGCCGCCAGCGAAACGTTAAACGCCTTCAAGCACTTGCCGCGGAGCTTTCCGCAAGTCGCCTTCTTCGCGATGAGCCAGGTGCTCGATCCGCAACTGCTGATGAAGAGCATGAGTGTCGGCGTTCGGGAGTTCATCCCGCTGCCGATGACCGAAGAGGTGCTTTCCGAAGCCCTTGGCCGCGTCAGCGACGCTCACGGTGGCGCGCAGCACGCTCGCATCATCAACGTCGTTCCCACCACCGGCGGCTGCGGATCGACCACGATCGCCTGCAACGTCGCCGCCAGCATCGCCGCTGAAGGCAAGAGCGTTTGCCTCGTCGACCTCGACCTCGTCCGCGGCGACGTCGCCGGCGCCTTCGACGCCCGGCCCAGCTACACGGTCAGCGACGTCATGAGCCAGTCGAATCGCATCGACCAGAAGGTCGTCGAAAACGCCCTATTCGACTACGACAACAGCGGCCTGAAGCTGCTGTCTAGGCCTGACATGATCGAGGAGACGCAACGCGTGACGCAGCAGGGTGTCCAGAAGCTCCTGGGCCTGCTCGGTCGCATGTTCGACTACGTCGTGATCGACTCGGTCATGAGCGTCGATCCGGTCTACGCCACCGTCATCAGCGCCAGCGATTACACGCTGCTGACCATGCAGCTCAACGTCCCGTCAGCCAAGAATGCCGAGCGATTCGTCGGAGCTCTGCGTCGCATGGGCGTCGAGGCGAGCAAGATCCGCGTGATCGTCAATCGGTACGTGAAGAAGGGTGCGGACATCTCGCCCGCCGAAGTCGAGCGGGCGCTGGGCCTGTCGATCGACTACACGATTCCCAACGACTTCAAGACCGCCATCAGCGCGATCAACTACGGCGAGCCGGCGGTGCTCCGCAACCGCAAGGCCGAGATGTCGATCGCGCTTCGCCAGATCGGCAGCGGGTTGATCCGTAAGCAGGTCGAGGAGCAACCGCTTCGAGCTGCCGCCTGATCTTCGCTTCCTGCGACCTTCTCCTTACCGCGACCCTTTAGCCGATCCTCCATGGCCTTGTTCACGAAGTCCCCCGGGCCTGCCGCGCCCCTTGACCCCGCCTCGCTGCAGTTGCTGCCCCAGGCCAAGCCTGACAAAGCGTCCGCGACGCCAACGCCCGCCGCCGAAGTGCCCGCCGTCACGCCTGCCGAAACAAGCAAGCCGGCCGAAACGATCAAGTCCGCTGAGCCCAAGCCGGCTACGGGCGGCGGCTTGTTCGGCAATCGCGCCGCGACCACCAAGGCCGCTGCCGAAACGTCCCGCACCAAACTCGTCCGCGGCGTCAGCGAGGAACGGACGCTCTACCTCGAAGACCTCAAGCGGCAGATCCACAAGTCGCTCGTCGAGCGACTCGACATGGCCACGCTCCGCAAGATGCGGCCCGAGGCCGTTCGCAAAGAGGTCAGCCAAATCGTCCGCGAGATGGCCAACGATCAAAAGGGCCTTCTCAACAGCAGCGAACAGGAACGCATCATCGAGGAGACCCTCGACGAAACCTTCGGCCTAGGCCCGCTCGAGGCGATCCTCAAGGACAAGGACGTCAGCGACATTCTCGTCAACCGCCACGACCAGATCTACGTCGAACGCAAGGGCCGACTCTCCGTCAGCGACACCGTCTTCCGCGACGAGAAGCACCTCCGCCAAATCATCGATCGCATCGTCGCCGGCGTCGGACGTCGCATCGACGAGACGAGCCCGATGGTCGACGCCCGACTCGCCGACGGCTCACGCGTCAACGCGATCATCCCGCCGCTGGCCCTGGACGGCAGCTCCGTCTCGATCCGTCGCTTCGGCTCGCAGCCGCTGCAACTCGAAGATCTGCTCAAGTACAACGCGTTCCCGGCGTGCGTGATGGACTTTCTCTCCGCCGCCGTTCAATCGCGGTGCAACGTCCTCATCTCCGGCGGCACCGGCTCGGGCAAGACGACGCTGCTCAACTGTCTGTCGCGTTACATCCCGACGGGCGAACGCGTCATCACCTGCGAAGACGCCGCCGAACTACAGCTGCAGCAGCCGCACGTCGTGCGACTCGAGACACGCCCCGCCAACATCGAGGGCAAGGGCGAAGTCACTGCTCGCGACCTCGTCAAGAACTCGCTTCGCATGCGGCCTGATCGCATCATCATCGGCGAGACGCGCGGTGCTGAAGCGATCGACATGCTCCAGGCGATGAACACGGGCCATGACGGCTCGATGACGACCATCCACGCCAACACGCCGCGCGACGCCCTGAGTCGTCTCGAAGTGCTCGTCGCCATGGCGGGTTACGACATCCCGACGCGAGCGTTGCGTCAGCAGATCTGCTCGGCCGTCGACATCGTCATCCAGGCCAGCCGACTCGCCGGCGGCAAGCGAAAAGTTACCTACGTCTCCGAGATCGGCGGCATGGAGGGCGACACGATCCAGATGCAGAACCTGTTCACCTTCGAGCAGGACGGCGTTGACGTCGACGGCAACGCCCAGGGCAAGTTCCGCTGCCACGGCATTCGGCCCCAGGCCCTGACCCGCATCGAACATCGCGGGATCAAGCTACCCAGCGACATCTTCTCCGCCCGCGACCTCTAAGTCCTCCGCGACCTTCAAGTCTCTGATTCTCCCGAGGCATCATGTACGACCTCCTGCTCCGCATCCTCTTTGCCTTGCTCCTCTTCGCCACCGTCGTCTCGGCGACGTGGGGCGTCTGGGGCGTTGTCGGCCATAGCCTCATCGGCAAGCGGCGAATCAACGAGCGACTTCGCGGCCAAGGCAAGGTCGTCGCCACTGAAGACGACGGTCAGCCCACGCTCCTGTCGCACGAAGAGAGCTCCTCGCTCCGTGAAATCCTCGGCCGCTTCAGCCTGACCCGCGAGCTCGAGTCGTCGCTGAAGCAGTCGTACCCGAACGTCACCGTCGAGAAGTTCGTCACGATCTGTCTCTGCGTCGGCGGCGTCGTGGGGCTTGTCATGTTCGCGATGCGAGGCTCGTTTTTGGCCGGAACGATTGGCTTGGTCATCGGCTCGTACGTGCCGTTCATCTTCCTGGCGCGTCGTCGTCTCAAGCGTCAGCGGATGATCGGCGAGCAGTTGCCCGACGGTCTGGACTTCCTCGGCCGCAGTCTCCGAGCCGGCCACAGCTTGCCGGTCGGCTTGCAGATGATGGGCACCGAACTGCCGTACCCGCTCAGCGAAGAGTTCGGCCGGTGCCACGACGAGATTTCCCTCGGCATGCCGACCGAGGACGCGCTCAAGCAGATGACCGAGCGCATCGAGTCGGGCGACTTCGCCTTCTTCATCACCGCCGTCCTCGTCCAGCGTCAAACCGGCGGCGACCTGGCGCAGGTGCTCGACAACATCACCGGCCTCTTGCGGCAGCGGATCCAGCTCGCCAACCAGACCAAGGCCAAGACCGCCGAAGGCCGCTTCACCGGCTACATCCTGGCGGGCTTTCCGGCGATCATGTTCGTCCTGCTCTATCTCATGAGCCCGGACAACACGAGCATTCTCACCGACACGTCCACGGGCCGACTGCTCCTCGGTGCGGCGATGGGCCTGAGCGCCATGGGCCTCTTCGTCATCCGCAAGATCACCGCTGTCAAGGTCTAGCACCGTCGCGAACCTCCTCATCGACCTCCCATGATCGAAACCAGTCCCATGCTCGCCGGTGCCTTTGCGGCGACCCTCGGCCTCAGCGTCGCCGCCGCCGCCTATGCGGCCGCACAGTTCGGAGCCACCGTCAACAACGACGTCCGCGTCCGCCAACGGCTTCGCAACGAGTTCGGCTCCGCCGCCGGTCGCAGCGAATCGTTCAAGGAAAAACTGCTCGACAAGATCACCGAAGTGTCGCAGAAGCTGTCGACCTACTTCGCCGGCGAAGGCGACGAACGCGGCACGAAGCTGCGCCGCAAGCTCATCGCCGCCGGCATCTACAACGCCGACGCACCACGCAACTTCCTCGCCGCCCGAGTCGCTCTGGGCCTCTTCGGCACCGGCATCGGCTTCCTGGCCAACCTCGCCGGCCTGGCGGAGTTCACCATGGCCCTCGCCGTCGGCGGCATCGTCGGCTACATGAGCCCGGCCCTCTGGCTTAAGTTCCGCACGAAGGCCAACGTCAAGGAGCTTAACGTTGGCCTGCCCGACGGGCTTGACCTCATGGTTGTCTGCGTCGAAGCCGGCCTGACCATCGACTCCGCCATGCAACGCGTCGGCGAAGAGCTGGCCCTGGCGCACCCGACGATCAGCCGCGAGTTTGCGATCTGCCACATGGAAACCCGCATCGGCGTTTCCCGCCAGCAGGCGCTTCGCAACCTCGGTGACCGGACGAACTACCCGCCGCTGCAGAGCTTGGCGGCGATGCTCATCCAGGCCGAACGCTTCGGCACGAGCATCGCCAAGGCCCTGACGATCCAGGCCGACGCGTTGCGGGTGAAGCGTCAGCAGAAGGCCGAAGAAGAGGCCGCCAAAGCGAGCGTGAAGCTGACGTTCCCTCTAGTCCTGTTCATCTTCCCCGCCAGCTTCCTCGTCATGGCCGGGCCGGTGGTGCTGAAGATGATGAAGACGGGATTCTTCTAAGCCGCAGCACGGCGAGCGCGATCCGTGGTCGTGAGCGAGCGTAGCGAGTCGAAGGACCTTGGGCCTGAAGGGACATCCCTTTCCCGCCCGAGGTCCTTCGGCTTCGTTACACTCGGCTCAGGATGACGGAGGGGAGGGCGGGGGGGATGCGCTACGACGGCACCGTCACCTCGTGCAGCTCGCGACCCGGTTTCGGGTGGCGGTAGATGTACGTCCACGCCAGCACCGCCAACGCCGCCCCGATGATCGGGGCGACGCAGTAGAGCCACAGGTGCTGGAAGTCGAGGGCCGCGATGGCCGGGCCGATGCTGCGGGCGGGGTTCATGCTCGCCCGGCTCACCGGCCCGGCGGCGAGGGCGCAGATGCCGACCGTCCCGCCAATCGCGATGCCGGCCATTAGCCCCCGCTCCTTGCTGCCGACGGCGACGCAAAGGATCACGAAGACGAGGGCGAAGGTCAGGACGACCTCGAAGGCGAAGGCGCGTACGACTGGGAATACATCGTTCCGGTACAGGTTCGGGTCCATCCAAGGTACGACTGCATCCGACCTTCCGGTGAACGAGTCTCGCAGCTGTTCTGAGCCAAGTGCTGACCAGGGGACGTCGTTCGGAACTGTCTGCCCCAGGTCTACCGCAAAGGGAAAAGCGAGAAACAGCACGACAGCCGCGATCGTGGCTGCAAGGACTTGCACGCCGCTGTACGCCAGCGCGTCCTTGCCGCGAAACCGCCCGCTGAGCCAGAAGGCGAAGCTGACGGCCGGGTTGAAGTGGGCGCCGCCGACGT
>CAYMAS010000048.1:0-4924 GCA_964388485.1 uncultured Tepidisphaerales bacterium | reverse complement strand
CCGCTGAGCCAGAAGGCGAAGCTGACGGCCGGGTTGAAGTGGGCGCCGCCGACGTCGCCGAGGGCGTAGATGAGGGCCAGCACCACGACGCCCCAGACGATGCCGATGCCGACGTGCCCGACCGCGCCGCCGTACGCCGCGTCGACCGCCATCGAGCCGCAGCCGAAGAAGACGAGCAGGAACGTCCCCACCGCCTCGGCGGCGAGCCTTCGCCGCAGCGGGATTGGGTCTGCCGGCAGGGCCTCGACCGGCGTCGCGTAGTCGATCGTCTCGGGCATGGGCCGCGAATGTACAGCAGCGGCGGCCGGCGTCGACCCGCGGCCGCTGCTACGCGAGAAGCTCGGCGACCTGCACCGCGTTCGTCGCCGCACCCTTGCGAATCTGATCGCCGGCCAGGAACAGCTCGAGCCCGCGCCCGTCCGGCTGGCTCGCGTCCTGACGGAGTCGGCCGACAAGCACGTCGTCCTGCCCGCTGGCGAGCTGCGGCGTGGGGAACTGATGCGTCGCGGGATCATCGACGACCCGAATGCCCGGTGCATCGGCGAGTAGACGCCGCGCCGCGTCCGGCGTCACCGGTCGATCGAACGTGAGGTTGACGCTCTCGCAATGCGCCCGCGGCACCGGCACGCGGACGCACGTCGCCGTCAACGCAAGCTCGGGCAGGGCGAAGATCTTGCGGGTCTCGTGAATCATCTTGCGTTCCTCCTCGCAGTAGCCGGTCGCGTCGATCGGCGAGTCGTGGCAGAAGAGGTTGTCGACAATCGGATGCGGAAACCGCTCGGCCGTCGGCGCTTCGCCAGAGGCCTGTTGCTTTTTCTGACGATCCAGCTCGGCCAGCCCGGCAGCGCCCGCACCGCTGACGGCCTGGTACGTGCTGACGACGACGCGGCGGACGCCGAACGCCTTGTGCAGCGGCCAGAGTGCGACGGCGAGGAGGATCGTCGAGCAGTTCGGATTCGCGATCAGGCCGTCGTGCGTCGTCGCGGCGTCGGGGTTGACCTCCGGCACGACGAGCGGCACGCCGTCGGTCATGCGGAAGGCGCTCGTGTTGTCCACGACGACCGCCCCGGCGGCCTTGGCTGCGGGCGCCCACTGGCGGCTGACCGAGCCGCCGGCGGAGAAGAAAGCGACATCGATGCCGTCGAAGACGCCGTCGCCGATCGGCTCGACGGTGACCTCGGTGTCGCGGAAGCGGACCATCTTGCCGACGCTTCGCGGGCTGGCGAGCGGGCGGAGCGAGGCGACGGGAAAATCGCGTTCTTCCAGGATCGACAGCAGTTCGATGCCAACTGCGCCGGTGGCTCCGAGGATGGCGACACGCTTGCTCATGCGGAGACGAGCGTAGACCGGCGACCGACGCAACTGGCGACGCGTTTCCCCGGGATGTCTTCCCCGGCATCTCTCTGCAGGTAGCCGCGGAGCTTACTCCGCGCGTCGGACGACGCTGCATTCAAGCTCGCGGCTACCCCAGAACCGACAACACAAAGAAGAACCTGCGAGAGACGTGTTCGCTTAGAACTCGTCACACAACCGTACGTGCGCGACTCCCGTCGAACGCCCACGGCCTTAGGCCGTGGGCTTTGAAGAAGTGCATCCTCACGCGGTAGCAAGTATCGCACGTTGTGCGGCAGCTTCTTACTCATCTTCCCGCATCTCGCGTTGCCGCATCGGCATGCTGTCGATCTGGTCGAAGAGGACGCTTGGCTCGACGACGCTGTGTTCGCGTCGCTTCTCGCCGCCGTCCTTGCCGACGAGGAGAACGACGAAGTCGCCCGGCATGACGTTGTACTTCAGGCGGAGCTGTCGCGCGTCGTCGGGCGCGAGTTGTTCCGTCGCGTCATCGGCGACACGCCGGATAAGGCCGCCGTCGGGGCCGACGATTTCGAAGAGGACGAGGTCGCGGTCGACGAGCGCATCACGGTCGGCGAGGAGCTTGTCGCGTTGCTCGGCCAGCAGCCCGCCGTCTGCGGGAGCAAACATCAGGACGAGGCGATTCTGCCAGCGGAACTGGGCGAGGTCGATCGGGCCGGTGGGTGTCATGGCGGGTCGTGTTGCGGGCGTCGGTGTCTCGCTTCCGCAGCCGGCGAGCCAGAGCGTGCCGGCGAGGGCGAGGCCGAGGCGGATCACGACGCCTCCTCGTCCTCGACCGGCATCGGCCGGGGCGTCGTCAGGTCGTCGAAGCGGCGCTGCAACTCGTCCATCTCCCGCCGCAGCTTGTCCGCCCGGTCGAGCAGGGCGTTGATCTCGGTCTGGTACGCCTGCATCACCTCGTAGTGCGTCTGGGCCGCTTGCTGCAGAGCGTCGGACTGCGGCAAGACGCGGGCCTCCCACTGCTGGCGTAGCGCGGCGAGCTGATCGGCCTTCGAGTCAACCACAGATTGCTCTTCGGGATCCGCGACCCGCAACGCGACGTTGTCGATCCCTGCCTTTTCGAAGAGGTCGAGAATGTCGAGCGCGCGTTGGAACTGGACGTTGCGCTCAACGACGAGTCGCACGCGGACTTCCTCCGCCTGCTGCGTCTTACGTCGCACGGCTTCGGCAACCTGCTCGCGCGTCACGTCTTCCGTGCCGACGCGGAGCGTGCGATCAGCACCGAGCTTCACGACGACCACGGGCTGTGCTTCATCGGCCGGCCGCGTCGCGGGAATCACGACGTCGCCGCCGACGGGCGAGAGGATCATTGTCACTGGTGTGCCGGCTTCCGGCATGGCGTCCGGGTCGTGCTCCCACTCCAGCGTCTCGTTCGCACTGCTGGCGAGCTCGGCGACGTCGATCACCGGCGTGTCGAAGTTGACCAGCGTCACGACCTGCCCCGTTGCATCCGCGGCGTACGCCATCTGGCCGTCGGGCGTCTCGTACAAGCGGCTGCCGACGAAAACGAACGTCCGCGGCGGCATCGCCTGGCCCGTCTTGACGTTCCGCACGAGCCGACCGACACGCTCTCGTATCACGCGGCCGTCACGCTCGAACTCAACGTCCACCCGCACCGGCGGCCCCGTCGGCGGCAGCCAGGCGTTGGCGGCCTCGCTGTACCGCACCGGCCGACCCGGCTCGAGCCCGAGGGCGAGCAGGGCGGCGTGGATCTCGCTCGGCCGGACCGTCGTGCGTAGCAGCGACTCGTGATCGGCGGTGCCAGTGACGACGCAGATGAACTCCAGCGGCATGTCGACGCGTAATGCCTGCGCAGCGACGCGGACCTCGTTCGCCTCCCGATCGATCTCGACGGGCGCAGCCGACGCGGCGGTGGCGAGGAGCAGGACGAGCAGGGATCTCATGGTGACATTCTATCGAACTTGCCAGAAGCCGCGGCATGCCGGTACGACGCGGCGATGGACCTGGACGCCACGGCCCGGCTGATCCGCGAGCTGGAGACCTTCCAGCCGATCGACCCGACCGCGGCGGCGTCCGCCGTTGAGATGCTCGCGTTGCTCGACGACATCGGTCAGCGGGCGTTCTCGCGCGACCACGTCGAGCCGGGCCACTTCACCGCGAGCATCTTCGTCGTCTCGCCGACGATCACGGACGTGCTCGTGATCGAGCACGCCAAGCTCCGTCGCTGGCTGCAGCCGGGCGGGCACATCGACGCGTCCGACGCGACGCCGTTGGACGCGGCGTTGCGGGAGCTTCGCGAAGAGACCGGCCTGACCGACGTCGACACCAACGGCCGCCTGCTCGACTGCGACGTGCACCCGATCCCGGCGAATCCGGCCAAGAACGAGCCGGCGCATCTGCACTTCGACCTGCGCTACGAGGCGGTCGCGAACACGACGGAGCTGACGCCGGGCGACGACGCGTTGGCGGCCAAGTGGCTCGACCTCCGCGACGCCGGCCGCCTGCGGGACAAGAGCGTGCGGCGGGTCGCTACGTGGCTGGCACGTCAGCGGCCTTGGGCAGAGCGGCGTCGTACTTAAGCCGCCGCGCGAAGCCGCCGCGGTCGTAGGTTTCGGTGTAGACGGCACCGAGGTCGAGGGTGATGCTCTCATCTTCAGGATTCAGGGGCACCATGACACGCGGCAAGCGGTCCTTGATGTCAAACGCCCAAACGTGAGTTTCCGTCGGATCCTCGGCGTAAGTGACGAAGGCATATCCGTCGTGACCGGGAGCCGCTTTCGCAGCTGGCATCCGTCGTCCTTGCCGCAGCAGGTCGATCTCGACAAGACTCACGCCCTTCTCAAGCAGATTGTGGTGCCGACGCTCAAAACGGTCGTAGCCGTCGCCCCGCTTGTTGCTCGGTGAAAGTAGCTCGATGATCGTCACGATGTCCCCGTTTATCGGACTCCGAATCCCGATATAGCGCTGCTTCAAATATTCAGGCTTCACCATCCGCGCCCTGGCGGTCTCCTGATCCGGCTCAAGGACCGCAACGTTCCCGCTTTGCTCACTCGAGAACGTGAGCGGAGGAAGCGAGATGACGGCGACATCGCCACGCGCCTCATAACCCTCCTTCTCCTCAGGCTTCTCTTCCGGCTCCGACAGGATGACGCGTTGCTCGATGGTCGCATCATAATTCTCCCCAAGCCATGGCACCAGCCACGCCTGCAAGTTCGCGTTGAAGGGCGCGTGAAAGCCCTGCCAATCGGTCTGCTTCTCAATTTCAGGATCAACACCTGGGTAGGGGCTCGGCATGACGCCCCGATCATAACACGCCGCACGCTCGACCCGAACGGCTGCCGACTATCGTGCGGCATGCCCGCGGCTGCTGAAGCAAAGTGCATCCGAATCACCGGCGCCCGCGAGCACAACCTCAAGGACCTGTCGGTCGACATCCCACGCGACAAGCTGACCGTCGTCACCGGCCTGAGCGGCTCCGGCAAGTCGACACTCGCCTTCGACACCGTTTACGCCGAGGGGCAACGCAAGTACATGGAGTCGCTGTCGGCCTACGCCCGCCAGTTCCTCGACCAGCTCCAAAAGCCCGACCTCG
>CAYMAS010000047.1:0-29878 GCA_964388485.1 uncultured Tepidisphaerales bacterium | reverse complement strand
GCTCGGCATCGGCCAAAGCATGACGGGTGAGCGACGAAGGCGCAAGCTGCTCTAACCCAGCGGAAGGCGCGACAACAGAGTGAGGTCGTGAAAGTGCCGCGACATCGCCGTCGGCAGCGGCCTGCCCGCCGGTCAATCGTGATGCATCTGCACGGTCGTCGCCGTCTCCAAGAACGTGCGGTCGGCCCGCAGCACCGAATTAGCGGGAACCCGCAACACTCCAACCACGTGTGTGCTGCACATAGGTGTATCGAGCGCCCACCATTGCGTGCCTTTATTTAGAGCGGCCCGCCCTCAGATGTAGCGGCAAGCGTGTATCCGCACGCGTTGAAGAAGCCGGCGGCGTCGCTCACCGTCACGTCGTTGGCGACCGCGCCCGCCGCTCGCCACAACGCCTCGACCGTCCGAGCCTCGGCCCCGGCCACGAGCTGCTTGAGCTTGCTGAACGCCTGCTCGATCGGGTTCAGGTCGTGGCCGTACGGCGGAAGGAACGCCAGACGGCAGCCGGCGTCGCGGATGAGCTTGCGGGCCCGCCGGCCCTCGTGGCTCGACAGCTTGTCGAGCACCACGACCTGCCCGGGAACGAGCCTCGGCACCAGCACCTTCTCCACGAACAGCTCAAAGCTCTCGCGGTTCATCGCCCCCTGCATCGCCATCGAGCACCGCACGCCCGATGCGTCCAACGCCGCGACCAGCGTGCTGGTCCGCCAGCGTGAGCACGGCACCGCGCCCGGCAGCCGCTCGCCCCGTGGAGCCCGGCCGCGGGCGCGGGTCATGTCAGTCCTCAGCCCGGTCTCGTCGAGGAACACGAGGCGGCGCGGGTCGACCTTCGCCTGCCATCGCCGCCACCAACGGCGTCGGCGGGCGACGTCGGGGCGGTCACCCTCGGCGGGGACCAGGCTCTTTTCTTGCAACGCAGGCCGAGCCTGATCAGCCAAGCGCTGACGGTCTGGCCGCAGACGCGCGTGCCACCCTCGGCCAGGAGCCGGACGTACTCGTCAAGCGTGCGGTCCTTCTTCTGCCGCCACAGCGTCAGCAGCCGGGCGGGGTCGACCTTGCCGAAGCGACGTCCGCCGGCGGGGCGCGGCGTGGTCTCGCCGGTCTCGCCACGTCGCTGCTTGAGGCGGCGGACCCAAGCCGGGCTGACGCAGAAGCGTCCGGCGACCTGCTTCGTCGGCTGCCCGCTGTCACAGGCGGCCAGCACGCGGTCACGCAGTTCCTGAGGGTAAGCCTTCATAGGCGGAAGGATGACGCCCGACGCTCCAAAGCGCTAGGCCTGAACCGGGACCGCTCTAGTCTATGTCGCAATGAGCAAGAGCTAAGTCAGCGACCTCGTTAAACGACACTACTTGGTAGTCGGGTTTGGCGTCGGCCAGATCCGGAAGCCACTCCGGCACAAATTCGCCTGGGAAGTACACAGTACGAAGCCCCGCCTGGTGTGCATAAACAATATCCCGATCTAGCTGGTCCCCAACCGAGAACGCAACTGCCGAACCATTGCGGTATCTAGCTATGATGTCGGTGAAGGCTTCTGGACTTTTCCTCGTTTCCACGACGCCAACGATCATCGGCAGTAACCCGTAGTGGCTCAGCCGACTCAGGGCGGATCCCTCGCTGCCCTCAGTGACGACATAGATGGGGATGCCGCGAGACGACATCCGCTCTAGCCCGGCCCGAACGCCAGGCCGTAGGTTTGGCACGCGTGAAATCGAAGCCACATATCGATCGGCCTCGGCGGCTGGGTCCAAGGCCGGTCTTGTTGTTGAAGAACCGGGTCGCGTGGCGGGTAAACGCGTCGAGTCGGGTGCGATAACGGCGGCGGCCAAGGCTTCAACCAACAACTGCGGCGGGTACCGGAGGCCCGCCGGGTGTGATCGGGCGATGTTCTGATCAATCCGACGTACGAACGCGAGCCGATCGCCGGCGGCCCGCCCTCCGGTTGCTGCCTCGACTCGCTCCAGCAGGTCGACCTGGGCCTCGGCGTACAAGCCGTTGGTATCCCAAAGTGTGTTGTCTGCGTCTGTGAAGATCATCACGCCTTCTCCTCGGGCCCTTAGGTCCGCTGGGGCGAGTAATTCGCGGCCGAGCGAGAAGGACGCCAAGAGTAACCACACGAGCAGCACGCCAACCGCCCATTGGAACAAGAGCAGTCCCGGTTGAAGCATTTTGAGCTTCTCGGCGACTTTTTCGGCGATTAGGTACGACTCGTGAACATGGCCCTTGATGGATCTCAGCTTGAGGTCCTCCACCTCTGCGTCGGACTCTTTCCTGAATTCTTCCGCCCAGGTCTGCGGCGAAGCCCTGATGATGATCGGAGCGAAGAGCAACGAACGTGGTGCTTCTTGCCCCTTCACCGCGGCGTCGGCAGTCGCCGTCATCTCGCTCCAACTAGGCTTGATGTTGAACCGAGGCCGGATCGCGCGGATCACGATAAACGCGCCCGCGACGATCAGCACGGCGAAGGTGAGGAAGGCCGCGTGGTAAGGGAGTGCGAGCCAGAGCGGCATGGTCACGATGTTCAACAGCGCAGCGTTCAGGCCGCCGGCTAACCCGCTCAGGAAGGCGATCGCCGTCAGGACGCGGCTCGCCTTGCCGTCCTCATACTCCGTCAGCCGTGTAACCTCTTCCAGGCTCTTGCGCGACAAGTCGTGCAGGTGGCTACGCCCAACCGACGTGAGCGCACTCGGGTTCCACTCAGCGAAGACTTTGTTGATCGCGCTGGTGACGTCAGGTTTGGACTGGCCATCGCCTGGTTGAACCGCTGCTTTCGGTTCCGCCGAATCGATCGCGGCGTCATCGGTCCTACTCGCCATTGTGAGAGATTCTACCCACGGCAGGCGAGGACGTGTACATGAGCGCAGTGGCGCACTCGACAAGGGGTCGGAAGTTCACAGATGATCAGCGTGACTGCTGCACCTACGCCAACTCCACCCGCCCGTGGCGGCGACGCGCGACGTCCTCCGCCGCCGCAAGCTTGACGAGTGTTACCGCTCCTACCGGCGGCCTCACGCCCCGTCGCCGAGCGATGCCGAAGCAAGGCTGATTGAAGTCGACGTCTCGCGCGAGGCGACTCCGCGGGCGGTCCGGATCCTCGACGCACTCGCACGACGGCTTGAGCGGCTCGGCGGCAAGCTCGAGCCGCGACGCGAGGGGTGGCGGGACGCGCACCGATGGCCCTAGCGCGGCCCGTGGACCGGCGGCCCCTACTTCCGCCGGCCGAGGGAGCGCGAGGCGGGCACGTTCGTCGCGATCGCGGGAGAGACGATGGTTCGGCTCCGCCTTCGCGAGCGGCGGCGCCGAGTAAAAGCGCCGCCGAGCAAGCGCGAAGACATCTTCGACTACTGGCCCAGCCACCTCTACGAGCCGACGGGCATCCTCGCCTTCGACAGCGGCGGCAGCTGGAGCGGCGACCTGCTCCTCGCGGACTCGGCGAACGGCAAGACATGCCTGGAAGACGAACTCGATGACCTCATCGCCGGCTGGATCCGCACCGCAGGACGGCTGCGTGCGGGCCGCCGCGAGGAAGCAGAGGCGCGGGAGCGATGGGAGGAGGAGGCGCGGCTGCGCCAAGAGCGGGAGGAGCTGCTGCGCCGCCGGCGGGAGGACCTGACGCGGCGTCAGGCGGCCGAGCAGGCGCGGGTCGACGAACTGCTGCGTCGGGCGCGGGCGTGGCGGGAGGCGCGGCTCGTCCGCGAGTATTTCGCCGCAGTTGCCGAAGCATCCGCCGCCGGCGGGGCGGAGCCGAGCGAGGCGGCGGCATTTGAGGAATACCTGCAGTGGGCGAGGGAGCAGGCCGACCGCCTCGACCCTCTGACGCCGAGCCCGCCGTCGGTGCTGGACGAAAGGGTGTAACTGCTGCTGCAGGCAGCAGCGAGCCAAGCAAGAATACTTGACATTCGCGTCAAGCTGGCCGATGCTTCCCCTGGATGGCCGATTCGCTTGCATTTGATCCGGACGGCCTGCTGCCGCCGGGCGACCACGCGATGACGCTCGCTCAGCTGCGGGCGTCGCTGCTGGTGGTCGGCCCGGCCGAGCAGCCGCTCGGCACCCACTGGGACGCCGACTGGCGCCGGCAGCTCGTCGACAACCTCGCGGTGATGGTCCGCCAGCTGTGGCAGGTTGGGATCACCGGCGTGTTCGTTGACGGCTCCTTCGCCGAGGACAAGGAGCACCCGAACGACATCGACGGCTACTTCGAGTGCGACCTGATGCGGTTGGCGAGCGGCGACCTGCAGCGGGAGCTCAACCTGCTCGACCCGCACAAGGTCTGGACGTGGGCACCCTAAAGCCGCCGCCCATACCGCGGCTACCCGAGAGAAACAGCTTGCGATGTGGCTCCGCTACCGCGTGAAGCTCTACCCGCACCACTGCCAGCTGGCTGACATCCGCGACCAGTTCGGCAACGAGTTGGAGTTCCCGTCGGCCTTCCGCCTCTCGCGGCGGGACAACCAGCCGCGCGGCATCGTCAAGGTGCTGCCGGACCCTGCCCAGGGTGCATCCACCCAAGGAGCGACACCATGATCCGCAACGAGAACGAGTACCAGGTAGCGGTGGGGCGGCTTCGCGACGAGGCGGCCCGCCTCGCCGAGCAGGAGCGAGTGCTCCGCGAGAAGGGGCTGACGGACGAGCAGCTCAAGAACGCGCTGGACCCGATGCGTTCGTTCCACCTCCAGTTGAAGGAGGAGGTCGAGGCTTACGAGCGGCTACGGCGGGGCGAGTTTGACCTGCTGCACAATCTCGGCGGCCTCGGCCGCCTGCTCGTGTCGCTGCGCGTGTTCAAGGGCGTGAGCCAGCGCGAGCTTGCGGAACGTCTCGGCGTGCACGAGTCGCAGGTGTCGCGGGACGAACGCAACGAGTATCGCGGCGTGACGCTCGAGCGGGCGGGGCGGGTTCTTGAGGCGCTGGGGGCGGAGCTGACGACGACAGTTCAGGCGGCGGCGGGGCAGGAAATCGCTGCATGACGGCGGTGGCGGCCGGCGCAACGATGTCGACTCGAAACCTGGCATCGACCGTTGCAAGCCGCGAACATCGAAAGTGCAAGAGAAGCTCACCGATGAGCAGTGATAGCTCCACTGCACCGAGTGCGACCCTGACGGTAGTTCGCTTACAAGACTGGCCGTCTGCCTGATCCTGCCGAGGCCGGAAGACGAAACGAGCTAGCGCAACAATTACCTTTGGACCAAGGGGTGGATATGGCGACCGACCAGATATCGACAGCTTCTTTCAGAGGGCCAGGGACAAGCCAGTGGCATGCTCTGAAGGCATCACAGCGCCAAGACGAGGATGATGCCAAGAAGCACCGAGAGGAGCTGCGGGGAGCGTTGCTCCAGTCGCTCCAGATGCAGCACTTGGTCGTGCTCATCGGCTCCGGGTGTTCGCTCTCCGCGGGAGGCCCGTCGATGGGGAAGCTGTGGGAGGAAGTTATCGGTTTGAGGCCAACGCCGGCTGCCAAAGCCGTCGCTGACAAAACCGGTCATGATCTCGCGGACAAGAACATCGAGGTGTTCCTGTCGAGGATCGAGTCATTCTTGCAGCTCCGAGAGGATGTCGAAGCGCAAGCCTTTCTTACCTCGGCCAAAGAGAAGGTCCTTGAGAATTGCTCCAAGTTCCTGGCAGGCCAGGCGCTTGAGACGCACCAGATGTTCCTCCACCGCCTGTCGCGACGGCGAGTACGCGATCCGCGGCTCAAGCTGTTCACCACCAACTACGACCTCTGCTTCGAGGTGGCGGCCGGCCGAATAGGGGGCGTCGTTCTCGACGGCTTCTCCTTCGGGTCGCCCCGGTCGTACGACCCTCGCTACTTCAGCTACGACATCGTGCGTCGACCAAAAATCGGCAGCGACCAGGGCAGTTACCTGGAAGGTGTCTTTCTTCTCTACAAGCTGCACGGATCGGTCAACTGGGCCCGCGGCAACGACGGGGTCATAACCGAGACGGAAGACCCTGACCCCGAGGAGGCGTGCCTGATCTATCCGGCACGGGGTAAGTACCAGCAGAGCTTCACCCAGCCATACCTCGAGTCGATGGCCCAATACCTCAGCGCCATCCGGGAGCCGAACACCTGCGTGCTGGTCGCGGGGTTCGGCTTCAACGATGACCACCTGTCGGAACCGCTCTTGGCCGCCATCAAGACCAACCCTCACCTGCGGGTGGTCATCGTGGACCGGAGCCTCGAGGACAAGCTGAAAACACCGGGGTACTCCCATTACTGGAACGATTTTGCTCACTTGGGCGATGACGGTGACGACGTCTGGCTGATCCAGTCGGACTTCGACGCGTTCACGCGGATGATTCCCGACCTGAAGGGCCTGACCCCGGCGGAGTCGCTCATGAAAGCCGTCAAGGGCGCGGTGGAGGGGACTTAGTCATGGGCTCAGCTTCAGAATCGTTCTCCCACGGCCTGCTCCGCCCCGAGCTGTTCCTCGGCGTGGCGGCGTCCATCACGGCTCAGGCCGTGACTGTGAATCTCAGCGACGCGGGCAATCCGAGCGGCTCCCACTTTTCAGGCGGCCGGTACGGTCGTGGCGAGGTGGGAGAGTTCGTCTTAATCGAGGGACAGCAGAGCCTGCTTCTCGGCCGGATTACAGAGGTCCGGCTTAGCGACGCCGATCGGCGCACGATCCGACCAGGCTTTGACGGCCGCTCAGGCCTAGACGCAGTGGGGAGCATCCAACTCTTGGGGTCGGTGGCGATGGACGATCTGCGGGTTGTGCCGGGGGTCGACGCCTATCCCAGGCTCGGCGACCGCATCTACGCCACGCCGCACCAGTTCATCGCGTTGCTGCCCCGGCTGATGGAGAAGGGCGGCGCCGACGCTGCTGTGACGCTCGCCCTCGGCCATGCGGGCAACGCTCACGAGAGCGAGTTAACGATCAAGCCGGAACGCCTGTTCGGCCGGCACTGTGCGATCCTGGGCGCGACGGGCGGCGGTAAGAGCTGGACAACAGCCCGAATCGTGGAGGAGTGCATCAAGCACAAGGCAAAGCTCATCCTGCTCGATGCCACAGGTGAGTACCGACGCCTCGGCGGAAGAACAGTTCGCCATTGCCATCTGGGCGAGCCAGTGAGAGAGGCACGTGGGTCAGAGGCATGCTGTCTTCCCCCTACAGGGTTTCGAGAATCCGACTTTATCGCCCTCTTCGAGCCAAGTGGCAAGGTTCAAGGTCCCAAGCTGCGGGCGGCTATTCGCAGCCTGCGCCTTGCGGAGGAGAAACCGGAGCTTGCCACCAGAGGCATCATCCTGAAGCACAACAAGAGAAAGGGACTCGTCATGAAAGCAGAGTCCGACCCGAGCATCTCGATGGTGCTGGAGAATCCGGCTGCTCCATTCGACGTGGCACTTCTCACCCGCCAGCTTGAGCAGGAATGCGTGCACCCTTCGGGTTGGGGCAGAGCCCGCGGTGAACGAGACCACACTGTGTGGGGCGACTTCGACGATCAAAACTTCGCCTACTGCCTCTCAATGATCGTCCGTATCGAGGCGGTAACCTCTTCTGCGGCTTTCGGCTGTGTCTTCAAGGCAGATGATGCCGCTGATCTCACCAAGACCATCCGTGACTTCGTCGACGACGATGATGCACGCCTGCTGCGGATCTGCTTGAGCGGCGTGTCCTACGAGTACAACGTCCGCGAGATCATCGCGAACACGATCGGCCGCCAATTGCTCGGGCAAGCCCGAGACGGTGACTTCTTGGGGCGTCCTCTGGTGGTGCTGGTGGACGAGGCCCACAACTTTCTCGGCCGCCACATCGGCGGTGAGGATCACATGGCGAAGCTCGACGCGTTCGAACTCATCGCCAAAGAAGGGCGGAAGTACGGCCTGAACCTCTGCCTAGCGAGCCAACGGCCACGCGACATCACCGAGGGCGTCCTGAGCCAGATGGGCACGCTGATCGTGCATCGGCTGACGAACGACCGCGATCGCGAGGTGATCGAGCGGGCCTGCGGAGAGATTGACCGCTCGGCATCCGCCTTCTTGCCGAACCTCCGACCGGGCGAAGCCGTGATCCTCGGGACCGACTTTCCTATCCCGCTGACGGTTCAGATCAGCGAGCCCCGGCAGAAGCCGCACTCAGATGGACCCAGCTATCAGGAGCATTGGGCGAGAGCGGAATAGATCAGCTTTTGGAACTCGACGAGACGAGACCGTTGGCTCCGCTGGCAGTCGCATTTCACTCGGGTAGCCAGCCGACGGCACGTGGGCGCTGCCTTGCCTGCTCAGCTCGATCCCGCCACCGCACTGCCTGCCAATGCGGACGACGAGCCGGTTGCTCCACCAGTATCCCACTCTTGAGCGGCGTCGGGATCGCCCTTCGCCCTCAGCAGGGCCGCGATCGCCCGCGCCTCGGCTCTGACCTCCGGGCGATGCTCACCGCCCGGGTGGGTGCACAGGGTGCTCCAGATCTCTCGGCGAATGTGGAAGGCGGTTGAATGCTCGCCAAGGCGTTCGAGCGTCTCGGCAACCTCGCGAGCGAGGTTGACGTAGCCGCGGGAGTTGCGGCCATGCACCCGCTTGGCCAACTGCAACACGTCCCCGGTTAGGCTCCGCGCCTCGTGTGCCGCGCCTTGAGCCTCGGCCGTCCGCATCTCCAAGGTAGTAATCGGCAGCAGGTAGCGGTCGGGGTCCGGCAGTTGCCCAGCCAGCCGGCGCACCTCGCGCAGGTTCCGCCGCGTGGGCAGGAGTTGCCGCGTCGACAAGCCGCACTCGGCGATGCGGATGAGGCTACGAACGTGCGTCGGTGATCCTGCCTCGCCACGCAGGGCGAGCTGGTGGCGGACGATCTGGAACTGCGTCATCGCTTCGTAATCCTTGTCGAGCCGCTGCAGGGCGCGGCCGAGCAGCATCAGCGCGCGGACCCAGAAGTCGAACGACTCCGGGCGCTCCCGGCACGACACCTTGACCCGCTCCGACACCCACGCAGCCCAACGCGAGTAGCGAGCGACGCGAAGCTGAGCCCTAGTCGCCGCGGGCGAGGTCGTCGAGCCTTGGCTCTTGTGGAAGTCGATCAGTGCGTCGTCAACGCCCGCACTGCGCAAGCACCACTCCGCGAGTGTCACGCCGACGACTGCTTCGGCGTGGGCATCAGTCCGATCGGCGGGGCGTTGCACCAGTTCCTGAAAAGTGTGCATCAGTCTTGAGCCCGCTGCCCCAGGCTGCTGTAGCCACGCCGGCTTGGACCGGGTCCGCTCGTCCACCTCGGGCGTTGCTTTGTCACCGTCACCTGTGCTGAGCGACTCTTTGATCAATCCTTCGAAGTGGGCGACCCACTTAGGTGACATGGCTTCGTCGGGACCAAAATCGTCATCTGCGGGCGTGGCGACCGTCTCCAAATCGCGGACGACGGCCCGCACGTCGTCGGGTGAGTCGACGAGGTGGAAGACGTCGCTGCGGCCGTTGAAGAAGTCGGGCGCGCCGGTTGCGATCGCCTGGTAGACGTACTCCGGCACGAACAGCACGAGCGGCCCAGGCAGGATCGTCCGCAGCGCGTCGCGGCCCTGATTCAGTCGGGCGATGACCGGGGCCTGGTGCGGGTCCCGGTCGCCGCGGACGGACAGTTCGATGCCGGTAACGAGCGTCGGCGTGCCCGGCGTCGCCGGGCCCAAGCGTTGCAACTCGCCTACGAGGTCGTTCGTGGGCCGCGTGAGGCGGAACTCGCGAACGGTGCGGGCTTGCGAAAGCGCGCCGATGATACGACGGGCGTGGGCCGGGTCGTTGCAGACGGCTAGGAAGTAGACGGGCTCATCTGCCAAGTCGAGCGCTGCTGCGAGGTGTCGCTCCGGGTCGGGCACCGCCTCGGCAAGCGTGGCGTACGGATCCCAGATCTCCGCGATGGCGGCGGGCGACGGCGGGGCGGGTGCTCGTCGATCGGTGGAGACGGACATGGGCGCGGGTCAGATCCGGGCAGACTCGACCGCCTCGCGGAAGCGGCCGAGGGTGCGGACGAGGGGGTTGACGGCGTACCACGGAGCCTGCGACTGCGGAATCTCGCCGGCATGGTCGTGCGCGTCGCCGTTGACGTACTCAAGGATCGTGTTGTTCGTGAGCATCTCCCAGTAATCAGGATCGTCGTTGTCAGGCAGCTTGGCGTCGGCGCGGAGTTCTAGCGCGGCGAGCTTGGGCCAGTTCTTGGCCGGAATGGCAACGTCAGCGAAGCGGCCCCAGCGCTGGCGACGTGGCGTGCGGCTTCGAGACGGACGGGAAGTTCCTGCCGCGTCATCCGCAGGCGGACGGCGACCTGCTGCATGAAGCCGACTAGGCGACGGATGTGGCCGCCGCTGTACTTGATTAGCAGGTCGAGTGCGTCGGACTCGATCACGTTGTCGATCTCGGACGTGCCGCCGACGCGGCGGGCGACGATTTCGCGGAGCTTGTCGTAGCCCGGCTGGTATGGGCGCTCGTGGTCGCCACGGTGGAAGACCTTGACCATCGGCAGGACGTGCAGCGACGTTCCATACAGGTCGGCGAGCCTGGGGCCATCGGCGCGAGCGAGATCGAGCGGAACCGCGTAGACCACGTGTGCGGCCGGCGATCTAAGGGCGTCGGCCTCGTCAAAAAATAGCTTGCGCTGTGCCGTGCGGCCGCGGGACCGGCCGAACTCCTGGATCTTCTCGAGATCGTCAATGATGAAGACGAAGTCGACATTTGGATAACGTTCGCCCAGCTCCTGCTTTGCCGCCTCGATCGCTTCGCTGACGGCGTTGAAGATCGTAAGCTTCCGCCCCTGCAACGCCTCGCGAACGCGGCGGCGTGCGTCGTCATCGCGGAAGATGAGGCCGAAGTCAGCTTTCGCGCTCAAGAAGTCGCCGCCGGCACCGAAGGTCGTCTTCTCTAGCTTCACCCCAGCCATCAGGGTGCTGGTCAACTCTCGCCAGCGGCTGGCGAAGTAGCCCTCCCGAAGGTTGATCTGGTGCTGTTGGCGGAGCGTGTCGGCCAGCACCGTGAGAACCGCAAGCAACAGGTCCGACGCCTCTACGTCCTGGAGCGCGAGCAACTCGCTGACGTTCACGTAGATCGGGACGTAGCGGCGGCCGCCAATCGGCCGGTCATTGAGATGGCTGACAAGTTGGCGAAGTTCCGTTGACTTACCGCAGCCGGAGTGACCGGTAAACAAGAACCGGCGGTGCCCAGTGCCACCTGGACTTGCGCTGCCGGCCTGCAGCTCGAGCTCGACGCTCACGGTGTTGGCGAATGGATCCTGACCACGCACGTGCGAGCAGTCGACGTAGCTACGACTGCCGGCTGGCCGGTTAGGGTCGAAGGCGTTGAACAAAGTCGAGAGCGTCGCCGCCATCGCCCGTATGGTACGGGTTGAGTCTGCTGGCGGCGACGACAGGGCCCCACCTGCGTGCACCTGTAGGCCGCCACGACTCCTTGATTGCCAAGGTGCTCCCGGAGGACAAGGAGAAGGTGGTGTGTGAACGCCTAAGGAAACGACGCCGCATCGCGATGGCGGGCGACGGCGTGGACGACGCCCCGGCGCTGGCCCGCGCCCACTTGAGCAACGCGACGGGCGCTGGCAGCAACGTCGCCATCGAGTCGACCGGTCCGACGCTCGTCCGCGGCCACCTCCGCGCCGTCGCCAAGGTTCGCAGGCTGAGTCACGCGACGATGCGGAACATCCGCCAGAACCTTTTATTCGCCTTCAACGCGTTGGGCACCCCGCTGGCGGCGGGCGTGCTCTACCCGATCACTGACTGGCTGCTGAGCCCGATCTTCGCCACCGACGGGTCGAGCCTGAGCAGCGTGAGCGTTAACGGCAACGCGCTGCGCTTGCGGGCGGCGAAGCCTTGGCCGATGAAAACGCGTTCGACCAGTCACGCCGGCCGCGGGGTCGATAATGGTAATTATGTAAAGCGTAACCTGACCCGTTGGCGGTTTGTCAAACGCCTGCAGTTCTCGGCAGAGGCTCAAGTTATCGGTCGATCTGCCTCGCGCTGACGCTTGCTGAACAGAATGCGAGACGATCAGAAACTGAAGGAGGTTGAGCCGGTACCGCGGACCACTTGGTAGGCAGTCGAACGGAATGGTGCACCGTTGGTCCGGCGTGGGTCGCCGACGACTGTGTCGCCGGTGAGGCCGGTACCGGGTACATCGGTGAAGAGGTTGTCCTTATACCCGAACTCGCCGCCGCGGTAGGAGGTGTCGACGAGGGCCGATGCCTCGTATTCGGCGTGTCCGTCGGCGTAGGCGACGCCGCCGGCCCAACCCTTGTCGGAGCCGGCCGTCCAAAGGCTTTCGAGCTGGCCGACCGGCGTGGTGTTGGCCGGGACGGGGCGGAACAGGCGGTCACTGACGGTGACCGACATCGGGTCGCCCAGGAGCGACCAATTCGAGAAGCGGAGCGAGTTCTTTTGCAAGTCGGCCGCGCCGCCGGTGCGGATATTGGGCAACGCGAAGGAGTAGAAGTGATCTTCGTCCTTCGTGATCAGCGGGTCGTAGAAGTCGTCGGCGGCGTTGACGTCGTACGGCGTGACCCGAGCGTCCGTCTCGGCCGGATTGAGGAGCAGTTCCGGGGGGACGTATCCGCCCTCGACGAGCAGTGCGAACCGGCCGGCAACGGTGGATCCGGCCGTTGCGAGGTCGTCCATCTTCTCGATCGTCGCCCCGTCCGTGTAGACGTCGTCGATGATCGACGAGTTGGCATCCTCGATGCCGACAAAGAACTTGCCTTTGTCATCGTCGGCCTCCTGGATGAGGCCCTGGCCGATGCCTCGGAGGTTCGAGAGCATCTTGATCCGCTGAGCCGACTCGCGGGCGCTGTTGAGCGTGGGCAGAAGGATCGAAATCAACAGCGCGATGATGCCGATGACGACGAGCAGCTCGACCAGCGTGAAGCCGGCCCGGCGGTCGAGGGGTGTGTTGATCATGGGGTTCCTCCGGTCGAGCAGGCTATCGGCGGCCGCGTCGGCCGTAGCGAGCAACTGGTTTGAACGTTAGAATAACTTCAAGTCGTCGTATCGTCAAGCTTCGGGATTGCCCCGCGGCTATGAGAGTTATCACGACGCGCGCCGTGTTCAGAAGCCACCAGAAACAAGCCACATCATGAAGAGGCGACCGCTCGAAGCTGAACATGTACCTGCCCTGCTGTCGTGGCTGTCGTCCGTGCCACGTGGACGGGCGACCGACAAAGCCCGGCTGCCGCCGAGGGCGGCATTCTCGTCGGTCGATGCATCGGAAGGCTGGTCGCACGACCTGCTCGAGCGGCCTGAGTCCGTCCTGTCGCTCAACGGTCGATGGAACTTTCGCTACACCGACTTACCCAGTGGCGACGAGGGTCGAACGCCGCCGGATTCGCCGGAGTGGCGCGACATCGACGTGCCGTCGCACTGGCAGCTGCACGGTTATGGCCGGCCCCACTACATTACGTCGAGCTTCGTCTTCCCGATCGACCCGCCGCGCGTACCAAGACGCAATCCAATCGGCACCTACGCCAGGACGTTCGACGTAGCGCGTGACTGGTTGGATCGCCGGAACCTGTTGAGGTTCGAGGGCGTCGACAGCGCCTTTGAGGTTTGGATCAACGATCAGTTCGTCGGCCGCGGCCACGGCAGCCGGATGACGAGCGAGTACGACGTCACCCGGCTGCTCCGCGGCGGCGAGAACCGCCTCGTCGTGGTCGTCGCTCAGTGGTCCGCCGGCAGCTACCTGGAGTGCCAGGACATGTGGTGGCTCAGCGGGATTTTCCGCGACGTGTCGCTCGTCAGCGTGCCGCGGGACCATGTGTGGGACGTGCACGCGCGGGCCAGGCTCGACACCGGCTTCCACGACGGTCGTCTGCACATCACAGGCCAGTGTGTCGGCCACGTCGAGCGGGTGAAGGCCGAGCTTCACGTTCCGGGGCGAAGCGATCGCGTGCGGGCGGAGGCGAATGTGGCAAGCGATGGCAGCTTCGAACTCCTCGCGTCGGTCGATGCCCCGCCGCAATGGACTGCCGAGACGCCGACGCTTTGCCGGCTCGTGGTCACGCCGCTGGACGCGCGCGGCCACGCGACGGCAGCCGTCCCGCTGGACGTCGGCTTCCGCGACGTGCGGGTGCAGGACGCGCAGGTGCGTGTCAACGGCCGGCCGATTACGGTTCGCGGCGTCAACCGTCACGAGTGGCACCCGCGTCGCGGCCGGGCGGTCACGCTCGATGACGACGTGGCGGACATCACGCTGATGAAGCGGCACAACATCAACGCCGTCCGCACCGCCCATTACCCGCCGAGCAGCCGGTTCCTGCACCTGTGTGACCGCTTCGGGCTGTACGTCATGCTCGAGGCCGACGTCGAGACGCACGGCTTCCAGCACACCGACGACTGGGGCCGGCTCGCGAAGGACCCGGCCTGGCGAGATGAGCATGTTGATCGGATGGAACGGGCGGTACACCGCGATAAGAACCACGCCTCGATCTTCTGCTGGTCGATCGGCAACGAGTCGGACACCGGACCGAACCACCGGCACATGGCGGAGGCCGCGAGAAGGATCGATTCGGACCGGCTGCTGCATTACGAGGGCGACCGGCTGCTCGAGTTCACCGACATCCTGGCCCCGATGTACCCGGGGCTCGAAGAGATCCAGAAGGCGGCCGCCGGGGAGGATTGGCGGTGGCACGACTACGTCGGCGGCCAGACACTGCCGGCACGGCGGCACGTCGACAAGCCGTTCATCCCGTGCGAGTACGCCCACGCGATGGGGGCCGGACCGGGCGGCTTAAAGGACTACTGGGACCTCTTCGACCGCCACCCGCGGCTGCAGGGCGGGTTCGTGTGGGAGTGGATCGATCACGGCATCGCGGTGCCGATCGAGCCAAGCCGCGATGACGCCGGCGAGCACTATGCGTACGGCGGCGACTTCGGGGACGAACCGCACAGCGACCACTTCAACTGTGACGGCCTGCTGTACGCTGACCGCACCCCGAAGACGGGCCTGCTTGGGCTCAAGAAGGTGATGGCGCCTGTCCGCGTGCACCACGTCGGCAACTTGCAATTCACGATCAGGAACCTGCTCGACCATCGAGACACGAGGGAGATCGCCCTGCGTTGGACGCGGGAGGTTGAGGGCAAAGTTGCAGCGGAGGGTGACCTGCCGATGCCATTGCTTGCCTCGGGCGACGCGCAGGTGGTGGAGGTGCCGACCTCGCCCGCCGGCGTCGTCACGCTCTGGGTGCTCTTGAAGTCGGCCACCTCATGGGCTCCGGCCGGTCATGAGGTGGCATGGGGACAAGCCATCTTCGAGGCGGCGCCACCCGGACGCGGATCGATGGAAGTTCGCCGGCCTCCGGAAGCTGTGGGAACCGGCGAGCATCACGACGTCCGCTTCGGCGGCGGCAAGCTGTGCCTGCGAGCAGACCCCGACGCCTGGACTTGGCACGCACCTGACGGCGAGCAGCTGTTGCTCGGCCTGCCGCAGCCGAACTTTTGGCGGGCGACGATCGACAACGACATGAAGGTAACGGGGGCGCCCGTACAGGCGGCATGGCTTCGACACCACGTGCCGCTCATGCAGAACGACATCACACTCGAAGCCGCGCCGGCGTCAGACGGCGAAGGGGTGTCGTGGACGTACAGCTGCCGGAGCAGCCCGCCCGGCCGGCCGTTTCGCATCGACAGCCGCTTGACGTTCACCGCATGCGACGATGGCCGCCTCGACCTGCACTGGACCGGCGGGCCGACGGTCGACTGGCCCGGCGACCTGCCGCTGCCGCGAATCGGTCTGCACGTCCCGCTGCCGCCAACCCTGCAGGTCGCGACTTGGCACGGCTATGGGCCGGACGAGTCGTACGTCGACTTCCGCAGCCACGCCCGCTTCGGCTGGCACACGCGGACGGCGCAGCAGATGGAAGCCCGGCACGTCTACCCGCAGGAGTACGGCAGTCACTGCGACACCCGCTGGCTCACCGTCCGCGACGAGGCGGGGCAACACGGCATCCGAGTCGAGGTCGGCCGTGATGGCACGCCGTTCCACTTCTCGTTGCATCGCTACCGGCTGCGCGACCTGACCGAGGCGACCCATCGCCAACACCTGAAGCCCGACGCGACCGCCACGCACCTGTATCTCGACAGGCACATGCGCGGCCTCGGTTCGGCGAGCGTCGGCCCGCACCTGCCGCAGAGGTACCACGTGCCGCTCGAGCCGTTCGCGTTGCGGCTGCAGATGCGTGCCTGCTAATGCCAGTCGTGACCCATCATCCCCCGGCCGAAGCCGCCGGGCCGTTCGCCATAAACCGGTTAGATCAGCGGCAATGCTTCGGTTGCGGCGACAGCGAGGGGGCGATGATCGCCGGGCCAGTCCGGATGCGGAAAATCGGGTAATTCCCGCAAATGGAAGGCGGCGCGACTTCACTTGCCGCGAATCGTCAGGCGGCTGATCGACACTGGCGGGATCGTTGCTGTGACGCCACCGTCAGGTTGAGCCTCGAGCGTCCGCGGGTGGAGCCGGCCGTACGCCTCGGCGAACGTGGTCACCACCACGTCCTCGGCCTCAAAGCCGTCCAGCCGCACGTCCAGCCGCTTCCAGGCGTCGCCGCTCTCCTTGTCGACGACCAGCACATGAACGACCTTCGGGTCGTTTGGATCGCGGACGGCCGAGGCGACCATCAGCTCGCCCGCCCCGTCAACCGTCAGGCGCTGCCCGCCGAGCACCGGCGTGAAGAGCTCGAGCACGCGGTACGTTTCCGTCGGCTCGTACGGCTCGGTGTTCGACAACGCGCTGCGGCCGTCGTCGGGCAGCCAGACGAAGCCCGGCTCCTCCCACATGCGCGGCTCGCCGTTGCCCATGCCCCAAAACAGCGGCCACATGCACGCGGCCTTGGCGTCGCCCATGAGCAGTTGGAGCATCAGCTCGCCCTGCATCATCGCGATCTGCCGCGGGCTGAACATCGGTGCGTCGGGTGCCCGTTGGCCGGCGTTCCACTCGAGCACCATCACGTCGATGTGCCCCCAGCCGTTGTCGCTGAGCCAGCCGCGTAACTCGTGCAGCGCCTCGTCGTGCGTCGGATACGCGCTGCCGTCGAGTCGCTGCTTCCAGTTGGCGATCTTGCTGGGCGGCTGGTCGACCCACTTGTCCCAGGCGTTGAATTGAAACCTGGGGTAGATGTGCAGGTCGAGGTAGTCGATGTCGTCGCCGCACTGCTCGAGGATTGTGGCGATGCGGTCGTAATCCTCCTGCCGGGCGGCGAACCAGAGCGGGTTGATGATGGTCTTGGCCTCGGGCTGGATCGCCTTGATCCGCCGGCTGAACATCGCGGCGTACCGGCCGAGTTCCTCGTCGCTGAGGTGGTGGTAGTTGCCCGTCGACTCGTCGCTGAGCCAGGTCTCGTTGTCGAGGTAGTACTGGCGGACCTTGACGCCCGACGCCTCGCAGTGCCGGACGAGGCGCTCGGCCTCGGCGAGCGAGTCTTCGAGGCGATCGAGCTTGATCCCGCTTGACATGTTCACGCCGACGAGCGGCTCGGTGCCGATGGCTTGGCAGTACTTGAGGTAGTCGTCGAGCGACATGAACGCGTCGTTGTCGTCCCACTGGTCGGGCTCGACGGCGGTCGTGTTCCAGCCCTTGCTCGCGTACTCGCGGCGGTGTCGCGGGTCGAGGTTCCAGGCGTCGACGTAGCCGGTGACGCCGGGTTGCTCCCAGTGGTAGCGGCTGATTTCCTCGCCGCCGGGGAAGCGGATGACACCGGTGCCGATCTGGCGGAGGCGCTTTGGCACGTCGAAGCCCTGCCAGACTTCGTCGAGGTCGTTGAAGTAGCTGGCGTTGAAGCCCATGAGCATCGGGCTGACAGTCGCCGCCGGATCGGTCGACAGGTTGACGGACAGCCGGACCGGCTCGGCCGCCACGCCGGGCTTGGCGAACGTGATCGGGGCGGCGAGCAGCACCGCGACGAGGCTGAGCAACAGGCGATGACGCATGTCGGAATGGTTGCTCATTGTTACGTTCAAATCAAGGAGAACTTGCGTCTGCGTGTAAGCGTGCTATTTTCGAGCCGCCGCGGCGATGATTCCGCCTCTGGCTGAGGCACCAAAGATCATGAAACACCGAAGCGAATGTTATGATTTGGTCGTCTGCGGTGGCGGGCTTGCGGGCTTCAGCGCCGCCGTCGCCGCCGCCCGCCGCGGCCGACGCGCGGCCCTGCTCCAGGACCGCCCGGTCCTCGGCGGCAACAGCTCGTCGGAAGTCCGCGTCACGCCTCATGGCGCCGCCAACTTCCACGCCTACGCCCGTGAGACCGGCATCATCTCCGAGTGCCTCATCGAGGAGCGGTACCGCAACCACGAGCCGATCGAGGAGAACGGCTGGACGAACAACGTCTGGGATCTGGTCCTCTACGACCTGGCGATGCGGACCGACGGGCTCGACCTGTTCCTCAACACGAGCCTGACCGACGTGCTGCTCGACGACGGCACCCGCGGCAGCGAAGCCAACGCCGAGGTGGCCGAGCCCGACGCCGACGGCTACACGCATCGCCCGGCCCGCAACTCGTCGCGCCGCATCCGCGCGATCGAGGCCACCGTCGCCAATGCCGAGACTAAGCTGACGCTCGAGGCGAGCATCTTCCTCGACTGCACCGGCGACGGCCTGCTGGCCCACCTCGCCGGCTGCGAGTGGCGGATGGGCACCGAGGCGCACGACGAGCACGGTGAGATCCACGCCCCCGAGAAACGGTCCGGGGACGTGATGGGCAACTCGATTCACTTCAAAGCCGTCGACGTGGGCCGGCCCGTGCCGTTCAACGCGCCCGATTGGGCGGTGTATCACGAGGACCCGAGCTACTTCTACGACCAGGGTCGCGTACCGCCGACGGTCAAGTGCGGCTACTGGTGGATCGAGGTCGGCGTGCCTTGGCACACGATTTATGAGTCGGAAGACATCCGCCACGAGCTGACGCGGCACACGCTGGGCATCTGGGACTGGCTCAAGAATCGCGACGAGCGTTGGAGAGACAAGGCGGCCAACTACGCGCTCGACTGGATCGGCCAGGTGCCCGGCAAGCGCGAGAGCCGGCGGATCATGGGCCGGACGCTGCTTACGGAGAACGAGATCCAGGAGAACAAAGCGTGGCCCGACGAGATCGCCTATGGCGGCTGGTTCGTCGACCTGCACACGCCCGGCGGCCTGCTCGCCAGTTCCGCCGAGCCCCACAGCGTCAGCGGCTACCAGCTCGACAACGAGTACATCGCCAAGAGTTACGTCGGGCCCTACGGCATCCCGCTGGGCTGCTGCATCAGCTGCGACATCGACAACCTCATGATGGCCGGCCGCAATGTCTCGGCCACGCACGCGGCTCTGGGCACCGTCCGCGTCATGGCGACGACCGCCCTCATGGGCGAAGCATGCGGCGTGGCGGCGGCACACGCGATCGACCGCGGCATCGACGTCGGCGAACTGGCGGAGCAGGAGCCGAAGGTCGTCCAGCAGGACCTGCTCCGCGGCGGCGTGTTCCTGCCGAACGTGCCCAACCTCGACGACGCCGACCTCGCCCGCCAAGCCAGCGTCACTGCCAGCAGCCATCACAGGTTCGCAGGTGTCAACGCCGGCGGGGCAACCCGTACGCAGACCCTCGCCGACGCCAACCCGCACGAGTTCGGCAACAAGCGGTCTTACAGACTTACCCACGGCCGCGCCCAGTGGATCGCTGTCGGCGGCGGCAGGCTCGACAGCGTCGGCGTCTGCCTGAGTAATCATCACGACCAGCCGCGCGAGGTGTCCGTCAAGCTCGAGGCGGTCGACTACATCTGGGATTACCGGGCCGATACGGGATCTTCACTTGCGAACGGCACCCTCGTCGTGCCGCCGGGGGGGAAACACTGGGTCGACTGGCCGGTCGATCTGGACCAGACGGTGCCCGACGGCGGCTACGTCCGCCTCACGCTCGACGCCGACGAGCGCGTCGAGTGGCACCCGGCAGAAGCCGTTCCGCCCGGGCAGGTCAGTGCGTTCAACATGCGGGCGAACAAGCTCCGTCGCTTCGGCGGCGGCGAGGCGATGGCCTTTCGCGTCAACCCGCCGCAAGCCTGTTACCGCCCCGATAACGTCATCAGCGGCTACAGCCGGCATCGCGACCGAACCCACCTGTGGCAGAGCGATCCGGCCCTGCCGCTGCCGCAGTCGATCTCGCTCAAGTGGGATCGCCCGCAGACGGTCGGTCACGTCGAGCTGACGTTCCCAGGCCACCTGCTCAAGGAGTACCACAGCACGAAGCCGCTGAGCTGCGACCCGCACACGCCGCGGGATTACGCAATCGAAGTTCGCGACGGCAGCGGGTGGCGACCCGTGCTGACGGTTGAGGGCAACTACCAGCGCCACCGCACACACGACCTGCCGCGAACCGTCGAGACGAGCGAGCTTCGCCTGACGGTCCACGCGACCAACGGCGACGCCGCGGCGGGCGTTTTCGAATTTCGCGTCTACTGACGCTTCCCACCTGCCGAGGAGACCACCCATGAAGAAGTCGAGCCCGATGCGCCTGGCTTTGGCCACGCTGCCCGTCCTGACCGCCCTCTCCTCGCCGGCCGCGGCGGAGGAGCCGTGGGCGTTCGTCAGCCTGCCGGACATGTTTAACTCCGACGTCGCCGACATCAGCGGCGCGACCGACGATGCCATCGCCGAAGCCTTCCCCGACCCGGCGGCCTATCGCGAGAAGCTCAACGGCCTGCGGGCAGTCATCAACCAGCGCGAGGGCAAGAACAGCCTCAACGCCGGCATGGCCGCGGGCTACAACAAGCTCATCGCCGGCATGCAGGAGCGGGCCGGCGGCGACGCGCAGGTCCTGCTCATCGCCGGCGACCTCGTCAACGGCCGCTGGCCTCAAAACGCCCAGAAAGTGCGGGAGGCCTTTGGCGGCGACTCGCTTGAGGAGGCGATCGAGAACGCGTCGGCCCTCTACTACGAGTGGCAGCAGGAGCTCGTCCGCCAGCACGGCTTCGACCTCTTCATCCCGGCCGTCGGCGACCACGAGATCGGCGACAACCCGTGGTGGGCCGGCTCGCCGCGGGCCCAGCAGGTCAACCTGCTCCGCCGGACGCTCGACCGGCACCTCATCAGCGACCTCGACCTGCCCGACATCGCCGGCGTGCCCGCGCGCGCGCCGGTCGAGCCTTACAGCCACGGCTCCTACGCCTTGCGGCACAAGAACGTCCTGTTCCTCACCGTCGACGTCTTCCAGCAGGACGACCCGGACACGACCCTTCACCCGCTCCACGGTTCCGTCGACGGCAACGTCACCGGCGACGCATCCGACCCGTCGACGCACCTCGGCTGGATCAAGGCGATCCTCATGGCCGCCGATGCCGACGAGTCGATCGATCACGTCGTCGTGCAATCGCACCTGCCGATCCTCGACGGCGTCCGCAAGCAGTACTCGAGCGGCATGATGCTCACCGGCCGCGAGGACTCGGGCCTGTGGCAGGTCCTGCGCGAGCACGACCATCGGAGCGGCGGCAAAGTTCGCTTCTACCTCGCAGGCGAGGTCCACAAGACGACCGCCACGCTCGACAGCGGGAGCGACATCGTCCAGCTCGTCCACGGCTCGCCCCCGCTCGGCGGCGGCGACACCAACTTCGTCGTCTTCCATGTCGAGGACGACGTGATGATCGCTGACTACTACCACGTCGACCTTGCCAGCGGCTCCGACGAATACTGGCAAGTCAGCGAAGGCATGCGGCCCGGCACCGGCGGCGTCGACTCGTTCGACAAGATCGGCTCGCTCGTCATCGACACCAGCGGCGAGGCGACGCGGTATCAGGCCCAGGGTCGCCTCGAGCTCGTCCCGCACGGCGGGCGGATCCTGCACTACCGCTTCGACCAGTCGCCCTCAGCCGACGGCCGGCACCCGAACGCCGGACACTTCGGCGGCGACTGGATCTACGACGGCCACGCCCGCGGCAAGCCCTCGCTCAGCGACGGCAAGCTCGGCTCCGGCCTCGTCTTCGACGGCAACGACGACTTTCTTCGCAACATGGGCACGGCACCCGTCACCGAGAGCGAGCAGCGGACGGTCATGGCGTGGGTCAAGACCGATGCCGAAACGCAGGGCCAGACCCTCTTCGGCTACGGCCAGGCCCATACGCCCAACGGCATCCTCGACCTACGGCTCGACGCGCAGGGCCGGCTCCACCTCGTTCTCGACGGCAAGGCCCGTGCCGTCGCCCTCAACGAGCCGATCAACGACGGCCAGTGGCACCACGTCGCCGCAGTCCTGCCGAACAAGCACGACAACCGTGTCTCGGACGCCCGCCTCTTCGTTGATGGCGAGCTCCAAATAGTCTCGGTTCAAGTCGCCGACGGCCACGACGACCGCATCATGACCTATCCCGGCGTCAACAGCTCGATCCACATCGGCTCGCCCTACATGAACCGTGTCCGACAAGGCGCGGCCTTGTTCGACGGGACGCTCGACGAGGTCGCCTTCTACGCCCGCGGCCTCACCGATGCCCAGGTTGCCAGCGTCGTGCAGGCCGCTACCGAGCACGGCCTGAACCTCGACGAGTACGACCGGCTGCTGGAACTCGCCGAGCAAGGCGAGGGAAGCGTCGACATCAATGGCGAGACGTGGCAGGCGGCCGAGGCATCGGATGATCCATCGTTCCTTGCTCTCGCCGAGGACGGCGGCGGCGTGGTGCTGGCGGACTGAGGAACATCGTCATCAAAACGCAGCGGCAGTCGGGCGACGTATTGCCTGGCCGCTTTCGTATGCGCCCGAGCGGGATACAAATAACAACGCCCCTCGCCGTCATCGGCAAGGAGCGCTGGATTGCACGTGGAGTCGGGCGGCGAGTCTTACCTGCTGCGGCGACGCAGGCCCAGAAGGCCCAGAAGGCCCAGGCCGGCCACTGCGGCCATGGCCGAAGCCGGCTCGGGGATCACGGTGCCCTCGATGACGAGGTTGTCGAAGTAGTAGATCTCGCGCGAGGACGCCGTCGCGTTATAGAACCCGACGTTGAAGCCGAGCCTCAGGTCGAACGTGCTGTCCTCGGCTGCTGCCGGCAGGGCCTGCGAGAGCGTGACGAACGTGCCGTCGCCAGTGCCGACGACATCACTCCCGGGCAGGCCGAAATCCTGAAGAATCGTTTGAAAGCCTGAGCCCGTGTCGATTTCGAACGAGATGAACTCCGGCCCCTCCCAAGTCGAGCCGGTCCGCGCGGCTGCGTCCAGGCTGATGGTTAACGCTTCGAAGCCGGTGGCATCAACCGACCGGATGAGGTAGCCGAGTTGCTCATCCGAAGCACCGTCGGCCCTGCGAACGAAGCCGCCTGAGTCGGGGTTGCCCACGTCGCCGAGCGTTCCGAGAACGACGTTTTGCTGCATGTCGCCGTCAGGGTTGGCGTCGATCGTGAAGTCGTTGAGATCCTCAAAGGTGTCGTTGACAATGACGGCGGCTGGTGCTGCCGTAGTCAATGCGAGGCTGGCGGCGGCGGCCAATCCGCTGGCGCGGGCGAGACGGGACAGGGAGGTCGAGCGGTGGGTCATGGTTTTCTCCTCGGGTGGTGCCTGCGAGCAAGCGGCTAGGGTCAGGCGCGGGATAACGAACCCTCGCCACGGTTGATTTGAACGGTCAAATTACCACCGAGTCGATGCGGCGTCAAGCCGGAGTTCACATGCACCTCACGCCCCGCACGCCGAATTGGAGCAGCGGCCACCGCTGCCGGAGCAATGCGCAACAGCCCTGACGCCGCCGCTCGGGACGCGATCGGATACGATGGGATATCGCCGTGGTCCCTCCAGCTTCGATCGCGCCGGCCTCCGTTCGCCGGCCAACGATCCGCGAGGTGGCCCTCGCCGCCGACGTCAGTCCGGCGGCGGCAAGCGACATCATTAACCGAGGCCGTGCCGGCCTCTACACACCCGAAACCCGCGCGCGTGTCGTCCAGGCAGCTAAAGCGCTCGGCTATACGCCCAACCGCGCCGCCCAGCGGATGCGGCAGTCGAAGGTGCCTTCGGTTGCCATCGTCCTCACGCACCACTTGGCCAATCCGTTCCTGGGCCGCCTGATCTTCCGTGCCGAAACGCGCCTCGAGTCCGTCGGAGCCGACACCATCCTGATCGTCGGCTCCAGCAGCGTCGAACGCCGCCGCCCGGTCATCGACACCGTCCAATCGCACGCACCCCACGGCGTGCTCATCGGCCCGGTTTACGGATCGGACGTCAAAACGCTCGACCTGCTCGCCCAGTTGAAGCAGACGGCGATGCCGGTCGTCAGCTTCGGCACCGTGCTGGCAAAGGATGGTGTCACGCACGCGTTCCATGACGAGCAGTCTGGTGCCTTGGCGGTCGATTACCTCATCGAGTGCGGGCACCGCCGCATCGGCTTCATCGGTGCTCCGGCCGTGACAGACGTGAGCAAGGTTTTCGGCTTCGGTGCCGGCGTCGCCGATCGGCTCCGGCAAGTCGGACTGCTCAACGCCGAATGGTTCACCGTTGCCGCCGACCGCGGCGACTATGGCACCTTTTCAAAGGCGGCTCAGGCATGGGTTCGGGCGTGGCAGGCCAAGCCGATCGACGCACGGCCGACCGTGCTCGTCTGCAAGAACGACCAGCTGGCGATCGTGCTCCTGAAGGTGCTCGGCGATGCCGGTGTCCGCGTGCCACGAGACCTGTCGATCATCGGCTTCGACAACATGGAGGAGGGGGCGTACACGCGGCCCGCGTTGACGACGGTCGACAATCATGTCGGCGCGGTGATCGACGCGGCGGTCGATCACGTGCTGGCCGTCGTCGCCGGCGACGCGTCGGCGGCCAGGCCGATCAAGGTGCAGGCGCAGCAAGAGATCGTCACCCGCGAGTCGGTCCGCCGGCTTGGCCCGACCGCAGGCGACGACAGTTGACCGGCCGACCCTCGCGGGGTAATTTGAAGGTTCAAATGTTAGGTCGCAACAACCCAATTTTGTCGATGTACGACGCCCTGCACCGGCTTCGTGCAGTCATGCTTGTCGCAGGCGTCTTCGCCGTTGCCGCCACGGCGTCGGCCGAGGTGCTGGTCGAGACCGACGTGGAGCCCGATGCGTGGGACGTGCCTAACTCGGGCTCGATCGTATCAAACGGTTTAGGCCTGGAACCCAAGGCCGGCGGCCACCTTTACCTGCTTCAGGGAAACGTCAACTGGGTCAACGGCGGCGTCATCCTGGCCGACTACGTGCACGAAATCCGACCCGGCACCTACACGCTGACGCTGGACGTTGGCCTCGGCGAAGGGTCGGCCTTCACCGGCGACGACGAGCAGCGGCTCGCCGTCGGCTTCTTCGACCCCGAGGCCGATCTCAGCCAGAGCGGCCTTCGGGACGCGATCAACACCTTCCTCGCGTCTGAAGGAGTAACCGTCGAACGTCTGGCGACGGACGTGCCCGAGGCCGGCGAGTGGCAGGAGTGGAAGCTGGCGATCACCGTCGCACCCGACAGTCCTGTCGTCGGCATGAACCACCGGCTCGGCATGGCGGTCAACACCGGCAAAGAGACGGAGCGGCGAAGCATCCTCTTCGACCGCGTCAAGCTCGAGCACGAGCCCGCGGCGAACTGATGCGGCGACGACTCATCCTGCCGATCTACGGATCTGCCGAGCGATCGACTATGGCTGCTCGTTAGCATCACAAGACCAAGTTTCTCCATGCCCGACCCCGTCTTCCCTTGCAAGATTCTCCTGTCCGACGGCTGGCGGTTCAGTCTCGACGAGGCAGTGAGCCACGAGACGACCGGCTGGACGCCCGACGAGGCGGGGCTGCTCAACTTCGACGGCGTCGGCCGGCTGCCAAACTGTCTCAACTGGCTCAAGGCCGGCCGCTCGTATGGGCCGGCCGCGGGCGACTACGACGACGGCGAGTGGCGTCGGGTGAGCGTGCCGCACGACTGGTGCGTCGAGCAGTCGCCCGACCGCTCGGCCAGCATTCGCAACGGCTTTCTCCCGGCGGGCGTGGCCTGGTACCGCCGCGAGCTCGACGTCAGGCACCGAGAGGGGCAGACCGTCCGCCTCCGCTTCGACGGTGTCTTCCGCGACTGCAGCGTGTTCCTCAACGGCCACCTCGCGGGTCAGAACCAGAGCGGCTACGTCCCGTTCGAGTGCGACCTGACGCCGCTGCTCGAGGCGGACAAGCCGAACCAACTCGCCGTCCGCGTCGACGCCAGCGGCAAGGAAGGCTGGTTCTACGAGGGGGCGGGCATCTATCGACCCGTTGAGCTCGTTGTCTCCGGCACCAGCCAGCTCGTGACAAACGGCCTGCGCGTCGTCCCGCGACCCGCCGACGAGCGCTTGACGAAGCCGGTGCCCGTCGCCCTTTCAGCCGAGTGCCTCAACGCCAACCGAACGGCGGTCGAAGCGACCGTGACGTTCCGAGTTCGCGGCCACGGGTTTGACCGCTCCGTCGCGACGACGCTGACGCTCCCGCCCGCCCGGAGCGTGTCGGCGAAGGCCGAGATCACGATCGACGATCCGCACGCTTGGTCGTGCGAGACGCCGAACCTCTACGACGTGACGGCAATGCTCACTTTGGACGGCGAGGCGCACGACGAGCAACATGCCCGCACCGGCCTGCGAACGATCCGCTTCGACGCCGACCGCGGCTTCTTCCTCAACGGCGAGCCGCTGAAGCTCAAGGGCGTGTGCTGCCACCAGGACCACGCCGGCGTCGGCAGCGCGGTGCCGCCCGAGCTGGAGCGGTGGCGGCTGACGCGGCTGATCGAGATGGGTACAAACGCCTACCGCTGTGCCCACAACCCGCCGTCGAAGACGCTGCTCGAGGCCTGTGACGAGCTGGGCGTCCTCGTGATGGACGAGACCCGCGCCTTCGGCACGAGCGGCGAGGCCCTGTTCCAGCTCCGGCAGCTCGTCCGCCGCGACCGCAATCACCCGAGCGTGATCCTCTGGTCGCTGGCGAACGAGGAGATGGCCTGCCACACGACCGATGTCGGCCGGCGGATCTTCGAGCGGATGAAGCAGGAGGTGCTCGTGCTCGACGACACGCGGCCTTTCACGGCCGGCGTCAACAACGACTGGGACGTGCCTACCGGCCTCATCGAGGCCGAGGACGTTCACGGCATCAACTACCTGCCCAACGCGTCGCTCGACAAGCTGCGCGAGCGTCGGCCCGACCTGCCGGTCGTGGTCGCCGAGGCCAGCAGCGCCATCAGCACGCGCGGCGTCTACGAAACCGACCCGCCGGCCGGTACGGTCAGCGAGTACGACGACCACGCTCAGCCGGATCATGAGCACGTCGTCAACTGGCCCTACTGGGGTCAGGCGGCCGAGCCGTCGTGGAGGACCGTCGCCGCCAACGACTACCTGGCCGGCACGTTTGTGTGGACCGGCTTCGACTACCGCGGCGAGCAGTCGCCCTACGTCCGCTGGCCCAGCGTGGGCAGCCACTTCGGCATCATGGACCTGTGCGGTTTCGCCAAGGACCGCTGGCACTACTACCGCTCGTGGTGGCGCGACGAGCCGCACGTGCACCTTCTGCCCCACTGGACGTGGCCCGGTTGCGAGGGAGAGACGATCGACGTCTGGTGCTACAGCAACGCCCAGCGCGTCGAGCTCAAGCTCAACGGCGAATGCCTCGGCTGCCGCCAGGTGCCGAAAAACGGCCACGCCGAGTGGAAGGTATTCTACCGACCCGGCGTCCTGGAGGCGATTGCTACCTTCGCCGACGGCACGACCCGGACCACGCGTCGCGAGACGACGGGCCCGGCCCGGGCGGTCGAGCTGACGAGCGACACTGTCGGCAACCTGGCCGTCGTCACCGCCCGCGTCGTCGACGCCGGGGGCCGCACCTGTCCGCACGCCGACCACGACCTGACCTTCACGCTCGACGGCCGCGCCCGCATCATCGGCCTTGGCAACGGCGACCCCAACAGCCATGAGCCCGACCAGCCCCAGCGCGGCGTCGGCCGCCGCCGCGTCTTCCATGGCCTGGCCCAGGTGCTCGTGCAAGTCGAATCAGAATCAACCACCCTCGCCTGCCGGACCGACTCTTTCCCCGCGGCCACACTTGAACTCGCCCCGGCTTCGCCAACGCCCAAGGCAACTGGCATTCCGGCTCACAGCTCCTGATGGGACTACTCCCACACAGATCATTCCATGAGCCCATACGCAAGCCTCCGTTGACGCCGTGCAATGATGCCGGCGGACTCCCAACTTTAGATTTCGCTAAGCTCTTCGCCGGACTCAACACCCACCTTCGTACGTCCACCTGCGGCGTGTTCGACGCGGCGGGCAAGCAACTTGGCCTCAGAACCTTGCGCGGCCCCACCTCGGCCACCGTCGCCCGGATCGAGAAGCTGTCGACCAAGACCGGTGAGGAACTTGCCGTCGACTACGAGGCGTCCTGAGGCTAGGCGGTACCGACACTAGCAGGCTGCTGTAGAAGGCGCCTCTTCTCGGCGTTCGGATCGTCCCGCGCTAGCTTGTCGCCATGCGTGGACGCAACAGCTCGGCACCGGCGATGTTCTTTGCCATCAACGTCGAAGATCGCATCGCCGCCGACCACCCGTTGCGGCCGATCCGACGCATGGTCGACGAGGGACTGGCCCTCCTAACCCGCGCCTTCGAGCGGGCCTGCAGCCGCATCGGCCGGCCGTCGGTCCCGCCCGAGCGGCTCTTGAAGGCCATGCTCCTGCAGTGCCTCTACTCGATCCGCAGCGAGCGGCAGGTCGTCGACCGGTTGAACACGGACCTCTTGTTCCGCTGGTTCGTGGGGATGGATCCCGCCGAAGACTGCTTCGACGCGACGGCCTTCACCCAGAACCGGCCGCGGCTCGAGGAGCACGACGTGATCGCCGCGTTCTTCGACGGGGTGGTCCGCCGGGCGGTCGAGGCCGGCCTGACGAGCGACGAGCACTTCAGCGTCGACGGCACCCTGATCGACTCGCACGCGGCCATGAAGAGCGTCAAGCCGATCGACCAAGATGATGCCGGTGGGGGTGGGGGCTTCAAGCCGCGCAACCCCGACGTCGACTTCCGCGGGCAACGCCGGACCAACGCGACGCACCGCAGCACGACCGACCCCGAGGCCCGGCTCTACCGCAAGGGGGCCGGCCAGCCCAGCCGCCTGTGCCACCTCGCCCACGCGGTGACGGAGAACCGCCACGGGCTGATCGTGGCCGTCGCCTGCGGCCCGGCGTGCGGCACGGGCGAACGCGACGCGGCCGTGGCGATGGTCGACGACCTGCTGCGCCGCGGCATGGGCGTCGCTACGCTCGGGGCCGACAAGGGGTACGACAGCGGGCCGTTCCTGCTGGAACTGGAAGAGCGTGGGATCACGCCGCACGTGGCGATGAACCTGAGCGGCAAGACCCGCGACGTCGTCGGCGGCCGGGGAAGACGCGTCAAGAGCGACCGCCCCAAGATCGAGGCCCGGCAGCGGATGCACGAGCGGCTGGCGACATCGGCGTATGAGGCGAGCCGACGGTGCAGGAAGAAGGCCGAGGAGGGCTTCGGCTGGATGAAGACGGTCGCCGGCCTGGCCAGAACGAGGCTGGTCGGCCGGTGGAAGCTGGCCCAGCAGGTGCACCTGGCGGCCTCGGCGTACAACCTCGTGCGGATGCGCAAGCTGCTGGCACCTGCGGCGGCGTGAGGCCGGGGTTGGCACCACGCCCGCCGGCCCGAGCCGGTTGTGGCGGAGCGCCCCCGAGCTGCCACGCCGACGCCAGCGCGGTGCAAGTCATGCACCGCAACGCCTCACGCCGCCCTTTTACAGCAGCCTGCTAGGATCATCCGCTCATGGCCACCATTCAGATCGACAAGCTGCTCGAGACCGTCGTCAAGCGCAAGGCCAGCGACCTGCATTTGGCCGTCGGTAAACCGCCGACGCTGCGGCTGGGCGGGCGGATGCGGGAGCTGCAGACCAAGACGCTCGACGGTGAAGACACGGCCTCGCTCATGAAGGCGATCACGCCGGATCGCATCCAGCAGGAGTACGAAGA
>CAYMAS010000046.1:14739-30019 GCA_964388485.1 uncultured Tepidisphaerales bacterium | reverse complement strand
CGACGTTGAGCTCGAAGATCGACCCGACGCCGCCCATGCCGGCCATGGTGACGGTCGCGTCGTTGCCGACGACGCGGCAGGCGACCTGCATGACGCTCTCGCAGACGACGGGGTTGACCTTGCCGGGCATAATCGAGCTGCCGGGCTGGATGGCCGGGAGGATGAGCTCGCCGATGCCGCAGCGTGGTCCGGAGCCGAGGTGGCGGATGTCGTTGGCGATCTTGGAGAGGGAGACGGCGACGGTCTTGAGGTGGCCGTGAGCATCGACAAAAGCGTCCTTCGTGGCTTGGCATTCGACGTGGTCGTCTGCCTCTTCGAAGTCGACGTCCAGCTTTGAGGCAAGCCGCTCGCAGACCTTCTTGGCGAACTCGGGATGCGTGTTGATTCCGGTGCCGACCGCCGTGCCGCCGATGGCGAGCTTTCGAACATCAAAGCCAGCTTCGGTCACGCGAACCGACGCGTGCGCAGCTTGTGAGTAGTAACCGCCGAAGACCTGTCCGAGCCGAATCGGCGTGGCGTCCATCAAGTGCGTCCGACCGATTTTGACGATGTCATCGGTTCTCTGTTGCAGATCTCCGAGCTCCGCGAGCAGCTTCCCGACCGCGTCCTGCAGCTTGCGAAGCTGAAGCATGGCCGCAACACCCATCGCGGTCGGGAACGTGTCGTTGCTCGACTGCCCCATGTTGACGTGGTCGTTGGGGTGGACCCGCGGCTTGGCGTTCGGGTCGTGGTCGCCGCCGGGGCTGCTGGGGAGGCCGAGCTTTTGGTTGGCGAGGTTGGCGATGACCTCGTTGGCGTTCATGTTCGTGCTCGTGCCGCTGCCCGTCTGGTAGACGTCGACCGGGAAGTGCTCGTCGTGCTCGCCGCGGGCGACCTCGTCACTGGCGGCGATGATCGCGTCGGCGATCTCCGCGTCGAGCTTGCCGAGGTCCTTGTTGGCCTGGGCACAGGCGGCCTTGAGGTAGCCGAAGGCGTGGATCATCGCCGGCGGCAACGGCCGCTTGGCGATCGGGAAGTTCTCGACCGCCCGGGCCGTCGACGCCCCGTACAACGCCGTGGCCGGCACCTGCATCTCGCCCATGCTGTCCCGCTCGGTCCGCGTGGTGGAGGTGTCGTTGCTCATGCCCCACCGTAGAACCGGCCCCGCACCCACGCCGCGACGAACCGCCGCAACGCCCGGGTGTTCCCAAGCGACCGCGGGTGCTGTCGCACCGCCGCCAGGTACGACCGCGTCGCGTCGTGCCACTCGCCGTTCTGGTAGTAGTTGCGCGACACGTCCAGCCCGTACCGCCCGGCAAATCGCGGCCGGTGCTTCAGGAGGTGCGGCGGTAGCTTGTCAGCGTCGAAGAGGCCCGGCACAATGTACGGCTCGGCCTGTCGCATCCGATCCGTGTTCCGTCGCAGGCTGTCGTCGTGGCGATGGCTCAGCAAAATGATGTTCTCTACTCCAGTTGCCGCAAAGGCTCTGCCGCGGGCGAGCACCTGAGCAAGGAAGACGACGTCCTGGCTCCTGAGACACTTCGGCACGAAGCGGACGTCGTTCGCCTCGTCCGCCCGGACAACGGCCGAGCCGGGGACGAGCGTGCCGATCTGGCCGTCGAGGTAGGCGACAAAGTCGGTCTCGATGTCGCCCGACACGTCGCCGGCGGGTCGTTCCCGAACCGTCAGGCGGCCGTTCTTCGTCGAGAACGCCCGCAGGCCGCCGAAGACGACGGTCGCGTCACCCGCGGCATCGATGGCCGCCTGGATCCGATCCATCGCTTCGTACACCAACTCGTCGTCGGCGTCGAGGAACCAGATCCACACGCCCCGCGCTTCGTCCAAGCCGGTGTTTCTCGCGACGGCGGCTCCGGCGTTGGCTTGTCGCGACAGGACGCAACGGACGCCGTGTGGCCGGAACCAGATGTCGAAGGCCCGCTCCGCCACCGCGGCGGTGTCATCCGTGCTGCCGTCGTCGACGGCGATGACCTCCAACACGTCCCGCGCCGGCTCCGTCAGCAGCCGCGACTGCCCCGCGACGCTCGCCAACGCCCGGCCGAGCGAATGGGCGTAGTTGAAGCAGGGAATGATGATGCTGAAGGTCGGACGTGACGCCTGCACGAGCGACCGTATCCGCCTAAGCATCTGATCCATGAAGCACCCCGTCACCCTCGCCGCCTTCCAGCAGCTCATCCGCGACCGCTACTACGAAGCCGACGCCGCCCGCGGGACGGCCGGGACGTGGTTGTGGTTCAGCGAAGAGATCGGCGAACTCGCCCGGGCCCTGGCTCGCGATACGGGTCGTGAGAACCTGCAGGAAGAATTCGCCGACGTCCTGGCTTGGCTTTGCACGCTGGCGAACGTCAACGGCATCGATCTGGAGGCGGCGGTCTTGGCGAAGTACCCACCCGATCAACCCGCGACGCCGCCGAAGTGAAACGGCTTGGCGAACTTATTCCGGTCCCGTTGCTGCAACGTCTCGCTTCCGGTAGCGTCCATGTCTCGATGCGGCGACGTGGGAACCGGCTGACGATGACCTGGACGTGCGTGGTCGGTGTGGTGGTGGCGTTCGGCTTGACAATCCGCCCTGCGGCGGCACAGGAAGCAGCCAACAACGTCGGCAGCGTGACCGAGGTGGGCATCGGCGGGTTCTACGACCCGTTCGGCTGGGTGCCGTACCGCGTCAACGTCGAAGCGCCCGGCGGCGTCGCGGGCAACTATCGGCTTCGGGTGTCGCTGCAGGACCTTGACGGCGACAACGTCCGCTTCGAGCGGCCGGTCTCGCTGGCGGCGGGGAGTCGGCGGACGTTCTGGGGCTACTTCAAGTTGCCGCCGCAGAATCCGTCGCTCATTCCCGAAGAAGACCTCCGCGTCACACTTACGGACGACGACGGCAACGACCTGGCCCGGCTCGACGTCCAGGCGAGGCCGCCCGACTCGACGCGATCCGACGACCGTCGCACGATCCCGGCCCGCGTCATCCTGCTCGTCGGCGGCGAAGGCGGCGGGTTCTATCCGGGCAACGGTGAACTCACCGGCATCAACTCGGGCGACCTGCTGGGCATCACGGCCCTCAACACGCCCATCGGCGTTCGGCCCGAAGACCTGCCCGATCAGGCCATCGGCTACGACGCAGTCCACACTGTCGTCTGGCAGGACGGCGATCCGACGCGGCTCCTCGACGGCGGCGGCGAACGGATGGACGCGCTGCTCACCTGGATCGCCCAAGGCGGCCGGCTCGTCGTCACGCACCGGAGCGACTGGCAGGCGTTGGAGCCGATCTTCAGTCTGCTGCCGGTCACGCCGATCGACGCGGTCGACCTCGCCGATGCCGCCCCGCTGGGCGAGTTGCCGCTGACAGGCGTGACGCTGTCGGACCGCGAGCGGTTTACGACCGTGTCGGGTCCGGTACGCTTCATCCTGAGTGTCGCCAAGGACGATGCGGTGGTCGAAGAGACTTTCACGCTGGGCGACACCGGTCACCCGCTGTTGGCCCGTCGCGGCTACGGCTTCGGCAGCGTGACGTGGCTCGCAACCGACCTGGCGAATCGGAACCTGCTCGGGCGGCGGCCGGACGTGACGGTCGGCTGGACCGCGATCTGGGCTCGACTGCTCGACGTCGGCGACACGCCCGTCATCGATCCCGACGAGCGGGACGACGAGCGTTACGACGCGAATCAAGCCCGGCTGCTGGCGACGTTGCCGCAGAACGACGTGCAGCTGTCGGGCCGTGGCGCGGCGTTGGTGACGCTGGTGGTGCTGTTCTTCATCGGCTACTGGCTCCTGGCCGGGCCGGGTGTCTTCTTCTTCCTCAAGCACAAGAAGAAGGCATCGCTTTCGTGGTGGGCGTTCGGCGTCATCGCAGCGGGGGCGGCGTTGCTGACGATCGGGCTGACGAACTTGGTCCTTCGCGGGCCGGCGGAGCTCAAGCACGTCAGCGTCCTTCGAGTCGGGCCGGTTGCGCCGAGCGTTGTTTTCAGTGACCTCGGCCTCTACATCCCACGCGATGGGCCGCAGACGATCGGCTTCGGCGAGACAGGGGGTCGTGACGCGACGGACGAGGTGGGCCCGACGCAACGCGGGCCGGCCTCGGCGAGCCTGACCGGCCTGATCCCGCCCAACCGCGGCGGACCGCTAGGTGCTCGCACCAGTCCCGTCAGCTACCGCATCGACCTCAGCGACGGCGACTCGATCGATGTGCCCTACCGCTCATCGCTCAAGAAGTTCGAAGCCCGCTTCAGCGGCCCGGTGAAGCCGGCGATCGAGGGCCAGCCGGTGTTGCGGGGCCGGGCACGATTCCCGGAGGGCCTGCTCGTCAACACCAGCGGCTACGACCTGACGCGGGTGCACATCGTCTACAAGCAGTTCAGCGTCGGCCGGCCCGAGTACCTCGTGCTCTACGTGCCCCAGTGGCGAGACGGCGGGACGATCGGCTCACTGGCGGCGATGTTCAACCCACAGAACGCGGCGGATCGGCCGAACCTGGTGGCCTGGCGAGCCGCGGCACGCGCCGGACCGCCGGGCGACGAGCCGGTGCAGGGCCGCTTGTCGATCGACTGGGCCGGGCAGTATTGGTATCTCTTCAGCGGCGTGCGGCAGGCGTTGACGAATACGGCCGGGTTCGACGACTGGTCGCGGGAGAACCGCATCTCGCCGATGCTCCTGTCGCTGCACGATCTGTTGCCGCCGATGACGAACAACGCCGGTCGGGTCGACGCGGTCCGAATGCTCGCCGGCGGTGCCGACGAGTGGGACGTGTCGGCAGCCGTGTCAGCGGGTCGGCTGGTCATCATCGGCGAGGCACGCGAGAGCGACGTGCCGATGCCGCTGACGGTGGAAGGTCGCCCGGTGGAAGGCGATGGCACGACGATCGTGCAAGTGGTCCTGCCGATGACGCGAATCCCCGCCGCGCCCGACGAGACGGACGACGAAGTCGAAGCAACGGAGAATCGAACGGAGAATTAAGATGAGTGAGCCGGTCATCAAGACAGTCAACCTGACCAAGCGTTACGGCGATCTCGTCGCCCTGTCGAACCTCAACCTCGAGATCGCCGAGGGCGATTGCTTCGGCTTCATCGGGCCCAACGGCGCGGGCAAGACGACGACGATCAAGATTCTCGCGACGCTCCTGCAGCCGACGTGGGGCGAGGCGCGAGTTTGCGGATTGGTCGTCGGATACCAGTCGCGGCAGATCAGGCCCCTCTTGGGGTTCGTGCCGGACTACTTCGGCGCGTACGAGGACATGGTCGTCCAGGAATACCTCGAGTTCTTCGCCGCCGCTTACGACATCAACGGCAGCGACCGGGTCAAGGTCGTCGGCGACTGTCTGGAGCTGACCGACCTGACGTACAAGCGGGACGCCCCGGTCGACGGGCTGAGTCGCGGCATGAAGCAGCGGCTGTCGATCGCGCGGGTGTTGCTGCACGACCCGAAGGTCTTGCTGCTCGACGAGCCGGCCGGCAATCTCGACCCGCGGGCGCGGGTCGAGTTGCGAGAGTTGCTTAAAACGCTTCGCGGCATGGGCAAGACGATCATCATCTCGAGCCACATCCTGCCGGAACTGCAGGATTTGTGTAACACCGTCGGCATCATCGAACGCGGCGAGCTGCAGTACAGCGGCCCGTGGACGGACATTGTCAAGAAGGCCCGCCGCGGGACGATCGTGCAGGTCGGCCTCGCCAGCAATCAGACGCCCGCCGCCCAACTCCTGGCGGCGGACCCGAACGTGGCCAACGTCGAGAACAAGGGCGACTTCCTGGAGGTCACGCTTAAGGACGGCTTGGGTGACTACGCCTTCCTCGCCGGCCGGCTCGTACAGGGTGGTTACAAGCTGACGCTCTTCCGCGAAGAGGAGGTCAACCTCGAGACGGCGTTCATGCGGCTGACGAAGGGCGTGGTTCAATGAAGGTCTTGCTTGACACCGACATCGGCGACGACATCGATGATGCGTTCTGCCTCGCGCTCCTGCTCAAGGCGACCGAGCCTTTCGAGAGCGTGCACGTCAAAACCTCTTTCGGCGACCCCAACCGCAGACGTCGGGCGAGCGAGCCGATGCTCGAAGCGGCCCGAGCAATGGGGCTCGATGACCGTCGCGAAATAACCAGCAGCGTCGGCATCAACAAGTCGATCGAGATGCCCGAAAACCACCCGTGGGGCACCCGCTATCTCTACGGCGACAACTCCGAAGTCGGCGATTGCTTGCCGCCTTCGACTTTCGGCACCGACCATGATGTCGCTCTGTCGATCGGGCCGCTGACGAATTTGGCCCTTTCGATCCGTGAGGACCGTGTCGCGATGGCGAAGATTCGACACGTGGTGATGGCTGGCGAATTCATCAAGCCCGGCTTCCGAGAGCACAACGTGATCTGCGACGTTCCCGCCGCGGCGGAGGCGTTCGACAGCGGGATCCCAATCGACGTCATCCCTTGGAGCATCGGCCCGATGACCCAGCTTCGCGACAAGGACATCGTCCGCCTCATGCACGCCTGGAGCCGTGGCGACCCGCTCTGCGAGGTTCTCATCCAGTACCTCATCGAGTTCTGGCGTACGGTGCCCGACAAGCGGCACATGTACGACCCGATGACCGTTGTCGCCCTCCTCCATCCGGAGTGGTTCGAGTGGAAGCCGGGCAGCATTCATGTCGACACCTCACGCACCGAGACGCGGGCGACAACGACGCTCGAGCAGCACAGCGACGGCCCGCACCGCGTGGCGGTCGATGTCGATAGCGACAAGGCCCGCGAATTTATGATGGACATCCTCTGCGGTGAGGCCAGGTAAACCATGCTCGGCATTCCGCAATACCTCTGGCGGCTCGTCCCGGCCAACCCGATCCTCCTTCGCGTCGTCGGCGTCGGTGGCAAACGCACCAAGGACCTCATCGCCCGATGCGCGTACCTCGGCCTGCTCATCGCAGTCGTGCTCTTCACGCTCATCGGGGCCGATCTCGGCGGTGGCGACCTCGATGCGTTGACACGGACCAGCACCGAGCTGTTCGTTTACATGAGCTACCTGCAGCTCGCCCTCGTCGCCCTGCTGGCCCCGGTCTTCACCGCAGGGGCCATCACGCAGGAGAAGGACTCGCAGACGTACGACATTCTCCTGTCGACGCCGCTGACGAACGGGCAGGTCGTTCTCGGCACGCTCTTGAGTCGACTGTTTTTCGTCTTCGCCCTGCTTCTCAGCGGCATTCCCGTCTTCGGCATCACGCAGATCTTCGGCGGCGTGGCGTTCGGGGACATCATCGCCGTCACCCTCGTCGCCGCCGTCACCGCGCTCATCACCGGTGCATTCGCCGTGGCCATCGCGACGTTCAAGGTCGGCACGCGGCGGACGATCTTCTCGTTCTACTTCGTCATCGCCGTCTATCTCGTCGGTGGCTGGCTGCTCGATGCCGGGGCTGACTGGCTGCACCCGCTGCTCGCCGACGGCACGCGGGCCCAAACCTCGTGGCTCACCGCCGCTCACCCGTTCCTGGCGTTGCGGAGCATCCTGGACCCCGTCAGCTACACGCCGCCCGAGTTGGCCGATCTTCAAGCCGGTGTGGCGTGGCCGATGACGACGTACTTGACGAACCCAGCCCGATTCTTCGTCGTCGCCGGGACCGTCGTGTCGCTCGTCCTCGTCGTGCCGAGCATCCTGCTGTTGCGGCGGATGGCCCAATCGACGCTCACGCCCGCCGGTTGGCTGTCGAGCAAGTTGGCGTTTCTGCCCGGGATTCGTCCGCCGGGGGATCGGCCTGCGCGGTCCGTTTGGAACAACCCGATTGCCTGGCGCGAAGCCAAGACCAAAGCGAGTGCGTCGCGGGCCGGCCTGCTGCGGTACGGGTTCATCGTCCTCGGCCTCGGCGGTGCCATCGTCGCCGCCTGGATGTACGCGACCGTGGCCGAGGAGCCGGCGACCTATGTCACCCCCGGCTCGCTTGGCGAAACGAGCACGACCCTTACGATTCAAGGCGAAGGCGGCGACACGTTCCGCCTCGCTCCCGACGCCACGATCACCATCAACGGCAACGACGCCCGGCTGACGGACATCAACCGCCGGCTCGAGGTCGTCCGCACGCCGGCGATCGACCTGCGGAACCGCGTGCAGACGGTGACCAACCTCGCCTTGGCGGATGTCGAGCGGAAGCTCAGCCGCGAAACCGCCCGCGACGTCTTGATGGGCCTGGTTCTCCTGGAGGTCGCGACGATCCTGCTCATCGTCACCAACGCCGCCGCCAGCACGGTGACGCGGGAGCGGGAAGACGGCTCGCTGGACCTGCTGCTCTCGACGCCGATCACGAGCCGGTACTACATCTGGGGCAAGTTGCGAGGCTTGGTGAGTTTCGCCCTGCCGCTGGTCATCGTGCCAGCGGCGAGTCTGCTGGTGTTCGTCCTGATCGATTTGGCGTCGGGGAGCGGTCAGTGGCTGGTGCTGCCGGAGGCGTTGCTGACGGTGCCTTTGCTGCTGATCGTGATGGTTGCCTTCGCGTCGATCGTGGGCATGAACCTGTCGCTACGAACGCCCACGACGGTCAAGAGCGTGATGGCGTCGCTGGCGGTGGTGCTGGGGCTGTTCGCAGCGTTGGGCTGGTGCGGCACGGCGATCGCGTCAAACAACGCGGTGCCGGCACTGGCGATTGCAGCGTTTAGTCCGCTGACGGTGATGATGATACAGATCGACCCGGTCGGCTTCGGCGGGATGATGTTTAGCGACCCGACCGAGTCGCCCATGGCCCGCAGCGTCTTGACGATCTTCGGCCTGCTCGCCTGCGGTGCCTACGCGGGCGGGGTCTGGACGCTTTACAAGTCGATGGTCAAGAACTTCGACATGACCATCCGCCGCCAGCAGCGGTGAGTGCACGGGTCAGTCGTCGAGCAAGTCCAACGCCACCTGCATCTCACCGGCGGCGTGGGAGTCGCCGTGTTGATTCGCCGCCTTGATGCCGCGGGTGTAGGCGGCTTTGGCGGCGTCGGGATCTTCGAGCAGCTCGTGGACCTGGCCGATCTGGTAGTGGGCGTAGCAGTAGCTGGCGTCGGCTTCGAGCGTCTTGTCGAACCACTCCAGTGCCAATTGGTGCTTGCCGACCTTCTTGTGCTCCATCGCCAGGGCGTAACGCAGGAACGGGTCGCCCGGCTCGCGTTCGAGGAGCTTGTCGAGATGCTTCTTGCGGTCGGCGGCCATGCTTCAAGCGTATCGGCACGACGCGCCCGAGCCGATCATAACGCCGCCAGCGGCTGATAGCTCAAGCCCAACGCCTCCGCCACCGGCGCGTTCGTCACTCGCCCGCCCATCAGGTTCACGCCCTCGCGTAGACCAGCGTCGTCGGCCAACGCTGGGCGAACGCCCTTGTTGGCGATCGTCAGGATGTACGGCAGCGTCGCGTTGCACAGGGCCTGCGTGCTCGTTCGCGCCACCGCGCCCGGCATGTTCGAGACGCAGTAGTGCACCACGCCGTCGACCACGAACGTCGGGTCGTGGTGCGTCGTCGGCCGACTGGTCTCGAAGCAGCCGCCCTGGTCGACGGCGACGTCGACGACGACCGCCCCGTCCTGCATGTTCGCCAGCATTGCCCGCGACACGAGGTGCGGGGCCTTGGCACCGGGAATCAGCACGGCTCCGATGACAAGGTCAGCCCGGCTGCAGTAGTTCAAAACCGCGTGCGGGTCGCTGTAAACCGTGTGGACGTTGGCCGGCATGACGTCGGCGAGGTAGCGGAGGCGGTCGAGACTGGTGTCGAGGATGTCGACGTTGGCCCCGAGGCCGGCGGCGATTTTGGCCGCATTGGTGCCGACGACGCCGCCACCAAGGACGACCACGTTCGCCGGCGCCGTCCCCGGCACGCCGCCAAGCAACACGCCGCGTCCGCCGTTGTGACGCTCGAGGTACTTGGCCCCTTCCTGAACGCTCATCTTGCCGGCGATCTCGCTCATCGGCGTGAGCAGCGCGAGCGTGCCCTTCTTGTCGCGGACCGTCTCCAACGCGATGGCCGTGATCTCGGCTTCGATGCACGCCTGGGCGACATCACGTGCCGCGGCGAGATGGAAGTAGCCGAAGATGCTCTGGCCCGGCCGATACATTGACGCCTCTTCGACCTGCGGCTCCTTGACCTTGACGATCAGCTCCGCCTCATCGTGAACGGCTTTGGCCGAGTTGACCAAAGTCGCGCCGGCGGCTTCGTACTGATCGTCGGTGAAGCCGCTGCCGGCACCGGCACCGCGTTGCACAAAGACCTGATGCTTCGCCGCCACCAACGCCATCGCCCCGGCAGGAACCAGGGCGACGCGGTTCTCGTCGGCTTTGATCTCGGTAGGCACGCCGACGTTCATCACGACGATCCTACGGCCGACTGCGGATTCGGAACAGTTGACGCCTCGCCGCGTCGCTTTAAGCTTCGCGGCAGCCGATGTCCGATGCCGAGCCGTCTTCACCGCAGAACCAGGGTCCCGTCGGGCCCACGCCAGCAGGCGTGCGGATGGAGCTGAGCCGCATCATCATCAGCGAGCTGCAGGACCAGCAGATCATCGTCCTCCACGAAGTCGACGGCCCGCGGCAGTTCCCCATCGTCATCGGCTCCAACGAAGCCATCGCCATTGACCGCCGGCTCAAGGGCATCCTCCACGCCCGGCCGCTGACGCACGACCTGCTGGCGACCACCGTCGAAGCCCTCGGCGGCAGGATCGAACGTATCGAGGTCCACAACCTGCAGGACCACACCTTCTTCGCACGCATCGTCATCAAGCGGTCGCCCCACATCGACGCCGACGGCACCGGCAAAACCGCCGGCGACGCGGGGCCGGACGAGTGGATCGAAGTCGACTCGCGTCCAAGCGACGCCATCGCCGTCGGCGTGGCGACGGACGTGCCGATTTACGTCGCGGAGCACGTTTTGGAAGACGTGAGCTGATGGTGCCTCGTGGCGTGACGTTCTACGGGAAAAGACCCTTCAACCGGCAGGCCTCGGCGACGCGGCTGACGGCCAGCGTGTACGCCGCGGTGCGGTAGTCGCATTGCTCGCGCTCTGCAAAGTCGTGAACCTTGTCGAAGGCCCGTTCCATGATCTTCTGCAACTCGTCCTGCACCCGCTTCTCATCCCAGAAGTAGGCGTCGAGGCCCTGGACCCACTCGAAGTAGGAGACCGTCACGCCGCCCGCGTTGGCGAGGATGTCGGGCAGGATCGTCACGCCCTGATCCCGCAAGATCGCATCGGCGTTGGGCGTCGTCGGGCCGTTGGCGGCTTCGACGACGATCCGCGCCCGGACGTCCGCCGCAAGCCGACTCGTCACCGTGTTCTCGATGGCCGCGGGAATCAACACGTCGCACCGGCACGTCAGCAACTCGTCGTTGTCGATCCGATCGACGTTCTCCAGCCCCGTCAGCTGACCGTTGTGCTGATAGTGCCTGGTGGCGGCGGCGATGTCGATGCCGCCGTCGTTCAGGTAGCCGCCGTACATGTCGCTGATGGCGACGATGGTGCAGCCCCGTTCCGCCAGCAGGCGAGCCGCGGCGGAACCGACCTGGCCGAAGCCCTGCACCGCGACCTTCAGGCCGTCGAGGCTCTTGTTCTCCTTGCTGTGCATGTAGCGACGCAGGACGTTCATCACGCCCCGCCCCGTCGCCTCCTCGCGGCCGCACGACCCGCCGATGCTCACGGGTTTGCCGGTGACGACGCCCAGCTCCTGATGGCCGACGATGCCGCTGTAGGTGTCGAGCATCCACGCCATCGCCTGCCCGTCGGTGCCGAGGTCGGGCGCTGGAATGTCCTTGTTGGGGCCGATGACGTCGTGGACTTCGTAGGTGAAGCGTCGCACCAGCGCCTCACGCTCGCGTGGGCTCAGGGTCTTGGGGTCGCAGATGATGCCGCCCTTGGCCCCGCCGTAGGGGAGCATGACGAGCGCGTTCTTCCACGTCTGCAGCATCGCCAACGCCATGACCTCGTCGCGCGCCACGTTCGACGCCATCCGCAGGCCGCCCTTGTAGGGGCCCAGCACGTTCGAGTGCTGCACGCGGTAGCCGGTGAAAACTTGAATGGCGCCCGAGTCCATCTCGACGGGGCAGCTGACGGTGGTAATTCGCTTCGGGCTGCTGAGCACCTGCCGCCACGTCTCGTCGAGGTGCATACGCGAGTAGACGCGATCGAAGTAGAGGTGGGCGTTCTTCCAGAAGGCGGTCGGCTGTTCCTCCGCCGGCCTGAGGAGGTTCGTGTTGGCGACCATGGATCACGAATCCTACCCGATTGGGGGCGTCGGCGGCAGGGGTTGAGACTCCTACGCTGGTCGCATGTCCGCCGGTCGCAGGAACGTCATCGTCGCGCTCACCGTCATCGGGGCGATGATCGCCCTCGGATGGATGATCGTGAAGTTCGGCGGCACCCTCGGCGGGCTCTTTGCCGGCGGCGACACCCGCGTCAGCCTCATCCTGCCCCGCGTCGACGGCTTGAGCGAAGGGGCCCGCGTCATCTACCGAGGCCGCGGCGTCGGCAGGGTCGAGTCGATCGCCCAGACCAACAGCCGCACGAGCTTCGACATCGGCCTGGTCCTGTCGAACGACAACCTGCCGGCCAACGTCGTCGGCGTCGTGAAGTCGGCCAACCCGATCAGCGGCAACGCGCTCGTTGAGCTCGAGCTCCAGGGCGAAGAAGCCCTCGGACGCCTCGGCGAGGATGCGGACGTCATCATCGGCCGATCCATGGCGGGCAGCCTCGTGCCCGAAGAACTGCCCAAACTCGCCCAAGAATTGCAGCTTCTGGTCGCCGACATGCGGCAGCAGAATCTCGTCGGCACCATCGGCGTGCAGGCGGCGAAGCTGGGCGAGCTCTCCGATTCGATCAACGACATTGCCGGCGACGAAGCCATTCGCGGCGACATCCGGGCCTCGATCTCGACCGGCCGCACCGCCGTCGAAGAGGCCGCGCTGGCCGCCGAAACGTACCGCAAGCTCGGCGAGCGGTTCACGGGGCTGCAGGACGATGCCGAATCGCTGCTCATCGACCTCTCCGCCACCGCCGACGCGACCCGCAAGACCGCCGAGCAGGCCGAAGCCGATTTGGCCGACGTCTCCCGACAGCTGCAGGCCCGGCTTGAGCAGCTCGACACGATGCTCGCCACCGGCAACAAGCTCTTGAACCGCGTCGAAAGCGGCCAAGGCACGATCGGCCTATTGCTCAATGACCCGCGGGTCTATGAGGCGCTCTATGACGATCTGCTGATCGTCGAAGATCTGTTACTTACCGCCCAACGTCTGCTCGAGCAGTTCGAAGAAGAAGGCATCAAGATCTCAATCTTCTAGACCAGATTGCATTGTGTTGGCCCGTGGCACGATCTTCAGATCGTGTTCCAACGAGGCATCACGGCAGACACGATCTGAAGATCGTGGCACGAAGTCACGGGGACGTCGAGCGACAACAGTGCAAGTCGCTCTTAGGATGATCTAATGCCACAACGCCCAGTGCAGTTTAGATAGTTTAAGTAGGGTGGGCCCAGTCCCACCGTCAAATGCCGGTGATGCAACCGTCCTCAGATGGTGGGCCGGGGCCCACCCTACGAACTACCGGTTTGCGTATTGCGATTCGTAGTAGTCGCGGTAGGCGCCGCTCTTGATCGACTTCCACCAATCCTGATTCGTCTTGTACCACTCGACGGTTTCGGCGATGGCTTCGTCCCACCGGCGGGCGGGTTCCCAGCCGAGGGTTTGCTTGATCTTCGAGGCGTCGATCGCGTAGCGGCGATCGTGTCCTTTGCGGTCCTCGACGTAAGTCACCGCCTCGTCCCATGATCGGCCGCACAGTTCGATCAGCTTCTCGGTGATCGCCCGGTTCGTCTGCTCGTTGTTCCCGCCGACGTTGTAGACTTCGCCCGGCTCGCCCTTCTCCAAGACCGTGGCGATGGCATCGCAGTGATCGGAAACGTGCAGCCAATCGCGAATGTTCATGCCATCGCCATAGAGCGGCACTTGCTTGCCTTCCATCAGATTCGTGACGAACAGCGGAATGAGCTTCTCCGGGAATTGGTACGGGCCATAATTGTTGCTGCAACGCGTGATGACGATCGGCATCTTGTGCGTTTCGTAGTACGCGCGGCACAGACAATCCCCGCCGGCCTTGCTGGCGGAGTACGGGCTGTTCGGCTGCAGCGGCGTCTCCTCGGTGAACTTCACGTCCGGCTGATCTTCGGGCAAGGTGCCGTAGACCTCGTCGGTGCCGACGTTGAGGAAGCGGCTGACGTCGTGCTTCTTGGCCAGATCGAGCAGGACGCCCGTGCCGACGACGTTGGTCGTCAGGAAGTCGGCGCTGCCGAGGATGGAGCGGTCGACGTGGCTTTCGGCGGCGAAGTGGGCGACGCGGTCGACGTCGTGCTTCTCAAAGACCGTTGACATCGCATCGGCGTCACGGATGTCGACCTTTTCGAAGGTCAGTTTGCCGGCGTCGAGGAGGTCGCCGAAGTTGGCGAGGTTGCCGGCGTAGGTGAGGGAATCGAGCGCGACGAGATCCGTGTGGCCTCGCTCGACCATCATGCGGACGAAGTTGCTGCCGATGAATCCGGCGGCGCCGGTAACGAGGAGAGAGCCCTTCATGTGCCAGCAGCATCGGCATTTGCCGGGCGTTGCCAAGGGGCAAGGGTCCGAGAATGTCGCTTTTGACGTTGCGGCTACCCTGAATTCGCCGGCAACAAGCCGATGCAAGGCGTAGCCGCCATGCCCAACGTTCCTACAGGCAGACTCACCTGGGCCTTGGCAGTCGCGACGTACGAGCGGCTGGAGGATCTTAAGACCTGCGTCAAGCTGGCGATCGAGCAGAGTCGGCCGCCGGCGGAGGTCGTGATCGTCGATGCCAGTCGCGACTTCGACACGAATCGGGCTGCCATCGAGGCTGTCATCGGCGGACGCGTGCCGCTTATTTACGAGAAGGCTCGACGGCCCAGTGCGGCGGTGCAGCGGAACCAGTGTGCCGAGCTGGCGTCGGCGGACGTCCTGTTTCTCATTGACGACGACTCGCTGCTGTGGCCCGAGGCGGCGGAGCGGGTGATGCAGGCGTACGAGGCGGACGACGCCGGCATCGTCGCCGGTTGCGCCACGATGCTCGCCGACCGTCCGCCGACGCCGGACGACGGGCCCGAGCCACGCCAATCGGCGGCGGACGAGGGCAAGATCGTCAACGCCTATGGCCAGCGGCACGGCAGCATCGCTCAGCGGATTCGCAAGTGGCTCAAGGCAGACGAGCTGTTCGTTCCGTACGACCAAGGGTTTCCCCGTCGGCCGCTGACGGACAGGCTCAAGGCGATGCCGATTGGTTGGCAGCCGCTGATGGCGGGCATGCACATGA
>CAYMAS010000046.1:0-14714 GCA_964388485.1 uncultured Tepidisphaerales bacterium | reverse complement strand
CCGCCCGCCGCACGCTGGTGCTCCGGGAGCGATTCGACGAAGACCTGCCCGACCGCGGGCCCGAGGACAGCGACCTGTCGTACCGGCTCAGTCGGCACGGGATGATCCTGATTCGGCTCGACGCCCACATCCACCACGTCGGCTCACCGACGGGTCGCGGGCCGAGCAGCCTGCGGTCGCAGGTCGACGCGATCGGGCCTTTGATGTTGCACCGCAAGCATTCGACGGATCGCGAAAGGTCTCGGCGGCTGAGCCGGCAGCTGCTGCGGCGTCGGGCACTCATCGGCCTCGCGAAGGATTTGCGGTTCAAGCGGTGGTCGCTGCCGACCTTCCGCGGCTTTGCCGCCGGCTTGCGGGCGGTCGATCCGCTGCTTGGCAAGTCGGACGAGGTGTCGAGGCGGTGGTACGAGGAATGGAAGCGGAAGGTGCAGTAAGACCCCAGAAGGATTACCACGTCTCGCGGTTCGGGTGCTTCTGCAAAGTGGCGAGCACCTCGTCCTTAATTCCATCCGCACAGGCGAACCAATCGGGGCCGTGGATGTCCTGCTGGCCGTTCCAATTACCCGCCCAGCCGCCGGCTTCACGCATGATGGGCGGCATTGCGGCACAATCCCAGGGCGAGATCTTCGGGTCGATCATCGCATCGGCCCGTCCTGTCGCGACGAGCGCGTAGCCAAAGGCGTCGCCCCAGCCGCGGTTGAGCTTGGCCCGGTCGGCCAGGTCGCGGTAGGCGTCGGAGCGGTCGATGGCCCGGGTGACGCTGCCGGCGATGACGGTGGCGTCATCGATCTTCGTCACCTTGCTGCACCGCGACCGCCGGCCGTCGTGCCAACACCCCTCGCCGTCGGCGGCGACGACGAGTTCGTTCAGGGCAGGCAAGTAGATCGCTCCGACGCGCGGTTGATTGTCGACGAGGCAGGCGATGAGGGTGCCGAAGAGCGGCACGCCCTGGACGAAGGACTTGGTGCCGTCGATGGGGTCGATGTACCAGGTGAAGCGTGGGTCGCCGGGATGATCGTCGCGTTCTTCGCCTTTGATGGTGTGGGTAGGAAAGCGTGCACTGAGGGCCTCGCGACAGGCATCTTCAACGAGGCGGTCGGCGATCGTGACGGGCGTGTCGTCCCCCTTGGCCTCGACGCCGAGCTGGTCAGGCTTGAGCCCGAAGTACGCGAGCGACCGTCGCCCACAAGCGACAGCGACATCGGCGGCGACGTCGAGGAGGTTACGCAAGGAGGGATTGGGCATGGGTGGAGGTTACGGAAGGAGCAACCGACATGCGGATCCTTCACAGTTCCACCAAGCCCACGAACTCAGATTCGTGGGCTTGATGGTGTCCCGGACGTTCATCCGCGTGCCCGAACTAGCAACGTCCGAACAAGATTCCACCGCGTTTAGCAGCACAACGTCAAATCCGCTCTCTCCGTCGACTCTCGATCATCCCCACCATCCCCACCATCCCCACCATCCCCACCATCCCCACCATCCCCACCATCCCCACCATCCCCATGGACTCCATCCATGGGGCATCCAATCCCGATACCCTCCACCCCGTGCTCGGACGCGTCTCCCAACGACTGCTCGCCCTCCTGCAGCTGACGCGGATGGCGCTGGTCTTCACTGCGATCTCCAACGCCGCGGCGGCGTTGGCGTTGAGGCAGGCGTACGAGGGCGACGTCTCCGTCCAACTCGTCGTCGCCACCCTGCTCGTCGCCGTCGGCTTGTACGGCTTCGGCATGGCGCTCAACGACATCATCGACCGCCGACGCGATCGACAACTCCAAGCCGGCCGACCCTTGCCGTCAGGACGCATCGGCCTCATCACCGCCAACCTCGTCGCCTTCGCGCTGCTGGGCGTCGCGGGCGTCGGCGGGTGGATGTTCTGGACCCACGGCGGCGACTCGGCGTGGGGATCGGTCTTGTGCCTCGGCATCACCACGATTCTCATTGCCACCTACGACACCGTCGGCAAGTACCTCGTCTGGGTCGGCATCCTCCTGCTGGGCCTCGTCCGATTCTTTCACGCCGCCCTGCCCGCACCCTTGCTGCCAGTGGTGTGGCATCCGCTCTTTTTACTGAACCACACGGCAATCATCTCGGCCGTCGCGTATCGCTCCGAGGCCAAACGCCCGCCGCTGGACTCGCGACAAGCGATCTACATGGGCCTGGGTCTCGTTGCCATGAACGTCGGCCTGATGACGGCCCTCTTCTACCGGCGCGGCGGGACGTTCGCCGAGTCGCTGCGGATCGAGCCGGCGCTGATCCTGCCAATTTTGGCGGCGATCGGGTTCGTCTTCGTCGGCCGCAACGTGCGACGCAAGGCCAACGACCGCCGGGCCGCGGGAAAATCCCTAATCCTCTACGGCCTCTTGTGGCTCATCGTCTACGACGCCCTCTTCGTCGCCGGCTATGTCAGCTGGTGGATGGGCCTGATTCTCTTGACGCTTTGGCCTATGAGCTACCTTGCCGTTCGGCTGATGCGGGTCTGGGACAACGTCACCGAACTCGCCCGCCGGCCGCAGTACGTTCGTGCCGAGTGAAGCCGTAGCCTTACCCGCCGTGGCCCGCCTTCGCGACATTCCGCACGTCGCCAAGACCGTCGGGCCCTGGACGTATCTCAAACGCATCTACAACCAAAGCTTCTTCGAGGACAACCTCCTCGTCTGGGCGGCGGCGTTGGCGTTCAGCTGGCTCATCGCGCTCTTTCCGTTCCTCATCTTCGCCCTGTCGCTCGTGCCGTTCCTGCCCGAGCGGGTCAAGCCCAGCGAGCAGGCGATTCTCATCTGGATCGAAAGTGCCCTCGTCACCGGCGAGTCGGTCGGCGAAGCGACTGAAGAAGTGATCGAGGAGACCATCAGCCCGGAAATCGAGATCAACGATCCGGACAAGAACGAGCCCGACGGCGTCCCGACCACCATGCCGGGCGATCCCATGGATGCCGACGACGACGGCATCAGGAATGAGCCGCTGCCGACGACGCAACCGGGTGTCGCCGCAACGGACGAACCCCCCGTCAGCCGCCCGCCCGCGATCATCAGCCAAACCATCACCTCGCTCGTCAGCACGCTCATCAACGAGCGGCCCAACAAGCTCAGCGTCTTTCTCTGGATCGGCATCGCCCTTTTCACCGCCAGCGGCGGCGTCGTCATGACGATGGCCGGGCTCGACGAGTGCTACGACGTGGCCCTCGACAAGATCCGGCCCTGGTACATCAACCGGCCGATCGCGATGCTGCTGACCATCATCCTGTCGGTGATGATCCTCTTGACGGTCATCATCCTGCCGATCGGCGGGCAGGTGATCCGCTTCTTCAGCGAGCAGGATCTGTTCGGCTTCGAGCTGGTCTGGCTGTTGCCGCTGACGCAGGTGCTGCGGTGGGCGCTTGGCCTGTTGCTGCTGCTCAGCGCCGTCAGCCTGCTCTACAAGTTCGGGCCCAGCGTCAAGACGCGCCTCCACCTCGTCAGCCCCGGCAGCCTCTTCACAGTCGCGATGTGGGTGCTGACTGCGGTCATCTTCCAGTTCTACATCGAATCTTTCAACGCCGCCGACACCTACGCCCGCACCTACGGAGCCGTCGCGGGGGTGGCGATCTTGATGTTCCTGTTCTACATCGACGCCCTCTTTCTGCTGATCGGCGCCCAGATCAACGCCGAAATCGACTTCATCCGCCTCGGCATCAAGAGCGGCCCGCTGCCCGAGGAGCAGGAGACGGCACCAATTCCGCCGTACCAGCTCGACGAAGAGGACCGCGAACTCAAGGCGGAGCTCGAAGATCGCCGCAGCGTCGACATCGCACCCGAGTCGGTCGATGCGTCCCGAAGCACCTCGTGAGCTCGACCTCCGGGGTAGCCGCGGAGCTTGCTCCGCGGCTACCCCAGAGCAGCTTCCCTGCAATCCCGCTCCCCTCCGCCATCGCGAGCGAAGCGAGGTCCCCCGGCTGCGCTCGGGATGACGGAGGAACGGAGCGACGGGCAAGCTGCTCCGAGCTATCGCGAGATGAAGTTCACCAGGACGCTCTGCTGCGCCACACGACCCGCCAGCTCGTCGCGGACGGTGACCTTCAACCGATGCCGACCCGGCAACGCGTGGGCCGGGAGCGTCAACAGGCCGCTGAGGAAGAAGTCGCGACGCTGACGCCGACTCGTGTCCTCGGCACGCCGGGGCGGCAGGCTCATGACCGGCCGACCCTCTTCGTCATACAGCACCGCCGACAGACTCAGCCGCGTCAGGTAGCGATCATCCGGCAGCTTTTGGCTCGTAAAGCCCTCCGCCTCGACGTAGAGAATCACCCGCTGCTTGCGGCCGACGGGAAAGTTCGGGCCGATCGGGTCGTAATCGCCGAACAAACGAACTTCCCGACACAACGCCGCCGTCGGCAGCGTCAGGCCCACCTGCTGACGCAACGCATCGGCGGCGGCGAAGATGGGTTTGGCGTGGTCTTCGACGTCCAAGCTCTGCGAAAGCCCGCCGCGAAAGTCGGCCACGTGCTCGGCGACGGTGAGGATCGCCCGCTTCTCGCTCGGCAGGAGGTGGTCGAGGTGGGCCTGGTCGACGGTCTCGCCCGCAATCTGCCGCTGCAGGAGACGGTCGAACATCGCCGCCGCCGTCGTTTCGCGACCCGGTGCCGCCAAAGTCGTGTCGAACGAGGCCAGCTCCGCTTCGGACGCCGGCTCCGCAATCGGCTGCGGTGTCGGCAGGGGCTCGATGACGATGTGCGGCTCGATCGCGTTGTGCGGCTCGATCGTGCTGTCCGCCAGCAGCGTCGTCCCGTCCGACGCCTGCACCTGCACCGCCTCCACCTGCACCGCCTCCACCTGCACCCCGTCCGTCACCGGCAGGTCGAATGGATCGATCTCCGCCGCCTCCGCTACCACCGGCTCGGCAGCGAAGCGTTGCTGGTACTGGTCAACGTCCGCCAGCACCGCCGCGACTTTCGGGTCCGCGGGCGTGACCGGCTCCTGCGTGAAGACCGGCGTTACAGCAGCCGACTCTGTGGGCAGGCTCGCCGCGCCCGGCGGCACCTCACCCGGCGAGGCACAACCGACGAGAAGGCAAAACGCAAGAGGAGAAGCGTGAAGAGGCCGCATGAATCCGTTCCCCGGTGGCTGTCGGGTCAGTGGTGCCACCGGTCATCCATGACCGGCGGTGCAACGCGTGCTTCCACACCCTACCGCAAGACGCCACGCGATCCAAGCGAGCACCTGGAGCCTCATCTGGGGTAGCCGCAGAGCTTGCTCCGCGTGTCGCGTTCGCTTGGCTCGGGATAGCGGAGGCGTCGGGCGTTAAGACGTCGCCTTGACTTCGCCCGTCGATTGTTCGGCCGGCAGGCGTTACAACACGACTTCCCACGCCACCCTGACTCGCCGCTTCCTGTTTCTGACGATCCACGACCTTGAGCACCCACGCTGACGCCCCTTCCAACGGTTCCAACGGCCACGCCGCTGCGGACGGCACGTTCCGACCCCGTGCCGACGCCACCGTCGGCAGCGACGTCCTCATCGAACCCGATGCCAGCACCCGCCGCGGCGTGTGGCAACGACTCGCCGCCAGTGTCGTCGGCCAGTCGGGCGACGACTTCGACTCGGGCGACGAAGCCCCGCTCCGCGGCGATCTCTACAGCGGCGAACAGCTCGCCCGACACGCCCGAACCCTCGCGGGCTGGCACGAGATCGATGACGAACCGTTCGGCCCGCAGAGCCTGCTCGACCGACTCGCCGACAACCGACGCGTCCTCGACGACGCCTACGACCGCGTCGTCCGTGCCGCCGAAAAAGGCCGTCGCATCACGCCCGCCGCCGAGTGGCTCGTCGACAACTACTACCTGATCGAGCGACAGCTTCGACTTGCCCAGCGTCACCTGCCGCGTCGCTACGCGATTGAGCTGCCGCGGCTTCGCACCGGTCCCAACGCGGGTCGGCCGCGCGTCTACGACATTGCCCTCGAGCTCATCACGCACGTCGACGGCCAGGTCGATGCTGCGGCACTCAACGACTTCGTCAACAGCTACCAGCAGATCGACCCGCTCCGCCTCGGCGAGCTCTGGGCCGTGCCGATCATGCTGCGGTTCGGGCTGATCGAGAACCTGCGTCGTGTCGCTGCCCGCGTCGCGGCCCAGCAGCGGGATCACGACCTCGCCGCCGCCTGGGCCAAGCGGATGCTCGACGCCGCCAAGAAGGACCCCAAGGGCGTCGTTCGGGTGCTGTCGTCGATGCACGAAGCCCTCGAAGCCGGCCCGCAGTCGGAGCACGCGGCGCTGCAGCTGACCAGCGCGTTCGTCAGCGAGTTCGCCCGTCGACTCCAGGGCCAGGGCCCGAGCCTCGCGTTCCCCTTGCAATGGCTCGGCCAGGCGTTGAGCGAACAGGGCGCGGACGTGACGCAGATGGAGCAGATCGAAAGCCAGCGTCAGGCGGCGGATCAGGTCTCCATCGGCAATTCCATCGGCTCGCTGCGATTCGTCGAAAGCCACGACTGGGCCGACTGGGTCGAAGACTGCAGCGTCGTCGAACTAGCCCTGCGGGCGGACCCGGCGGGCGTCTACGCGAAGCAGGACTTCAAGACTCGCGATCGGTATCGACACAGCGTCGAACGCATCGCCCGCCGCAGCCCCTACGGCGAGCGGCAGGTCGCGGAGTTGGCGGTCAATCTGGCCCGCAACGTGCCGACGCACGACGACGAACGTGTCGCCCGTGAGCGGCACGTCGGGCACTACCTCGTCGGCAAAGGCCGGCCCGCGTTGGAGAAGGCCGCCGGGGCACGGTCGACGTTTCGCAGTCGCCTGTCGCGCATGTGGCAGGCGATGCCGCTGACGTGGTTCATCGGCGGCGTGACGGTGCCGGCGATCTTGGTGACGGGGTTGATCTTGTGGTACTCGCGTGCGACGGGCATGCCGTGGTGGGCGATCGCGTTGCTGATCGTGCCGGTCTTCATCGCGGCGACGGGGCCGTTCGTCGGCCTGGTCAACTGGATCGTCACGAAGCTGGCGACGCCCAAGCCGCTGGCGCGGTTGGAGTACGACGACGGCATTCCGTCGACGAGCCGGACGGCGGTGGTCGTGCCGGGCATGATCACGAGCTACGAGGGAGCCGACGCCCTGGCGGCGGAGATGGAAGTTCGCTATCTCGGCAACGGCGACGAGAATCTGGTCTTCGCCCTGCTCACTGACTTTGCCGACGCGGACGAGGAGCAGGTCGACGGCGACGACGACCTGCTCGACCACGCGGCGATGCGGGTGAACCGCCTCAACGAGCGGTACGGCTTCGGCGAGGGAGAGAAGTTCATGCTCCTGCACCGGCCCCGCCGTTGGAACGAGGGCGAGAACTCGTGGATGGGCTGGGAACGCAAACGCGGCAAGCTCGAAGAGTTCAACAAGCTCCTGACGCCCCAGCCCCGCGACGGCGATCCGGCGGCCCGCGCATTCATGAAGATGGTCGCCCAGCGGGACAAGCTGCTGGGCATCGAGTACGTCATCGTCCTCGACAGCGACACGCAGCTGCCCCGCGACACCGCACGCGATCTCGTCGCTGTGATGGACCACCCGCTCAATCGGGCGAAGTTCGACCCGTCGCTGGGCCGGGTGACCGACGGCTACGGCATTCTGCAGCCGCGTGTCGAAGTCAGCCTGCCTGACGCCCGCGCCAGCTACTTCGCCCGCCTCACCAGCGGCGAGGTGGGCGTTGATCCGTACACGAACGCGATCAGCGACGTCTACCAGGACGCGTTCGGCGAAGGCTCGTTCATCGGCAAGGGCATTTACCACGTCGCCACGTTCGACCGAGCGTGCGACGGGCGTTTCCCGGAGAACGCGATCCTGTCGCACGACCTGATCGAGTCCGCCTTCGTTCGCAGCGGGCTGGCGACGGACGTGGTCTTCTACGAGGACACGCCGACCAGCTACCCGGCCGATGTCGCGAGGCGGACGCGTTGGGTTCGCGGCGACTGGCAGCTTTTGCGGTACGTGCTGCCGTCGCAGGGCGGGATCAGCGGGTTGTCGCGGTGGAAGCTGATCGACAACCTGCGTCGCAGCCTCGTGCCGATCATGGTGGTGGTGGCGTTGCTCGTCGCCGCGGTGGCGAAGCCGGAGGGGTTCTGGGCGTGGGCGTTGCTGGCGGTGGGCTACTTCATGGTGCCGCCGCTGGTGCAGTGGTTGGCGTCGATGGTTTCGGAGCTGACGACGAAGGAGGCGGAAGAGAGCCTGTCGAACCGTTTGCGAGCGGTGCGTCGCGGGGCGATGCCGGGGCTGGCACGGGGCCTGATGTCGCTGATGCTGCTGCCTTACGAGGCGTACATCCACCTCAAGGCGATCGTCAAGACGCTGTGGCGGATGCGGGTCACCCGCAAGCACCTGCTCGAATGGCGAACCGCTGCCGAGGCCGAGCGGTCGAGCCGACGCGACCACCAAAGTTTCTGGGAGTCGATGTGGCCGACGTGGGGCATCGGCCTAGGTCTGGCCGGATTCCTCTTCGGCGTTGCAGCGGAAACCAGTGCCTTGACGACCTTGGCCCTGCTGACGATTCCTTGGGCGGCGAGTCCGACGGTCGCGTTCCTGGTCAGCCGGCCGTCGCGACGCAAGGCGATCAAGCCGGCCAGCCGCAGCGACGTGCGGTTCCTTCGCAAGATCGCCCGTCGCACGTGGAGCTTCTTCGACCGCTACGTCGCCGCCGCCGACCACTACCTGCCGCCGGACAACGTCCAGGAAGTGCCCGACGAACGCGTTGCCCCACGCACCAGCCCGACGAACATCGGCCTGCTGCTCTTGTCGAACCTCAGCGCCCGCGACTTCGGCTACATCACCCTCGGCCAGGTCCTCGACCGCTCGGGCCGGACCCTGGACACCTGCCGACGCCTCGAACGCCACGAGTCGGGCCACTTCTACAACTGGTACGACACCCGACGCCTCGAACCGCTCACGCCCCGCTACGTCTCGGCCGTCGACAGCGGCAACTTCATCGCCAGCCTCGGCGTCTTCGAGCGGGGCCTGCTCGGACTGATCGACGAGCCGGCCATTCCGCGTCAGTCGTGGCCGGGCATGGCCGACTCGATTCGCGTCCTGCTCGACACCTGCCGGGGCCGGGAAATCGTGCGACTGCCCGGCAACGAAGCCGAAGGTGCACCGGAACCACAGAAGTTCGCCCTGCCGAGCAACCTCGAGCAGCGGCTGCAGCAGATTGCCGACGACCTCGCCGGCCGCGATGACCAAGTCGGTGGCCCCTCGAAGATGAGCGGCGTCAAGCTGCTGCTGCAGAAGCTGTCCATCGCCGCCTCCGAAGCCGTCGACGCCACCCGCAACGCCCCCGAGGAACACCGCCGCTGGGCCCACGAAGTCGAACGCCAAGCCGCCCGATTCGCCGAAGAGCTGCACCACCTGTGCCCGTGGGTCGACCTCGTCGGCCCAAGCCGGCCGTACCACCCGAGCGATCTCGCGTCGCAGGAACGCCTCCGCCTCATCGACGAGACGCTCCTCAAGCTCGAATCCTACCCAACGCTCCGGCAGGTCGCCGACATCCGGCACACCGCCGTGCCCGCGGCCGAGGCGTTGCGACGCGAAGTCGACACCGCCACGCTCCGGCCGCACGCGGATCTGCCCTACTTCGAACGACTCTCTCGCATCCTCCGCGACGCCGCCGAGCGGGCACAAAGTCGCATCGACAGCCTCGAACGCCTCGCCGACATCGCCGCCGATTTGGCCAAAGCGGAATGGACCGAGCTGTACGACAGAGGCCGACGTCTGCTGCACATCGGCTACGACTGCCGCGAGCGGCGTCCCGATCCGGGCCACTACGACCTGCTCGCCAGCGAAATGCGATTGGGCAGCTTCGCCCTCGTCGCCGCCGGCGTGTTGCCCGAAGAGCACTGGTTCGCCCTGGGCCGGTCCATCACGCAAGCCGGGCCGCACCCGACGCTTCTGTCGTGGTCGGGCAGCATGTTCGAGTACCTCATGCCCCGGCTGGTCATGCCCGACTTCGAGGGCACCCTGCTCGACGAAGCCTGCCGCGGTGCCGTCGAGCGGCAAATCGAGTACGCCCGCACCAACGGCATCAGACCAGGCGTGCCGTGGGGCGTGAGCGAATCCGGCTACGCCGCCGTCGATGCGGAACTGACCTACCAGTACCGCCCGTTCGGCGTGCCGGGCCTGGGCTTCAAGCGAGGCCTGGGCGAAGACCTCGTCATCGCGCCGTACGCGAGCATGATGGCGTCGATGATCAATCCCTCCGCCGCAGCGACCAACCTGCGTCGGCTTCGTGACGAGGGCAAGATGGGCCGATTCGGCTTCTTCGAGGCGGTGGACTACACGCCGAGTCGCATCAAACGCGACCGCACCGAAAGCATCGTCCGCCAGTTCATGGCCCACCACCAGGCGATGGGCTTCCTCGCCGTCGCCGACGTGTTGCTCGACGGCAAGCAGCGGGAGCGGATGATGCGGGACCCGGCCAACAAGGGGGCCGAGTTGCTCCTGCACGAACGGGTGCCGCACAGTGCCCCGGTCTTCCCCCACGCCGGCGAACATGCCGGCTCGCGTCGCACGGCCCAGGAAGACGTCGGCTCGCTCCGCATCTTCCGTCGTCCCGATACGCCCACGCCCGAAGTCCACCTGCTGGGCAACGGCCGACTCGCGACGATGGTTACCGCCGCTGGTGGCGGCTACACGCTCTGGGAAGCCGGCGACGGCAACACGATCTCCGTCAGCCGGTGGCGCGAAGATGCCACCCGCGATCACTACGGCACCTTCGTCTACCTCCGCGACACCGAAACCGGCGACTTCTGGAGCAATACCTACCACCCCACGCTCCGACCCGCCGACAAGTACGAAGCCATCTTCAGCCAGGCACGTGCCGAGTACCGCCGCGTCGACGTCTCACGTGACGACACCGCCAGCCGGGGTGAAATCGAGACGTACACGCAAGTCAGCGTCTCGCCCGAAGACGACGTCGAAGTCCGCCGGGTCACCCTCACCAATCACGGCCGCCGGACACGCACCATCGAGGTCACGTCGTACCTCGAGCCCGTGCTCGTCGATCCACGCGCCGACGCGGCGCACCCGGCGTTCCAGAACCTGTTCGTCCAGACGCGACTCGTCCGCGGTCGCAGCGCGATTCTTGCCAAGCGACGTGCCCGCGACTCCGACGAACGCACGCCCTACGCCGTCCACCTGATGACGTGCCACGGCAACGAGGTCCACCAGACGCAGTACGAAACGGACCGCGGCGCCTTCCTCGGCCGGGGTCGTGACATGGCCGACCCGATCGCCATGCACCGCGACCAGCTCGGCGACACGTCGGGCAGCGTGCTCGACCCGGTCATGAGCATCCGCCGCACCGTCCGGCTCAAGCCGGGCGAGAAGTGCCGACTCGATGTCGTCACCGGCGTTGCGGACCATCGCGAAGCCGCGCACGGGCTCATCGAAAAGTACCACGACCGCCGCCTCTGCGACCGCGTCGCAGACCTCGCCTGGACGCACAGCCAGGTCGTGCTCCGGCAACTCGGCATCGATGAAGCCGACGCCCAGGCGTTCGGCCGCCTCGCCGGGAGCATGATCTACGCCACGCCCCAACGCCGCGCGCCCGCCGACGTCATCGCCCGCAACGCCGACCTCAACCGCAAGCAAAGCAACCTCTGGTCGTACGGCATCAGCGGCGACCTGCCGGTCATCCTGTGCCGCGTCGATGATCGCGAGCGCGTCCGCATCGTCGACGACGCCGTCCACGCTCACGCATATTGGCGACGCAAGGGCCTCAAGTGCGACCTCGTCATCTGGAACGAGGACCAGTCCGGCTACCGCGCCGAAGTCGCCGAAGCCATTGACGGCGCCATCGACCGCAGCGGCTCCCGTGATCTCGTCGACCGGCCCGGCGGCATCTTCGTGCGTCGCGGCGAGCAGTTCCCGGACGAGGACAAGGTGCTCATCCAAGCCGTCGCCCGCGTCACGCTGAGTGACAAGGCGGGTCGGCTGCAGGAGCAGATCGACCGCCGCATGACCGTCGAGCCGCTGGGCGTGCCCAAGTTCGTCCCGCAGTCGCCCCGCAACACCACGCCGAGCCGTCGCGACATCCACGCCGGCATCGAGCTGCGGCCTCGGGACGACCTCCTGTTCAACAACGGAACCGGCGGATTCACCCCCGACGGCAAGGAATACGTCATCACCCACGACCAGGCCGCCCCCACGCCTGCACCGTGGTCCAACGTCATCGCCAACCCGAAGCTCGGCATGCTCGTCAGCGAGGGCGGCGTCGGGTACACGTGGCGCACCAATGCCCGCGAGTTCCGACTCACGCCCTTCTACAACGACCCTGTCGGCGACACGTCGGGCGAAGCTCTGTACATCCGCGATGAAGAGTCGGGAGACGTCTGGTCCCCCACCGGCCTGCCGGCTCGCGGCACGAATCACGTCACCACCCGGCACGGCTTCGGCTACAGCGTCTTCGAGTCCACCGAACGCGACGTCGCTACCGAAACGACGCTCTTCGTCCATCCCGACGAGCCGGTCAAGTTCGTCAACGTCCGGCTGAACAACCTCACCGACCGGCGTCGCCGCATCAGCTTGTGGTACTTCGCCGAGTGGTGCCTGACCGACCAGCGAGCCAGCGGCGCAATGCACGTCGTGACGGGTGTCGATCCCAAGAGCGGCGCAATTCTTGCAAGAAATCCGTACAATCCGGAGTTCGGCCGCGAGACTGCCTTCCTCCAGTGCAGCGAAGCGACCCGCACCGTCAGCGGCGACCGGCTCGAGTTCCTGGGCCGCAACGGCAGGCCGAGCAATCCGGCGGCAATGCGTCGCGACCGGCTCAGCAACAAGGTCGGTGCCGGCCTCGACCCGTGCGGCGCGATGTGCGTGCCAGTCGACCTCGGGCCCGGCGAGGAGAAGGAGATCGTCTTCAGCCTCGGTGCCGGCGACGATGAAGCCCACGCCAAAGCCATGGCCGGTCGGTTCCTGCACGTCGCCGAAGCACGGACGGCTCTGGAGCAGGTCTGGAATCAGTGGGGCCGAACCCTCGGCACGCTCTATATCGAAACGCCCGACCCGGCGGTCAACGTCCTGGCCAACGGTTGGCTGGAGTATCAGGCACTGGCGTGTCGGTACTGGGGCCGCAGCGGCTACTACCAGTCGGGCGGTGCCTACGGCTTCCGCGATCAACTCCAGGACGTCGCCGCCCTCCTGTGGTGCGAGCCGACGCTCATCCGCGAGCACCTCCTCCGCGCCGCCGCCAAACAGTTCAAGGAAGGCGACGTCTTGCACTGGTGGCACCCGCCGGGCGGCAAGGGGGTTCGCACGCACTTCAGCGACGACTACATGTGGCTGCCGCTCATCGCCGCCCGCTACGTCCACGCGACCGGCGACACGGGTGTTCTCGACGAAGTCGTCTCGTTCCTCGAAGGCCCGCACGTCCCGCCGACGCAGGAATCGATCTACCAGGATTGGCCCACGTCAGGCGAGGCCGGCGACCTCTACGAACACGCCAAACGCGCCATCCTCAACGGCATCGACCGCCGCGGCTACGGCCAGCACGGCCTGCCGCTCATGGGCTGCGGCGACTGGAACGACGGCATGAACCTCGTCGGCGACGCGGGTCGCGGCGAGAGCGTCTGGCTCGCGTGGTTCTTCATCGAAACGCTGCACGAATTCGCCCCCGTGGCCGAGGGTCGTGGCGACCACGACTTCGCCATGCGGTGTCACGAGGAGGCCAACAAGCTCCGCGACGCCGTCGAACGCGAGGCCTGGGACGGCCAGTGGTATCGCCGCGCCTACTTCGACAACGGCGAGCCTCTGGGCAGCCAGCAGAACCCGGAATGCCAGATCGACTCGTTGCCCCAGTCGTGGAGCGTGCTCAGCGGCGCGGGCGATCCCGAGCGATCCGCCAGCGGGATGCGGGCGGTGGAGGACCGGCTGGTGCGTCGGGAGAAGGGCCTGATCCAGCTCTTCGACCCGCCGTTCGACGACAGCGACCTGGAGCCGGGCTACATCAAGGGCTACGTGCCGGGCGTTCGCGAGAACGGCGGGCAGTACACGCACGCAGCGGTCTGGACCGTGATGGCCTACGCGAAGATGGGCGACGCGAGGCGTGCGTGGGAGCTGTTCGACCTGATCAACCCGGTCAACCACGCGGACGATCCCGAAGGCGTGGCGACGTACCGGGTCGAGCCATACGTCGCAGCGGCGGACGTGTACGGGGTCGAGCCGCACGTCGGCCGGGGCGGCTGGACGTGGTACACGGGCTCAGCCGGGTGGATGTTCCGCCTGATGGTCGAGAGCCTGCTCGGCCTGACGATCCGGTTCGAGGAAGGCGAGCACCGCCTCTACCTCGCCCCGCTCCTGCCGGAGGGCTGGGACGGCTTTGCCTTCAGCTATCGGCACCGCGAGACGCACCACCGCGTCGAGGTCAAGGCTGGCGAGCCGGGCGAGCGATCGATCCGCGAGATCACGATCGACGGCAAGGCGGTCAAGACGGACTACGTCCGCCTGCTGGAGGACGGCAAGTCGCACGAGATCGTCGTGACGCTGGGTGGCTGAATCCTTCAGGTTTTCGAGCCGCGGGCCGGCTGACGTTCTGTCGTACCCCGACGCCCTTCGCGAGCGTCCAGAACTTGCACTTCGGCGGTACATGGCCGAGAGGTATTCGAACGCGGATCGTCCGCCACCCCATGTTCGGCGGACGGGAATTGCACGCCGATGACCGCCGCCACGACGCCGCGGGCGCTCCACGTGGAGCGCGAAGTGACTTCAA
>CAYMAS010000045.1:0-32180 GCA_964388485.1 uncultured Tepidisphaerales bacterium | reverse complement strand
GCTCGGCATCGGCCAAAGCATGACGGGTGAGCGACGAAGGCGCAAGCTGCTCTAGGAGGATCTGTTCGACGTACCTGTTGGCCGGCCACGCCACCAACTACGACGCGGCACGATGGACAACCGACGGCATCTGTTGCGGTCGTCGACCGTCACGCACCCTCGAGTCGCGGTCCTTCTTCGGCGGGCCCGGATCGAGTGGGTCGGCCAGCCAACTTGACGACATGAAGTACCACGCTCGCCTGTTTTCCCACGAGCAGAACGATCCGACAGCCTCAACGAAGACGCATCTGGTTGAAGCGGAGTCAGGATGCTGCACGGTGGCGAATGGCTACCAGCCAAAGCCAGGCCAGTGTTTCGCCCCCGGTGCACGAATTAGGGTGAGACGTGAAGACAGGTAGGACGGGCGAAATCATCACCCGTGCACCGGCTTACCCCCTCGCCTTCCGGTCGCTTGGATTTACCGCGTGTTGCTGCCCATCGGCGTCAGCACGTTGCTGCGGCCGGCGTTGATGGTGAGTTTGACCGTCTTCTGCTTGTCCGGCATCACGCGGCTGGCGAACTCGTCGTAGTACTTGTTGATGAAGGTCCGCGTCGCCCACGCCGTGCCGTCGGCCAGGCCGCAGATGGTGGTGCCGGGCATGATGCCCATCGTCTTCTCGAGCTCGAGGAGCATGTCGAGGTCCTTCTGCCGGCCGTGACCTTCGACGATGCGGTCGAGGATCTTGCGCATCCAGTGGCTGCCCTCGCGGCAGGGCGTGCACTGGCCGCACGACTCGTGGCTGTAGAAGCGGACGCAGTTGCGAAGGGCCTCGACCATGTCGGTGTGCTCGTTCATGACGATCATGCCCGCCGTGCCCAGGCCGAGACAGTTGCCGCGGAAGCGGACGTCGTCGAAGTCGAGCTTGATGTCGAGCTGGTCCGGCCCGAGCACGCCCATCGAGATGCCGCCGCAGATAGAGCCTTTGTACGCGCCGCCCTTCATGCCGCCGGCCATCTCGATGCTCTCTTCGAGCGTGATGCCCAGCGGGGCCTCGTAGACGCCCGGATCGTTGAGGTGCCCGCTCATGCCGAACAGCTTCGGGCCCGGCGAACTCTTCGTGCCCATGCTCTTGAACCAGTCGGCCCCCCGCTCGAGGATCCACGGCATGCAGCAGAGCGTCTCGACGTTGTTGATGACCGTCGGCTTGCCAAACGCACCGGCGATCGCCGGGAACGGCGGCTTGATCCGGGGCCAGCCACGCTTGCCCTCAAGCGCTTCGAGCAAGCCCGTCTCTTCGCCGCAGATGTAGGCCCCGGCACCCATGTGCACGTAGCACTCCAGCGGGCGGCCGATGATCGAGTCGCGGCCGAAGATGTTGTTCGCGTACGCCTCGGCGATCGCCTTTTCGAGGACCTTGATCTGCCGGTGATACTCGCCGCGGATGAAGATGTAGATGACATCGATCTGCGTCGCAATCGAGCAGATGGCACAGCCTTCGAGCAACTGGTGCGGGTCGTAGTCGATCAGGTAGCGATCCTTGAACGTGCCCGGCTCTGACTCGTCGCCGTTGACGGCGAGGTAGTGCGTCGTCTTCTTCTCCTTGGGAATGAACGACCACTTCTGCCCCGCACTGAAGCCCGCCCCGCCGCGGCCACGTAGGCCGCTGTCGACGGTGAGCTTGATGAGCTCGTCGGGCGTCATGCCGACGGCCTTCTTGAGCTGCTCGTAGCCGCCGGTCTTGACGTATTGGTCGTACCAGACCAGCTCCCGCTTGGCGGGGTCGAGCGGGATGCGCTTGGTCAGGACGGGTTCAAAGCCGGGGTAGCCGTCAGTCATCGTCCTCATGATACGACGCGACGGCCGCCAAGTGCAGCCGCCGCAGGTTCCGTTTCAACCAATCTGACAACGTCGTTCCTAACGCTGTCGGTAGACGATTCGGCCTTTGGTCGTGTCGTAAGGCGACATCTGCACCTTGACCTTGTCGCCTGGCAGGATGCGGATGAAGTGCTTGCGCATCTTGCCGCTGACGAAGCCGAGGATCTCGTGCGAGCCGCCGCCGCCCGTCGGGTCGTCCAGCCGCAGCTTGAACATTGCGTTCGGCAACGCCTGAACCACGGTTGCCTCCATCTCCAAAGTGTCGTCGTCTCGGGCCATGTAGTCGTTTCTTCAAGGTGCCCCGCCCTTGCGCACCGTCGCGCTGCCGGGGGTGGCACGCTAGGCGCTCCAACGGTCTACCTAATCCAGTCCTCTCTTCCGAAACACGAGCAAGCCGCGGACAATGCATCCACGGCTTGTCGGTCGTTCATCGACAGGATGACCGGCGGATCAGTCGTCTCCGGAAGCTGTCGCCTCTTGGGCCTCCTTGATCGCATCGCCCAGGGCCTTGACGACGTCGGGGGCGATCATCGGAATCTGGTCGGCAACGTTGACCTTGTCCTTCTGGCCGTTCGTCTCGCCGCTGGCGAGTTGGGCCTGGTCGTACTCGTCGCCGCCTTCAAGGAGCCGGATGTCCTCGACGTCGCCCTGTTCCTCAGGGATCGTCACGGCGAATTTGGCCCCCTGCTGCGTCGTCGGCTCGATCAGGCTCTTGACCTGAGCCGCCAATCGGCCGGCGTTGAAGATCGCCTGGGCCGTCTGCTCGTCGGGATTCTTCTTGAGATAGATGTGCGCCTGCAGCAGGTTAACGGCGGCCGAGTCGAGGCTGTAGCCGACCATCGACTCGTCGCCCATCTCGACGCCCCTCTGCGCTTCCATCCATTGGAGCTTGGCGATGCCGAGCACCACCTTCGACGCCGGGCCCGACAAGGCGTCAGGGTTCGTCACCATCCCCATCTGCACCTTCTGTGAGAAGCGACTGAGTTCGTCGATGGCCTGGCTCAGCTCGCTGCCGTCAGAACCGGCCGTCGCGGCGAGGATCTCCGCCATGCCGACGGCGATCATGAGGTCGTTCGCGGCATCCTCGGGGTTCGCGTACATGCTCTGGTACGCATCGCTCAGATAGTTACGGACTTCGTTGCTGAAGCCCCAAGTGCTCGACCGCTTGATCTCGACCCGCTCCGTGTCGCGGCTGTCGGAAGATTTGCGGCTGTCAGCAGCGTGGTCATGAGCAACAGCCGGCGTTGCGAGGGCGGCGGCGACGACGAGGGATCCGAAGGAAGCGATGCGGGTCATGAGATACTCCGTTGTGGTGGGTACGACGACCACCCGTCCATCGGGCGGCGACGACCTGCATTCGGCAAAAGCGATGCCAAGTCGAACGACGTTGATCCACGGATCGCCTGCGCCTGGTCCTTGCTCTCGTCAAGCCGCGGCCCGTGGCGGCGGGGCCGCGTCCGGCCGGACCATTGCCAGCTCCGTCGGCGGCGACAGCGGGCTGCGGTCGAGCCGCGGGCCCAGCCAACACGCCGTCACCCAGATCCGCGGCGAGTGCATCGACCGCAGCAGGTCCACGTCCGGCCGAACCCGCGCCTTCAAGCCGGTCGTCATCGCTGCGATCGGCCACCGCTCGGTCGGCTGTGGGTGGTCGCCCGTGTGCAGGAAGATCATCGCCCCGATCGCGTCCTGCGGGCGGCCGCGACCGCCGCCTTGAACGTCGGACCGCGACAGGGCGACCGCGACGGTTCCGCTCGGCTCCGGCTCGACCCTCACGCTCGGCGCATGGTCGGCCACCCGCACCTGATTACGTCGCGTCGACGCCGGCGGCAGGCCTAGACCGCTCAATGCCCCGCCGGCATCGGGTCCGAGCGTCGACCGAATGATCGGCGCGAGCCGCCTCGTCGCGAACTCGAGCTCTCGCCGAAGCTGATCCTTCGTCGCCACCGCCGGCGACGTGCGAAGCTCCGGCCGCGAAGCCCGGAAGTACGCCTCGGCGAAGCGTCGCTCGTTCTGCCGGTAGCTCATCGCATCGGCGACGGACACGCCGTATCGCGACGGTTCGGCCTCCACCCGATTGGCGAAGTTCCGGGTCCAATTGGCAAATGCGGCATCCGATCTCGGCAGGTAGTGACGTCCCATGCTGCGTGTTGTGTCGTATTCGTTGGCAGAGCGGTCACGGTCGTCGTCGTCGACTTCGGCGAGACCTCGTACCGTGCCGCCCGATGCGGCCCGGCCCTTGTCGTCTATCGGCAACATCGACTACGATTGGCCGCCACATCGCCCCTACCGGACCTTCCGTCACGCCGAACGGGTGTGCCGTCGCCTCCGACAGACGTCTCGTCATCGGCGACAGGCGTTCCGTCACCGGTCGGCGGCGTCGGGTTACCGGCGACAGCACCTTTGGACCCGGCGTTGCTCGCCCTATCAATCGCAACGAACGGTCGGGCGCCGGTGATCGAGCCGCCGTCACCGGCGACGACTGCGAAGGCCTCGGTAACGCTTCATGCGTTACTGGCGATCGGATGGTCGCCTCCTTCGGCGGCCCGGCGTTGTCGTCGCGCGTGCCGACGCCGATACGAGCATCGGTGTCATCCGGTGCTCTACGTCTCGATGACTCCGGTTTTTCGACCTTCGTCTCACATGCAGCGGCTGGCATGAACATTGCGATGCGTCGGACATGATCAAGACGACCGCTTGCTCCCTACTTCTCGCCGCTTTCGCCGCGACGCCCGTCCTGGCGGATCATCACGAGAAGGAGCCCAAGATTGGCCCGGACGTCTCGCCGGGCGACCCGATGAACATCATGCCGTCGGACAAGACGTTCGACTTCGCGCCGGACATGGACCCGCAGATGCAGGCGGTCATCGAGGAGTTTGCGGCGAGCGAGCCGCCGATGCCGATCACGCAACTGTCGCCGTTCCAGTTCCGCAACGCGACGCTGCCGGCCGAGGCGGCGCGGGATCTGTTGGAGAAGGCCGGCATCGAGGGCATGCCGCCGAAGGTCGACGTGAGCCACAGGATCCTGCCCGTCGGGCCGGACGAGGGGCTGTTGGTCCGGCTCTATCGGCCGCTCGACGCCGAGGGCGACATCCCGACGGTCATCTACTTCCACGGCGGCGGCTGGGTTATCGCCGACCTCGACACGTACGACGCCTCGGCCCGCGGCCTGGCGGCCAGGAGCGGCGCGACCGTCGTCAGCGTCGCGTATCGACTGGCACCTGAAGCACCGTTTCCGACAGCCCACAGCGATGCCTTTGCCGCGTACGAACACATCGTGAAGAACCTGAGCGACTTCGGCGGAGCAGACAAAATCGCCCTCGCCGGCGAGAGTGCCGGCGGCAACCTCGCGGTCGCGACGGCGTTGATCGCGCGACAGAACGGCGTGCGGATGCCGGACCACATCGTCAGCATCTACCCGGTCGCCGACGACGACACGGCCTCCGCCAGCTACGACAAGTACGCCCAGGCAATGCCGCTGAGCCGCGGACTGATGGAGTGGTTCTTCTCGTACTACGGCCCGGACGTCGACGGCGCGAACGACGGGCCGCGGGAGCTGATTGACCTGATCGACGCTGACCTCTCGCAGCTGCCGCCGACGACGATCATCAACGCCCAGATCGACCCGCTGCTGAGCGACGGCGAGGAACTCGCCGCCGCGATCCGAGCGGCCGGCGGCGAGGTCGAGCGGAAGGTGTACGACGGCGTGACGCACGAGTTCTTCGGCATGGCGGCGTTGCTCGAACAGGCCGCCGACGCTCAGGAGTACGCCGCCGACCGGTTGAAGGAATCGTTCGCGTCGAGCAACCGCTAGCAGCGGTGCCGGCTTGCACGGGTTTATTCGCTAATCAGGCGCACGCCGCGGAGGAGATCGTGGTGGTCGGCTCAGCAGAGTTCGGCGAAGACGCGGCGGACCTCTTCGGCATCGCTTCTCGTGATAAACCTTGATCTGACGCTGAATGTTTAAGAACTCAGGAACTCCTGGCTGTCGCTGTCGCTCTCGGCCTTAGCTTGTTTCGTCAGTTCGTTGTAGTCGATCGGCACCGGGTTGTTCTTCAAGAGCTCGGCCCACCACGTCAGGCCCGCGACCATGTAGCGGGCGGTCTTGTTCGTGTAGAGGTGCTTGTCGCCGCCGGCCTTGATGTAGCTATTACCCGGTCCGGCCGGGCCGAGCCAGTAGCAGTCGACCATCGGCGGAATTGTAAACCCCAGGTGCGTCAGGTTGAACAGCGTCGACTCGCAAATCGCGTGGGCACCGTCCTCGTTGCCGGTGACGACGCAGCCGCCGACCTTGCCGAAGAAGGGCGTTTGTCCCTTGTCGTCGGTCTGGCTCATCGAGCCGTCGAGGCGTTCGAGGACGCGTTGCAGGACGCTGCCGCGGTGGCCGAGCCAGACGGGCGACGCGGGTATGAAGATGTCGCACGCCTTGATTTTCTCGTAGAGCGACGGAAAGTCGTCGCTGTCGCCCTGCTTGTCGGGCATCACCCCTGGCGGCAGGTTCAGGTCTGCCACTCGGACGACCTCGGCCGAGACGTCCCGCTCGCCGAAGAGTTTGGCGACGCGATCGAGCAGGGCACCGGTGTTGCTCTCGTCTGAGCCGGGCTTGAGCGAGCAGTTCAGTAGAAGGGCGTTCAAGGACATGCCCCGGCCGCCGCAAATCTTGAGCCACCCGAGCCTTCAATATGAGCGAACAAGCCACGGACACGAAGGACGATCACGACGACTACAAGTCCGGCTCGCTGACGCTTCCCGGCGCGGTGGCGATGGGCACCGGCGTGATGATCGGCGCGGGCATCTTCGCCCTGACCGGCCAGATCGCGGAGCTGGCCGGCGGGTGGTTCCCGGTGGTGTTCCTCGTCGCGGCGGTCGTGGCGGGCCTCAGCGCGTACTCGTATATCAAGCTCAGCAACGACGACCCGTCGGCCGGCGGGATCGGGATGTACCTAACGAGGCTTTACGGCAAAACCGGCCTCGGCGGCACGGTCGCGGCGGGGATGGCGCTGCTGATGTACTTCAGCATGGTCATCAACGAGGCCCTCGTCGCTCGCACGTTTGGGCAGTACGTCATGCAGCTCTTCGTCGGGCCGGATCAGCAGGGGACCGTCGGCGGGAGCCTGTTCGCCGGTGAGTGGAAGATCCCGGCGTTAGCCGTCGGCCTGCTCCTGGTCGCCTTCGGCGTAAACGTGCTGGCGAACAAGTTCATCGACAAGTTCCAACTCGTCATGGCGGCGGTGAAGATCCTGGGCATCGTCGTCTTCGCCGGGGCAGGCCTGTGGGTCAGCGGTTTGGCTTGGAGCAGCTTCACCGGCGGGGCCGGCGCGGGCGAGGAGGGCGCTGACGCCGGCTGGGTCGGGATCGTGGCCGCCGTTGCGTTGGGCATTCTCAGCTACAAGGGGTTCACGACCATCACCAACGACGGCGACGAGCTGAAGGACCCCAAGAAGAACGTCTCGCGGGCGATCATCATCGCGCTCACCATCTGTGTGGTGATCTACCTGCTCGTCGCCCTCGCCGTCGGCGGGGCACTCTCGATCCCAGAGATCATCGAGGCCAAGGACTACGCCTTGGCCGAAGCCGCCCGTCCCGCGTTCGGGCAGTGGGGCCTGTACCTCACCGTCGCCCTCGCCATCGTCGCCTGCGTCAGCGGCGTGATCGCCAGCGTCTTCGCCGTCAGCCGCATGCTGGCGATGCTCGTCGAGATGGACCTCGTGCCGTTCAAGGACGTCGGCATCCCCGGCCGGCGGCAGTACACGACGCTCGTCTACACGATCGTCTTCGCCATGCTGCTGGCGATCCTTTTCGACCTGTCCCGCATCGCCAGCCTCGGGGCGATCTTCTACCTCATCATGGACATGGCGATCCACTGGGGCGTGCTGACACGCGTCCGCAAGGAGATCGGGGCCAACGCCGCCGTCCTCATCGCTGCCCTCGTGATGGACGCGGTCGTGCTCGCGGCGTTCGTGTGGGTCAAGGGCGGCAGCGACCCGCTGATCCTCGCCTTCGCCGGCGTCGGCCTGTTGGTCATCTTCGGCGGCGAGTGGCTGTACCTGAGCCGCAAAGACACGGAGTCTGCCGACGCCGCATCTTCGGCTTGAGCAGCGCATCCGACCGTCCGTCGATCGCGCCTCAGCCTGTTGACGCCATCGTGCTTTCCCTACGGAAGCGACGCAGCAACGGGTTCAGCCCAGACGCGGCGGATGGTTTTGGCGAGGAGGTCGAAGTCGATCGGCTTGGTCAGGTGCTCAACGAACCCGGCGGCGGCACTTTGCTCGCGGTCCTTGTCGCTGCCGAAGCCGCTGAGAACGATCGCCGGCGTCTCGACGCCGGCGGCGCGGGCTTGGCGGAGCAGGTCGTGACCGCTGCCGTCGGGAAGCCCCAGGTCGCTGACGATCACGTCGAACTCGTCGGCCAACGCGGTCCGCAGTCCGGCCGAGACAGTGTCGGCCGTCTTGACCGACATGCCACGCGACCGCAACAGACGCTTCATCATCTTGGCCGTGTCGACGTGGTCCTCGACGAGCAGGACGCGAAGCTTGCCGTTTTGCGTCGGCCCGATGCGGTCAGCGGCCGGTGCCTCGGCGGCGGGCACCGTCGGGAACTCGACGACGAACGTAGCCCCCCGGTCACGGCCGGGGCTCGTGGCACTGATCGTGCCGCCGTGGAGATCGACGAGGACCTTCGAGATCGCCAGCCCCAGTCCCAGGCCGCCGAACTGCCGGGTGACGCGGACGCCCCCCTGCTCGAAGGCATCGAAGACTTTGGGCAGCAGCTCGGCGTTGATGCCGATGCCAGTGTCGACCACCATCACGCGAAGCCGGCCGGCCGGTTCGCCGTCGCCGCCGGGCAGGTTGGCCGTCGTCACGGAAACGGTGCCGCCGGGGGGCGTGAACTTGACGGCGTTCTTGAGCAGGTTCCACAGGATCTGCTGGACGCGGGCACTGTCGCCGCTGACGTGGCTGTGCCTGGCATCGAAGTCGAGGTCGAGCGTGACCTGTTTGCCATCGGCCTCGGCGGCGACCATCTCGACGACGCGGCGGACCTTGTCGTGCACGTCGATCGGGGCGAAGTTGAGCTCGAGCTTGCCGCGGGAGACGCGGGTCAGGTCGAGCAGGTCGTCCATGAGCCGGCCTTCGAGCTCGACGTTGCGGCGGATCATCGCCAGGTCCGCGCGGACGTCCTCGGGCAGGTCGCCGCGACTCACCAGTTCCGACGCCGCCGCCAGAACGGGCGTCAGCGGCGTGCGAAGTTCGTGGCTGAGCACCGCCAGAAAATGGTCCTTGGCGGCGTTGGCGCGTTCGGCCTCGTCGATGCTGTTGCGCATCTGCTGCTCCATCCGCCGACGATGCGTGGCGTCGCGGGTGACGCCTAGGACGCTCTCGATCGAGCCGTCGTCTTCACGCTCGGCGATGAGGATCGACTCGTAATGCCGTTGGCCATCGGGCGTGTCGTGAGAGAAGGCGTAGGTCTGCGGCTCACCGGTCTCGAAGACGTGTTCGAGGTGTTGGTTCCATTCCTCGACGAGGTGAGGCGGCATGCCGATCTCGTCGGTGCGTCGGCCGATGAAGTAGTCGGGCCGCTTGCCCGTCGCCTTGTGGATCGCAGCGCTGATGAAGAGGTGTCGCAGCTTCCGGTCGAACCGCATGACAACGTCCGGCGTGTTGTCGGCCAGCGTCCGCATGGCCCGCTCGCTCTCGCGCAACGCCTGCTCGGCTCGGACGCGGTCGGTCACGTCCATGCCCGACGGGATCATGTGCGTCACGACGCCCGCATCGTCACGGACGGGGACGAGGGAGAAGTCGATCGTCATCCGCGTGTTGCCGGCCATGCGGACGACCGCGTCGTAGCGAACGTGCTCACCCCGCAACGCCCGGTCAATGGCCTGGCGAAGCCGGGCGACCTCCGCGTCGTCGTGCGTCCACCACGGGGCGTCCCAGAAAGGCTTGCCGATGACGACGTCTCGGCCGAAGCCGCCGGCGTCGATGGCACTCTGGTTGACCTCCTGGAGCCGACCCTCCAAATCCACCACGCCGACAAAGGCGGGCATGTTGTCGATGATCCGTCGGACCCGCTCTTGGGCCTCCGTCTCGGCCAGATGGTTGACCGTGATGTCCCAGTTGACGCCGTAGAGCACTTTCGCTTCGTTCCCCCGGCTGGCAAGGCTGCCGCGGCCAGCGATCCAGCGGACGCCGCCGTCGGGCAGGACGATTCGAAACTTGACGTCATACGGCACGCCTTGTTCCACTGCGTCTTTCAAGGCTGAGCCGACAACATCGCGATCCTCGGGGTGAATCCGCGACATCGCCGCGTCGATGTTCGGCAGGTCCTCGCCCTCGGCCGCAAAGAGCCGCCGACAATTCTCGTCCTGCTGCGTCTTGCCCGTCTCGACCTCGTGTCGCCAGTGCCCGAGCCCCGCCGCTTCCCCGGCGACACGGGCCCGCTCGCTCGCCTCGATGAGCTGGGCGTTGGCCTCCTGGAGCTTGGCGTTGACCTGCTCGAGCATCGATGCCTCCTCGGTCTCCTGCCGACGCTTTGCAAATCGCTCGATCGCGTTCTCCATCAGCCGACGCAGAAACGGCGGATTCAGCCAACGCTTGGGCATCCGATCCTGCGCTCCCGCCTCGAACACGGCCGCGGCCTCGGGTACCGCCTCACCCTCGTCGAGCACCACAATCGGGCACGGCACCTGCTCGCACGCCTCGATAATCGCCCGAAGAGACGCCTCCGCCTGGGCGTCTCCTACATCGCAGCCGAGCAGCACACAGTCGAACATTGGCCCGCCACCGGACTTGCGCCGGCCGATGATCTGCGCGACGCCGGCATCGACCGAAGAAGTCTCCTGAAGGTCGACCTGATCTCCGAACGCCCTTCGCAGCATGTCACGCATAGCCCCGCGATCGTTCGGATGGGGTTCGATGAGCAAGACTCGCCGCACGATTACGGTCTGCGGCGAAGATGAAACAACGGCGGACGGCATCAACGGGTCGCGAAAGCTACCCGCGCCAGCAAAAAGTCGTGCGGCGCCTTTTTGACATGCCACATTGCCCGAAGGGTCGAATTGACGCTGTTCGAGTGTCGCGTGAAGCCAATCCGGACCACGCCTCCTGCTTGCTGCTGCGGCCACGCACGCCCGCGGCTGCAGAATCGACGCCTGACACCGCAAGACGTTTCACGCCGCCAGCAGCTTCGGTGCCTGCGTCGCCGGCAAGATCGTGGTGAGGTCGTCGTGCGATTTGGCGACGAGATACTTGCCCGCGAACGGCAGATCGACTTGCCCGGCATTGACCTCCGCCAAATACGCGTCACGCAACGACCGCACCTTGCGAACGAAGGCCGGATCGTTCTTCTGGGCCGGCTTCTTCACCGGCTTCGCCTGTATAGCCACGGCAGGCGTCGACTCCGGCTTCGGATTCGGCGGCGTAGGGGTGGGGGTGAGGGGTGGGGGCGAAGCGGAATCCGCCCGAGGCGATGTTGCTCGGATCGATCTGCGGCACCGGCGGGTGCTTCGGCTTCTTCACTCGCTTCGGCTTGTTCGCCTTCCGATCCGCTCCGATTTGCTTCGCATCCCGCATCCCCGGCAACAACATCGGCCGCGTCTGCGTCCAGTGCTGCTTGGGGTCCATCGGCAACACCAGCCGATCCTCCCGAATACTCCCGCCCGTCGTCTGCGACGGATACCACCACGGATAATCGTCCCCCTGATGCACCCGGCACTGCCAGAACACGTGCAACCGAATTCTTCTTGCTCGACCCACCGCGATACGCCAACGGCATGAACCCCAGCAATTCCCAAAACGAGTTCGCACGAAGGTCCTGCGCACACCAGCAACACGCCAGCCGCACGCCCCACGGCCACCGGTCGAACAGCGACCGCACCAGCATCGCCCCCACGAGCGACCGCCGATACCGCTCCTCGACACAAACCGCGTAGATGACGCCACAATCCTCCCGCTTCATATACCGATCGCTCCCGACCGCGCACCCGGCGAACCTGCCCCTCACTTCAGCAACGATCATCTCCCTTAACCTGATCTTCCCGCGGTACGTCTCGATCATCACCCTGCCCGACCGGCGGCAGCGCCTTGTCGGGAGCGATCGGTGTTGTTTTCGGACCCGCCGCTATCGCATAACGGACGTCGCGATCAGAAACAGTGAGGTTTTGCCACAAAATCGTGTAGTTTCGTCACCAAACTGTAAGCTTTCATCACGACACCCGAAGGATGTGCAAGCAAACAGTAGAATTCTGTCGCCCGACCGTAATGCTTTGTCTCGAGACAATACGGTCTCGCGGCCGAACCATCCGTGCTAATCATGAAACACGACGTCGTCACCATCAAACACTGCGGTGGCGCTACCAAGCCGTACGTGTGGACCACAAAACGATTCGGTAGGTTGGCAACGACGTACCTGCTTGCCACGACACCATCCGGTCGCGCGGCAACACCACACGCTTTTTCCGCTGATCAAGCCTGTCGAGCCCCACGAGTGACCCCTTCGACGGCTGACCCGTGCCACCGCATCGAAGTAGGGTGGGCTTCAGCCCACCATCCATCCGACGGTGGGCTGAAGCCCACCCTACTTGGCTGACCGCGAACCGAGCCTAATCATCGCAACACGTGGCCAGAACCACATCGATGCCCGCCTGTCGGAACTTTCGGACGGTTCCGGCGGCGACATCATCTGCTTCGGCTGGCGGGACCGCTTCAGCTATCAAAACATCACGCATCTGCAAATAGTCACAGATGTGGGGGTGAAGATCCTCATTCTCTGGAGCTTCGAAGTCCTCAAGCGACCCAGGCACGATCCACGCGCTGTTCCGAGGACGCTTCGCGTAAGCGTGTATGAGATTGACGATCGTAATCTGTGGCACTGTGACTCTTCACGACGAGTGACGCTTGAAATCGGATGAGGATATTCGCCGGTCGTCCGCAACGCGGTCAATCCCGGCCGCCTTCGATGAGGCTGGTTTGGAGGCGGATGAAGCTCTCGTAGCGCCAGTCCGGACTCGTCCCGGCGGCGACGTCGGGGAAGTAATGGACGAGGTCTTCGGGGTCGATGCCGACCGGGGCGAAGACCTTGATGCCGGGGGTGTCGATGATGGTGCCGGCGGCGAAGCTCAGGGGGTAGGAGCGGGCGCTGGTGGTGGTGTGCTTGCCCTTGTTGTGGGCTTCGGACGTGTCGCCGATGCGGAGATCGATGTGGGCGTCGAGGGTGGAGGCGAGGGAGGATTTGCCGACGCCGCTATGGCCGGCGAGGACGGTCGTCTTCTCGGTGAGCCACTGGCGGAGGTCGTTGAGGCCGAGGCCCGTCATGACGCTGGTGAAGAAGCAGGTGATGTTCAGGGACCGGTAGTGCTCGACGGCCGCGTCGGTTTCGGCAGGATCGTCCGCCTGGTCACGAAGGTCGGCCTTGTTGACGACGATCGCCGGTGTGAGCCCGCCGGTTTGGGCGGCGACGAGCATGCGGTCGACCAGGCCCCACCGCGGGTACGGGTCGTGCATGCTCACGACGATCAGGAACTGGTCGGCGTTGGCGACGATCGGGTCGAGCTTGCGGTCGTCGAAGCTGTCGACACGCATGAGCACGGTCTCGCGTTCCTCGACGGCTTCGATGACGCCCTCGGGCAGGACGTGGCTGGTGCCGTCGAGGGATTCGCTCTCGGTGAGGTTGGTGGTGCCGCCGGTGGTGCGATAGCGGACGCGGTCGCCGACGCAGAGTTCGCCAAAGGTCTCGGCGATGACCTTGCGCATCGTCCGCCGACTGGTACACAGGAGCAGTTCGCCGCTCGTCTCGTCGCGGATGGAGAGGAAGAGGGAGTGGACCTGGATGACCCGGCCGATGAGTAAGGCACGCTTTTCAGCTGCGAGCCGGGCGTCGGCAGCACGTTCGGCGGCGGTGCGTTGGGTTTTGTTGTGCTGGTGGTACTTGGAGCGTTTGCCGAACTTCTGGGACGAGCCGCCTCGGGTATCTTGAGCTTCGGCCCGACCGCCGCCCTGCTCGTCGTGGAGCAGGTCGCGGTAGTCCTTCTGGCGAGGTCGGCGTCGTGGCAAGCAACAAGCTAGGAGGGCGTCGAAGTAGGGTGAGCTTTAGCCCACCGGCTACGGCATGACGGATCCGGATGGTGGGCTGAAGCCCACCCTACACCGAACTGTCGCCTCACCGGCGGCGACGCAGGAGCGTGAGACCGGCGATGCCGAGCAGGCCGGCTGTTGCGGGTTCGGGGATGAGGCCGAAGCTGACGGCATCGACGCCGAAGGAGTCGCCGGCGGTGGTGCGGAGGTCGAAGCTGGTAACCGGCGTGTCGAGGATAAAGCCGACGGTGCGGAGCATGCCGCCGCGGGTGGAAGCGTCGTAGATCGTCACGGTCTCGCCGGCGACCTCGAAGATGCCGCGGGGGTCGGCCTGCGAGTCGAGGCCGCCGAGATCGGTCAGGTCGACGAAGAAGGCATCGATCGGCGAATTGAAGGCGAAGGTGAGGACGACATCGTTGTTCTGGCCGCTGTTGAAGAGGCTGCCGACGTTGATGTGCTGGACGCCGTCGGTGGCAAACGCCCCGCCGGTGCTGGTGACGCCCTGGACACTCAGGGGCGGGAGGAAGGTGAAGCCTTCGTTAACGGCCGACAGCGTGAAGCCGTCGACGACGACCTCGTCCTGCTGAGCGGTGCTGGTGTCGAGGGGCAAGGCCTCGAAGCTTTCGAAGCTCAGAAGTGCACCGGCGGCGGCTTCGAACGTGGCGCGGTCGGTGAAGCCGTCGACCTGGGCCAGGGCGGGGGCGGCGGACAAAAGAACGGCGGTGGTAAAGAGCTTGTGCATTATTCTCCAGGGGCAACGTAACGGTTCCTGCGCTAGCGTTGGGATAAATCTGCAGATGGCCGGGCCGGCTAGTGTGAGGGCGTGCCGCTCGCCTTGCCGGTTGTGCCGAACGAAGTCGCGCTCGCCGATGAGGTGGAAAAGAAGGAAAAGTGCGGGGTCTTCGGCGTCTGGGGCACGAGCGAAGCGGCGGCGCTGGCGTATGCGGGGCTCTTTGCCCAGCAGCATCGTGGCCAGGAGTCGGCGGGCATCGCGGTGACGGACGGCGAGGAGCTGTCGGGCCATGCGGACATGGGGCTCGTCTCGCAGGTCTTTCCGCCGCACAAGCTCGACCGCCTTGTCGGCAAAGCCTCCATCGGCCACGTCCGCTACTCGACCACCGGTTCCAGCCAGCTCTGCAACGCCCAGCCGCTCTTGCAACGCTACCACCTTGGCCCCGTCGCGCTGGCCCACAACGGCAACCTCATCAACGCCGGCCGCATTCGCAACGAATACGAGGAAGAAGGGGCGATCTTCCAGACGGCGACGGACACGGAGGTGATCGTCCACATGCTCGCCAAGCCGCATCATGCGGAAAAAGGCGACACGCTGGCCCACGTGCTGCGGCATCTGCAGGGTGCCTTCAGCCTCGTCTTCCTGTTCCCCGATCGCATCGAGGCGTGTCGCGACCCGTGGGGCATTCGGCCGCTGAGTTTGGGCGAGATGCCGACCGGTGAGCCGACCGTGGCGAGCGAGACGTGTGCGTTCGACGCGATCGGGGCGACCTTCGTGCGGGACATCGAGCCGGGCGAGATCGTGACCTTGAGCGACGCAGGTGTCGAAAGTCGGTTCTTCGCGGCCGACGAGCCGAACCACGCGCGGTGCGTCTTCGAGCACGTCTACTTCGCCAACCCGGCGAGCGTGGTCTGGGGCAAGAATGTCCACCGCGTTCGCGAGGAGATGGGTCGGGTGCTGGCTCGTGAGGCGCCGGCCGACGGTGCGGATTGCGTCATGCCGATGCCGGATTCGGGTCGATCGGCGGCGTTGGGTTTTGCCAAGGAGAGCGGGCTGGTCTTCGAAGAGGCGATCGTGCCGAACCGGTTCGTGGGGCGGACGTTCATCCTGCCGAACCAAGCCCAGCGGAATCGGATGGTGAACCTGAAGCTCAACATCATCTCGAGCCTCATCGAGGGCCGGGAGATCGTGGTCGTCGACGACTCGATCGTCCGCGGCACGACGACGCTGTCGAAGATGCGGGCTCTTCGCAAGGCTGGGGCCAAGAAGATCCACCTGCGGATCTCTTGTCCTCCGATCAAGAACCCGTGTTTTTATGGGATCGACTTCGCCAAGGCGGACCAGCTCATCGCCGCCCGCGAGACGGCTTCGGAGATGGTCGACAGTCTGGAGGTCGATTCGTTGTCGTACCTGTCGCTCGACGGCATGCTCGCCGCCAGCGGGACGCCGCGGGACGAGGCGTGCACGGCGTGTTGGACGGGGGAGTACAAGATCCCGGTCGACGAGAGTTACGGGAAGTTCAGCTTTGAACGCAAGCAGATGCGGATGTTCACGCCGTAGACGTGACGGTGTCGACTGGGGTGCATCTGGTCTTCTGATGGTTTGCGTTGAGACCAACGCGTCGCAAGCGACGCCGCTCCGGGTCTAGGGGATGAGCACGACGTCGCCGGCGGCGAGTTGGTCGCTGTCGAGTTGCGGGTTCCATTCTAGAAGCTCGCGCCAGCGTCCGCCGAAGCCGAGGTGTTCGCGGGCGAGGCTGAAGAGGGTATCGCCCGGGCGAATGACGAGCGGCGTCGGCTGGTGCGGCCGCACTTGGATGGTCTGGGCATTGGCTTCCAGCGCCACCGGCTCGAAGGGCATCAGCGGCTCGTCGCCGACGTCGAGGACGTCGTTCGTCACGACCGGGGTCGGCTCGGCGAGGGCTTGCGGCGAAGAGGGAAGCGCGACTGGCCGAAGCGGGCCGGTGGCGGCACAGCCGGCAACGAACAAGGTCAACAACAGGCCGCCGTGGTTCTTTCGCACACACTATCGGTCGGCCGACCCGACGCGGCAGCACCAGGAGGCGGGCATTATCGGGACCGAAGTCGCTCAGAGGCCCGGCTTGGCCAGGTCGAGGTCAGCCCTGCGGGCGCGGCGGGCGTCGACGAACGAGCGGACGGCCAGTGCGGTGAACGTCGCGCACAGAATCAACATGCCCAAGAGGCTGACGACCGCCAGACCTGAAGCGTTGCCCGGCACGACCCGTGCGAAGATGCCTCCCAATGAAGCCAGCACACCGAGCAAGCCGACGAGGACGGCGACATGCATGGCGATCATGCGTGCTTTGGGGCCGAGAAAGGAGATGCCGCCGCAGATCGCGATCGGCAGGCCTGCGTACGCGGGGATGAGGGCGGATCTGACAGAGTCGGTCGCCCCGCCGAGGATGAAGCCGCCGAGGCCGAGCAGGATGAGCAACCCGCCGATGACGAGGGCGACAGCCGGCATGTTCTTGGTCATGCACGCACGGTAGTCCGACGCCGGCCGCAATTACTCCAGAAGGTTTCGACTACCGACCCGACTGGACCTCTTCGATCACCTGCCGAACCTGTCGCCCGCTCTCGCGCAGGGCATTTTCCTCGGCCTCGTCCAGGTTCGGCTCCAGCACCTTGATCACGCCACGCCTGCCGATGATGCACGGCAGACTCAGACACACGTCGCGAATCCCGTAGGGCCCGTCGACCAGCGTGCTGACCGGCAAGACCTCGCGGGTGTCCTGCACCACCGCACGCACGATCATACTTGCACAGGCGGCGATCGCGTAGTCGGTGTAGCCCTTGCTGCGGAACACGTCGTAACCCGCCTTGCGGGCCCGCTCAAAGCGGTCGCGGATGACCGTCTCTTCGTACGGCAGCTTCATGCCGGCGACGGTGGCCTGGCTCAAGGCAGGGACCATCGAGTCGCCGTGCTCGCCGAGGATGTAGGCCCGCACGTCGACCGGATGCCCGCCGACGAGTTGGGCGAGCAGTTCGCGGAATCGGCCCGTGTCGATGAGCGTGCCGCTGCCGATCACGCGACGCGGGCTCAGCTTGGCGGTCCGCGTCGCGACGTAGGTCATGACGTCGACCGGGTTCGTCAGGACGAGGAAGACCGCGTCCGGGGAGCCGTCGGCCAAGGCGGGCAACATTCTCTCAAATACCTCAACGTTGCCGGCGGCGAGTGTGCGGCGGTCGAGGGGCTTGGTCGGGTCGTCGATCTTGGGCGCAGGGACCGAATTGGTGATGATGATGAGGTCGCTGCCGGCGGCGTCTTCGACGGTGCCGCTGGTGATGCGGGCGGGTCTGGGATTGAGGAAGACGCTGGCGTGCTGGAGGTCGCGGGCGTGGCCGAGAGCCACCTTTTCGGGATCACGACTCACGAGCAGAAGTTCATCGGCCAGACCTCGGGTGACGAGGGCAAAGGCGGTCGCGGTGCCGGTGCGGCCGATGCCGGTGATGCTGATCTTCATAGAGGCGGGCGAGTCGGGGGTCGAGCGGGCGTGACCGTATCGGGCGACGGACCCGGCGGGCAGGGACGATCTGGCCATCTGGTTTCAGTTCCCGTGCCCTGGCCGCTATGTTGCCGGCCCGTGAAGCTGCCCGCTCGACCGCTGCGACCGTTCCTGCAGCTTCGCCTGCCGTTGGGGGCCCACCTCGGCCAGACGCTGATCTGGGTCTTTCTCATCTCGTGCGCTGCGAACATCCTGTTCCAGAATCTTGACGAGGGAAAGACGGACCAAGGGGCGTACATGAACGCGGCGATCCGGATGATCGAGTCGGACTTCGAGCACACCGGCGGCCGGAACCGGATGCCGCTCTACTGCTGGATCCAAACGCCGTTCATTGATCTGGAGGCCGATCGCTTCCGCAACTTTCGCGTCGGCCTCGTCGTCAACGTCGTCCTGACGATGGTCTGCTTGGCGGTCTTGTGGTGGGCGTTCCGACGGTTCCTGCAGCGGGGTCCGGCATTGCTGTGCCTGTTGCTGGTGACGTTCACGACGTTCGTCTATCGGGCGCCGTATTACCAGGCGGAGGTCTTGTTCTACACGCTGCTGTGCCTGTTTTTCCTGATGGCTTGGCGCCTGATTCAGAAGCCGGTGTGGTGGCTGGCATTGTTGGCGGGGCTGGTGGCCGGGGCGGCTCACCTGACGAAGGCGTCGATCCTGCCGATGATGTTCGCCTTCTCGGTCTGGGTCATCGTCCGCGGGCTCATCAAGAGCGACGGCCAGCGACCCATCGGGTCGGCCTTGCTGTCGGTGGCGATGGTCGTCGTCGGCTTCCTCATCGTGACCGGGCCTTACCTGCTCGAGAGCAAAGAGAAGTACGGACGGTATCTCTACAATGTCAACAGCACCTTCTACATCTGGTACGACTCGTGGGACGAAGTCAAGACCGGCACCCGTGCCTTCGGCGATCGCTCCGGCTGGCCGGACATGCCCGAGGAGGACATCCCGAGCCCGAGCAAATACTTCAGCGAGAAGTCGCCCAGCGAGATCATCGAACGGTTCCGCTACGGCTTCGTCGAGACGTTCGAGAGTCAGACCGACGACTACACCGTGTGGCGGTACGTGCTGCTTTACGCAGTCTTCCTGCTCGCGATGTTCGCGAGGTATCGCACCGCCCTGTTGCCACGGTGGAACGAGCCGGGTCGGTACATGCCGCTGGTTTTTGCGGCCAGTGTCATCGGCGGCTACCTCGTTCTGTTCGCGTTCTACGCCTACATCTCACGTGGCCCCCGGTTCGCCCTGTCGCTGGCGGCTTTGATGCTCTTCACGCTGATCTATCTCGCTGAGGCAGGGGCAGTTCGAAGACGTCGCTGGGGCTTGATCTCAACTCGGCTCGTCCACGCCATCGCCCTGCTGCTGATCTTGCTGTCGGCCCTGATCGAAGTGCCTCACGAGATGGCAACTGAACGCTGGAGCGGATGAGCGACCACCTTGGAGTTCGATACGCGGTGACCTCGACTACATTGTCGACCTGTGCCTGACTCCTTGACTTGCCCTCAGACGCTGGTGCTCATCCCAGGCCTCGGTGCAGATGCGGGCATCTACCGGCCGCAACGCGAGCACTTCGGCGACCGGCTCGTCGTCCCGCCGTGGATCGAGCCGCGGGTTGACGAGTCGCTGGCGACTTACGCGAGGCGGCTGGCGCGGACGATCAACGTGCCCAGGCCTTTCTGGCTCGGTGGCATCAGCTTCGGCGGCATGATCGCGGGTGAGATCGCCGAAGCCCGACCCGACGACGTGGCAGGCATCATCATGATCGGCTCGTGCAAGCACCGCCGGCAGGTAACGCTGCTCTTCCGCATCGCCTCGCACATCGGCCCGCTGCTGCCGTCGGGCGTCGTCCGCGGCACGCTCAATCGCGTCGTGCCCCGACTCTTCGCCACCGCCGAAGGCGTCGGCCAGGATCAGGCGATCGTCGACGTGCTCGACGACGTCGCCTACCGCACGGACATTTCGCTCTTGAAGTGGGGTGCCAAAGCCATCCGCGAGTGGGAACCCGGCGCCGAACCGCGGGCCCCCGTCTACCGCGCCCACGGTGACGCCGACCTCGTCATTCCGCCGAGCCTGGACGACATGCGGCCCGGCACGGACCTGCTCATCCCCGGCGGCAGGCACCTCGTCCACCTCTCGCATGCGACCGTCGTCAATCGCTGGATCGAGTCGAAGATGACCGGCCGAGCTGTCGCGTAAGGTCAGCCCATGGCAGACAAATTCAGCTTCGACGTGGTCAGCGAAATCGACTGGCAGGAGGTCAGCAACGCCATCGATCAGGCCCAGCGGGAGGTGACGACCCGCTACGACTTCAAAGGCACCGCGGCGGGCATCGAGTATCCGAAGCGCGAGGAGCCGATGACGTTGACGGCCGAAGAGGAAAGTCAGCTCGAAGCCGTCCGGCGCGTGCTCGTCGAGAAGCTCATCAAGCGGAACGTCGAGCCGAAGGTCATGGACCCGCAGACGCCTGAGAAGGCCTCGGCCGGCACGTTGCGGCAGGAGGTCAAGTGGAAGAGCGGCATCGATCGCGACACTGCCAAGAAGATCACCAAGCAGATCAAAGCCCTCAAGCTCAAGGTCAACGCCGCCGTTCAGGGCGAGGTCGTCCGCGTCACCGGCAACAAGAAGGACGAGCTCCAGGCCGTCATCGCCGACCTGAAGCAGAACGGACCCGAGGACGTGCCGTTGCAGTTCACGAACTTCCGGTAGCAGCACCGTGGCACGTTTACTCGCTCTCGCGACGGAACACGCCGCGGATTCTTGACCAGACACGGGCGACGCGGAGTCGCAGGCGGAGTCGGCGGAGCAGGGCGTTCTTCGGATCCACCTCGAGCCCTTCGCGAATCACCCGAGCCGCGGCGTCGAGTTCGCAAAGCTCCAGCAACGCCAAGCCCAGGTTGTTCGCCGCAGCAAGGTTCGTCGGATCGAGCCGCAACGCTCGGCGGCTGGCGATGATGCCGGCCATCGGATCGCCCTGCCAGCAGCGGGCGACGCCCAGGTTCTGCCAGCCGCGAGAGTCGGAAGAATCGACCGCCACCAGTCGCTCCAAGCAGGCAATGGCGCGGGACAAATCGCCCACGTCCAGCAGCATGTCCGCCAACGCGTGCAGCGTCTCAGGCGAACTGGGGTGCCGCATCATCTCCGCCCGGCAGTGCCGACGCACTGCAACGGCGTCGTCCGTCTTCAACGCCAGCCTCGCCAGGAGCAGATGCCCCAGCGGGTAGCTCGTCTCCAATTCGATCACGCGCCGCAACGCGACCGACGCTTCTTCAAATCGGCCCAGGGCCAGGTACCAACGCCCCGCCAGGAAGTGCCCTCGCGGATCGTCCGGATCGAGCCGGACCGCCCGCTTGATCCGATCGCCCGCGGCATCAAACCGGCGACTTTCGAGAAGCAATTCCGCCAAACCCAGCAACGCCGCCCGCTCCTGCGGGTCGCGACGCAGCACCTGGAGATACAGCCGCTTGGCCTCGTCCAGCTTGCCGAGGGCGGCGGACGATTCGGCGGACCGGAGCGTCGCCAGCGTTGCCAGCGGCTGATCGATGCCGGCAACGACCAGCTCCCGCGTCTTGTCCCAGCACCACAAGGCCCGCTCGTGCCGACCGCGTGCGGCCAGGCTCCGGCCGACGTGATAGTACGCCGCAGGCCGGTTGTCCCGAATCTGGATCGCCTGGTAGAACAGCTCCTCCGCCCGGTCGTGCTCACCAAGCTCGGCATGACATTCGAGCTGCCGAACGAGGGCCAGATCATCACGCGTGTCGAGCTGCGAGACGGCGTCGAAGGCGTCGATGGCTTCCCGCCACCGCCGCAACGCCAAAAGCGTCTCGCCGTGAGCGAAGGCAAACGCCGCCTGCTGCGGATCTTCTTCGGCGGCCCGACCAAAAGCTTCGTTGGCCTCGTCGAGACGACCCAGGACGCTGAGGCATCGACCCAGCTCGTAGTGATGACCTGCGTGGTGCGGCTCCATCTCGGCGGCGGCGCGGAGTTCTTCGAGCGCCTCGACCGGCCGACGACGGCGCAGCAACAGCCTGGCCTTTTCGGCCCGGCTTTGTGCGTGTTGCCAAAAGTCGCTGTCCATAGCGGTGTGCTGCCGGCTGATCGGCCGTGTCCAATACAGACCGCTGCCACGCGTGCGGCAGTCCGGTCGATTCTACTGCAAAAGACGCTTCTCGGCAACGCCCGGTTCAAGCGGTCAAGGCCGTTCGAACCCGCTGCCGCACCTCGTCCGCCGCCTCGTCATCCATCACCGCCTGCCCGAACGCCGCAGCCGGCTCCAGCGGCACCCAACTACGACATCCCGCCACCTCGTACGTGTTCCGCAAACGTCGCGGCTCCGACAACTCGTACGCACGCACAATCACCAGATACAGCGGCCTCTCCGGGCGGTAGTTCCAACGCATCTCCAGGTACGGCTCGTCCCAACCGTGCAACCCGTCCAGCCGATCCAACGCCTCTCGCGACGGCACGACCAACGTCTCGTCGACCCGCCCGCCGTGGGTCAGGCCGAAAGTCTCCGGCTCGACGTCGCCACCGTCAGCCATGTCCCGAAACTCTGGCAGCAGCATCTCCGGCTTCTGATGCAGCCGGGTCGGCATGAAGGCGAAGCGGTCGTGCTGAATCGAGAATCCACCAGGTCCCTCCTGGATGCCGCCCTTGCGGAGGAGGATGGACTGACGGCCTTGCGACAGGAGGTCGATGACGACCTGCCACTCCTTCAACGCGACGTCGATGGACACGAATCCTCCGGGGGCAGTGGGCGTACCAGGATTCGAACCTGGGACCTCACCCTTATCAGGGGTGCGCTCTAACCAACTGAGCTATACGCCCGGCGGGCCCACAGGTTAGCCGCGAGCGACGGGACGTCAACCGCGGTCAACCCGTGGGGGCACGTCGCCTATTCGTCGAAGAGGCTGCTGGTGTAAGCACCGGGCGTGTAGGTGGAGCCGAAGTTGTTTCGCAGAAGGGTGAAGTCCGCCAGGTCAATGACGCCGTCGTAGTTGAAGTCGGCCTGAGCCCAACGGTCGCCGCTGCCGAAGTTGTTGCGAAGCGCGGTGAAGTCGGCCAGATCGACCGTGCGGTCAAGGTTGGCGTCGCCGACGACGGTCGGGGCGATGAGGACGTCGGTTGCGCCGAGGCTTGTCAGGCCGAGCGTCGAGTCGAGCACAACGTTGGGTGCCGTCCCGTAGCCGAGGCTGACGGTGCCGCCGGCGAGGCTGCTGGTGATGCCGGTGCCGCTCCAGGTGTTGCCGGCGTAGGCGGAGGCGATGCGGTCGACCGCGTAATCGAGCCCTTGGGTGGCGTCGCTCAAGAGGACGACTTGGTCCGCCACGTCGAGTTGTCCGCCGGAGCGGACGGTGAGGCCGGTGTCCGACTGGTTCGTCTGGCCGGGGAACTCCCAGGTCGTGTCGCCGGGCCCGTCGAGGGTGACGAGCAGGCCGTCGCCGATGGTTAGGCCGCCGACGCGGACCACCTCGCCGGCCGCGGTGGCGGTCTCGGTCAGGAGCGTCACGTCGGTCTGGAGCGTACCCGTGCCGACGTTCATGATGGTCGGCGTGCTGCTGTAGCTCGCCTGATCGACGATGAGGTTCGTCGCGTCCAGCACGGCGTTGCCGAACTGGATGTTGACCTCAAGGTCCTCGGCCGGCAGCAGGACGCGTTGGCTGCTGCCCGGCAGCGCCTGGAGCTGGAGCAGGTCGGTCGCGTCGCCGCCGAGGTCCGGGACGATGCCGAACTCGGCCCCGCCGCTCCAGAGGCGGTAGTTGGGCCCGCCGATGACGTTGATGTCGACCGCCAGACCGCTGTTCTGGTGATAGGAGATCACCTGCTGCATCGCATTCGGCAGCCCTTCGAGTCGCGCGGCCCGAGGGAGGTAGCTGCTCGGGCGGACGACGACCGGGTTGGCCGCGTTGGGCGAAGTGCGGCCGATGTTGATCACGTGGTCTTCCACCTCACCCACGCCGCCGAAGCCACGTGGGTCGGAGACGGCACCGTTGCCGCGGCTCAGGCGGAAGCGGGCGTACGACTCGCCTGAAACCACGCTGGACGGCACGACGACGGGCACCGTGTACGTCGCGACGCCCGTGTTCGGCTCGAACTCGACGACCGCGTGTTCGCCGGCATCGTCCCAGTCGCCGTCGCGGTTCCAGTCGAACCAGGCGTCGAGGCGTGCGTCGATGAAGTTGGCGTTGTTGAGGACGGTGACGAGCATCGCGTTCGTCAGGCCGGGCGCGAACGTCGGCAGGTCCACGCCGTCCTCGTCGTCTGGCAGGCCTGGATCGTTGTCATCGCCGAGGGCCGAGACGCCGTGCTGGCCGTCGGGCTCAAGGTCGCCCGCGATGAAGCCGAGCGAGAAGTTCGGGTCGACGCTGTGTCGGGCACCGTCGCTGGCGAGCAGCGTCGGGTAGTCGAGGAGGGCACCGGGGAAGTTGGGCGCGTCGCCGTAGTCGAAGGGCGTGACCGGCGGGACGAATTCGTCGATCTCGACGAGGTAATCCTCCACCTCGCCCACACCACCCGGGCCGATCGGCGAGTTGACGATCTGGTCACTGAAGCGGAACCGCATGTACGTCTGGCCGTCGTTGGCACCGGAGGGCACGTCGATCTCGATTTCGGTTTCGCCAGCCTTGATGCCGCCCTGGAAGACGAGGTCCTGCGAGTCGAACGTTCCGTCACCTTCAAGATCGAGCCACACGGATAGGAACCCGTCTTTGCCGGCCTCGACCAGCACGTCATCCGTTCGGCCCTGCAGGAAGTTCCCGCTGAACTGCACGCCGTCTTCGTCATCCGAGCCGCTCGCGTCGTCGCCGTCCGCATCGGCGGTCGGCTGGCCGTTGGCCTCGTCGTCCCACGACTTGCCGAGGAAGAGGTCTTCTTCAAAAGCGTGGCGGGCTCCGTCTCGAGCGAGGGTGGTGCCGTAGGAGTCGGGGGCATCGCCGAAGTCGCCCGTCTGACCACTGCCGGCGCCGTCTTCGATGCGGACGCGGTAATCCTCGACCTCACCCGCCGCCCCGACCCCGTTGGGGCCCGGGATCATCTCGTTCGAAACGCGGAAGCGGGCGTAAGTGAAACCCTCCGCCGCATCGCCGGGGACCTGGATGCTGAACGTGTTGTTCCCGGGATTAACGCCGGCGTCGATGACTTGTTCCGAGCCGTCAAACTTGCCGTCGCGGTCGAAGTCGATCCATCCCATCGCCATGCCGCGCTCGTTGGCGACGTTCAGCACGACGGTGATGACCGCACCCGGCTCGAAGGCCTGGGGAATCGCAACGCCATCTTCGTCGTCGAGATTGTCGGCATCGTCGCCGAGGGCGTTCGTGCTTGGGATGCCCTCGCCCTCGATGTCGATGTTTGCGCCGAGCCGAATCTCCGCGAAGGCGACTTCGTGCACCGGGCCGTTGCTGGCCCGAAGCGTGCCATAGCTGTCCGGCGCGTCGCCGAAGTCGCTTTCGCCGCTCGGAAACGGGAAATCTGCGGTGAGTGCGGCGAGTAGAACACGGCGGTCAAGCCGCTCGACGGTGAATCGTTTGTTGTTGTGCATGAACCAGCTCCACCGGCGACGCTACATCATCTTGCCGTCGCCGCAATCTTCTGTTGCCCCAAAAGCGTCAAATTCTTCCCGCCGATGCCGCTCTAACGTGCCGGCGTGACCGACTCGAACGACTCTGCCACTTACACCGACCTCCTCGACGGCAACTGCTGCGTCGTCGGCCTGCAATGGGGCGACGAGGGCAAGGGCAAAATCGTCGACGTCCTCACCGAAGCCGCCGATGGCGTCGTCCGCTACTGCGGCGGAGCCAACGCAGGCCACTCGGTCAAGATCGGCGACAAGAAATTCGCCACCCACCTCCTGCCCGTCGGCGTCTTTCGCGACGGCGTCATGAACTACCTCGGCAACGGCGTCGTGATCGACCCGGACGTCCTCATCAACGAAATCGACACCATCAACGAGCAAGGCGTCGAGGTCAGCCCGGGCAATTTGCGCATCAGCTACAAAGCCCACGTCGTCATGCCGTATCACAAGACCGCCGACGCCGCCCGTGAGCAGGCCAGCGAAGGCGACGCCATCGGCACGACGCGTCGCGGCATCGGGCCCTGCTACGCCGACAAGGCGACCCGCAGCACCGCCATCCGCGTCGCCGACCTCGCCGCCGTCGTGGATTCACCGGATGGCGAGCAGCGGCTTCGTGACAAGGTCAGCCGCATCGTCGACGAACGAAACAAGACGCTCACCGCCCTCTTCGATGCCGAACCGACCGATGCTCAAGCGACCGCCGATCAATGCGTCGCCTGGGGCCATCGACTCGCCCCGTTCGTCAGCGACGTCGGCCGACGGCTGCAGCTCGACCGCGAAGCAGACAAGCGGATCGTCTACGAAGGTGCCCACGCGGTCCTGCTCGACCTCGATCATGGGACTTTTCCTTATGTCACCAGCAGCAATTGCAGCGCGCTGGGCTTATTCACCGGAGCCGGCGTACCGCCGCAGGCGGTGAGGCAGTTCATCGGCGTGCTCAAGGCCTACTCGACCCGCGTCGGCGGCGGGCCGTTTCCGACCGAACTGACCGACGTGATCGGCGACCGCATCCGAGAACGGGGTCGAGAGTACGGCACCACCACCGGTCGGCCTCGTCGCGTCGGCTGGTTCGACGCCGTCGCCGCCCGTTACGCCTGCGACCTGTGCGGCTGCACGGGCCTGACCGTCAACCTCCTCGACGTCCTCGACGGCCTGGACGAGCTGAAAATCTGCACCGGCTACCAGCTCCGAGGCGAAACGCTCGACTACTTCCGTGCCGACATGGACACCCTCGCCGACGTCACGCCGGTCTTCGAGACGCTGGGCGGCTGGACCGAGGACACGAGCACCTGCCGCTCTTTCGCCGACCTGCCGGCCAACGCCCAAGCGTACATCGAGAAGATCAGCACCCTCTGCGGTGTCGGCGTCCAACTCGTCAGCGTCGGCCCGGAACGCGACGCGATTCTGCGGGTTTGATCCGTCCAACTGGCGCGCTGCGCCCCGGCGGCCGCCAAGCGATTCGGCGGATTTCGTGCCTCCGACCCGGCGCTCCGCGTGGAGCGCGCACCACCCCCGATTGGCCACGGCCAGGGAGGTTTTCGAGCCAAATGCGCTCCACGTGGAGCGCCGCCGGCATCTTGGCGGCGGTCATGACCGTGCAACTCCCGGTCGTTTTCATCCCCTCTACGTCCACGCCGCGGTCAATCTTCGCCCGCCAACGTCAGGTCGGCGTTACGGCGGCGGTCGAATCCGTCGCCGACCAGCAGCAGCTTCTTGCCGATCCCGCCGCTTCGGCTCATACTCGCCGGCGGGATGGATCACGACTCGCTGCCGAACCACACGCCGCTCCTGGAGACCGACGACGACGCCGACGTCAAGCCGGAGTTCGACGCCGGCTCCAAGCTCGGGCCTTACGAGATCGTCCAGGAAATCGGCGCCGGCGGCATGGGGTTGGTCTACGAGGGCTGGCAAGGCCCGCCCATGAAGCGGAAGGTCGCCATCAAGGTCATCAAGGCCGGTTACGATTCCAAGGAAGTCGTCGCCCGCTTCCAGGTTGAACGGCAGGCGCTGGCGATGATGAATCATCCCGGCATCGCCAGCGTCTACGCCAGCGGCACCACGCCCAAAGGTCGGCCTTACTTCGTCATGGAGTTCGTCGACGGCGACCCCCTGACCGACTACTGCGACGACAAGAAGCTCTCCCTGCGTCGCCGGCTCATGCTCTTCGTCGACATCTGCGAGGCCGTCGCTCACGCCCACCTGCGCGGCGTCGTTCACCGCGACCTCAAGCCGGCCAACGTCCTCGTCTCGGAGATCGATGGAGTCGCCCACGTCAAGCTGCTCGACTTCGGCATCGCCAAGGCCGTGAGTCAAAAGCTCAGCGAGCAGACCCTCGTCACACAGGCGGGTGGATCCATCGGCACCTTCGACTACATGAGCCCCGAGCAAGCCGACGCCGGGTCCAAGCCGCTGCACGGAACGAGCGACGTCTACTCGCTGGGCGTGATGCTTTACGAGTTGCTCGTCGGCCGTCGGCCGTTCGTCTTCGATCCCGACGCACCGGGAGGTGTGCTGAAGATTCAGCAGACGATTTCTCAAGTCGATCCGCCCCGGCCCAGCCAGACGCTGGCGAGTCTCGATCCGGCCTCGGCCATCCACGTCACGGCTGCTCGCGATTGCGATCTGGACAAGCTCGAGCGGGAGCTCAAGCAGGAGCCGGAGTGGATCATCGCCAAGGCGATGCAGAAGGATCCGGCGCACCGCTACCAGTCGGCAACGGACCTGGCGGCGGACGTCAGGTCGTACCTGGCGGGCAAGCCGATCAAGGCGGTCCCGCAGGAATGGCGGTACACGCTGCGCAAGTTCGTCTCCCGCCACCGCACCAGCGTCGGGCTGGCGGCGATCATCCTGGGCGTCTTCCTCGGCACGGTCGGCTCCATCGGCTACCTGGGGTGGTCAGCACTCGAAGAGAACGAACGGCTCCGCGAGCGGGTGACAGACCTGGAGATGCAGGTCGAAAGCCTCGGCGGATCCATCGTGCGACGATGATCGAGTGGTTCCTGTGCGGGAAGCACGCAAGCTGCTCTACCTGTCCCTGGAGCGGCGGCACTTGTGCCGCGAATCGGGGTGACTGGGGAGTGGGTGCTTGTTCGCGTCGGGAACGCGGCACACGTGCCGCTGCTGTGGGGGTGTCGCGTGTTCGGAGCTGGTGCGACGGTGCGCGTCGAAGGTGCAGCAGCGGGATCCTTCGCGTACATTTGCAGGACGCCGCCGTGGTGGAGGTGACTCAGACGACCCGCCCTTGCCGCTGTTGCCGAACTGGTCCTGGACGCCGACGAAGGTCAGGCCACTGCGTTACAGCGGCCGGCGGTGGTCTCGGCTGGATCGACTGACCCCGGCGCAGTTGTTCGCGTTGAGCTTCGCCGCCTTGGTCCTGGTCGGGACGATCGGTTTCAAGACGCTGCCAGGGCTGTACGTCGATGAGACCGATACCCTCAGCTGGCTCGACGCCCTGTTCACGTCGACGAGTGCCGTCTGCGTGACCGGGCTGATCGTGGTGGATACCGCGACCTATTTCACGCGTTGGGGCCAGGCGTACGTCCTGCTGCTGGTCCAACTCGGCGGCCTGGGCATGCTGGGGCTGGCGAGCTTCGTGATCGTCACGTTCCGCTCACGGCTGAGTCTTCGCAACGACGCCCTCGCCGGCGGGGGGTCGGCGACCGGGCCGAGCTCGAACGTTAAGACGCGCTTCCTCGTGCGGGACGTCTTGCTCTTCACGCTGCTGGCGGAGTTGATCGGCTTCGTCGTCTTGCTCGCCTTGTTCTGGGGCGACTTCGAGACAGCGGGCGAGGTGGCGTGGCATGCATTGTTCCATAGTGTCAGCGCCTTTTGCAACGCCGGCTTCAGCACGTTCAGCGATTCGCTGATGGGCTACCAGGGTCAGCCGCTGGTGTTGCTAGCCATCTCGTTCGGCATCGTCGTCGGCGGGATCGGGTTCCTGACGCTCGAGGAACTCAAGCTTTGGGTCGCAGCCAGACGGACGAATCGGACGTTTCGCCTGTCGCTGCACACGCGTCTGGTGCTGGCGACGACGCTCGTCCTTCTCCTCGGCGGCGCGGCCGTCTATGCACCGCTGGAGTGGGGCAACCCCAAGACTCTCGGCGGGTTGGCTGCGTTCGACAAGCTCGTCAACAGCCTGTTCATGAGCGTGACGGCACGAACGGCCGGCTTCAACACGATCCAGTACGGCGACACATTGCAGGCAAGCGAATTTGTGACCGTGCTGCTCATGAGCATCGGCGGCGCTCCCGGCGGCACGGCGGGCGGGATGAAGGTCACGACCCTGGCCGTCCTGACCGCGATGGCGTACAGCCGGTTCAAAGCGAGGCAAACGACAGACGTCTGGGACCGAACGATCCCGGCAGTGACGAGTCAGCGGGCGGTGGGCTTGTTCGCCTTCAGCTTCAGCATCGTGACGATCGGCGTGTTGCTGTTTGCGATTGTCGAGCTCGACCAGTCGTTCGTCGGCATGGACGCCAAGGGCCGGCAGGTGGTGATGGAGACGCGGGTGACGTTTCTGGACGTGATGTTCGAGGCGACGAGTGCGTTCAACACGGTGGGCTTGTCGACGGGCGTGACGAACACGCTCAGCGACGCGGGCAAGGTCTTGACCATCCTCCTCATGTTCGTCGGCCGCGTCGGCCCGCTGACCATTGCCGCGGCCCTGAGTCGCAACGCCCTTCGCAGCCGGACCTTCCGGCGATACGCCCACGAAGACGTGGTGGTGGGCTAGGAGCCAGGAGCTAGTAGTCTCCCTTCGCAGCCTCCCTCCTCTACCAAGCTCCTGGCTCCTAGCTCCTAGTTCCTTCTGCCCCTCATGAACCGCTACCTCGTCATCGGCCTCGGCAACTTCGGCAGTGCGGTCTGCGAGAACCTGTACGGCCGGGGGCACGACGTCATTGCGGTCGACGTGAACGAAGAAGCGGTCGATCGAATTGCACAACACGCGACGCGGACGGCGGTGGCGGACGGAACGGATGCGCAGGTGCTCTCGCGGCTTGGTGGCGAAGGGGCCGATGCCGGCATCGTCGGCACGGGCGACGACATTTCGGCGAGCATTCTGGCGATCATGGCCCTCAAGGACATCGGCGTCGAGCACATCATCGCCAAGGTCATCAGCCCGGCCCACGACCGCATCATGAAGAAGATCGGCGTCAGCGAGACCGTCTTCCCCGAACGCGACACCGCCCAGAACCTCGTCGCCCGCCTGCTCGGGCCACGCGTGCTTAACTATGTGAAGCTCGGCCCGGATTTCGGTCTGCAGGAGATCGCCCTGCCCGCCGAGTGGGAGAAGAAGACGCTCCGCGAGCTCAACCTTCGTCAGAATCACGGCGTGCTCGTCGTCGGCATTCACGACGTGCTCACGGACCGCATCCACAGCCCGGACCCGGACCAGACACTCACCGACTCCGATGGCCTCCTCGTCAGCGGCCGATTGGCGGATTTGGAGAAGCTGGCTGCGATCAGGTAGACACGACGTCCGCCGACATGGCTGGATGCGGGCGGACGAAGCCCGTCGTCCGGCAACGACTTGCGGTTTCTCAAAGGCGTCTCAGGTGATCAAAGAGCCGCATCTGCATCGTTGCTGCATCGATCTTGACGCCGGTGCACTCACGTTGCGACGGACGGTTGACGCATCGCCACCCGTCGGACGGCTGCGACGAGTTGGTCGAAGTCGATCGGCTTCGTCAGGTGCTCGGCGAACCCGGCGCTCTCGCTCTGCTCGCGATCACGGTCGCTGCCGAAGCCGCTGAGGACGATGGCGGGGGCGGCGACGCCGGCGGAGCGGGCCTGGCGGAGGAAGTCGTGGCCGCTGCCGTCAGGGAGGCCTAGGTCACTGACGATGACGTCGAACGGCTCGGACGTCACCGTCCGCAGGGCCGCGGCGACGGTGTCGGCCGTCTTGACGCTCATGCCACGCGACCGCAGCAGGCGGGCCATCAACCGGGCGGTGTCGCGGTGGTCCTCGACGAGCAGCACGCGCAGCTTGCTGCCGCGGGCCGGGTCGGCGCGGTCGGCGGCGGGTGTCTCGGGGGCGGGCGTCGTGGGGAACTCGACGACGAACGTCGCCCCTTGTCCGCGGCCGGGGCTGCTCGCGGCGATCGTCCCGCCGTGCAGGTCGACGAGCACCTTCGTGATCGCCAGCCCGAGGCCCAGGCCGCCGAACTGCCGGGTCACGCTGGCCTCCCCCTGCTCGAAGGCGTCGAAGATTTTCGGCAACAAGTCGGCCGTGATGCCCTCGCCCGTGTCGGTCACGGTCACCCGCAGACGGCCGCCAGCGTCACCGTTGGCCTGAGCGTCGGCGACGTTCTCGGTCCGCACCGAGACCGTCCCGCCGGTCGGCGTGAACTTCACCGCGTTCTTCAGCAGGTTCCACAGGATCTGCTGGAGCCGCGCGCTGTCGCCGCTGATGTGGCGGTGCTGCGCGTCGGCGTTGATACGAATCG
>CAYMAS010000044.1:0-33677 GCA_964388485.1 uncultured Tepidisphaerales bacterium | reverse complement strand
TTCGGCATCAACAACCTCTTCGCCGACAACGGCCTGCCCGAGACCGAGCTCGACGAGGAGCCGGCAAAGCACGTCACGCCCGACAAGACCCGGCTCTACTTCCCCGCCGACGGCCACCAGATGAAGGCGTGTCTCGAGAAGATCTTCTTCGACGAGGGCTGCCGATTCGTCTACTCCAACCGGTCGGCCGTCCCCGACATCCTCGGCGACGACGGCAAGCCCTTCTTCGACCCCGACGGCGGCTACCAGTTCGAGGTCGGCAAGGATGACGTCATCCGCGAAGGCTCCGCCGGCTACGTCGTCTCCTACGGCAGCACGCTCTACCGCGCCCTCGGCGCCGTCGAGAACCTCCGTGCCGACGGCCTCGACGTCGGCCTCATCAACAAGAGCACCCTCAACGTGATCGACAAGGAGACCCTCGACCGCGTCGGCAAGACCGGCTTCTGCCTCGTCGCCGAAGAGTGGAACGTCAAGACCGGCCTCGGCAGCCGCTTCGGCACGGAGCTGCTCAAGGCCGGCGCCCACGTGAAGTACAACCACATCGGCACCTACCGCGAAGGCCCCGGCGGCCTGTGGCAACAGATGGGCTACCAGGGCCTCGACCCCGATGGCATCGCCAAGAAGGTCAAACAGCTCGCCGGATAGATGCCGATTGCCTGTCAGAACACCTTGCTCAACCGCTCCATCGCCTCGGCGACCCGGTCGCGGGAGTTGAAGGCGCTGAGTCGGAAGTACCCCTCGCCGCACTTGCCGAAGCCGCTGCCGGGGGTGCAGACGACGTTCGCCTCCTTCAGGAGCTTGTCGAACAGCTCCCACGACGAGACGCCGTCGGGGCACTTGACCCACACGTACGGCGCGTTGTCGCCGCCGAACGTGGTCAGGCCCGCGGCTGCCAGGGCCTCTTTCATCGCGTCGGCGTTGTGCATGTAGCCATCGACCAGGTCACGAATCTGCCGCTTGCCCGCCTCGCTGTACGCCGCTTCGGCACCACGCTGCACGACGTATCCGACCCCGTTGAACTTCGTGTTCTGACGTCGGCTCCACAGCTGATGCATGGGAATCTTCTGCCCGCCGATTGTGGTGCCCGTGACCGTCTTGGGCACCACGGTGAAGGCGCAACGCGTGCCGGTGAAGCCGGCGGTTTTGCTGAAACTCCTGAATTCAACTGCACATTCGCGTGCCCCGTCGATCTCGTAGATGCTGTGCGGAATCGAGTCGTCGCGGATGAAGCCCTCGTAAGCCGCATCGAACAGAATCACGCTGCCGTGCTCTCGGGCGTAGGCGACCCACTTCGCCAGCGTCTCCTTCGAGGCGACGGCACCCGTCGGGTTGTTCGGGAAGCAGAGGTAGATCACGTCCGCCTTACCGCTCGGCAGGTCGGGGGCGAAGCCGTTGGCTTCGGTCGCTTCGAGGTAGAGCATGCCGCCGTAACGACCGTCTTCGCCCGCGGCTTCGGCGTTGCCGGCCATGACGTTCGTGTCGACGTAGACCGGGTAGACGGGGTCGGTGACGGCAACCGTGTTGCCGGGGCCGAGGATGTCGAGGAAGTTGGCGGCGTCGCACTTGGAGCCGTCGCTGATGAAGATCTCGTCGTCGCTGACGTCGCACCCGCGGCTGCGAAAATCATTCTCGGCAATCGCGTGTCGAAGGAAGTCGTACCCGTTGCCCGGGCCATACCCGCGAAAGCCGTCGTGGGTCGTCATCTCGTCGACGGCCGCTTTCATCGCCTCGGCAATGGCGGGGGCGAGTGGCTCAGTGACGTCGCCGATGCCGAGCTTGATGAGCGAGGCGTCGGGGTGGGCTTGGGCATGAGCCGTGACGCGTCGGGCGATCTCGGGAAACAGGTAGCCGGCCTGGAGTTTCAAGAAGTGTTCGTTGACGAGCGGCATGGCGAGGAGCGTAGAGCGACGAGCCCGATGCCGCAGAGGATGAGCTCGACGAACGTGTGGTTGATGCGCATGAACGCCGCCGTCGCGGTCGCCGCCGGCACGCCGACGAGCGGGGCCAGCAGCGGAATCATCGCGGCCTCACGAACACCCAAACCGGCCGGCGTCACGACGCCGCCGAAGTAGCTGATGCACATCGTCATCGCCGTCGCCCCGACCACGTAAGGCAGGTCCGGCACCGTGGCGCGACCGAAGGCGTTCAACGCGAACCAGATCGCCGCCCCGTTGGCCGCCCACTGGACGAGCGACATCGCGACGGGGCCGCCGACGTCTCGCCATGTCAGCCGTCGCGGCAGCGTGTCGCGTCGCAGCAGCCGCAGCAGCAGGCCGATCAGCCACGTGAGACTCCACGGGTTCAGGACGAGCGGCGCCGCGACGAGCAGCCACAGGAGCAAAGTGTTCGGCTCGGGCTGATCGACGCGAACGCCGTCCCGCATCCAGAGCCCCGCCGCGAGCAGGCCGCCGGTGAGCAAGGGGAACGCGTCGAGCAACACCAGCACCGCCAACCCGAGCGTCGCCGGCACGCCCAGCCGCTTGAGCAGGACGATCGCCGTCCCAGCCGCCACCACTTTTCCCGGCACGTACCGCCCCGCCAGCGGCACCCAAGCCACCGCGATTGCTTGCCGCCACGTCAACCGGTAACCGCTCAATGACCTGACGAGCAGCCGCTGACTGGTCAGGATCGCGACGTACATGATCGGCAGCAGCAACACGCTGCCGACCAGCCACCGCCATTGTGCCCTTCGAATCTCCTGCCAGGTGTCGTGCAATCGTTCCCGCAGCGCAAGGGCGATGAGCGACAGCACCGCCAGAGCCAGCAACCACTTGAGGAGACGTGTCGCCCGCTGCCGCACGGGAATCTTGTAGCAGGTTCGTCGCAGTCAGCCGCTTGCAATGGCGGCGGGTTGCGTTATGGTCCGCCTCAACCGGCAGCTTGCATGCCGCGGCGAGACAGGACGTCCGCCGGAAACTCCTTTGCCAGAGCTACATGGAGGTAGCCGACATGCTTCTACGAAACGCCGCCGTCCTCCTCGCCGCCGCCGCCTTTGCCGGCGGGTGTGCCGATGCGTTGACGTTCTCCAAGACCGAACGCGCCCAAGGCCGCATCGCGCTCGACGAGGGCGACTATGAAACCGCTGCCGGCATCTTCAGCCGGCACGTCAACAACGACCCCAACGACTACAAGGGCCACACGCACCTGGCCCAGGCCCGCCTGGCCGCCGGCAACGTCGAAGGGGCCGTCCAATCGTTCCGCACCGCCCTCGAAGTCCGCAAGGCGAGCCGTCGCGGCAACGCCGACGAGCCGTATCGGCAGCTCATCATCGATGAGTACGCCCGCGCCCTGGCGATGCTCGACGACGGCGGCCGGTCGATCAACGACCTCCAGGACCGCGCCGGTGGCGATGTCGATCTGACGCTCGTCGCCGCCAAAGCCAACGCCGCCGCGGGTCTGCCCGACGCCGCCATCACCGACTTCCAGACAGCCCGGAAGCTCGACAAAAAGGACCAGTTCGTCGCCAAGTCGTACGGCCTATACCTCGAGAGCATGCGGCAGGACATCGCCGCTGAAGAGGTGCTGACGCAGGCGTACCGGCTCGACACGACGGACGCCGAAGTCATCGCGGGGCTTAATCGCCTCGGCATCCGGCCGGGTCCGGCGATCCTCAGCCGCAACGAACTCGCCAAGCCGACGGTCCCACTAGGCCCGCTGCCGCAGGTGCGGGTCAAGGACCCCGACGGCAAGCCACAGCCGCGGACGTGGGACGACTCGGATCTGAATTAAGAGGAGTCGGATGCGAGCCCTTCTCGTCATCGCAGGTGCCGACCGCCGTCGAGTCGCAAGGTTTCGCCGGTAAGGTACGTGCCGGTGGTGGCGAGAAATTCGACGGCAGACGCGACGTCCTGTGGCGTGCCGACGCGGCCGAGCGGCACGCGGGACAGGTAACGCTCCTGGTCCGACTCGGGCATCTCGGGCGGCCAGAGTACGGCACCTGGGGCGATGCAGTTGACGCGAATGTCCGGGGCCAGCTCACGGGCCAGGTTCGCCATGGCTGTCGCCAGGCCCGCCTTGGAGATCTGGTACGTCAGGAACGAAGGCCGCGAGCGGGCGAGGTCGACGTCAGTCATGCCGACGACGAGACCTTTGGCCTTTGCCAGCATCGGCCGAAGCCGCCGCGTCAGCAGCAGCGGCGTCTCGACATGGACCCGCAAGTCGCGCCGCAACAGCTGCGGCGTCATCGCGTTCAGGTCGATCGGTTCGTAGACGCTGGCGTTGTGGACGAGCACGTCGAGCCGGTCAAAACGAGCCTCGACGGCGGCGGCGACTTTGTCGGCGGCATCGTCACTTGCGAAGTCGGCCTGCACCGCCAGGCACTGGCGGCCAAGCTGCTGCACCGCCTCGGCGACGGCGACGGCTTCGTCGCTGCTGGTGCGATAGGTGAGGGCGATGTCGTAGCCGAGCCGGGCGAAGTGCATCGCGAGGTGACGTCCGACGCGTCGCGCTCCGCCGGTGACGAGGAAGACAGGTGTCTGGCGGCTCATGTTGAAAGGTAGGGTGAATCTGGCGAACGATTGACTTCACGAACCGGCCGGCGTCCGATGCCGCTGCTGCCGTGGCGGATCAAGCTTCACCCATCTCCGCGATCTTCGACCTCGACGGCGACCTTCGCTTCACCCGGCGAGAAGCTCGTTTCGATGGCCGCGTTCTGACGTTCGAGTCGGACGCGGGCGAGCAACGCGTCGAGTTGAGCCAGATCGATTCCGCCGAGCTCGAAGAGGCGGCCGGGCTCGATCGGATCGTCCTGACGCTCAAGAACGGCGACCGGCACGAGCTGGCCTTCAGCCGACGCAAGTCGATTCGCAACGGCATGCTCCGATGGCTCCGCGAAGTTCAGGCGGAGCTCGAAGGCGATCCGGGCCCCATCACGTCGGCACCGGTCGACGATGCCGAACCGCTCGACGCGAGCCCGAAGATCGGCGTCTTGATGCGGCTTCTCGAAGTCGCCCAGCCTTATCGACAGCGGCTGATCGTCTCGCTCGTCCTGACGGCGCTGGTTGGCGTCATCATCGTCATCCCGCAGTGGCTGACGAAGTACGTCATCGACGGCTCGATCAATCCCGAGACGACGCGCGACATGACCCACGGCGAGCGAGTGTCGAGCCTGCTGTTTTGGGGCGGGCTCTACTTCGCCGCGATCGTGCTGCAGATGGTGATCTTCTGGGCCCGGCTTCGCCTGCTCGGCAGCGTCGGCACGTACGTGGCTCGCGACCTGCGCGACCGTGTCTACGCGCACCTGCACGGGTTGTCGATGCGGTACTTCGGCAAGCACCGCACCGGCAGTTTGATCACGCGGGTGACGAGCGACACGGATCGGTTGTGGGATTTCATCGTCTTCGGCAGCGTCGACTATGCCCGGAACATTCTGATGATGCTCGCGGCGACGGGGATCATGTTCTACGTCAACTGGCGGCTGGCGTTGATCGCTTTGGCCCCGGTGCCGTTCGTTGCATGGCTGACGTGGCACAAGAGCCAGAAGATGACCAAGCTGTTCGGCCGCCTGTGGGGCAACTGGTCGCGGCTGACGGCGATTGTCGGCGACACGGTGCCGGGCGTGAAGGTGGTTAAGGCCTTTGCCGCCGAGAACCGGGAAGTCAGCAAGTTCTCCGGGAGAAACCGTTCGTTCAGCGACGAGGAACTGGGGGCGATCAACGTCTGGGTGAACCTGCAGCCGATTGTCGATGGCACGATGTTCCTGAGCCGGCTGCTGATTTTGCTGGCGGGCGGATGGTTCATCATCAATGCTCCGCCCGCGACCGGGCCGACGAGTGCGGACACGGTCGGCACGCTCGTGATGTTCCTGGCGGTCGTCGGGACGTACCAGATGGCGATTGCGGACATGGTCCAGAAGCAGCGGCTCGTCACGCGGGCGGCGACGAGTGCGCAGCGGGTCTTCGACGTCCTAGACACGCCGGCGGAGATCGCCAGTAAGCCGAACGCGTTCGTGCCGAGCGACTTCGAGGGCCGCGTCGAATTCCGGAACGTCAGCTTCAGCTACGACGGCACGAAGCCGGTGTTGCGGCACGTCGACCTCGTCGCCGAGCCGGGGCAGATGGTCGGCTTGTGTGGTCACAGTGGGGCGGGCAAGAGCACATTCGTCAACCTCGTCAGCCGCTTCTTTGATGTTGGCGATGGCCAGGTGCTCATCGATGGCGTCGACATTCGCGACTACGACCTGCAGTGGCTGCGGAGCCATGTCGGCGTTGTACTGCAGGAGCCGTACCTGTTCTACGGCAGCATCGCCGACAACATCCGCTACGGCAGGCCCGACGCAACGTTGGGCGAAGTCGTCGCCGCGGCACGCGCGGCCAATGCGCACGACTTCGTCACGAACCTGCCCGACGGCTACGACACCATCGTCGGCGAACGCGGCCAAAGCGTCTCCGGCGGCGAGCGGCAACGCATCAGCATCGCCCGCGCCATCCTGCAGAATCCCAAAATTCTCGTGCTCGACGAAGCGACCAGCAGCGTCGACACCAAGACGGAGAAGGCGATCCAGGAGGCACTGAATCGGCTCGTCGAAGGGCGAACCACCTTCGCCATCGCCCATCGCCTCAGCACCCTCGCGGCGGCGGACAAGATCGTCGTGCTCGACAAGGGCCGCGTCGTCGAAGAAGGCACGCATGACGAGTTGCTCGAACGCCCCGGCAGCAAGTTCGGCGAACTCGTCAACCTGCAACGCCGACTTCAGGCCAATGAGTTCCAGGAGGCGGCACCGTGAGCTATCCGGATGTCGATCTCGACGAGCGGGGCGATCTGGTCGAAGCCACGCCTGACGGGCCGCGAAAGCTGCGGGCGGCGAGGAGCTTTCCGTGGTCGCACCCGGACCGGTTCATCGTGCTGCGCGACAGCGACGACCACGAGATTGCCTGCATCGACGACCTGCGCAAGCTGCCGGCCCGATGCCGTGGTGCGATCGAGGCATGGCTGCAGCGGCACACGCTTGTGCCGAAGGTCTTGCGGGTGAATCGCATCGAGATCACCGGCCTGGCGATGGTGTTCGACCTGGAGACGGATCGCGGCGACAGCCGGGCGATCATGAAGGATCGCGAAGAGCTCCGCCACCTCGACGACGGCCGCCTGCTGCTGCGGGACTCGGATGGTCAGACGTACGAGTTCCCGCCGCTGGAGGAGCTGGACGAACGCAGCCGCTCGGAGCTGGCGAAGCTGATTTGAAGCCCGCTTGTGATGTGCGTCGCGATGACGGATCGGGCAGCTTGATCGACCGCGGCGTCAAACCGCCTCAACCTGCTTTGGGAAGCGTCGGACGTTCGGGCGCGTTGAGCTTGGTCATCTTGATCGTCCGGCCGTCGGTGCTCCAGGAGACGTCGCTCATGTACGCTTCGATGAGCAACAGGCCGCGGCCGCTGCATTTGCCGAGGTTCTCGTCGAGTGTCGGGTCGGGCACCTTATTCGGATCGAAACCGGGGCCTTCGTCGCGCACCTCGACGTGAAGCTGCTTGGGCGAGACGGCGGCTTCGACGAGGACGCGTTTATTCGGATCGAGCTCGTTGCCGTGCTTGATGGCGTTGGTGACGGCTTCGTCGAGCGAGAGCTTGACGGCGAAGTAGGCGTCGTCGCCGAAGCCGTGGCGGCGGCAGGCATCGAGGATCGCGTCCTGAACCTCGCGGCCACGGGTCAGGACGCTGGGAATGTCGAACTGCAGCCGTTCGGGTCCCGGCGATCCAGCGGCGGGATGTGCGGCGGAGGTCGGCATCGGGAGCAATAGCGGCCGGTTACGAGCCACTCGTCCATTGTCGGCCAGATCAGGCAAACAGCTTGGGCGAGCGGACGAATCAGAGGCCCCGGCGGGACTCGAAGCTGGCGGCCGCGCCACCACGGTCGTCATAGATCTTGAACAGCGAGTCGAGCTTAGTGATCTTGAAAACCTCCATGATCTGCGAGCGAATGTTCGCCAACCGGAGCTGGCCATTCTTCTCGCGGATGCGGTTGTTGGCGTTGATGAGCATGCCCAGGGCGGCACTGGAAAGGTGCTCGACGTTGGCAAAATCGAGCAGGACGCGGGGCTTGGCGCTTTCGTCGATCAGGCCGTTGAGTCGGCTGCCGATCTCGGCGATGTTGGCTTCGTCGAGCACCTTGTTCCGGGTGAACTCGACGAGGCGGATGTCACCGTCGAGGTGGCTGACGGAAACGGAGGCGTCGGCGGCGCCGGTCATGGCGGGATCTGACATGATGACGTGAAGAGGGCGGCAGGATTGCCTCAGGGACGCTAAAGCGCGGGTGAGGGAGAGTCAATCGTATGCAGCCGCGGCGGCCGGGCGGAGCAACCAGCCCAACGCCGCCATGCTGCAGACCAAAGCGAGCAGGGCCCACCATCGGGCGAACGAACGGTGCTGCCGCTGAGCCTCGAGCCGATCACGCGAGGCGACGGGGTCGAACGACAGGTCTTGCAGTCGCGGCGGCGGCTCGGGCGACAGCTCCGCGGGCGGGCGAAGCCAATGGATCAGGTCGCTCCAGAAGCGGAGGTAGCTCGGCTCACGGGCGAGCATGGCCGACTCGAAGCCGATCCAAATGCGGCACGGCTCGGGCTCGATGGCAAGCAGTGGGCGGCCGTCGGCGTCACGGAGCATGACGTCGAAGCCGGGCGGCGATCTTTCTTGCGTCACTTGCAGGTCCGTCAATTCCTGCCAATCAACGGCCGTGACCGGCTCGAACGGACGGATCGTCAACGGCATCGACGCCGCGCGGGTCGCAGGGCTGATCACGACCTCACCCGTCTGGCTCAGCACCACCGGCTCGCCGAGCTTGGCCGGCAGGCTCGCGTTCCAGGCGGCGACGAAACGGATGAGGGACTCCGGCGGATCGTCGAGGCCGAGTCGCAACGGAGGCAAGGCGGCGAGACGGGGCGTGATCAGGTGGCCGTCGACCCTGAAGACATCGTCGGTCGGCAGCGTGAGCACGTGGTCGCCGGCGGTCAGCAGGAAGCGGGTGCCATCGATATCGACATCGGCTGCCTCGCCCTCGACGGTCAGGCGAAGCAGCGTCGACCGACCGTCCGTCACGGCGTCGACCACGACGACGTTCTGCCACGGCGACATCGGCGGCACGCGGACCGCGGCGGCGGGCAGATTCGGGTCGTCCGTCAGCACGGTCAACGGATCGTCCGCGAGCCATCGTTCCGCGGCGAGGCGAGCGGGATCGTCAGTCTCGACCTCGTCCACGATGACCGCATGATCGAGTCGGTCCAGCAGCGTCGCCAGGCGATCCCGAGCTTCGGCCGTCCGCTGCGGCGTCATTGGCGGCCGGGTGTCGATGACGACCGTCACCGCCAGCACGTCCCGCTGCTGCGGTCCAGCGGCGGCGACGATGGCGAAGAAGGCGGCGAGCATCGCCAGGATCGCCGACAACGGCGGCAGCCGGCGGCTGCGCGTCGAGGCACTGCCGGTCAGACCTCGCCAGAACCGAATCGTCGGCACCCGCTCGACACGCCCGACGCCGCCACGCAACTGCCACGCGATGATCGCCCACGGCACGAGCAGCGTCAGAATCAGCGGCGTCGCGAACGTCACGTGGCATCACGGTACAAAAAGACCGCGAGGCCGCCTGATGAGGCGGCCCCGCGATCGGCAACGGAGCCAGGTCCTTGGACCTGACGCAACGGAAATCACTCGCGACCGACATGAGTCGGCGCATCGGTGCAGTGCCAGAAGCCCTGCCCACGGTGCGGGCGTGAACCCGCGGAAGGAACGCAGTCGGAAGGGGTCGCAGTCCCTTGCCGGTGCACCTGTGTTATCGGCCGATGGTTGTCGGACCTTGAGCCGCAATCTTGGCGATCCATCCCGGAGCGAGCGTCGCCACCTGCGAGCGGGTCCAGACAGCGACGCCGGCGGTTCGGGCCTGGCGGATCGAGTCCGTCTCGACATGCGGAGCAAAAGCCGCGACGGGACGGCCGGTGCGGTCGAGCCACTTGACCGCGGTGCGCAAGCCGTCGTCGCGGGCGAGGTCGATGAGCAAGGCGTCGTGCGGCTCGTCATCGAGCTGCCCCGGCTCCTTGAGCAGGACGACCGTCGCTCCATCAACCGACAGCCGCTTGAGCTTCGAAGCGAACATCAAGTCGGCGGCTAGGACGGCGACGCGTTTGGGAGATGGCACGCCAGACGCTATAGCGGCTTGCCCTGCGTCATCCCTCGGCTCCGCTCGGGATGACGCAGAGGCGGAACAAGCTCCGCGGCTACCCGAAATTCTGGCCTCAGATTTGGAAGTCGAGCGGCACCTGTTCGCGTTCGCGGGACAAGGTCCCGTTGCGGTACTTCAACCGCGGAGCCTCCGCGACGACGCGGGTGTCCGGCGGGACGCTTTGGGTCAGAAAGACGTTGCCGCCGATGGTGGAGCGGTCGCCGATGTGCGTGTCGCCGCCGAGGATGGTGGCACCGGCGTAGAGCGTGACCTCGTCGCCGATCGACGGGTGCCGACGCTTGCCACGAAGCTCCTGACCGGCGGCGGGTGCGAGGGCGCCGAGGGTGACACCCTGGTAAATCTTGACGCGTCGTCCGATGACGCAGGTCTCGCCGATGACGACGCCGGTGCCGTGATCGATGAACAAGCCCTTGCCGAGCTGGGCGCCGGGATGGATGTCGATGCCGGTGCGGGCGTGGGCGAATTCGGTCATGGTCCGCGGCAGGAGCGGCACGTTCAGGCGGTACAACTCGTGAGCGAGTCGCTGGACCGTCGTCGCCAAGACGCCGGGATAGCTGAAGATGGTCTCGTCATGACTTCCGGCAGCGGGATCGCCGGCAAAGTGCGCCTCGACATCCGTTGCCGCGATACGCCGAACGGCATCGAGCGTCTCCACGAACGCCAACACCACCCGCTCCGCCTCCGCATCGCACCGGGCCTGCGTCTCCTCGCAGTCGCCGGCATGCTCACGGAACCGCAGGCAGTACCGCACCGGCTCGTAGAGCTGGTCGAAGAGGTTCGACACGAGGCTGCCGACGTGATACGGCAGCTCCGCGTCGCTGATGCCCTGGCGGCCGAAGTAGCCCGGGTAGATCAGCTGCAGAAGCGTGGCGACGCACTGGTGGACCGTCTCGCGATTCGGCAAGAAGCCCTCGCCGAGCCGGTGCAGCCGCGGCAGGTCACGGATGCTCCGCACGAGCGAGCCCGTCACGTCTTCCAGCCGCGCGTCGAGGGCGGGTCGCGTCATGCGTCAGCTTATCCGTCTCGGCGGAATTATCCGTCCCGGCGGAACGCGAAGCGGTGGAAGGATCGACCTTCGGCGATGTACTTCTTCTCGAAGTTTGTGCCGACCTCGTCGCCCTCGAAGTCGATCGGCGTCAGCGGCGGGTCGACAAAGATGTCACGCATGTGCTGGGCGTAGTCGGCGTGGTCGGTCTTGATCCGCAGGATGCCGCCCGGCTGCAGGACGCGTCGCATTTCGAGCATGAACGGCTTTTGAATCAGCCGCCGCTTGTGATGGCGGGCTTTGGGCCACGGGTCCGGGAAGTAGATATGCACGGCCGCGAGCGAGTCGTCGGGGAGGTGATCCTTCACGAAGACGTCCGCATCGGCCCGCATCATCCGGACGTTGTCGACGAGCCCGAGCCGCCGGAGCCGGTCGCTCGCGTAACGCCAGTAAAACCGGGCCCACTCGATGCCGAGGAAGTTGACGTCCGGCCTGGCCGTCGCTTCGTGGACGAGGAAGGTGCCCTTGCCCGAGCCGATTTCGAGTTCCGTCGGCCGGTTGTTGCCGAAGATCGTCGCAAAGTCGATCGGCTTGGGCAGCCCGTCCTCGGGCAGGGCGACGGGCTCGATGATCAGCGGCTTCTTCTCGCTCAAGGTCGGCCAGCTTAGGACGTGGTATGAAACGTCCCTCCCACGGCAAGCCGCGGGAGGGACAGAAAAGGGTGAAGTTGAAGCGTCGCCTAATCCAGCGGCGGCCTGACGAGCCGGAGCTGTGTCTGATGCTCCGCCGTCGCCTGCTCGTTGCTCGTCGCCGAGTCGAGACAGCTTTGCGGCTGACGATCCTCGGCTTCGAAGACCTTCAGAATTCGGTCCGCCACCACATCCAGGACGGCGTCCTGGGTGCGGGCGGCGGAAGCTTCTGGCGATTCATCAACCGCCAGTCGAATCCCACCCGCCGGTAGCTGAGCCTTGTGAAACGCCAGGTCATCCCGGACGCGGCGTGTTAGATCTTGAACTAGATGCCGATCCAGCGGTCGTGTCGCCGTTGAGGCGGCACGAGCAGATTGGAAGGGAACCCCCGATAAGTGCGATTCTCGATTCATGTTGTGATGCAATTCTCTCAGGTAGCTCCAGCGAACTCGCCGACCGACCCCCGGTCGAAACGCTGCTGGTCCCTAAGCATCGGGACGACACGCGGTCCTACATCTGCATTCTGAAGCCCGGCGCATGTCCGAGAAAATCACGCGTAGCAGCGTCACAACAGGCAAAGTGACTGTTGCTCCCTGCGGCTTGGCTCACCTGAACAGCGACAATCCACATGCCGTTGACGACACTCTGTCGTCGGGGCGTTACAGCCGGCACAGACGGTTCCTGTACGGTGGGGAGCTTCTAGAGCGTGAAGACCGGAGGGAGTCGCGCAGCAGGCGCCAGGCTTGACTTACTCCGACTCAGGTCGCGCCAGGCCGACGAGTTCGACGTCGAACACCAGGGTCGCGTTCTGCGGGATTACCGGCGGAAATCCACGTTCGCCATAACCCATCTCCGGTGGGATCGTCAATCGACGCTTCTCGCCGAGCTTCATGCCCTGCAAGCCGACTTCCCAGCCCTTGATCACCACGCCATCGCCGAGGCGAATCGTCAGCGGCAGCGGGAAGGGTTCCCGCTGGTTCGGGCGAATCTGCCGGCTCGTGTCGAAGACGGTGCCGTCCTCGAGCTTGCCGGTGTAGTGGATCATGACCACGTCGCCGTCGCGGGCGGTGCGGGTCAGGTCCGGTTCTGCCAACACCTCGACGACAACGCCGCCTTCTTGTTCAGTCATGGCGGGTTGCGTGGAGGGCCGTGTTGAAGGGGAGTCGTCGGCCCGAACGGACAATCCGACAGAGCCGGCACCGGCCACAACAGCGACGCAGGAGCCGATCGAGATGCTACGGAGCTTCGGGTTCATCACCGGCGACTCTATGGCTGGCGCTTCCCCGGCCAAGGCTGTCGCGGGCGAAGACGTGCTCCTCCACCGGCTCGCCGCCGACGACGTGCTCGTCGATGATGCGTTCCATCGTCTTCGCGTCGACCCGCTCGTACCAGATGCCCTCCGGGTAGACCACAGCAATCGGTCCGCGATCGCACATTTTGAGGCACTCGCACTTGGTCGCAAAGACCTTGCAATCGCCGCGAAGCTCCAACGCGGCCGTCGTCCGCTTGAGGGTGCCCCAGGCGCGTGCCCCGACTTTGGCATCACAACACGCCGCTCCGGCACAGAGCAAGACGTGATGCTTCAGCCGCCCGATGCCCATCCGCTTCGCCACCTCCACCGGCGGCACCCGTCGAACCTGGGGCGTGTCCGTCACGCGGCACCTTAGCGCGCGAAGAAGCCCCGCACGAGTGCGGGGCTTCGACGGGTTCAGAAGTCGAAGATCGCTCAGGCGCGACGACGACGCAGGGCAGCGAGGCCACCCATGCTCAGAAGGGCGAGGCTGGTCGGCTCGGGGATGAAGACGTGCGTGCCGGGGGTCGTCAGCGAGACGATCAGGGCCGCTTCGGTCGTGTCGTCGCCGGTTTCGAGCGAGTTGACGCCGCCGACGGTCCACTCGCTGATGTCGAAGACGCCGCCGTTGCCGCTGATGGCGGTCGGGTTGCGGAACGAGTAGCCGTCGGTGTACTCCCAAGGCTCACCGGTGCCGTCGACGTCGATTTCGCCGTAGATGTCGACGAGGTTGGTAGCAACGCCGGCACCGTCGGTGTCATCAGCGAGGATGTAGCGATCGTCACCGTTGCCGAAGAAGGCACCGGTGTAGAGATCAGCCGCGAAGCCGTAGGTGCTTTCGAAGACGCTCTGGCCGTCGTTGGCATCCGACTGGATGACGAACGATTCGCCGGCGGCGATCGTGACGTTGGTCAGGTCGACATCGATATCGAGGTCGGTGTTGTCGTTCGACTGAACGATGATGCCACCTTCAGCGAAGGTGAAGTCCGTGTCACCGGTGTTGGTGACCTCGACGTACTTCGGGTTGCCTCCGGCGAGGGTGCCGTCGACAACTTCAGAGATGATGAGATTGGCCTGGGCGGCCGAGGCGAGACTGAGAGCCGCAGCAGCGGCGAGGGTGTGCTTGAGCATTTGGGGTTCTCCCGAGGGATGGTTCTGTCACAAGTCGTCAGGGCGTTCCTCGACGACGGCTGCACCCTAGACGATCGTGGTGGTGGCGACTGTAAAGAGTGTGCGAAGATACCGAAGGAAATCGAACGGAAAGCGCCATCTCTGGATCAGGTCGCACAATCGGGTCATCCTGCCCCGATTGCCACGCGAAGCAGGCCGAGCGCAAGTGCCATACCGATCAGCCACGTCGCATTGACGCCGAATCGCAGCAATGCAGCCACCGTCACCAGGAGCGTCGCGACCAGCAGCCAGTCGATCCCGCCTTCGCTGACGAGGCCGCCGGTAAGAAGCTGCACGCAGGCGACGAAGATCAACCCGACCGCCGCCGACCCCATGCCGCCGAGCATTCCGCGGGCCCAGGCTCGCTGGCGCAGGCGGTTGAGTATCGGCCCGAGCAGCAGCACGAACACGAACGCCGGCAGGAACATCGCCGCCGTCGCCAGCAACGCGCCGCCGATCGAGCCAGAGAGGCCCTGGCCGAAGGTGAAGCTGGCGATCACATAGCCGGCGAAGGTGCTGGTCGTTAGCAGCGGGCCCGGCGTCACCTGGCCAACGGCGACGGCGTCGGCGACTTGGGCCGACGTCAGCCAGCCGAGGCCGTCGGCCGTCAGGCCCGTCTCCAGATAGCTGACGAGCACGTACCCGCTGCCGTAGAGCGTCCCGCCGACCTTGAGGAAAAAGCCCGCGAATTGCAGCCAATCGGGCGACTCGATTACCGCCAGCGGCAGGAGCAGGGCGGCGGCGGGTCCTCTTTGGGCCGACTCACGGGCGATGCCCAGCACTGCCGCCGTCGCGAGCATCAGGATCTCCGGCTGCCAACCGGCGGGAATCGACAGCCCGCCGACAAACGCCAGCACCGCCACCGCGATGGCGAACGGCTCCCGCGTCGCCGTTCTCGCCAGCCGATACCCCGCGACGAAGATGATGCCGATGACCGCCGCCGAGACCGTCTGCATCACCGTCGCGAGCCCCGCCTGTGTCGCGTCGCTCATCCGGCCGATTTCGACGTACAAAATCGCCAGCGGCAGGATGATCAGCACCGCCGGCCCGATGAAGCACGCACCGGCCACCAAGAGCCCCCGTGTCCCGCCGCGAAGCTGGCCCATGTGGATCGCCAGCTCCGTCGAGTTCGGCCCCGGCACCACCTGCACCGCCGCGACGGCTTCGAGGAACCGTTCCTCCGACAGCCACCGACGCCGATGGACCAGCTCGTCCTGCATCATCGCTGTGTGAGCCGCCGGGCCGCCGAAGGCGAGGAAGCCGAGCTTGAGAAAGACCCGCGCGATCTCGCCGAGCGAGCCGCGTTGAGTGTCAGCCGGCGTACTCATCGGCCCACTCGCAGAGGGTGTGATACAACAACTTATGTCCTTCCTGAACCCGGTGAGCCGTGTCGGCCGGCACGAGCAGTTCGACGTCGCACGTACCGCGGATCTTGCCGCCGTCCTTACCGATGAGGGCAATCGTCTTGAGGCCTTGCGACCGGGCGACCTCGAAGGCGTTGATGACGTTTACGCTGTTGCCGCTGGTGGAGAGGCCCATCAGGACGTCGCCTGGCTGGCCCAGGGCCTCGACCTGCCGCGAGAAGATCCGGTCGAACCCGAAGTCGTTGCCGGTGCACGTCAAAGCCGTCGGATCGGCCAGTGCGATCGCGGCGAGGGCGCGGCGGTTCTTCTGGAATCGGGCGACGAGTTCTTCGGCCAGGTGCATCGCGTCGGCACACGAACCGCCGTTGCCGCAGATCAGGAGCTTGTGGCCACCGTCCCACGCGTCGCCGATGACCTGACAGGCCGTTTCGAGCTGCGGGCCGAGAAGCTCGACGTCGCGGACGAGCGTCGCCCACTCGTCGCAAGCCCGCGACAGCAGTTGGGGCAGCGGCGTCATGAGGGGGCCTGCTCGTGGCTCGAGTAGAAGTCGAGGTAGAAGTAGAGCGTGTCCTTGCCGTCGAGTTGGCGGGTTCGGCCGTGGTGGAAGCGATTCCGCTCGAACAGCTTAATGGCGGCGGAGCGTTCGATGAAGGTGTCGAGCGCGACCTTCAGACTGCCGGTGTCGCGGCAGAACTTGATGGCGGTTTCGAGCAGTCGCGTGCCGATGCGACGGCGACGGTGAGCGTCGGCAACGCGGAGCCGGCGGATCTCGCCGATGCCTTCGTCGTGGTGCTGCACGCCGATCATGCCGACGATCGTGCCCGCCGGCTCACCGGCTTCCGATTCGCCTTCGGGTGAGACTTCCGCGACCCAGAAGTGGTCGAGCGGATTGGCGAGGTAGGCCTCTTCGATGTCGTCGATGTCGATGCCGGTGTCGTTGGCCGCGAGTTGCTGACCGTCGAGCAGGCCGTCGGTGTAGAGGATGCGACAGGCTTCAGCGTCGTCGGCCCGGAACGTGCGGATCGTGTAGACGGTCTGCCATCGCTGCACAACGGCGTCGGTTACTGGTTCCGGCGAGACAAGGTCCTTCACGGGTCGACAGGGCCAACATTGAGAGGGTTAGGAGGAGCGCGATACCGAAGCCGACGCGGTTGGCGACGCGTCGGCAGTGGTTCGAGCATAGCGGCTGCTACAGGTGCCCGCTACGTGTGAAGTGCGAAGCTGCCGCTGCTGTCGACCGTCAGCGGGGCACGATGTGGTGACGAACGGCCTCGGGCTCGGACAGATGACGCAGATCGATCGTCGCGACGGTGTAGTCACTGGCGCGATGTAAGGCCCCGGGATTCACCCAACGCATCAACCCGTGTTGACGGTCGTGAGTGACGTGCGAGTGGCCCGTGAGCAGCAGATCGACACCGACATCCTTTGTCTCTGCGTCGGCGGCGAGACGGCGAAGGGCTGCATGCTCGTCGCCGTGAGCCACCTGCACCCGCTGACTGCCGAGGTGGACCGTCTCGAGCGGCTCGAGAAGCATGAGGCCGAGGTCTGCCGCGTATCGAGCCGCCGCCGGTTCCGCGGCATCGTTGTTGCCCCAGACGAACCGACAGCCGGTGCCGGCGAGTTCGTCGAACACCGGCTCCGGAGGCCGACCCCACTCGCCGACGTCGCCGCAGTGAATGAACGTGTTGACGCCTAGATCCCCCAGCAGCTTCACCGCCGACTGGCACGGCCCGGTGCGGCCGTGCGTGTCCGACATCACGCCGAGCAAGGAAACGTCCTTCACAGATTCTGATTCACGAACAGTCGGGCGACCTTTTGGCCCAGGAGCTTGAACGACGTCCGCCGGGTTTCGCTGGCGGTGCCGAAGGCGTTGGCGTCGACGCTGACTTCGACGCGGTGGCCCCGCGTGCCGTCGCTGGGCCAGATCTCCTGATCGTCCTGCAGCACGCGGACAAAGGCGAGGGCGGCCCCGGTCGAAAGTGTGCCGAGCACCTCGTCCTCCTTCGGCACGGCCAGTTCTGCGATGATGACGACGTCTGCCGCACCGGCGGAGGGCGCGAGCTTCGTCTTCTTGCCGTGCTTGTCGATGAACCGCCGCGCCTCGACGGCCACGGGGTCGGAAGCGACGGCGGCCTCGGTACCGACTTCGCGCTCGTCGGCGTCCACCATCACCCAGGCGGTCTTCTCGCCCAGGTCGTACACCGGCGGCGGCTGGTCGCCCATCGCCCGACCCGCCGCGACGAACGGCAGCGTCAGCAGGTTGCAGCCGCTCATCGGCACGAGCAGCAACACCAGCAAGGTCGTCGTGATCGGCTTCAAAAGTCGTCCTCCGTGTGTTCCAGGAAACGCTCCGACAGGGCCTCGACCGTCAGCACGATGAGACCCGCATAAGCCTGGTCCGGCGTCAGCCGCGACGACCCTTCGGCAGGCCCCTTCTCCGGAAAAACCACGCGAATACCTTGCTCACGATAAACCTCGGTGCCCGGCTCGGCTCCACCCTTGGCGGCGGCGAGCGAGGCTTCTTCGACCGTCTTCACCGGGTCCTCCACCTCGTAGACCATCAGGCCGACGTCGGCGACGCCTTTGACGAGACCCGGTGCCGCGCCGCCGCGTTCGGTAAAGGAGCCGATCTGCACGTAAATGACCCGCTCAACGCCGGCCAATCCGGCAAGCTCTTCGCCGCTGAGGTAGCTGAGGCTCGGGTCTTCCTTGAAGGCCCGCACGTACGACTCGGTCGGATAGGTGAAGGTCAGGCCTTCGAGGGTCTTGCGCATCGTCCGGTTGCCGTTGTCGCGGGCGTCGACGATTCTCTTCTGAAGCCGCTGGCCGATCTGCGTCGTCAGGGCGGGATAGCTGATGTCGATATCGGTCGGGGCCCAGACGATGACGGCCGCGGTTTTGCCGTTCAGACCGTCGTAGGCGGGTTGGATCGTCGGCGGCGGCAGGAGGGTCGCGCCGTAGCCGATGACGTTGCACCCGCCCGTGCCGAGCCCGAGCACGCCGAGCAGAAGGGTCGTGAGGACATGACGCATGCGTCGCGGAGCTTATCACGAAGCCGCACGCGACGCACTCAACCCCGCTGCAACAGGACGATGCCCATCTTCCAACCCCAGGCCAGGAGGAAGAAGGCCACGCTGAGAACCGCGATTTTCGCCCCGTGGCCCTGCAGCGGACGGGAGATCAACCGGTGCACGGGACGACCGGTCACGGCGATGACGCCTGCAATCCAAAAGGTCGCCACCGTCGCGACGGCGAGCAGGGCACCGGCAGGCTGGACGTAGATCGCGGTGAAGAGGTGCAGGCGAACGAAGTGGCTGAACGAGGTCGTCATCCCGCAGCCGGCACACGGCAGGCCGGTGCGTTCGAGGAAGTTGCACGTCGACATGCCGAGGCGGGCTTCCGTTCCGACGCCCGCCGGATCGGGTTCGAGGTAGGCAGCGACGAGCAGGACGATCAGGCACGCCAGCGAGATGCCGCCGGCGAGCCATCGACCGCCGACCGTCGTCCGCAGCGGCTTCGACGGCGGCTTGAGGATCGGGATCGGCCCGTCGACTTCACGCTTCAGAACGCTCACGACGACGCTCCTTCGCGAAGCTCGTGGTACTTCGTCGCCTTGCCGCGGGACAGCTCGATTGGGTACTTGGCCTCGTTCCGCTTCATCTTGTCGAAGAAGCTCGTCGGCAAGTCGATCTGCCGATCGTTGGCGATGAGCAGGACCCAGCCCAGGACGTCACACAACTCGTCCGCCAGATCCTGCTTCCGCTCGGTCAGGTGTTGCTCCAGCGCCTCGCCGTCCCGCCACTGGGCCAATTCAAGGACCTCGCTCGCTTCGAGAGCAAGTGACAGGAACTGGTCTTTGGCGTTGTGGAACTGCTCCCAATCCCGCTCGCGACGGAACTTCAGCAGGGCGTCCGTCATCGCCTGCAGCGGGTTCGAGTTAGAAGGCACGGCCGCAAGTGTAGTGGGACCTGCCCGTCGCGATGCAGAGGCTCGGCGCGAAGCTGATCTGGAGCTGCCCCGGACTCTGTGTCGCGAGAATCGAACGCCGTCACACCGGCTTCGCCCGCAGCTCAGCCAGCAGCGTCTTCAACCGCTGGTCGAGGATCTGCCGGATCTCGTCCGGCTTGTGCGACGCCAGGTCCATCGGTTCGCCGTAGAGAACCCGAACCGGGTGCCGCTTGGGCACCTTCTGGTTCCGCGGCCAGGCGTTGAAGGCTCCGTCGACCACCGCGGGCACCACCGGAACCTTCGCCCGGCGAATCAGGAGGCCAGAGCCTTTTTGCACCGGCTGCAGCTCACCGTCCTCGGTTCTGGCGCCCTCGGCGAAGACGGTCAATACCCAGCCGGCCTGCAGCAGGCGGATCGACTCTTTCATCGCACCGACATCGCCCGCGCCCTGGCGGACGGGGAAGGCGTTGAGTCGGCGGATGATCCAGCCGAACGGACCGAACTTGAACAGCTCGCTTTTGGCGAGGAAGGCAGCCGGGCGATCGAGAGGCGTGCCAAGCAGCGGCGGGTCGAGGTAGCTCTGGTGGTTGCTGGCGATGAGCACGCCGCCGTCGGGCGGAATGTGGTGCACGCCGTACGCTTTGAGGTCGAAGAGCCCTTTCATCGCCGCCCTGAGGATGATGCGAGCACCCGAGTAGATCCACGTGGCGTGTTTCGGATCGCGGCCGTCGTCGACCGGCTTGATGAGCTCATCGTCCGCCATGGGCCGCCAGCGTAGACCTGCCGGTTCAACAAAAAGAACGTGGCCTGGCACAAGGCCAGACCACGTCCGGGGGGGTGGGGAATCGAACATCGGCCGGTTCAGGTCGATCTCCGTTGCAACAGTCTATCAGCAGCGGCAGCGGCCGTCAACTCTTGCATAAGACTTAGTCCGTATAGTCAACAATCTTGAACGAAGGTGTCGTAAGCGGCACCGCCTAGTCAGCCCGGCCGAAACGCTCGTTGATGTACGGCCAGTTGACGACGTTCCAGAAGGCATCGACGTAGTCCGGACGCTTGTTCTGGTAGTTGAGGTAGTACGCGTGCTCCCAGACGTCGAGGCCGAGGATCGGCATCTGGCCGTGGAGGATGGGCGAGTCCTGGTTCTTGGTGCTCGTGACCTTCAGCTCGCTGCCATCCTTCACCAGCCACGCCCAGCCGGAGCCGAACTGTCCGAGAGCGGCGGCTTTGAACTTGTCCTTGAACTCGCTGAACGAGCCGAAGGTCTTGTTGATCGCCTCCGCCAGCTCGCCGACCGGCTCGCCGCCGCCGCCCTTGCCGGGAGGGGCCATCATCTCCCAGAAGTGGGCATGATTGTGCGCGCCGCCGCCGTTGTTGATCACGGTCTGGCGAATGTCCTGCGGGACCTTGCTGGCACCGTCGGCCAGCACCTCGTGCAGCGGGCTGTTCTCGAACTCCGTGCCCTTGACGGCATCGTTGTATTTGCTGACGTAGGTCGCGTAGTGCTTGTCGTGGTGGACGCGCATCGTCGCTTCATCAATGTGCGGCTCGAGGGCGTTGTAGTCGTACTCAAGGTCTTGGACGGTAATGTAGCTCATAATCAGTGGTGGGTGGCTCTGCTGCGGGAACGTGACGTCCGATCCCGCGGCGGACCGACAGCGTAAAGCCAACCGGCGGGCTGTCGGAACGGCCAAAGCCGACAACACGATTCCGGCGAAGGCGATAAGGTCGCCCCGCCGCCTCCTCTGCGTCGACACGGATGACGACCCTGCTCGAAGACTTACCCGATGCCCCGCTTGCCGACGACAAGCTCGTCGCGGCCCTTCAGCAGTCCTTCGGCCTCGACCACTTCAGGCCGATGCAACGGGAAGTTGTCGAGGACACGCTCGCCGGTCGCGACGTGCTGTGCGTCATGCCGACCGGTGCGGGCAAGAGCCTGTGCTACCAGCTGCCGGCGGTGGTTGGCGGCGGCTTGACCCTCGTCGTCAGCCCGCTCATCAGCCTGATGGAAAACCAGGTCGGCCAGCTCCGCGACAGCGGCATCGACTGCCACATGCTCAACAGCTCCATGTCGGCCGACGAAGTCCGGCGGACGCTCATGGACCTCGAAGAAGGCTTTGAGGGCCTGCTCTACGTCGCGCCCGAGCGCTTCGCCAACCTCGGCTTTCGGCGGATGATGGCGGAGCTCAAGCCCAGTCTCTTCGCCATCGACGAAGCCCACTGCATCAGTCAGTGGGGCCACGATTTTCGACCCGATTACCAGAACCTCGGCAACGTCCGCCACGACCTTGGCGATCCGCCCACCATCGCGTTGACGGCAACGGCGACGGCGGAGGTTCGCCAAGACATCACCCGCACGCTCGGCCTGAGCGATCCGAGCGTTGTCGTCACCGGCTTTGATCGGCCGAACCTGAGCTACCAGAGCCGACGCGTCCGCGGAAAGAAGGCCAAGCTCGATACGCTCGTCGACCTCGTGGGCCGCGAGGAAGGCTCGGCCATTGTCTACTGCGCGACGCGCAAGAGCGTGGATGAGGTCACTGCCTTCCTCGACACGAACCTCCAGAGCCGGCCTGTCTTCAGCTACCACGGCGGCATGGACGGTGCGGCGAGGACCGAAAATCAGGAACGCTGGCTCCGCACGCCGCGCGGTGTGGCGGTGGCAACCAACGCGTTCGGCATGGGCATCAACAAGCCCGACGTCCGTCTCGTCGCCCACTACAACACGCCCGGCTGCGTCGAGGCATACTACCAGGAAGCGGGCCGAGCCGGTCGCGACGGGCAGGCGGCCAGGTGCGTGCTGCTCTTCAGTTACGAAGATCGTTTCACGCAGGAATACTTCATCGACAACATCAAGGGGGCCGACGATGCGGATCCGGAGTTGATCGAGGAGCTCAAGCGTCGCGAGCGGGACAAGCTCGACAAGATGATCGGCTATGCCAGCACCTGGCGGTGTCGGCGGCAGATGATTCTCGACTACTTCGGCGACGAGGAGCGAATCGACCCGACCAAGTGCCGATGCGATGCCTGCCGGAGCGGGGACGCAAATGACGAAGATGACGGCCTGCCGCGAGTGGACGACGCGACGCGGGACGTGGTTCGCAAGCTGCTCAGCGGCGTCGCCCGGCTCAACGACCGGGCGGGCGTCGGCACGGTGGCGGAGGTGCTGGTCGGCAGTGAGAACGAGAAGATTACGCAACGCGGTCACAACCGCCTGCCGACGCACGGCCTGCTGCGGCAGTACAACGTCAAGCAGGTCATCGCCATGCTCCACCGCCTCATCGAGGTCGGGCTCGTCCAGCAAACAGCCAGCGGCGGCGACACGCGGTACAAGCTCGTCAAGCTCACGACCAGCGGTATCGCGGTGATGAAGGCCAACGCCGAGGTGCCGGCACCGTTGGCGGACATTGCCCCGTCTCGCGTGTCGCGGTCGATGAACCCGAAGAAGATCATCCAACTCGATGGCGAAGGCGGCGACCGGTTCCAGAAGCTCAAGAGCGTCCGCAGCGAGATCGCCCGTGAGCGGAACCTACCGGCCTACTGCATCTGCAACGACGCGACGCTCCGCCTCATCGCCGCCGCTCAGCCGACGACGAAGGAGGAGCTGACGGCCATCAAAGGCATGGGCCCGCGCAAGGTGGCGGTCTACGGCGACACGCTGCTCTCCGCCCTGTCTGGCCAAGCGACAGATAATGGCCCCCGCTTCATCCCTGACGGCGGGGCGGCAAGGAGCATCGACGACGAGTACCCGTCGAGTTTCTGAGACAGAAAGTCGATCACGCGAACAGCAGGCCCCGGATCGATGAATCGTCCGGCAGCGTGTCGTACTCCGGGAACGACAAGTTCCCCGCGTGGAGGTCCGTCAGGAAGACGCCCGCCTCGTCCATCGCCTGGATCACGTAGAGGGCATCCTGCACCCGCTCGGCAGGATGCAGCTCCGCCAGCCGAAGCTGCCACATCTCGTCATCAAAGTCGGGCCGCTTGTCCGACCTCGCGCCGGCAAAGTCGAGCAAGAACGGCCGCCTGACGCGGGTGATCTCGAAGACTTGAAGTGCGTCGTCGTGCCCGAGCAGCACGGGGATGCTGATGACCTCGTACGACGTCAGCGTGATCGCGTCGATTTCCTCCTCCAGCAGATACCGGTAGACCGCGACCTCCTGCTCGTACAGATGCCTTGCCCGAGGAGCTTTGATGATGCTTCGGCGGTCGGTGATCCGCACGAGGCCGCCTTGCCCTTGAGGCAGTGCTTCATCCACCACGAGCTTGATCCCTCGCTCGCGGGCGTAATCAGCGACGCGTTGCTCGGGCGGCATTGGGTGTTCCGGCGGCAACGGCGTCTCACGCACCGTCCCGCACCTTCCGCGACGCGAGAACCCGGTCCAGCAACAGCGGCTGCCGACGCCTGCCTGCCTCGATGCCGTCCGATAGACGAACGGCCTGCCTCGTGTACTGCTTACCCATCAGCAAATGCAGCACGCCATCACCCGCCGGCAGGTCGACTGCATCAAGCAGAATCAACCAGTCGCCGCACAAATGAGTCACAGGGAATCGCCAGTCGCCGATCTCCAGCGTCATGGCCGACGTGTGGTCGCAATCCGTCGGCGACGCCGACGAGCTGTCGTCCAGATCCTCCAGGTGCTCATCCAGAACCGTCTGCATGGCCAAAGCCTATCGCGCCCCCGAAGGCGACACAATGTATGCGTTAGGAGGCTGTTCACGCTCGCGAACTTCCGGCCGAGCTACATTGGGGCATGGCGGACATCAACCTGCTGGCGATCGACGTCGGACACAGTCGCGTGAAGATCGGCGCCTTCGAGGCGGGCGATCTCGTCGAGTCGTGGCGGCCGGACGTGAGCGAGCCGGCCAACGTGGAGGGGGCCATCGAGCAGGCCCGCGAGCGGCTCGAAGGACACGACGCCGAGGTCGTCATCGCCGCGAGCAACCACAGCTTCGTCGACGAGGTCGAGCACCTCGTCAAAGCCGCGGGTTGGGGCGGCGGGGCGAGTCGCATCGGCGTCGACGTCGATCTGCCGATTGCGGTGGCGACGCAGGAGCCACAACAGACCGGCGTCGACCGCGTCCTTAACGTCGCGGCGGCTTACGAACAGCTCAAGAAAGCCTGCGTCGTCGTCGACTGCGGCACCGCGACGACGGTCGACTTCTGCGGCGACGACGGCACGTTCCTCGGCGGCTGCATCATCCCGGGGGCCAGCCTCATGAGCCAAGCCTTGCACGACGTCGCCCCGCAGCTGCCGGTGCTCCGGCCGACGCACACCGGCGAGGCCTTCGGCACCGACACGCAGAGCGCCATCAACAACGGCATCGTCCTCGCACAGCGGGGCCTGGTGCGAGCTGCGGTCGAAGCACACGCCATGGAGCAGGCGACCTGGCCCGAGGTGATCGCGACCGGCGGCGAAGCGTTCGACCTGTTCGGCGGCGATCAGCCGTTCGAGCTCATCCACGCGATCAGCCGCGACTTGTCGCTCTACGGCATCGCGCTCGCCTACGCGAACCACCACATCAAGCACAAGAGCTGAGCGGTGGGTGTTTTAACGATGATGACTCGCAACCGAGCTCAGCTCCTGACCGCTCCTGGAACCGCAGCTCTCGCGGTGGTGCGACTCAGCGGACCCGACGCGGCAACCTTCGTGACGCAGCGACATGGAAAGTGTCCGTTGCCCCAGCACCTCAGCTACGGACGTTGGACGCTTCCGGACGGCGTGCTCGATGACCCGCTCGTGCGCGGCGGCGACGGGTGGTTCGAGGTGAATCTGCACGGCGGCAGACGCATCGTCGAGAAGTGCCTCCAGGACGCTCAGGCTGCCGGCTTCACATGCATGGAACCGGAGGTGCCGCTAATCACCCGGGCGACGACGCCGCTCGGCCTGCGGCTGGCGGCGGTGCAGGATCGGTTCGATCCCGCCGACGCCGATCCTGATGACCTGACGCTCGTGCGTCTGCTGAACCCGCCACTCGTTGCCATCGCCGGGCCGCCCAATGCGGGCAAGAGCACGCTCGTCAACCGGCTCGCCAATCGAGCCGCAAGTCTGGTGGCCGACGAGCCGGGGACGACGCGCGACTGGGTCGAGGTGCTCGCCGTCCTCTGCGACGGCCAATTGCCGATCCGCCTCGCCGATACGCCCGGCCGTCGTGCCACCACCGGCGTCGAGGCGACGGCGATCGAGCTGTCGGACGTGGTGCTCCGCGAGGCGGATTTGATCGTTCGCCTGCTCGACGCGACTCGCCCCGACCAGCAGCCGGCCGTCGGTCGTGACGCCATCGACGTTTGGAACAAGTCGGATCTTCACGAGCCTTCCGCTTCACTTGCCATCAGTGCCGCGACAGGAGCCGGGATGATCCGCCTCGAACGTGGCATCGCTCGAAGTCTTCAGGTTCGGCTCGACCTTGGAGAGCGACCGCTTCTTTACTAGAGGAAGCGGTCGCGGGATAACCCGTCGAACCTTGCAGAAGGCTTCCAATGCGTCGCAAGCGACGCCGCTCCCAATCACGGAGTTGTTAGAGCACCGACTTCAGGTAGTCGTAGCTCTTCTTCACGGAAGCCAGCGGATCATTGTTCATCCAACCATTGTCCTGCTCGACCACCAGACACGTAACGCCGCAACCCTCTGCTGCCGCGACGATGTCCCGAACCGGCACCTTGCCGTCGCCGAGTTCGCAGAGCGTTCTGGCTTCGAAGTCGCTGCAATCCTTGACGTGAATCAGCGGCATTCGGCCGGACAGGTGCTTCATCTGATTCACCGGGTCGTTGCCGGCGACAGAAACCCAGCAGGTGTCGAGTTCCGCACGCAAACTCGTGTCGTTGACGAGGACGTCATACCCCGTTTTTCCGTCTCCCACTTCCTGGTATTCCCAATCATGATTGTGATACAGCACCTTCACCTCATCCTGAGCCAGCGACATGAGCCTGTGAGCGACCTTCTTGTAACCTTCTACCGTCCGGTGCTCTTCGCTCAAGTACGGCTGAATCGCATGGGGAATGCCTAGATCGGCCAGCATCTTGAGCGTCTCGCTGGCGTTGTCCTCGATGAGCGAGCCCTCGTGACTGCCGACGACGGTCATGCCGGCATCGATGGCCGCTTTGGCGACGTCAGCCGTGGAGTTGCCCGAGAAAGGACCGACTTCGGCGTGGGTGTAGCCGATGTCAGCGAGCTGCTTGCAAGTCTCGGCCAACTGCGTGGGGCCGAGCAGGTCGCGGACGGTGTAGAGCTGAAGGCCGATGGGAAGACTCATGCCGAACGCTAGGCTTGGCCGCTGGGTCAGCGGGTCCGTCGCTCGACGCTCGGCAGGTGGCCGAAGTGCTTGGAATAGGCACGGGAGAAGGCCTGGTGCGAGGCGTAGCCACAGGCCGCCGCCGCGGCTTTGACGGTCTCGCCACGCTGCAACATCTCCGCCGCCCGCTGCAGACGGTCCCGCCGCAGCACCTGGCCCGGCGACTCGTGCCAGGTCCGACTCACCACCGCGCTCAAGTGCGACCGCGAGTAGCCGAGCCGGTCCGCCATCTCCTGCACCGTCTTGGGCGGAGCGTCCAACACCCGCGACGACGTCGGCAGGCTCGTTCCCGTCGCCTTGGCCAGCGGCAAGGGGGACCGATTCGAACCGTCTCCCGTCAAACCCGCCGCCCGCCGCGAGGTCTCTGCCGCCTCACAACCTTCCTGCCACCACGTCATCAGCAGGTCGTACGTCACGCTGCTCCACACGAACGGGTCCGCCGACTCCGCCCGCTGCACCTTGGCGACGAAGCTCCGCAGCTTGCGACACGTCGGCCCCTTGACGCTCAGGTGCTGTACCAGCCCCAGCTCCGCGACCACGTCGGCCACCAGCTGCGTCGCCGGCTCTCCCGTTACCTGGATCCATAGATACTCCAGCGGCAGCTGACGGATTCGCAGCCGAACGTCCCGCACCGGCAGCGGCAGGCTCAGCAGGTCGCCACCCGTCAACGTGATCCGCCGACCCGCGACGTCCACCTCAATGCTTCCGCCCAGGTAGAACCGCAGTTGTCCGTGCGGCTGCATGGCCGCCCAATCCAGGTGCGCGACCGGCTCTTGCTCGATCTGGTAAGCGTGCCCGCACGCTTGAGGCCGGATGTGCTGCGGCTTCCAGCCGTCGCCGGGCACACCCAACGTGCCGGTGTCGCGACGCTCGTGGAGGCGTCGGTGCAACTTTCCGGGCGCGAATGGGCTTATGCCGGACATTATGATACCTTATCGTTCATCTGGGCCCTTGTCATGAAGCGATTGGTGAGACAGAGTGCTCCAGTCACAAGCGAGCCCCGCCTTTTCGCCGAGAGGACGGCGTTGGGGCGCTCGCTCAGCCGAGGAGACACAGCATGGATCATCACCACTCTTCCAGCGGCACGACCGCTGTTCCGGCACGCCGCGGCTTCACGCTCGTGGAGCTTCTGGTCGTTATCGGCATCATCGCGTTGCTCATCAGCATCCTGCTGCCGACTCTGAGCCGCGCCCGGCAAAGTGCCAGCGACACGCAGTGCCTCTCGCGGCTTCGCCAGATCGGCGTCGCCCAGACCTTCTACCTGCAGGACAACCGCGGGCAGTACCCGCTGACGTACATCGCGCACGGCGACGTCGAGGCATTGCAGAACAGAACGATCGTCGACGGCAGCGACACCCAATTCTTCTACGAACGGCCGTGGACGCAGCGGCTTGAGGAGTACGTCGGTCAGGATCGCGAGACGTCCGGCGGCGGCAAGGGCGATACCGACTTCATCTTCGGCTGCCCCATCGGCGAGAAGCCTGAGACCGAGGCGATCGGAACCTACGGCCTCAACTCCGCCATGCGACACGCCCGCTGGGATCGCATCGCGGCCCGCGTGAAGGACGCCACCAAAATCATTCTGGTGGCTGACAAGGCACGAGACACCGGTGAGATGGTTCCCGCAGCTGTTGTCGACGATTCGATGCCGAATGATATCGATCCCGATCAAGGCTACTTCTTCGGCTGGGACGGTGCTTTGGCCAACGGTGCCGGCTGGCAGCGGGCCAAGCTGCGTGGGCCCTTCACGTGGATGGCACCCAAAGAGCCTCGCCACGGCCAGCAGGACAAGAGCAACGCCGTCTTCGTAGATGGCCACGCCGCCGCGTTGCGGCCTTACGACATGCGACTCTTCGGCGGCCACTATGGCTGGTGGCTGCCGACGTCCGTCGGCAACGACCCGTCGATGCCCTCTGACATGACGCCCGGTCCGATTACTTACGACGACGGCAACCAGCCGTGAGTCGCGCGATACACCCTGTCGCTTCAACAACTTTCCGCCGAACTAACGGCATCATTATCCCGCTCCACAGGAGGAGATTGTACATGCACCACTTCACCACCGCACTCGTCACCACCGCCGCCCTCGCCACCGCCGGCGTCGCCTCGGCCAACATCATCGTCAACGGCTCGTTCGAGGATGACGCCCTCGGCGTCGTCGCCGCCCCGTCCGGCGGATTCGATGCCTTCAACGGCGTCAAGCCCTTTCAGGTCCAAAGCGGCTTGACCGCGACGATCGTCGACTCCAACGTCACCGACGGCAGCCAAGCCCTTGAGCTCTCGGGCACCGTCAACAACGGCGGCTTCTACGACGGCCTCAACGTCACGCTCCTCGGCTTCGAGACCGGCGGCACGTTCGAGCTCGGCACAGAGTACCGCGTCACCGGCGACGTGACGTACACCGGCGGCCCGACCGTCGGCGACGAGTTCTCCGTCGCCGATGCCAACCTGCAGCTCATCGAGTACGACGACACGGGATTCGGCTTCGGCAACGCGATGACCTACGCCGCCGGCGCCAACTTCGACAACCCGACGAACTCGCTCGACGCCGTCTTCACCTACCGCGGCGGCGCCGTGACCATCCAGGGACAGCTCCAGTCGTTCGGCAACGGCGACGACCAGCTGTCGGCCGTCTTCGACAACCTGTCGATCACCGTCGTCCCCGAGCCGACGTCCGCTGCGGCGATCGGCCTGATCGGCCTTGTAGGCCTGCGTCGCCGCCGCTGATCTTCGACTCCTCCTCAACCGGCCGTCAGACGCGAAGGCGTGTGGCGGCCTTTTCTTCGACACCTTCATCGCCATGCTCCGCACCACCGCCCTTGCCGTCGCCCTCGCCGTCGCGCCCGTCTGCGGCGAGGTGTTGCTCTTCGAAGACTTCGAAGGCAGCAACCGCTTCGACGCCAACGCCTACGCCGACAGCAGCGACGGCAACGTCACGTTCGAACGCGACACGCACAACGGCACCGGCCGACTGCTCGCCAAGATCGACGACGATGGCCTGGGCGATGAGCCCTGGTTCAACGCCGCCAGCCAGGCGTGGGTGCAACTCGAACCCGGGGATGCGGAGCCGTCCGAGATCAAGCTGACGGCGAGGGTCGCCGCGGCGGACGGAGGGCCGACCGGGCCGTTCATGCTGACGCTTAAAGACGAGCAGACGGGTGCAACGTGGACCTTCCGCGGCACCGCGACGAGCGACATGCAAACCATCGGCGGTACGCTCGATACCGCGACCGCCGAGAACCCGGCCCCGCTGACGGCGAGCGGCGACTACTCGATCTTCATCGCCTTCGCCGACGCCCCGTGGGGCGGCTGGTCGGGCGAGGCGGACGCGCGGAACGTGCTGCGGTTCGACGACGTGACAATCGAACGCGTCGAGGCGGCGGCGGGCGAGGCGGTGACAGAAATCGCCCCGATGCAGCCGATGCCGACGTACGGCGACTGGCACCAGTCGCGGCTCGGCGGCGGCGGGTACTGGATGGACGTCATCACCACGCCCGACGAAAGCGTCTTCTACACCTACAGCGACGTCGGCGGCGCGTGGCGGTCGAGCGACGGCGGCAACGCGTGGCGGAGCATCAACGGCGACCTCGGCGGCATCGATGCCGGCAGCTACGTCCGCTCCATCGACGTCGACCCGCGCGACGCCGACACCCTGCTCATGGCAAGCGGCAGCCAATGGTACGCCGGCGGCGGGCTCTACCGCTCGACCGACGGCGGCGACACCTGGTCGCAGGTCCTCGACGTCCCGGTCATGGGCAACGAGGAGGCCCGCTGGGGCGGCCTGACGATCGCACGCTCGCCCGAGAACCCCGACCGCGTCGTCTTCGCCCACGCCGGCGGCGTCTACACCAGCGACGACAACGGCAAGACGTGGAACGCCAAGAGCGGCGACGGCTTTGACAACCTGTTCCCGACGTTCGTCGCCTTCGACCCGTCGAACCCGGACCGCGTCTGGATCGGCAGCCAGGACAGCCAGAACTTCATTGGCGGCTGGTCGGCCGACGGACCAAAGACGTTCCACGGCGGCTTGTGGCGCAGCGACGACGGCGGCGACACCTGGACCCAGCTTTCCGACGACAACATCGGCGAGGTCGCGCAGCTGCCCGGCGATGACGCCCTGTACGCCATCTTCGACTACAACAGCGTCCGCCGAAGCACCGACGGCGGGGAGACGTGGAGCGACTTCAACAGGGGCCTGCCGAGCAACGGCACCGACACGAGCGTCATCGGCGTCGGCCGGATGCAGGGACTCGAGGCCGGCCCCGACTTCCTGCTGGTCCTCAACGCCAACGGTGACGTCTTCCGCCTCGACGCGGGTGCGAGCAGTTGGTCGCCCGTGAAGCGCGAGGCCGTCACCGACGGCGGCCGGTGGTACGGGCACATCCCCGGCGAGGAGACGCAGCCGGGTTCGCACCAGGGCTGGGTCCACTTCGGCAAGAGCGCTGCGTCGCTGACCGTCGACCCGACGGACCCGGATCGCTGGTTCATGACCGACTGGTACGCCGTCTGGCGAAGCGACGACGCCGGCCGAAGCTGGGCGCTCGCCATCGACGGCCTCGAGAACACGGTCAGCCACGACTTCGCCGGCCAGCCCGGCATGCCCGACGTCGTCCACTGGGCGATGGGCGACAACGGCTACCTGCGCAGCGACGACGGCGGCGAGACGTTCGCAAAAATCGACTTTCCCAGCGGCGGCAGCAACTGCAAGGACTTCGGCCAAACACCCGCCGACCCGCAACGCCTCTACGTCACGACCAACGTCCGCCCCGGCGAGTGGGAGGCGGCACAACTTGCTGTCAGTCGTGACGCGGGGCGGACGTGGTCGATCCCGCAGATGAATGGGTTGCCGAGCGACATGGGCGAGCTGCGTCGCATGAACAGCGTGACGGTCGACCCCGACGACGCTGACCGCCTCCTCGTCGGCGTGACCGGTCCGGCGTCAGAAGGCGGCGGCGTCTACGAGAGCCGCGACGCCGGCGAGACGTTCAGCCGGTTCGGCGGCGACTTGCCGACGAACGAGTTCGGCTCGTACTTCCAGACGAACGTCTGGGCCGTCGGCAACGAGGTCGCCCTCAGCGGCGACGGCAGCGTCGTCGCCTTCAGCCAGGACGGCCGTTTCGTCCACCGCCTCGACGGCGATGCTTGGGTCGCCGTCGACCAGGACTTCGCCGGCCAGCCATACGAGGTGATCGCCGACCCGAACGACGATGGCCGGTTCTACCTCGCCGTCGTCGGCAGCGGCTTGTGGCAAAGCGACGACGGCGGCGCGTCGTGGAACAAGGCGTGGGACGGCAGCGCGTACTACGTCGCCCTGCGTGACGACCTGATCGCCGTCGGCCACGAGACGGGTATCGTTCTTTACGATGATGGCGAATGGACGGAAGTCGCCGCCGACCTGCCGGTGCGACGTCGCCCGATTCCGGCCTTCGCGGGCAATCGCCTTCACGCCGGCACGCATAACATGGGCAGCTTTTGGCGAGAACTTCCCTGAATCCGACGCGTGTTGAAGGCCGGCGACTGCTCCGCAGCGACGGCACGCCCTTCCGCTGGCTTGGCGATACCGCGTGGGAGTTGGCGCACCGGCTGACGCTCGACGAGACGCGTCACTACGCCGACGTGCGGGCGGATCAAGGTTTCACGCTCGTGCAGTTCTGCGTGATCGCCGAGCTCGATGGGCTTCGCGTGCCGAACCGGCGTGGCGACTTGCCGTTGATCGACATCGACCCGACGCGGCCGAACGCGGCGTACCTCGATCACGTTGCCGACTGCTGCGATGTGCTGATCGAGCGCGGCCTAGTGCCGTGCGTGCTGCCGACTTGGGGCGACAAGGTGCACCTCATGTGGGGCGACGGGCCGGAGGTGTTCACGCCGGAGAACGCGGGCGTCTTTGCGAAAGCCGTCGCCGATCGCCTCGCCGGTCGGCCGCTCGTCTGGATGCTCGGCGGCGACCGTCCTTCGCCCGAAGCGCGGCATCGCGAAACGTGGCACGCGATGGCAGACGGCCTAGGCGACAGTGGCCTCAAGACCTACCACCCGCCCGGCGGCAGCGGCAGCAGCGACCACGTCGGCAGTCCGTCGTGGCTCGACTTTGCGTGTATCCAAAGCGGCCACACCGTGCACGAGCCGCCGCGGGACACGCGGGCGGTCGAGCTGTTGCGACGCGAGCTCGCCGCCTACGATCTGCCGGTCGTCGAGGCCGAGCCGTTGTACGAGGCCCACCCGAAGTTTGCGCCTGGTTGGAAGAGCGACTTCGGCACGTCGACCGCCGACGACGTGCTGGCGATCATCAGCGACCAGCTTGCTGCCGGCGCGGCCGGCGTGACATATGGCTGCCACGCGGTCTGGCAGATGTACGAGCCGGCCCGCGGCACGCCGCCGGTCAATCGGCCGATCGCATCGTGGCAAGACTCGCTCCGCCTGCCCGCGGCCGAGGCGATTCGCTCGATCCTGTCATGACGATCGCCCGTCGCGTCCGTACAGTTCCCGACCTTTGGAAGACGGAGCGACGAGCGTGGCGGCGGTGCGGGAGCTCATCGGCAGGACGATGCTGCGTGATCGGCACCGGCTCGAGCGCCGCCTGCACGGCTTGACGCGACGCGGCGAGCCGACGGCAGAGCAGTTGGCGAAGGTTTTGGCGTCGGCGCAGAAGTCAGCGACCGTTGCCGAGGAACGTCAAGCGTCGGTGCCGGCGGTGACGTATCCGGACGAGCTGCCGGTCAGCCAGAAACGCGGCGACATCATCGAGGCGATCAAGGACCACCGCGTCGTCGTCGTCTGCGGCG
>CAYMAS010000043.1:0-33754 GCA_964388485.1 uncultured Tepidisphaerales bacterium | reverse complement strand
TCGCCGGGGATGCCAAGCTTCCGGTAGTTGCCGCTTCGGCCGATGGCGACGACGACGCGTTTGGCCTTGACCGTTGCGCCGTCGGTCACGAAGCCGGTGCCATTGAGGTGGACGCCGTCGGGCGTTTCGGCGGGTTTAGCGAGCTTCACTTCCAGCAGGCCGCCCCGGCGGTCGATCTTCTCGACGCGGGCCTTGACGTACTTGAGCCCCTCATCGACCGTTTGCTCCTCGAGGTCTTCGACGAGGCCTTCCTTGACGTCACTCTTGTCGTGGAAGGTGAAACCGCGAACCTCGGTCTCGGTCGGGTAGGTGTAGATGGGCTTGCCCTTGGGAAAGTCCTTGATCGTGTTGAAGGGCGAATTGGCTTCGAAGACGCAGTAACGCAGCCCCTTCTCCTCGGCGGCGATGGCGGCGGCGAAGCCGGCGGTGCCGCCGCCGACGATGGCGATGTCGAGCACGTCGTCCTGCGGTTGCTCGCCGTCAAGCTCGTCGGCAATGCGGCAGACGGCATCGTGGCCCGCGTTGGCGGAAAGTTTGAGCAGGGGCACGCCCGTCAGGTCGCCGACGATGACCAGGCCGTCGACGTTCGTGTTGCCCTTGTCGTCGGCGACGGGCAGCTTCTCGACGGAGCCGCCGGGCCACTGCAGATGGAGCCAGTCGGCGTACCGCTTTGGCCACGTCAGCGGGTTGAAGGCGGTCGACATTAGGCCATCCTCTAAAGCTGCTGCCGCTGTTGCAACAGCAACGTGGCCTGACGATGTGGCACGGCTCCGTGCTCCTCGAGGACCACCACATCCGCAAACTCCGAGGCCAACTCTCGCCACGCGGCGGCGGTGCGAAAATGTAGGTGCTCCTCCTGGGCCGCCATCTGCCAGCCGCCGCGGAGCCGGTTGGCGAGCTTGTCGAGTCTTGTCAGCATCGCCAATTCTCGTGGCGTCCGGTAGACGCTCTCCACGACCACGACTCGCCGGCCCACCCGCACCGCCTCGCGCAGCACCCGCTCGGCGTCGTCACAATGGTGCAGCACGAAGTAGAGCACGACCACGTCGAACGCGTCGTTTGCAAACGGCAGCCGATGACCGTCGTACCGCACGAACGGCGTCGCGGCGTCGTCGTGGAAGTCGGCAACGTCTGCGAACGTGACGTCGAACCCGCGACGAGCCAGGGCTTGTCCGACCTCACCCTCGCCGCAGCCGAGGTCGAGAAGACTTCCCGCATCGGCATGCAGCGTGTCGATGACCCGTCGCGCCTTGCCGCGACCACGATGGCGGAGGACCAGCGGCAACAGAACCAGCGGCAACAAGGCCAGCCAGCCGCCCCAGCCGATCCACGTCAATGTCAGGTACGCCTCCTCCTGTTTCGCGTAACGCACGTACGTCGCCGACGCGATCAGGCCTAGCCACAGCCAATGCCATCGCGGCGTCTGCCAGACGATCGGCAGCGACAGCAAGGGCAACAGATACCACGGATGCACCGTCGTCGCCGTCACGATGTACAGGCCAAGCACCGCCGCGACAGTGGCGTCGAGTCGCGGCTCGAGTCGCCAATCGATCAGGTAGATGAGCAGCGTGCCGACGACAAGCAGGCTGCGAAGCACCATCGCCGCCCGGTCGCCGCCGTCGTTGAGTTCGGTGACAAAGAGCGTCTTGAGCAGGAAGTACGGAGCCGCGTAGAATTCGAAGAATCCCGTGTAAAGCTGCAACGACTCCATGACGTTGCCCGGCACGTCGCGATGTGCGAACGGCAACGCGAGGACGACCAGCGTCACGATTGATGCGACCAACGCCCGCCAGCCGCCGCGTCGCCAGACGAGCGGCAGCAGCAGCAGCGGGTAAAGTTTCGTCCAGACCGCCGCGGCCAGGAGGATGCCCGCCATCGTCCACCGGCCCCGCGTCGTTGCCAGCAACGTGCCAGCGAGCAACGGCAAGAGCAACGCTTCAGAGTGCATCTGAGCTGTCTCGATAACGATCAGCGGATTCCACGCGTAGAGGGCGAACGCCGCCTTCGTGCGACTTCCATCGGCGGCGAGCCGGGCCAGGAGCAGCATCGCGAGCAGTTCGCTCGCGAACGTGATGAGCTTGAACGTCACGAGTCCCGCGACGGCCGAATCGAACAGGCGAATCGCGATGCCCGGCAAGAGGAAGGCCAGCTGCGAGACGGGTGGATAGACGCTGAAGTAGTCGCCGCTGTTGAGCCGGTCGCTCGCCAGCCATCGTTGCAACGCGGCAATGTCGGGATCCGTTGGCCTGTGCAGGTACGGGTTCCCGCCGCCGCTGGTGACGAGGCCGTCCCAGAGGTATCGCCACACGTCGTCACTAAGCGTCGGACCGACCGGCAAGACCATCAGCCGCAGCACCACACCCACGCCGACGATGACCGGCAACGAAACCTCACGCCGCCACGCGAAGATCGCGGTCAGCAGCAGCACCCCGTTGCTCGCGGCGAACGTCCACCGCCACCCGGCCGTCGCTTCCGCCGCCGCCGAGATTGCCAGCATCAAGCCGGCGGCGAGCGCCATCGCGAGAATCACGTGTTGCCGACGGTCGATGCTCAACACGAAGGCCGGCGGCACGGTGGAGGCTAGAGCGACTGGCTCATCCGCTTAGCTCGGGATAACGGAGGGGAGACGCGTCGGGATCTACCCATGCGACCGCTTCTCTACTTGATCTCCTGCTCCGCCCGCGGCTTGGTGTCGCCGCCTTGTTCTTCGAGCTGCTCTTCGCGGGTGACGTTCTTGTCGAAGTCGGAGTCCCGATCCCGCAGGCCCGGAGGCAGCGGGAAGACACGCTCGAATTCGATGCCGGTGGCGGCGACCTGTTGGAACATCTGCGGGCCGAACGACGAACGCAGCAAGTCCGCCTGCGCCTGGAACGGCAAGCTCCGCCAGACCTGGGACCGCAGCGTCAGCGGCACCTGTGATGTGATCACGTCGCCGCTCTTTCCGATGAGGAAGCTGCCGATCGCTTCGAGCAGCAACGCCGGAAAGTCGGGAACTTCCTGGTAAAGCGGGCTGTTCGGGTCCGGGTTGTTGCGACGCCACCCCTCGTGCAGACGCTGGGCCCGCTCCAGCAGCACCTCGTAACGCTCCTCGTCGCGAACGAGATAACGCGACGCCACCGCCTGAATGAGCAGGGCGTTCATCGCGGCTCGGGCGGCGTCGGGGTTGTCGAGCGTCTCCTTGAACTGCAGCTCGAGGAACTCGTCGAGCGTCTTGAGATACCGCTGCTCGAACCGCGTGCCGGCGTAGCGGTCTCGCATGTTCTCCATCAAGTTCCGTGCCGCCTCCGTGTCGCCGTATAGCTCGGCGTCGGCGATGGCGGCGTCCATGCGGTTGCGAAAGCCGCTGCCGTAAAGCCGTTCGATCCGCGCCTCACGCGACTCGGCATCGGGTCCGGCGTCTTCGGCCTGGAGCAACTCGTCGAAGAAGTTGAGGAACTTCTCCCAGTAGGGCCAGTCGGGCGTGTAGCTGACGTACCCCTCCAGCGGGTCGATCACCACCCGGCCTTGACGGGCGAGCTGGTCGAGGCTGTTGAGCATCTGCCGACGCACGTTGGACCGACCCTCGGCACTGCGGCCTTCGTCGCTGGCGAGTTGTTCCAGGCCGCGTTGCGACCAGTAGAGCGCGTGCGCCGCCGGGTGCCGCCAGTCGATCGTGCCGAAGACGTCGGCATCACGGACCATCGCCTCGACTTCCATGTTGATCTGATCCGACTCGATCGCCGCCCGCCGCAGGAAGGCCAACGTCGCGTCGATCTCGTCCTGGGTCGCCCAATCCGGGAACGTCTCGCGTGCCTCGAAGTCGGCGACGGTGAAGACGGCGTTCGGGTCCGGCTCCTGCGTCTGATCGGCCACGTTGCCTTCTTCGTCCTTGAAGATCGGCTGATCTTCGACGGTGTAAGCCTGGAGCATTTCCAGCGGCGAGTCGTAGCCGGCGTCTCGCATGTGCTTGATAAGCCGCTGCGAACCGTCCGGCAGGTCGGCCTCGTCGGTCGGGGCGGCGACGAGCGGGGCCAGGAAGTTCTCGTAAGCCGCATCGTCTCGCGGCGACTCGCCGAGGATGGCATTCCAGATGTTGGCGAGCTGTCGCTTGTAGAACCAGTTGTACTGGTCCTGGAACATGCCGATCTTGTGGTGATAAATCCACGCCAGCTGCTGATAGAGCCGAATGGCGGTCGGGTTGGCGTCAAGTCCGCCGCCGCGTCGCTGGAGCAGGTCGATGCCGCTCTTGACCCAGAACCATCGTTCGTCGGGCGTGTGGGTGCCGACGGAAATGTTGTACGCCTGGTTCCAGCTGACGAACTCCCAGACCTGGCTGAAGCGTGGCTGGAGCTTGGTGATCCACTCGCCGAGCTGCACGGCTTCGGAGTAGTTGCCGTCGTTTTTGAGATCTTCCGCCCGCTGCCACGCGAACATGAGGGCCGCACCGCGGAAGACGCCCAGCGACATCTGCAGCACAGCCTGTTCCGGCGGCAGCTCGTCGAGCTCGTCGCTGATGCCGAGGTTGAGCTCCTGGCGTTGCGTGTTGATCGGCTGCGTCAAGAAGCCCGCCGCCGCGACGCACGCGGCAAAGCAGCCGACACCGCCGAGCGTGACCAGGGAGTTTCTCATGCCATGTCTTACGCCGGCCGACCCGCGGCAGTTTCGCCGGAGACACGGCTACCCCAGAGGAGTAGGTCCAACGATTCAAACCTGAACCCGCGCCAGTTCCTTGCGGCTGAACAGGAACCAGCCGATGGCGAAGGCGATGACCGTCCAGACGAGGCCGATCCAGAAGGTGTGGCTGACGACGCTGCTCCACGGCAGGTAGATGCCGGCGGCGATGCGGGAAATGCCGTCGACCGCGCTGTATTGGCCGAGCAGGTCGGCGACGAAGATCGCTCCTTGCAGCAACGAGCGTTCGAAGAGCGTCGACACCACCCCGTCGCCGCTGATGCCGCTCGTCAGCGTGCTCTTGAGCCACGATCCGCCCGCCGCCAACACCCAGACCGCCAGCGACAACGTCGCCGCCACCGGGAAGCTCATGAGCGATGCGGCACAGGTCGCGAACATCGCCAAAAACGACAAACGCACCCACAGGACGATCGCTTGCCGAAAAACGTTGCCCTTCACGTCGCCGCTGACGTAGTAGAGGTTGATCCAGATGTCGGGGACGAACTGGATCGTGATCGGCGTCCGCTCGTCGCCGCGGGTTTGGCCCAGGTTGTCGATGCGAAGCTCCAGCACGCCGTCCTCGCCGATGAGCGTCGCGGGCAGATCGTAGATCTGGACGCGGTCGACGACGTAAGCGATGAGCTCGGGGCGGTCGTCGACGACGAGGGCGAGGTCGCCCTCCCGGCCGCCGTAGGTGTTCGTCCCCAGCACCTTGAACCGCAGCTGCAGGAGGCCCGCGGTCAGGTCGCGGTCGAGCAGATCAGCGAACGGCAGGACCGTGGCGAGCGAGACCTGATTGGGCTGGATCGGCTGGCCCTCGGTCGTCTCCACGCCACGCTCCGACAGCAGGGCGGCGATGGCATCGGCGTCGTCGCGTAGCTCCTGGTCGAGCTCCATCGCCCGCTCGCGGGCGTCGCCGAGGTCGGTGAATCGGTACGTGTTGCCTTGAGCCGGGCCGAAGGGCACCTGCAGAAAGAGCGTGCGTTGCTCGTTGACGAGGTCCGCGATCATCGCGGCGCGGCCTTGGCGGTTGAGGCGTTCGGGATCGAGCCGAGCTGTTTCTTCGAACGTTTCGTCGACGATCTCTCGGAAGTCACGCGCCGGCTGGGCGGGCGCTTCTTCGCGAGCGACCATGACGCGGGTGTCGACGAAGTCGCGGTCGGCGGCGTCGAAGGCCTTTTGCGGGGCGAGCCAGATCGTCGAGATGCCGATGGTGAGGATGGCCCAGACGCCGACGATGACGATCATGGGCAGCGTGATGCCGAGCCACCGGCCGACGAGGTAGGCCCAGCGTGGGATCGGCTTGACGAAAACGTCGCCGCCACGCTTGTCTTCGAGGTCCGTCGCAACCGTAGCGGCGGCGACGAAGATCGTGACGGCCCCGAGCAGGGCGGCGGCGATGAAGCCGCTGATCGTGAAAAAGGTCTGGATCTTGTACCGCAGCGGCTGTTCGGCGTTGACGGCGAAGTAGGGCTGCAACGCCAACGCGAGCAGCATGATCAGGAGAATCACGACGACCGTCCGATTCCGTACCGCCTCGTCCAGACCGGTGCGGGCGACGGAGATGGCACCCGACAGCGGCGTGCTGGTCCAGACGTTGAGCGACAAGAGCCGCCGCAGGACGAACAGGCCGACGACCGACAGCCACGATCCGACGAAGAGAACGCAGACAGCACCCGTCAGACGCGCAATCGGCTCGCCCGAAGCCATCGTGCCGAGCCACTCGAAGGGCGAGACGAAGGTCCGGTCCTCGCCCGCTTCGGCGAAGCCTGCCAAGACGACCACCGCCGCCAGCGACAGCACCAGCGGAATGAGCCAATTGGCGACCCGCAGCAGCGTGTACCGAAGCCACGACCCGCGGTCGACTTTCTGTCGCTCGTAGATCGTCACGGCTTCTCCTTGTCGTTCGAGTTCGAAAGATCGCTCAGCAGCGAATCGTCGACGTCCTGCGAAGGCGGCGGTGCCGTTTCGGTTGTGGCGGTCGTTTCGGCGGGTTGCTCGTCGAGCGTGTCGAGCAGAGCGTCATCGTGCTGCGGCGATGCGGGGTCGACGGGCGTGACGGGTTCGGGCGTAACGGTCTCCGGCTCGTCGCGACTGAGACTGTCGAGCAGGGCGTCGCCTTGCTGCGTGTCGGCATCCGACTCGGCGAGGAAGCCCGCCACGCCGCCACCGACGGCGGCACCAGTCGTCGCTTCGCCGCCACGCTCGGCCTGCTTGATGACGTCCATGAAGACGTCTTCGAGCTTCCGCTTGGGCCGATGCACGTCGGCGACTTCGTGCCCGCTTTCGTGCAGTACGGCACTGATACGTTCGATCGTCGTTCCGTCGAGCGCTCCGCCGGAGATGTCGAGCGACTGAAGATCCGGCACGCGGAGCAGCGTGTCGGTGGTGCCCTCGGCGCGAATCTTGCCGCCGTACATGATGACGATGCGGTCGCAGACGTCTTCGACTTCGCCGAGCAGGTGGGTGCAGAGCAGGATGGTCTTGCCGCGGTTTCGCAGCTTGAGGATCAGGTCTTTGATCTGCCGGGTGGCGATCGGGTCCATGCCGGTGGTCGGCTCATCGAGGATGAGCAGGTCGGGGTCGTTGATGAGCGCCTGCGCCAGGCCGACGCGTCGCTGCATGCCCTTGGAGTATTCGCCGACGGGTCGATACCGGGCGGCGGTGAGGCCGACCATGTCGAGGAGGTCTTCGACGCGTTGCTTTCGGATCGACGCCGGGATTTTGAAGAGTCTGCCGTAGAAGTCGAGAGTTTCGCCGGCGTTGAGGAAGCGGTAGAGGTTGGATTCTTCAGGCAGGTAGCCGATGCGGCTTTTGAGGGCGACGTCGCTGGGCCGCTTGCCGAGGACGGCGATTTGACCGCCGGTGGCATGGAGGAGGCCGAGAATCATCTTGATCGTCGTCGTCTTGCCGCTGCCATTGGGTCCGAGGAGGCCGAGCACTTCGCCGCGATGGGCGGAGAGGTCGATGGATCGGACGGCCTTGACGCGTGGGCGCATCCAGAAGTCGCGGAAGGTCTTGGAGACGCCGCGAAGTTCCAGGACGGCAGGACCGTCGCCGGAGGCGTGGCCGTTGCTCGATGACGATGGTGCGTTGAGGTCCTCTTCCACGATGCAGATTGCCGGGAGACGGCGTGAGGGAGGCTAGGACGTCACGTCGCGGAGGATTTGGTCGAGTGACTCGTGCAGCTCCTCCGGCCGCGGCATCTGCGAGCCGTGGCGAAAGCCGATGATGAAGACCGTCTTCGTCGCTTCATCAATCGTGAAGAGAACGTGGTGCTTGTGATGCAGCAGGCGGCGAATCTCATAGGCTCGATGAGCGTCCTCCTCCGCCAGCGGGCAGCGTCTGGGAAGATGATCAAGCTTCGCAATCTCCGAGCGAGTCAGAGCGAACCACCTTCGAGCCGGCTGTGCGTGGTTCTCTTGGTCTTTTATAAAATCCGCTTGATTCAGTAGCAGATTTTCAGCCGTCAAGGTCGTGATGACCTTGTAAATAGTTTCGGCAGGATCAGTCATCATCACCCCACGGGATTCCCTGCTGGACGCAGCGATCCTTCAGCCGCCGCTCCATGTCGGCAAATGCCTCATCAAGTGGCCTCGTGCGGCCCGCCTTGATGTCGTCCATGCCCGCGTCGCACATCGCGAGGCTTTCATCGAGACTCGTCACGCTCGGGTCCGAGTCGCCCGCCGTCGGCTCGGCAGCTTTGAGTGCCGCGTAGACCTTTCGGGGCAGCACGACGAACCCTGGCTCGCCGAGCTTCGCGAGCGAGATCGCGTCATCGATCTCGGCTGCCCTGCGGAGCAAAGCCTTCAGGGCGTCGCCGGCAGCTTCGACTTGCGGCGGCGGGGCTTGCTTCTCTTCTGTGGCAGTCGACATGATGATTTTGGGCTAAAGCTGGGCATGCACTGACCGCGGGGCGTTGACGACGAGATTGCCGCGGAAGACGCGGATGCTCGACTGGCCACCGTTGATGTCCCAGACGTCGGGGCGGATCGTGGAGGTGATCAGGTCGATCAAATCCTCCGTCCGCTCCTCGCGGCCGTTGTTGTTGTTGTTGCCGTTGCCACCTCCACCACCAAAGCCGCCGCCGCCGTTGTTGCCGCCGATGACGCCGAAGTTCGGGATCTCGACCAACAGGTCCCGCACGTCGTACACCCGCACCACCAGGTCCCGGTCCGCCTCGGCCTGCGTCGTCACGCGGACGATCCCGTCCGCCACATACGCCGTCAGCGGCTCGTTCTTCGGCACGCTCCGCAGCATGAACCGCAGCACCGTTTGCGTCGAGGCCCGCGGCAAATTCACCGTCACCGCCGACTGACGCGTCACGCCCGCCAATTCCAGCGCGTTCCAGTCCGGCACGATGATCAGGTTCGACTCGGCCGCGACGTACTTCAACGCGTCTTCCAGCGGAACGTCCCGCAGGTCCACGTTCGGCAACGGCTTGCGGGTAAAGACGTCAGCTGATACCGATCCCGCGGCGAGGCACAGGATCGCGGCGACACAAGCGATTAGCTTCGACATGTCAGTTCCTTCTTAAGCGTTCTCGACCTTCTCGGCCCGCGGCGTCTCGTACGGCTTGGCGTCGGGCTCCTGAGCCGGCTTGGGCAACGCTGCCGGCTTATCACTTTCGGTCTCGATCTCGTCGCCAATGCCCTTGAGGCCACGCTTGAACTCGACAATGCCCTTGCCCAAAGACCGGCCGACTTCGGGAAGACGCTTGCCGAAGATCAGGAGGCCAAACGCCCCGATAATGGCCAACTCCATTGGGCCGGGCGTCCAAAAAGCAAGTACGGTCTGCGGCAGGGCGGTCATCATGCGTCGGCTCCGGTGCGGGGCGGTCCTCTACTCTACACGCTGGACCGCCCGTTTTGTTCCCCCGATTCCCGCAACTGCCGCAACAGGTCGAGCATGTCGTCCTTCAGCGGAGCCGAAATCGTCGTCGGCTGCAGCGTCCTGGGGTGCGTAAACGTGATCTGGGCCGCATGCAAGGCCTGACGAGCGAAGTGCACCTGCTCGTTGCCCGCCTGGTAATGCACCACCCGACCGCCGTACATCGTGTCGCCGACAATGGGGTGGCCCTTGTAGCTCAGGTGGACGCGTAGCTGGTGCGTTCGGCCGGTTCGCGGCTTGAGGCGGATCAGGCTAAATCGCGTCGGCGGGGCCTTGTGGTTCTGGTCGTTCGCATGGCCGCCGCGGTCGAAGGTCAGGCCCGCCTGCTCGGGTGTGACGTCGAACGTCTCCTCGACCGCGTATTGCGTCGTCGCCGTCTTGCCGCCCTTCTCGAGCTTGCGAACCGCCATTCGCTCCCGCACGTACGCGTCGGGTCCGATCGGCATGTCGATGACGTCGCCCAGCAGTTCCGGTATGCCGTGGGCGACCGCGAGGTAGGTCTTCTTGATCGTGCGATTCTCGAACTGCCGGCCCATCCGCCAGTGGGCTTCATCGCTCTTGGCGACCAGCATGACGCCCGTCGTGTTCCGGTCGAGGCGGTGCAAAATCCCCGGCCGATGTGGGCCACGGACGGTACTCCATGTCTTGGCGTAGTGGACGAGGCCGTTGACGAGCGTGCCGTGCCAGTTGCCGCGGGCCGGGTGGACGATCAGGTTCGCCTGCTTGTTGATCGCCAGGAGGTGCTCGTCCTCGTAAATGATGTCCAGCGGGATCGGCTCGGGCTCGATCTGCTCCCGCTTGGGCAGCGGCGCTTCGACGATGATCTCGTCGGCTTCTCGCGGGTTGTAGCTGCTCTTGCCGGGCCTGCCGTTGACTGTGACACGCTTGTCCTTGATGAGCCGCTGCACCTCCGCCCGGCTCAGATGCCCGACGCGATCGACGAGGTACTTGTCGAGCCGACTCGTCAGGTCACGCGACGCCCGAAACACCAGCCGACGCGACGGCGGTCCTTCATCAGCCGACTCGCTGCCAAGGTCTTCGTCGTCCGCCAGAAGCTCGGGATCGGCATCGCTCAAGACGTGAAACTCACGGCGTGGGAAGGGCGGGTTGCGTCGCGGGGCGCGTCGAAGGCTTGGACTCGTCCAGCGTGATCCCCGGCAGATCCGTCAGGCCCAGACCCCCCAGGCCGGTGTCGATCGGACCGAGCCCCTCGCTCACGGACGACGGCTGCGTCGCCGGTGTTGCCGCGGCGGCGGGCTCGACCAGCGGCGACCGATCGCCCGCCAGCCGGATCGACTCGAGCCGCGACCGCACGATGTTCCGCAGCCGATTTGGCAGGGCCGTCTCGTCGAGCAACGCGTCGTATTGCTCCCTAGCCGCATCAAAATCGCCAATCTCCTCAGCCACCGCGGCGAGACCGAAACGGGCCTTTTGCCGCACCGACGCCGGCGCTTCGTTCGACATTGCCGCCTGCCAAGATGCCGCGGCGCGTTCGAGCATGGCCCCCAGCTCCGGCAGCGGCGTGAATTCGTCAGCCGGCCGCGTCGACGGCAGCGTCCGGGGCATCGTTGCGATAAACCAGTAGTAATCGCCCATCAGACTGTGCGCCACCGGCGACGCACCGCCTGGGGCGTCTTCGACCACGCGCTTCGACTGCTCGAAGGCTGTCTCCAATTCCGCCAGAGCTGTCGAGGCTCGATCTTCGCTCAGGTCGGGTGCCCGGACACGCAGGATGCGGGCGTTATCGACGGTCTGCCGAAGGTTGGACAGCTCGATTTGCGCCGCCGCCTGGGCCTGCTGATTCGACTGCTGCCGCAGCCGCCACGCGTAGGTGAGGGCGGCGATGCCGATGACGGCAATGAGCACCCAGTTGAGGTAGTCCTTGAAGAACCCGCCCGCTTTGAGCATGCCGCGGCCCAGGGCGCTCTCTTCGAGCATGCCCGTCGCACCGCCGGCGGGCATGGCTCCTTGAGGTTCGGCCTCGTCCTGCGACGCCGAGGGCTTAGCCGTCGACTCGACCCGCAGATTGGCCGAGTCTTCGACGGGCAAGTTGGCCGGGTCTTCGACAGGTTGGTTGGCCGAGGGCTCAGGGGCGTTGGGATCGCGTTCAGGGGCGGCCATGGGTGCAGCGTAGTCGCGTGCGTCGAGGCGGCGGAGGATGAGGTGTCGCCCGAAGGATGAGGCGTGGCCTCTTATCGGAAGTCGCCGAACACGGATGCGGCGAGGCCGAGGCTTGACAGGGGTGCCGCAGGTCCAGACACTTCCAAACGCCAAGCCGCCACTTGCGGCCGCTTGTGCCCCCGCCCTCGTCGCACCGTCCGGTGCGGCTCCCACCACCATCGCGACCGTCCGACGCCGCTGCCGGCGACCTGTGACGCGTTGCGATTCATCGCGAACCATTCCGAGTCCCGTCATGAGCGTTATGAGCCGGAGCCAACGCCGCACCCCGTCGTCCGCACGTTCGGCCGATCTCTTGTCCGCACGTCGCTTGACCCTCGCCGCCGGCGTCGCCGTCGCTGCGCTGCTGGGACCCTTCGTCGCAACACCTGTCTCGGCCCAGAATGCCGACCTCGAAGAGCCCCAGGCCCCGACGCCAAGCGACGAGCTCATCGACCTGGTCGAGAGCTTCTACTTCGCCGCGTCGCTGGCCAACTACGAGGCCGCGGTCGCGTTCGGCGGTGACATCCTCGCCCGTCAGCCCGACCCTGAAGCGCTGCTCGTCGCCTTTCGCACCGTGCACGATCGACGCGACGATCCGATCGTCGGCCTCGACGAGCGGCTCAATCGGTTTCAGGAGATCGAACAAATCGCCGAAATCTCGGGCGACATCGTCGCCCTCGTCAACGAAGGCCGCCGTGCCCGGGCGACGCGTCGGACGTTCCTTCGCGAGCAGGTCGAGCGTCTGGGCGACGGGGCCATCGCTTACCGCAATGCCGTGACAGCCCTTCGTCAAAGCGGCGAAGTCGCTGCACCGATTTTGCTGGATTACCTCAACGACCCGACCGAGGCGGCGTTGCACCCGCGGATCCGTCAGGCAATCGTGGAGCTTGGCCTGCCGCTCGTCAACCCGCTCCTGGCGGCGACGGAGACGGACGATCCGAACCTCAAAGCCGAAGTCATTCGTGCCCTGGGCGAACTCGGCTATCCGGAGGCGATTCCGTACATCCTCGAGCAAGTCCAGAAAGAGGGCTCGCAGGGCCAGGTCGGCCGCGCCGCGGATATCGCGCTTCGCCAGCTCGGCTACACCGGTGGTAGCACCGCGGGCACCGAGTACTACGAATTGGCCCAGAAGTTCTGGCTCCGCCAGGTGCCCATCGAGCCCGACACCCGCTTCGGCGAGGCGAATCTCTGGTCGTGGAGCCAGGGCAACCTCAACGCCGTCAGCGTCCCGCCGGAGATTTTCGACGAGGTCATGGCCATGCGTGCCGCCGCCAACACGCTGGCGCTGAGCCGCGACGGCGACGGCGTCGGCCAGCGTGCCCAAGACGAAGCCCTGGCCCTCTGGCTCGCGGCGAACTACCGGCGGGAGATCGAACTGCCCGAAGGCTCCATCGACGCGTCGCGACCCGACACCGATCCGACCGCCGGCTACTACGGCACGCAGGCGGGCGTCAACTACCTGCAACGCGTCCTTGAACGCGCTATCGCCGAACGCAACCTTCCGCCGGCCAACCGCTACGACTCGGCTTCCGTCGCCCTCGGTGCGATTCGGTCGCTTCGGGAGATCGTCGGCGACAGCACGCTCACAGCAGGCGAGACGCCGCTGACAAGGGCGATGCGTTACCCGGACCGCCGCGTCGCGATCGAATCGGCGATGGCCATCGCTCAGGCCCTGCCGACGCAGTCGGTGGCCAATGGCGAACAAGTCGTGCCCCTCCTGGCCGAAGCCCTCAACCGCACCGGTGAGCCGACGGTCGTCCTCGCCATGGCCGATGCGGACGAGCTCAACAGCGTCGCCGCTGAGTTGACCAGCGCCGGCTTCCGCGTCGAAGGTGCCCGCACCGCCAGTGCCGCCGCCCGGCAAGCCGAAGCATTGCCGGGCGTCGATGTGCTGATCATCGACCACCAGTTGGGTGATCCGCAGGTCAACCAGCTCCGCTCACTCGCCCGCGGCGGCAAGCTTGCCGGTGCCGCCAAGCTCTTCATGACCGCGACGGACCAGAGCCGCTTCGAAGACCTCAAGCTCGACGACGCGACCATCGCCACCACCACGGCACGCGAAGGTGCGTCGCTCATCAACGCCCTCAACGAAGCCCGCGAGCAGGTCGGCGGCCTGCCCCTGGACGAAGCCGGCGCGACCGCCATGGCAACGGACGCCGGGCAACTCCTGCTCGACATCGGCCTGGGCAGCAGCGTCTTTTCCCTCGAAACCGCTCGCGAGCAGATCCTCGTTGCCCTCGACGACGAGCGGCCCGAGATTCGCCAGCTCGCGTCGCAGATCGTCGCGTTGCTAGAAGGTCCCGAACCCCAGCGAGCTCTCGCCAGCCTCGGCGGTGACGATCGTGCCAGCGAAGACACCCGCGTCGCCGCTTACGAGGGTCTGTCCGAATCGGCTCAGCGTCAGGGCAACTTGCTCGACCGGGCGGCCGTCCGGACGCTTCAGGAGGTTGCCCGTTCGGCGGAGTCGGCCGTCGTTCGCCGTGCCGCTGCCCAGGCGATCGGTGCCCTCGACCTGCCGGTGACGCAGGCCCGCGACCTGATCATCGCCGACACCGAAAGCGCCGGCGCCGACTAGAGCAGGATGGCTGCGCTCGGGATGACGGATGGGGCAAGCAATCAGGACGCAATCTGCTCTATCCGGTTCATCAGCTTTACATACCGCAGACGCCCGTCGGCCATCGCCGCGGGCGTTTGCTTTGGGACCTCGTCTCGGACCGAAGGGCCCAGGTGAGGTGCCTCACTTCGCTCGGAATGGCGGAGGTCAACTCCGGGCGATCTTGCGGAAGATCATCGCGGCGGTTTTGAAGATAATGCTGATGTCGCCCCAGAAGCTGCGGGTTTGGACGTACTGCAGGTCCCACTTGACCCATTCGCGGAAGTCCTCGTCGGGATCACGGGTCCGCCGCAGCTGCCAGAGTCCGGTGATGCCGGGGCGGACGCTGAGGCGTGCTTCTCGCCAGACGGGGTTGAACTGATTTTCGTTGTCCGGGCTCGGCCGCGGGCCTACGACGCTCATATCGCCGCGGATGACGTTCCAGAATTGCGGCAGCTCGTCGAGGTTCGTCTTGCGGAGGAACTTGCCGATCCGTGTGATCCGCGGGTCCTCGTCGGGGTCGATGTGGAACTGCGGCCCGTCGACGTGGTTGCCGCCTTTGGCCCGAAGCTCGGCGGTAATGGCGTCGGCGTTGTTGCTCATCGAGCGGAACTTCCAGCACGTGAAGTTCCGGTGTCCCAGGGTCTGCCGCGTGTGGCCGAAGAAGAAGGGCCGACCATCTTCCTTCCAGATCATGAACAGGATGACCGGCCACAGCGGGGCAGTCATGCCGAGGGCGGCGGTGGAGAAGGCCAGATCGAACGCGCGCTTGCCGGCTTCGGCGAGGGCTCCGGGTTTGGAGTAGACGATCGTGTCGGGCACGGTCTGCCGCTCCTGCGGGCCGGCGGTCATCGAGCCGTTGGCCCGCTTGGAGGCGGTGGTGCCGTTGTGAATCGCTTTGCGATCTTCGGCCGACAGCCGCACCTTGCGGCGCGGCGAGGCCGCCAGCGGCAGCGGGGCAATGTCGTCCCAATCGATCTGACCGACCTCGTCGTGACTCGGCCGTTTCGCCGGGTCGTCCCACACGACGCGTGGCCCCACGACGGTCGTGCCGGCCTCGAAGGTTCGCCCCGCGCCGACCCAGACGCGGTCGAGAAACTGGACGTTTTGCAACTGCGCGGTCGGGTCGTGCCAGACTTCCGCGTGCGGCTGCGTGCGGTCGAACAGTCTGCCCAACCGTGAACCGTTCGCCGACGATTCGACGCCAAGGGCTTCGGCATGGTCGCACTTCATTGCCCGCTTGATCGTCGCGTCCGGGCGGCGCCAGTGCATGACGAGGTCGCGAATCATCAGGGCGACTTCACGATCATCGACCCGGTCGTAGACGCGGGCGTCAATGCTGAGCGTCGCCCGATCGTCGGGCATGATGTACTTGCGGACGCGACTCCACGCGTCGAGTGGGTTCTTAGCGCCGCGCCACATGTTGGCGATCTCGCGATCAGGCGTCAGGGCAGCCCGGGCCATGTGCATGTCGGCACCGTCGTAGATCCGCTCGAAGCGTCGGAACCGTTCGCCTCCCGATGCCGACGGATCGAGGACAACGCTCTCGCGATAGCCGTCGTTGCGACGTTCCTGGAGGCGGAGTGTCAGCAAGGTCGGCTCGACCCACTTGAGCACCTTCATCGCCTCTTCGAGGGGAAAGAGGGGCATCGTGTGCGGGTCGAGCAGGAGGTAGAGCTCGGCCTTGGGATCGATCTTGGTGCGTTCGCCGACGCGGATGATGGCGATACCGAGGCTGGCCCAGTATCGGCGGTGGATCATCTCCGGGGTCAGGCCCCAGATGGTGTGCATGCCGCGGCTGTCGGCCTCTTCGAGCTGCAGGCGTGACGCCGGACGCACCTTCGGCTTGGCCGCCGGCGGATTGGCAGGATCGGCAGGATCGAAGTCGCGGAGGTTATCGGGCTGGGTCTCCAGAGCGTCTCCCGAAGATGAGTCCGGCGGAACAGGGACGTGGCGATCCGTCAATCAGGCGGCACGGCCTTTGGTGGGGCGGCTGGCCAGGCTCTTGCTCGCCGGCTTGCTCTTGACGACGGGTGCGGTGTCGCGGTAGTTCATGCCTGCCACGCTCCGTTCGAAGTCGGCCGGGGCGGCCTTGTTGTAGACGAGACCGGCGACGTGGGCGTTGGCGGCCTCGAGGTGCTTGACGGCCCGGCGGACAAGCGTCTTGTCCTGGTTGCGGCAGACGACCATGATCGACGCGTCGGCCGCACTTGCGACGGGCGTGGCTTCGATGCTGCCGAGAATCGGGCCACAGTCGAGCAGGATGACGTCGAAGTGCCGCTTGGCGTGCCGGAGCATCTGCCGAACCGCTGCCGGGCTGAAGACGCCCGCCTTGCCCCCTTTGGCGTTGCCGATCGGCAGCACCGCGAGGTTCGGGACTTCCGTTTCACACGTCGCACCGAGCAAGTCGTCGCCGACGATGGCATCAAGAACGCCTTCGTCCCCTTCGACTTCGAGCCGCTTGGACAAGCCGCCCGTACGGAGGTCGGTGTCGATCAGCAGCGTCCGACAACCGCTGCCGGCGTAGCTGAGGCCCAAGGCGAGCGCCAGGCTCGTCTTGCCGTCGTCACGGGCGGCACTGGTGAGGGCAAAGGCACGCGGTTCCTCGCCGGCATCGTCGCCACCGGCGAGCGGGACGGCGTGGTGGATTTGAAGGATCGTCCGAATCTGGTGCACGCAATGCGCTGCGATCGAAGCCTGGTTCGGGTCGCTCAGGCGGTTGGGTAGGTCCGGCAGCACCCCAAGGACGGGCACGGTCTGGCCGTTGATCCCGCTGATTTCGTTGGCCAAATCGCCCGCGTCGTCGCTGTAGCGGATTCGCTTGTCGAGCAAGCCGAGCAGGAGAATCAGGCCCGCCGGAAAGCCGGCCCCGATGATCGTGCCACCCAGGGCGGTCTCGAACCGCTTGTCGTTGACCGCAAACGCCGCACCTTCCTGCGGCAGCGTCGGGATGACCCAGCCTCTGCCGTCGCTACCGAGGTTGGCTTCGAGGATGCCTTGTTCGATCTCCTTCTTGACGTCTTCTTCGAGCATCTCGATCACGTTGCGAGATCGCTTCTGCTCGATTTTGTTCCGTTCCAGATCGCTGCGGTCGTTCGTGGCGACTTTGAGATTCTCATCGAGGTCGAAGACGACCTGAGTCAGCCGATCGATGCGAGCTTCGAGGCCTTCGATGTACAGGTCCGTGACGGCGACGTTTTCCTGGAGCCCGTCAGCGAGACTCGGCATCGTGCCGTAGAAGAATTCACGAACCTGTTCAGCCCGCTGTTCGATCTGGTCATTGAGCGAGTCGAGCTCGACCTGCAACTCGCGGACAGCGCGGCTCCGTTCGCCGTAAAACCGGCTGAAACGGGCGATGTCGCTCTGGAGCGAATCGCGACGGCGGAGAAACTCCCGCAGGCGTTCATCGGCGACGGACAGTTGCTCGGGTCGCAGTTTGGCGGCTTCGGCTTTGAGTCGAAGGGCACGATCGCGGTCGAGCTTGAGTTGCTCGAGCGTCCGCCGACCGCCATCGACGCGTTCGCGAAGCCGCTCGGTGTACCCGCCAAGATCGCGATCGCCGTCGTAGCCACGGGCGATGGCGTCGACTTCGTTCGTCAGCTCGACAAGCCGCTCACGCTCGTCGGCCAAAACGCGACGCTTGTTCTCGATCACGGTCTGCGAGACGAGGTTGCGCTCGTCGTAGAACTGCTCCTCGAACGCCATAATGGTTGCTCGGGCCCCGGCTTCGGCGACCCGCGGGTCGTCGTGCGTGAAGTGAATCCGCAGGTTGTAACCCGTGTCGGGAAAGCTGGCTTCGACCTTCGAACGGAAGCCGTTGGGCGAGAGCTTGGTCTTGACCTCCTGCCAGGCTGGGGTTTCGATGGCACGTTCTGCGATGGTCGGCTTCTCCTTGATCGAGAAGGCCGCCTGCCGCATAAAGCCCTTGTAGTCGCCCAGGGAGCTGTCGCGGGTCGCCAAAAGGCTGGGAAGATTGGGGCTGACGAAGACGGTGCCCTGAGCCCGCCATTCCGGCTCCGACGAGTTCCAGCCGAGGAAGCCGCCCAAAAATGCACCGGCGGAGCAGGCGACGATCAGGGCGGGGATGCGTCCGCGGACGAGCCGCTTGACCTGCTCCAAGGGATCGGCCGGCTTGCGGGAACCGCCCCCGGCCGCAACGCGAGGCTTCTCCAATCCGCCTCCCGGGACGTCGGCCCAGAAGTCGCCGCCATGAGGGTCGGCATCGTCTACAAGCTTCATGCTGGTGGGCTGCGTCATCGGGAGGGGCGGTGAATCTCTCAGAGCGAGCTCAGGCGGCTCGGGGCGGATGTGCAAGCGGCTTCCGTAGAAGCGGCTTTTGTGCAAACGGCTTCCGTGTGAACGGAGGCGAAGGCGACCAGGCCGCCTAGTCAGAGTATCGGAGTCGGCCGTCACGCCCGGATGCCAAGCCGAAGCATCGACAGGTTATCGCACCTTCATCGAGTCGCAGCTTATTCGAATCGCTCATCGATCAGGAGCTTCGGCATCGGGGGGTGTCGGTTGCAAGTCGCTAGCGAGCACGGGTGCCGACGGAGCGTCGCCAGGCACGGCGGGATCGGCAGGCACGGCGGGATCGGCAGGCAAGGTGGGATCGGCAGGAGTCATGGGATCGGCGGGCGGCCCCTGATCTGAGACACCCGAGGCGGGCGAGGGTTCGACGGGAATCGAACCGCCCGCCGGATGGTCATAAAGCGTTGCCAGGACGATCCGCTCGCAGCCACGCAGCACGGCCGGCAACGCGGCAGGAACATGGTCCCGATCCGCGAGTGGCGGCAGCGTGGTGCGGGCAATGAGGATCACACCGCCGCGTCGCCGGTGGCGGTAGGCGGAGGACGAGCGCCCGGATGACAGCAGGTCGATGCCCTCGACGCTGTAGCCGACGTTGTCGCCCGATCCCGGAACGATGGCCGCCGCCAAGACCGCTTCCTGCCGGCCTTCGGGATCTTCGAGCAGGAAGAAGGTCGTTGCCATCGGCTCCTCCAGCGATGGCAGTGGAACCTCGACGGATCGCGACGACACGACGCTGCGGCCGGTGGAGAGCGCGGTGATCGCAGGCCAAACCGAGCGGGCTGTCGTCTCGCCGCTGACGACGAGAACGTCGAGCAGGATCTCTTGCGGAGCCGATGCAAGCGGGTCGAAGGCCGCTCCCATGGCGATGAATCGGCGAGTCTCGTGCAGGACAGGTTCCGGTGCGGGAAAGGCTGCGGGCAACGGATCGCCCGAAGTCGCCAAATAGGCGCCGGTTGACGTCTCGATCCGCTGCGGCAGGTGACGCCGCACGACGTCGCTGATGGCGGCGTGCCGTTCGATCCAGATCCCCGGCCGGTGGTGCTGGTTCTGCTGCCAGACCGCGAGCAGGAGGATGATGCCGACGAGCAGCGGCGCGAGCCAACGCATGCGTCGCTTGTGCCGAAGAACGGGCTTTGGGGAAGTTGAGGCAGCCGAATCGGTCACGTAAGCGGAGGCTGTCACGAAGCTGTGGCGGAGGCGGCGAGCCGGTAGTGGTAGACGCGCAGGCCCGTCCAGTCGAGCAGACGGAGCATGCCCATTGCCACCAGAACCCCCACCGGCACGGCGAGCCATTCGCTGTAGATGCTCAGCGACGAAGCCCATCCCGCCTCCGCAGCATCGGCACCACGCGACATGAGCCAGACCGTCGGCAAGGCACGGATGCCGTTGGCGATGATCGCGATCGGAAACGCCGCCGCCATCAGCAACCAGCGGTAGCGATTGCGAATCGGCCTGGCAAAGCCGTAGGTGTAGAGCACCAGCAGCAGCACCATCAGCGTCGGCAAGGCGTCGCTGACTGCAAGGAGCTCGCCCGACGCGACGCTGTGCGAGGACTCGGAGCCGACAGCGGTCAGGGAAGCCAGTTCACCTTCGACGCGGCGGATCTCGACGAAGCCGGTCGCTTCGAGCGTGCCGGCGACGAGGGTGGCAGTGGCGTTTCGCAGCGGCGTGCCGACGAGTTCGCGGACGCGGCCCGGGATGGGGATGAGAAAGATCAACGCTAACGCGACCGGCATCAGCCGGAGGATGACCGCCTTGCCGCACACGGAGACAAAGGCGCCAAGTGCGATGAGCAGGGCCCCGCCGTGGTACAGGAAGCTCAGGCCGATGCTCCCGCCGACGAGCAGGAAGAGCAGGCCGTGGCCGGCGATGACGGGGCCGAGCAAGCGGGTGCCGACGCGTAGATGTGGGAATCGGCCGCGACGAACCCAGAGCAAGAGGGCGATGGCGAACGGAGCGAGCAGGATGTGCCCGTTGTGGCCGTCCGGATCGATGAGACTCGCCGCGTCCACCCAAGCCCACCAGCACGCCCAGACGGCGAGGGCGGCGAAGACGAGGCCGAGCAGAACCTGGTAGCCGGTCAGCTTCGGTCGCCAGACACGCCATGAAATAGGATCGGCGGCGACGAGTTGACGCGGCGAGTGCTGCGGCAGCGACGAACGTCGGCCCAAAGCGTCGACGGCGACCTGATCGGCCGGAGCGACGCCCTCATCGCCAGGCAGGTGCAGACTCGGATGAGGGTCAATCGCGCTCATGAGCTTTGCCCCTCTTGAATCATCGGCACGACAGACGCACGGCGGCAACGTCAGACGGTTTTCCACGTCATGTGCTGCCCTCGCGGCACGACGCCGCGAGGCGTCACGAGGCTTGAGACGACGCTCGCTCTGGCTTCAACCCGGCCGCCGGCAAGGACGACGCTGTTGTGCAGACGGGCTGAAGGATCGACGTGTGCCCCGTCCTCGACGATCGAGAATCGACAGCGAAAGTCTTCGGCCCCTGGCACGCCCAGCGGCGGCTGCTCGAGATAGTCGCTGCGGCGGGCGTGGTAGCGGTCCATCGCCTGGATATAACTCGGCAGACCGAAGATCGGCAGCCCGGTGACGCCCTTGGTCCGGATCGCTCGGATGTCGAACCGCTCGCTGAGCTTCGGCAACGCCTGCTGCTTGAGGTCGATGTAGCCGTTGGCGCGAAGCTCGTGCATGAGCTTGCACCGCATGAGCGTGATGCCGGCCGGTGTGCCGTCGTCGTGAAAGACGAACGCCGCGTCGGCGCCGCTAGCGATGCGGTTGGCGAGGACGCGGACGATGCTCGTCAGCGGGTCGATCAGGATCTGCCGGGCGGTGCAGACGAGGACGAGGTCGTCTTCGGGAGCGTCCTCGAGCAGGTCGTGAAGCAAGCCGCCGGTGCCCCGGTGTTCGCTGCGGTCGGTTTCGAGGCTCAACGGATGCCCAGCGCGCGAAACGCCACCTGGGGCGGCTTGAACGGAAGGCCGCAGCACGTCAGTGTTCGTGCTGACGACCAGCCGCGTCGGCAGCTTGTCGAAGCCGGCGAGCGTGGCGAGGTCCTGATTCCAGCGGAGCCAGCCGTCGAGCAGCCGCTCGATTTTGCCAGGTTGCTCGGCATCATCGTCGGGCCGGACCAGGAGCGGCAGTTCGAGAATCGGCCGACCGGCGGTCGTGGCGAGGCGGCTTTGAAGTTGCTGACCTGCGAGCAGGATAACTTCGCGAAGCTTGGGCAGGACGTGGCGGTAGTCTTCGGTGAGACCGCTCGAGATGTTGACCGGTGGCGGTGCGGGAACCCACGCCGTCTTGGACTCGCCGTTGCGTCCAATGTGAGCCGGCTTGACGGCGGGCGAGGTCGAGACGTCGCCGAGCCCGTCCTCCTTCACGGGCTCCAGGCGGCCGACGTGCTCTTCAGGCTTGCGTCCGGCCAAACGGGCGGCCCCGGCTCGGGCAAAGAGCTTAAAGGCGTAGGGGATGTTCTCCAACAGATATCGCTTGCCCAGCCGCTTGGGATCCTGAGCCATGCGGTGGAGCCATTCGAGGCCGTTGTTCCGCATCCACGCCGGTGCCCGGCCGACATCGCCGGTGAGGAAGCTGAAGCTGATGCCGATGCCGAGCCACCAGGCATTGGGCAGCGTGTGGCGGAGGTTGTTGATGACCTCTTCCTGCTTGGGGCTGCCCAGGGCGACGTAGACAATGTCCGGTGCCGACTCGCGAAGCGAATCGATCATCTCGGAGTAGCGGACGGTGCTGTCCTCAAAGCCGCGTTCGGGGTAGTGGTGACCTGCGACCTTCAGGTTCGGATGTCGCTGGGTCAGCACATTGGCCGCACCTTCGGCGGTGCCGTAGTCGCCGCCGAGGAAGAAGACGCTGCGGCCTTCCTCCGCAGCGCCGGCGGTGAGAGACGAAATCAAGTTGCTGCCCGGCACCCGACCCGGCAGCTTGCGGCCCATGAGACGGCTGAGCCACACCAGCGGCATGCCGTCTGCCGTGGCCAAATCGAAATCGTGGACGAGGGCCCGGAACGAAGACTTGTTCGACGCGCGGTAAAGGTGGTCGATGTTGGGCGTCACGACGGCTCCGCCACGACCGGCGGCAAGTTCGTCGAGGATCAGCCGAACCGTCTGAGCTTCGTCGATCTGATGGACGTAGATGTCGCCCAACCGCAGCCGCGGCACATGGGCGGGCGAACGCGGGTTCGGCCGGGTATCGCCATGGGAGGTCGTCTGCCGCGACCTAGGCGTCGCGTCATCATCGGAGAGACTCGCGTGGGTCGTCAGCCTCTGGGAGTAGTCGGCGTAGGAAGACAAGGCTGAAGTCAGAATCAGGCCTGAGCGGCCCAAGGCGTGGCAGGTCCCCCGGGTGGAGAACCTACAGAGTCAAGGCAGCCTGGAGAAGTCACTTCTACAGGTTCCTTCCTCGATCTAGGTCGGCAGGTTTCGGGGGGCGGCTGAAGCGGGCGTCGCAGTTGACCCAATCCGCACAATCGATCCTTTGTAGTCGCTTGGAGCGAGCGGAATTTATGCAGGACATGCAGGTTGTCCGCGTCGTCACAAGTTGCAACCCTCGCCCGCTCAGCCCTAAAAACACGTTCAGCCCGTTGCCGGCGTCGTGCTGGGGAGGACTCGGTCCGTGGGCGGCGTCGGGACGGGAGCTTTGGGTCCCTCGAATGCTTCGGCCCGTTCCTGTTCGACCAGTCGCGTCGCCGCGTCCTTGCCGCGGAGCAGGCACATCCGCTGGTATCGCCGCAGGAACCGGCGGAATTCCGGCTTGTCGTATCGCTGGTCGAATCGCTCGCGACCCTTCAGGACACTCGCGAGGTAGCCGCTCATCATCGCGACGCCGCCCATCAGCAGCGGTGGCCGCGTGAGTCGGTAGACGGCACTGGCGAGCATGTAGGCGAATCCCGTGCCCATGAAGTGTTGCCCTCGGCCGTGCCGGGCTCGGCCGGTCCACCAGCCGCGGTGACTGGTGCCCATCGGCCGGAGGTGCTCGAAGCGAAGGGCCTCGACATCTTCACTGCGGGCACGCCAGCCCTTCATGCGGCACATGTGCCCGTCGATGCCGTCCCACATGAGCTCGCGGACAAACCCGCCGATGTCCTGATAGGCCCGGGTCCGGTAGAACTTGACCATGCCGACGGCGTTCTCGTCGCCGCACATTTCGCTGACCATCCGCTCGCCTGCAATGGCCGACTGCAGGCGGAAGTACGGCTTGCCGCTGTAGACGGCCAACCGTGGATCAACCTCCATCACGTCCATGACACCGCTGAAGTAGCCAGGGGGCATCTTCAAGTCGAGGTCGAACTTGCACACGTAATCGTACCGGTCGAGATCAACGTGCTCGAGCCCGACCTCGAACGCCTCGATAACCCCCGCTCCGACGCGGCGGTCGCTTGTCTCACGCTTCTCGCGGCGGACGACCTTGATGTACGGCAGCTCGGCGGCCCACTTGGCGAGAATCTGCGGCGTCGCATCGGTCGAGCCGTCGTCGACGATGACCCACAATGCCGGCGGCTCGGTCTGATTGGCGACGCTTTGCAGCGTGATTTCTGCATAGTCGGCTTCATCCCGGCAGGGCGTGACCAGGGCGTAGCGACGACCCGGCCGCGGCTGAGAAGCCGCTACGGCGTGTTCGAGAGTGGTCGTCGGGAGCGTCATGCTCGAAGCGGGAGCGCGGCAAGGAGGCCGCTGTGGTTGATTCGGCCCAGTCGGCCCGGTGGTAGCACAGGGCAGGTTGGGTCTCACGTTATCGGTCGCCGTGGGCGATTCGCAAGCAACGTCGAGAAGTTGTGGCCGTCCGTCTAGCTCTTGTACTCAATGAGCCCGCTCCGCTTGCCGCGGAGCTTGTTCAGGCGGTACTTGAGCTGGCCCAGGGACTGCGGCAGCTTACCGAGAACGACCAACTTTGCGTAGAGCCCAGCATCGTCCGACGTATCGCCACGTCCCACGCGGTACGCCTTGATCTTCGACGCGAGATAGAGGTAAGCCGCGACGACCACGAGCGTCACCAGGCCCAGGAAGACGGCACCGGTCCAGAGCCCGAACTGCACGTGCCTCGGCTGGTTGACGCTGTACAGGAGCATCCCGGCGGACACAATCGCTGCCGCTAAGGCTTTGGTCGGAAGCATCAGGCCCAGCAGGTAGTTGCTGCGAACCTCCTTCGCCCCCGTCGGCGGATGCCGGTCGAGCGTCTCGGCGTAGGCGTGACCGGCTCGCTTGTTGCGGTTCCACCACTGCTTCCAGGATGTCATCGCCGCGTCGTGGAGTGTCATCTCCGCATCCAGCCGACGCAGCGTCCAACCCTTGGCCCGCATGCGAAGGCACATCTCAGGTTCCTCACCAGCGATCATCGTCGCGTCGTAGCCGCCGACAGCTTCGAGTGCGTCCCGGCGGAACATCGCGTCGCCGCCGACCGCCGCGGCTTGGCCGACCGGCGTATTCCATTCCATATTGCAAAGCTTGTTGTAAGGCGTCGCCTCCGGATGCCGCTCGCGACGCCGTCCCGCGACGCCGGCGAGAGAATCGTCCGCTTCCAACGCCTCGACGGCCGTCGTCAGCCAGCCGTCGACCAGCTCGCAGTCGGCATCGAGAAACTGCACGAACTCCGCGTCCGCCGGCACCTGCTCCAGCCCCGCGTTGCGAGCCCGCGCAGCAGTGAAGGGCTTGGACAGGTCGAGGTCAACCACCGTCACGCCGAGCGAGCGGGCGAAGTCCGTCGATCCGTCGGTGCTGCCCGAGTCGACGTAGACGACGCGTGACGGATCATCGACGAAGCCCACAGCCGTCTGCAGGCACGTCTTTGCCCGATCGCCCTCGTTGCGACCAATCGCGACAATGGCAACATTCACTTCGAGCCGCCAATCGGCTTCGCCGGGATCCCGACCACCGTTGTTCCCGCGGAAACGTCCTTCACGACCACCGCGTTGGCTCCGACCTGGGCGCGATCACCGAGCGTCACCTTGCCCAGCACCTTCGCCCCAGCCCCGACGTTGACGCCGTTGCCGAGGACGGGAGCGTCGAACGGCTTATCGAGCGACTTGTTGCCGAGCGTGACGCCTTGGCGGATGAAGCAGTCGTCGCCGATGACGCACTCGCCGTGGACGACGATGCCGTGCTGATGCTCGATTGTCAGTCGCCTGCCGACGGTGGCGGCGTAGGGCAGCTCGATGCCATAGACGTCGCGGCAGTGGCGGAACTGGCGGCGATACCAGAGGCTCAGCGGTGCACGAAACGGCTGGGGAACATTCATCCGCCAGACGCCGAACCGGTACGCCTTGAGCGTCTTGAACCCGGGCCGCGTCTTGTCGCCGCCGTGGGTGGCGAGATCCTCGGCAATAAGCTGCCGCATGCCGCGGAACGTGTTGGGGTCAAAGTCGCTCATCGGCCTGCCACCTTCCAGCCGCGGCGGAAAATGCTGTACCTGAAGGAATCGACCAACAGGTGCTGCGGGTCGTAGTCCGGCTTACGTTGCACCCAGCGTCGTAGCCGCCACAGCGAGAACCCACCCAGCCACGCCGCGTCCGCGAGCATCGCCCGCACCCCGCCGAGTTGCGTCACGAGATACCGATGCCGGCTTTCGAACCAGTAGGCCGGCTTCCGCTTCGTCACGGTCCCGCTGATGCCGCTGGCCTGGCCGACGAGATGCACGACCCGACTCCGCGGCACGTACCACCGCTCGAAGCCCGCCAATGCCGCATCGCGACAGAAGGCGACCTCCTCGAAGTACATGAAGTAGCCCTCGTCCATGTAGCCAGCCAGCTCGAAGACCTCGCGACGGACGAGCAGGCTCGCCCCCGCCATCCAATCCGTCGGCCGCGGCTCGTCGCCCTCGGGCACCGGCTGGGCCACCTGGTAGGGCGACAGGAGCTTCGTGATCGGGCCGAGCCGGACGCTGGCTTCGAGCTCGCTCATGACGCCCGGAAACTTGAACGCCGACCGCTGCGGCGTGCCGTCGGGATCTTCGAGCCGACTGCCCGCGATGCCGGCCTTCGGGTGCTCGTCGAGGAAGTCGATCAGGTGCCGCAACGCCCCCGGCCGGACGACCGTATCGGGGTTGAGCAGCCAAGCGTAAGGCGGCGGGTCGTCGCCTGCGAGCGTCGGCCGAATCGCCTCGTTGTTGCCATAGGCAAACCCGCCGTTCTTCGGCAGCCGCTGCAGCGACGCCCACGACGACCAGCCGTTGTCGCCGATGGCCGCCTCGATTTGGTCCGGCGACCCGTCGCCGCTGGCGTTGTCGACGATGTTCACCCGCACCTCGCCCCGATCTGCCAACTGCGCGATCTCCGGCTCCAGCGACTGCAGGCAGTCGACCACGAGATCGCCCGTGCGGTAGTTGATGATGGCGACGAGAACGAGCACGAGTTACAGCGTCCCGTCATTGGTGCCGCGGCTGCCGAGGAACGAGCGGACCCGTGTCGGCCGCGGCATCGTTTGCTCGAGCTTGAACCACGTCGCGATCAGCAGGGCGGTCAAGGCGAACTGCAGCGGCTCGATCGGCACCGCGAATCGGGCGGCAGTGACCGTCAGCGTGTACGTGAGCAACGCAATGCCGCCGATGAGCGCGTAGTGGCCGATACGCCACCCGCTCCGCCAGGCAACGACAAACCCGCCGATCGTGCCCAGAAGCAGCACGATTCGGCTGATCGGGTAGGCGTAGAACGCGCGGTGGCCTCCGGGATGATCCCAATCGAAGCCGGCCGTCTTGACGAACCGCTTGCCCGCGGAGTAGGCGTATTGGTCCGGATTCTCGCGGATCCACGTCTTGGCCATGTCGCCGAAAATCGCCTCGCGTTCGGCGGCGGATCGGCCGTTGAGGCGGATGCGTTGCTGGTCGGTGAGCAGGTCGTACTGCCGCAAATCGTCGACGCCCGTCCGCTGCACCTCGGCGAGACGCTCGGGCGTCAGGGCGGGGCGATCCGTGCCGCTGCGGCTGGGGTCGGTCGCGTTGTTGCCTTTCCAAACGTTGACCCAGAAGGTGCTCTTGATCGGCATGAAGACACCGTGCACGCGGTAGTTTCGCCACGTCCACGGCCCGATGATCGCCAAAGCCAGGGTCAGCAGGATCAGGCCGTTGCGAAGCCTCACGCCCATCGGCAGGCGACGCGTGAGCAGGACCCACACGCCCGTCAACGCCATCGCCGGAAGCAGCACCGGCTCCGTCAACGCCGCGAAGCACCCGAGAATGCCGTACGCGATCCAGAGTTTCAGCTGCCCGGTCTCCAAGCTCCGCAGCCAGAGGTAGGCGATCGTCACGACCGCCAAGGTGATGAAGCAGACGGCCTGCACCTGCGTGACTGCAAAGAGCTGCGTGGGCCAGACAACGAACATCCCGGCGGCGATGAGGCCGGCGGCGTGGGTTCGCGGATCATCAGGCCGAAAAGCCTTGACGAGCAGATAGATCATCGGCACCGTCGCCGCCGCCAAGACGACGTTGATCAGCCACGCCGCCGTGTACGCCGCCGTCGTGCCGGTGCCGAAGACGTAGAACAGTCCGGCGAGGAACAGCGGCCACGGCGGCGACTGCACGCTGCTGGGCTCGAAGACGCCGTGCTCGGTATACGAGCCGCTTTCGTTGAAGGCGAACCCCTGCCCGGTCAGGAGGCTCTGGGCGAGCCCTTCATGCTCCATCGCACCAGGGTTCGCCGGATTCGCCAGGAGTAGCAACGTCGCGAGCCGGATCAGGACGGCACTGACGGTGAGCACGATCACGCTCGTCGGCAGGCCCAAAATCGTCGTCGATTGGCCGGCTGCCTCCGTGCGGGTGTCGGTGCCTGCGAGTTGGGAAGGAAGGTGTGCCAAGGTCATCGTGCAGGTGCGGGCGTGATGCCCTTGCCTTGATCGTCCAGCTTGTCGCCAAGCTTCACCGGCATCGGCCGAACCTAGGCCCGGCCGAGGTTCGAGAGCGTCGTCAACCGTTCACCGGGAACGGTTGACCCTGGCGTTGGGCCCGCTCCAGCTCCGACTGCCGACCGGCCTCGAGTTGGATTGGCGGCTTCTCGCCGGTGCGTTCGAAGACTTCGCGGATCATGCTCGACACGAGCGCCAGCAGCATCCACAGCAAGGTCGCGTAGACGAAGCCGAAGAAGACCGTGTACATGCCGATGAATGTCCCGATCACGCCCGCCACACCCGCCGCCAGTGGCTCGCGAGCCTGCCCCGACTCGACCCGCAGCAACGCCCGCATCGACGCGATCGCGATGGTGAAGGCCACCAGCAGGAACAGAACGACGTAGCCCCAGCCAAACGACAGCACGAAGAGCACATAGGCGTTGTCGATGCTCTCGAGCTCGAAGTCGCGCGTCCACCTGAAGTTGTTCTCGCCCCAGCCGAACCAGCCGGCCGTGCTCGTCATCGGCCAGGTGCGGTGAACGATGAGGTGCCGGATGTAGAGGCTGCCGACCTTGTCGTCCTCGGCAACGGCGGCGAACTCGGGTGCAACGGGCTCGTTGACGACGAAATGGTGCGTCGCCAGGCTGAAGAAGGTCAACGCCGTCAGCCCGATCGGCACGAGGAGGTAGGCCCCGATCTTCGCGAAGCGGAGCAGCAGGAAGATGATCGTGATCGCGATGCCGGCGAGGTAGCTGGTGTAGCTCATGCTCGCCCCGGCCATGATGATGCACGACACGAAGCCGGCCAGCACCCACCGCTGGTACAGCCGCTGGCCGCTGGTCGTCGCCAACACCAGCAGCATGCACCCCAGCAACGCCGCACCGTTGCCCAAATCGATCGGGTGGCAGAACGTCGCTTGTGCTCGGAACAGGCCGAAACGCTTGAGCACCATCGCGTAGTCGACGGTGTTCAACCCGAACGGTGCCAACACGTTGCGCGAAAAGAAGAGCGGCTTGAGCCGCATCTCGATGAGAGCGACGACCGCCAGGAAGACGCAGATGTAAGCGATCACCTTCGCCGCCTTGAGCCGCCACTCGCGATCCACGAACGCTGCCCTCGCTGCGAAGTAGGGCACGACGACCATGAGCATGTCCGAGCCGAGCGTGCTCACGCCCGTCCAGGCGTTACCTGTTGCCACCGACGCGACGATCCTCCATGCCAATAACAGCAGCAGCAGGTAGTCGACCGTGCCCAAGACGAACGTCTTGCGAATCCCGCGAGCGGCAAGGCCGAAGAGAATTCCGTAACTGATCGCCCCCAGCGTCGTCACGTCCGGCAGCTTCTGCACCTCGATCGACCGCACCGTGAACAACAGCAAGACCGCCGGCAGCATCAGGTACGTGAAGACCATCGCCACCGAACGCGTCAGCGTCAGGTAGAAGCTGAGCCCCAGCAGGAGCAGAATCACCAGGACGGCGACCGGACTCACGACGCGGCGGCCTCCTGGGGGTTCCGGGTCGTCGTCCCGTTGGAATAGGTCGCAGGCTCGGACGATGTCGTCGTGACGCGTCCGATGAGGTACGTCGGCCGGCCTTTGACCTCGATGAAGATGCGGCTGAGGTACTCGCCGATAATGCCGAGACTGATGAGCTGGACCGCGCCGATGAAGGTCACGATCGCCGCTAGACTCGGCCAGCCGCGGCTGAAGTCGGTGATGCCGAACAAGCCGTCGACGACCACCCAGACGGTAAAGGCGACCGATAGCAGGCCACACAGGACGCCGAGTCGCGTCACCATCTTGAGCGGCACGCCGCTGAAGCTGACCAGGCCGTCGGCGGCAAGTTTGACGAGCTTCTTGAACGTGTACTGCGGCACGCCGGCGGCGCGGGCGTCCCGCTCGTACTCGAGCCCGGTCTGGCGGAGCCCGACCCACGTACGGAGGCCGCGGACGAAGCGTTCCCGCTCCGGCAGGCCGTTGAGCAGGTCGACCGCCGAGCGGTCCATCAGGCAGAAATCGCCCGAGTCGAGCGGAATGTCCATCTCGCTGACGAAGTCCATCAGCCGGTAGAAGGTCCAGTAAGCGATCTTCTTCGCCGGGTTCTCCTTCCGCTTGCGGCGGACGGCGTAGACGACCTCAAATCCCTCCCGCCACTTGGCGACGAACTCCGGCAGGATCTCGGGCGGGTCCTGGAGGTCGCAGTCCATGATGGCGACCGCATCGCCCGTGGCGGTGCCGAGGCCGGCGCTGATGGCCGCCTGGTGGCCGAAGTTGCGGGTCAGGTGGACGGCGACCACCCGCGGATCTGCCGCGGCGGCTTCGTCGAGTAACTTGGCCGTGTTGTCACGGCTGCCGTCGTTGACGAAGACGAGTTCCAGATTAAGGCCGAGCTTGTCCAGTTCGGGTGCGACACCGAGGAACCGCTCGATCGCCATCGGCAGGACGTCCTGCTCATTGAAGGCGGGCAGGACGACGCTGAGCGTCTGCCGACGACCCGACGGACGTGGATCGTCGCCGTCGCCGGGCTGCGAGTGTGGGAAAGGAAGACGGTTCACGCTGAGGAGTCGGTTCACGCTATGGGGTTCGGCTGCCGGGCCTGCCCGCGTGTGGGGCATCCACCACTGTATCGGCAGCGGCGGATGAACCAACGGCTCTCGGGTCCGATTTCTCGCGTCACCCAGCCGTCGATCCCCTCCAGCCGCGGCTCTACCAGCCGCCGGCCTGCCTCTGAGTCGGCTGCGCGTGCTGTGACAGGACGGTGCGTCGGACCGGCAACTCGTAGAGCCGCGGCAATAAGGGAACGTCGGCTGGGTAATCTCCGCTCACCTCCGACTCCGTCATCCCGATCGAAGCCGAGGGACCTCGTCTGAGTCGGATCGTCACCATCGAGGTCTCTCGCGTGGCTCGGGATGACGGAGTGGACAGAGCTGATGCAACTCGTCTCAGGCGAGCAGGCGCGAAGAAGCCTCCTGCCCAAGACCTGACGAAGAAAGCCCACCGGCGAGGCCGGTGGGCTTTCAAGTTGGGTGCGAACGGAGCCGCAAAGGCGGTTCGCGATCCGAGCGTCAGCTCGAACCTGATCAGCGGAGGCTGATTCAGGCGCGACGACGACGGAGCATGCCGAGGGCGACGACGCCCAAGACGCCAGCGGTGGCCGGCTCGGGGACGAAGACAACTTCACCGGTCTCAGTCGTGCCGAAGCCCGTGTCGTCAAGAGCGGTGACGCTCACGAGGAAACGATCAAGGTCAGCCTCGGTAAGGCCGGTCGGGAAGATGGCACCGATGTCAACAATGCCCGGCTGAACGCTCGATGCCGTCGAACCGGCAGCGATGTTGCCGGAGCTATCAGAGAGAACGCTGAAGAAGACGCCACCGAGGTCAAGAAGACCCGTTGCCTGACTACCGGCAAGGAAGGGCAGGTTCTCTGGAAGAAGCGCCGCGTTCGGATCCTGCAGCTGGAAGCCACCGAACTCGACATCACTGTCGATGAACGCTACGCCCGTAGCGGGATCGACGACGAACTGGAAATCGCTCGGCTCGAACTGGGCCGAGGCGAGGGACGGGATAGCGATGGCCGCGACTGCGGCGGCAAGGATGGTGTTTTTCATGAGCGGATTCTCCGGCTCCACAAGTGGAAGAAGTGAGTGGCAAGCGTGCACATGCCGCGGGCCGGCGTGCTCCGCCGTTGCCCGACGCCCACAGATTACAACGTCCCGCCGCTGTGTGAACCGACAAAATCTGCTTTCTCGCGCTTCTTTTTCGTTACAACGAACATCGACCTGTCAAGCTGGGCAATGTCGGGGGCGCCGGTAGGCTCCTCAAGCCACCGACCCGCCGCAAGACGAGCCCGAACCGGCCGTGCAGCCGTAGCAGTGGTCGCCCAGGACGATGCGGCGGGTGCGGTACGTCGCCGGGTCGAAGTCGCTGATGTGCTGGGCCGACCGCTTGTCGCTCTTGAGGCCCAGCGCGTAGTTGAAGTCGCAGTCGTGCAGGGAGCCGTCGTAGCTGACGTGAATCTGGTGCCGACACATCAGGCCGTCGAGCGTCGCGGCGTTGAAGCTGTTGCGGAGCAGGTTCTCATACTCCTCGGCACGGCCGTCGCGTTCGAGGTCGTGCAGGAATCGGCCGATGGGCATGTTCGTGATTGTCAGCAGGCTCGTGAACTCGATGCCGTACTGCTCGCCGAGCTCGCGGCGGTAGTCGTCGCCCAAGGCGTCCTGCGGCGGCGGCAGCTTGGGGCCGCCTGGGTTGAAGACGAGGAACAACGGCAGCTCCGGGTCGACGCCGTAGCCCTGGGCGTTGAGCTTCTGCACGACCTCGATCGAGTCGTGATACACGCCCCGGCCACGTTGCTTGTCGACATTGTTCTCCAGGTAACACGGGAGCGATGCGACGAGGTGCACCTTCCGCTTCGCGTACCACTCCGGCAGATCGGTGTACCCCTCGACGAGCTGGATCGTCAGGTTCGTCCGCACCATGACCCTCAGGCCCATCGCCAGCGCGTCATCGACAAATTCGCGGAAGTGCGGGTTCATTTCGGGCGCGCCGCCCGTGATGTCGAGCACCTTCGCCCCGGCCCGCTTGGCGGCGTCGAGGACCTGGTGCTGCGTTTCACGCGACATCTGCTCCTCGCGCTTGGGCCCCGAGGTCACGTGGCAGTGGCGGCAGGCGAGGTTGCAGGTCAGGCCGATGTTGACCTGCACCGTGTCGAGCGTCTCGCCAACGAGCGGCCCCGGCTGCGACGCCTTGACGGCGGCGACGAACGAGCCACGCTTGGGCGTGCCGTTGATCGTGACGGGCGTCAGGCCTTTGGAGGTAGCAGTCATGTCGTAGGGAGGGCTTCAGCCCACCATCGGGTGCGAGGAGTGGCGTTCGTTCAAGAAACAACGGTGGGCTGAAGCCCACCCTACGGGCTAACAGCAACCCCCAGGCCCGCAGGCACTGGCCGACTGGTCCGGCATCGTCGTCTCGACGTAATCCCGCCCCTTCGTCTCCCGCGGGTCACGCGTCGCGTTCCGCCGACAGTCGAACGGCGTCGCGTCGTCCAACGGCACCTCCTGCAACGGCTCCACGTATGCGAACTGCCCCTTGTACGGCTCGCGGCCGTACAATTTGAACGTCTTGTCGCACACCGCCATCCGCTCGCCGCGGGTTAGCGTGTGGCCGTCGTCGTCGATGACCCGCTTCCACGGTCCGAGGTAAATCACCGCCTGATTGCGATCCATGCACGGCCCTTGCTTGCCCTTGTACGCCTCGACGGTGACGCTTCGGAACTCGATGCCGCGGATCGTCTGCCACGCCTTGTCCGCCCGCTCGAGGATGC
>CAYMAS010000042.1:29070-34647 GCA_964388485.1 uncultured Tepidisphaerales bacterium | reverse complement strand
CGGACCTTGTAGGGGCAGTTGTTGCTGCAGTACCGCGTGCCGATGCAGCGGTTGTAGACCATCACGTTCAGGCCCGTCGTGTCGTGCACGGTGGCGGCGACGGGGCAAACCTGCTCGCACGGCGCGTTCTCGCACTGCACGCAGGCCATCGGCTGGTAGACGACCTCGGGGTTGTCATCGAGCTTCTTCTCGTCGACATCTTCGCCGGCGGCTTTGAAGTAGCGATCGACGCGGAGCCAGTGCATCTCGCGGTTGTTGAGGACCGACTCCTTGCCGACGACCGGAATGTTGTTCTCGCTCTGGCAGGCGACGACGCACGCGCTGCAGCCGGTGCAGGCGGTCATGTCGATGGCCATGCCCCAGGCGTGGGGGTAGTTGTAGAGGCTCGGCGGCTGGAAGATTTGCAGCGACAGGCCGCCGTAGTCGTACTTCCGCTTGGTCGGGTGCTTCCGCTCGGTGTCTTGGCCGGTGAGCCACTTCTTGTGCTTGTCGAAGCTGGTCTCGCGGATGATCTTGCCGTCCTTGCCCTGCTCGCCGACGCGTTTTTCGCGGCCCTTGTAGCCGGTGTCGTCGATGAGGTGGTGGTTCTGCGTCATTGCCAGGACGTACCGCAGGCCGACCTTGTCGACTTCAAGGCCGACGTTGTGGTAGAGGCCGTCGCTGGTGCGGAGCTGGTAAGTGTCGAACCCGCCTCCGTGGTCGTTGGTGCGGACGGCGAGCGTGCCGCCAGCCCGTCGGCCGTAGCCCAGCGGCAGGGTGATGACGCCGTTGGGTTGGCCCGGCAGGACGTAGGCGGCGATCTCCAGGGCACGCTCGCCGAGCGTCAGCCGCAAGACGTCGCCGGTGCGGATGCCGCGATCCGCCGCCTCCTGCGAGCCGATGAGGGCGGCATTGTCCCAAGTGAGCTTGGTGATCGCGTCGGGAGCTTCCTGCATCCAGCCGTTGTTGGCGAATCGCCCGTCATAGACGCCGCCGCTCGTGCAGAACGTGACTTCCAAACCCTGTGCCGCCGCGATGACCGGAGCTTCGGCGACCGTCACGGTGCCGACATCGACCGGCTCAGTGGCGGTGCCGTCGAGGACGCCGTCGTGAAGGAACTCGCGGAAGGCCGGATCGATTTCCTGAAGGGTCTTGCCCGTGATCTGGCTGAAGGTTTCTCGGACGAGGTCGTAACCGTCAGTGACGTCTCGCCCCAGGAGGGCGGCGAGCATCTCGATAGACGACTTGCCGTTGAACAGCGGCCGAATCAGCGGCTGCTGCGGGGCGTAGGTGCCGTCGAGGCCACGGGTGTCGCCCCAGCATTCGAGGAAGTGCGCCCGCGGGACGTGGAACGTCGTTGCCAGGCTCGTCTCGTCGACGTACGGCGAGAGGTGGACGCTTGTCTCGACGTTGCCGAGCAGCTGCGCGAAGTCGAGGTCGGCCGGTGCGTCGTAGACCGGGTTGCCGCCGAGAATGAAGAGGGCATCGACGGTGCCGTTCGCGAGCCGCTGGGCCAGTTCGGTGATGGTGCCGCCGACTTCGACGGGATCGTCGATGTAGGTGATTGTCGTGCCGTTGGCGCCGAGGAGCTCGTTGAGCTTCATGGCCACAGTTTGCAGGTCGGCCGAGAGGTGCGAGCCGAAGGCGACGAGGGCACGGCTGCCGGCGGCTTTGAGATCGGCGACGGCCATGTCGGCGAAGGCGGCCAGTCGCGAGTTGCCGCCCAGCGCGGTGTCGTCGGCTTCGCCTTCGAGCCGGGCCAGCACCATCCGGGCGAAGATCGGCAGCTCGCTGGGCCGCAGCGGCAGGCGGACGTCGGCGTTCGTGCCGGTCAGCGAAAAACGGCTTTCCGCCTGATAATGCCTCAACATCCGCGGCTTGGCCTCGTCGTCAGCCGAAGCACGGCCGGCGGACCAGTCGGCGGCGTAACGCGTCATCACAGGCCCGTTGCCGAGGAAGTCGTCGTCGAGACTCAACACGACTTCGGCATCGCGAAGGTGGTAGATTGGCCGAAGCGCCTTGCCGAACGCCGCGGTCGTCGCCTCACGCGTCGTGAAGGGCGAGACCGCTTCCCAGGTGTACCAAGAGCCAGCGGGCAGCTCTTTGAGCAGACGCAGCGTCGTCGGCGAGGCGGTGGCCTCGGCCAGCACGGCGAAGCGACCCGCGGCCATCGCCGTTTGCAGACCCGGCAGCACGCCGTTGACAAAATCGTCTTCCGTCACCCGAACGCGGGCCCGGCCGGCACCGGTCGAGATGCCGCGACTCCGCTCGGGATCGTAGAGCTCCAGCGTCTGACCCTGGGCGTAGAGGGTGGTCGAGCCCCAGCCTTTACCCGGATGTTCCGGATCGAACGAGCGCGTCCGGGCACCGGGGTGCGTCGGGTTGCCTTCGAGCTTGATCGGCCGACCGTCGAACGACTCGGCGAGCAGGCCCTGGCCGATGCCGCCGATTTCCCAGCTGGTCGCGTAGTAGTCGGGGATGCCCGGAACGTGATCGTTGGGCTTGTGGGCGTAGGGGGCGATGACCTCCGTCGGCCAACGCCTGCAACCACCAAGGCCAACGCCCGCCAAAGCCATCGATGCCGCCGCATACTGCAGGAATCGCCGCCGGCTCGGCGGCTGGGTCACGTCGTCGGGGTCGTAGCTCTGGAACTCCTTAGCGACCAAATCTGCCGTCTCGGGCGAGGCGGCGAGGTGCTCAAAGCTCTGCCAGTAGGTCCGGCCGGACTCGTTTGGCTGAATGGCGGGATGATCGGCGCTGGCAGTCATAGAGAGGCGACTTGGCAGGTGATTCGTGAGTCGGAGGCGGTAAGCTGGGTCAGAAGCGGAACGGTGCGGTCGGATCTGGCCGACTCACCACTCACGACGGTCGACTCACGATCAGCGGTGGCAGGTGCTGCAGGCCTGCATGTAGGCCTCGTCCTTGATGTTGTACTGTTCCTTGAGCTGCATTCCGACGCGGAGCTGAGCCTCTTCGAGCGTCTCCTCCTCGCTGATTCGCTGCAGGTCGTTGGGCCCCTTGCCGAGGTGGTAGGTCATGTTCGTGACCTGCTCACGCGGTCTCAGGTAGTTCTCGGGCTGACGGTGGCACTGCAGGCACCAGCCCATGTTCAGCGGCTGGGCCTGGTAGACGATTTCCATCTGGTCCATTCGGCCGTGGCAGCTGTAGCAACCGACCCCAGCGTTCACGTGGGCCGAGTGGTTGAAGTAGCTGTAGTCAGCCAGGTCGTGGACCTTGATCCACTCGATCGGCTCGCCGGTCTCCCACGAGTCGTAGACCTTGCGGAGGGTCGGGCTCTGCGTCGCGACGTTGGCGTGACAGTTGATGCACGTCTGCGTCGGCGGCACCGCGGCGAAAGCGGCTTTTTCGACGGTCGTGTGGCAGTACTTGCAGTCCATGCCGAGCTGGCCGACGTGAAGCGCGTGGCTGTAGGGCACCGGCTGCTCGGGCTGGTAGCCGATGTTGAGCGTGTCCGCGTGCAACGCCAAGCCGGCGAAGGTCGGGGCGTACAACGCTCCGCCGCCGATGGCGACGACGAGGACGGGCAACAGGAAGTTGGCCCACCGGGGAAAGACGAATCGGCCTTTGCCCGCTTGGGCGTAGCCGACGGGTTGCGTCTGGGCCGATTGCGTCTCGGCCGCGTCGGGGTCGTGCGTTGGTTCGTAAGACTCGCTCATGTCTGACCTGTGAGGCGAAGGGACTCGCCGCAAACGCGGGCTTCTGTCTCGCTGACGACGCGAGACCGGAACACGCAGGTGCCGCAGCATTAGAAGCCAGAGCGACCCCTGGGGCAACTACCGGTTCCTGCCGCACCTGCGTCACGCTGCCACACCCGCGACGCCGCGCCGCACGAAGCCGCTGCTGGTACGGACTTAGCAGCCGCCTCATCGATCATCCGACCTCGACGAATGTCACTTTTCACGATGAATGTGTGACTTCCAACGCCCCAACTTCATCAACGACGCCATGCTCGCCGCCGTCGGCTTCTCGTCCGGGTGCAAATGCGTCGGCGGCTGCTCGCTTGAAAGTCGAATCGCCCGAGACAATCGCCGCCGACGCGAAACGCCGCCGACCGTGTACGTGATGCGACAGACCCACGTCTCCTCCTCGTCCGTCCCACGCACGAACGCGTCGTCAATGCTCAACGCCACGACGCCCGTGTGCGGCAACGCGTCGCGGACCATCGGCAACAACTCGACCGGGGCGGCGGCTGAACGGCGGTAATCGAACTTCTCGGCCAGATCGTCCAGCTGCCGATCGTACCTCTGACGAATCAGCCGCTCGATCAGCCACGTCGCCACGACGGCAACGACCGCCAGCGTCAATGCGAGCAGCGGCAGGGGCATGGCAGCATTGGCAGCATTGGCAGCATTGGCAACGGGCCGCTACTTCGGCTCTTCGTACGTGCCCGGGTCGTCCACATCGCCGACCGGCCGGGTCAGGACGTGCCCGTTGGGCGACATCGCCAGGAAGACGACGAAGGCGAGCATCGAGATGAAGACGGTGGCGAACTCTCGCGTCAAGGCCAAACCAATGAACCCGAGAACGCCGCCCGCCACCAGCGGAAGCCAGACCGCAAGCCAACCCTTAAGGTAGTTCCTCGGCTTCGCCACGCCGCCTTCTTCGTACTCGCGCCACGCGTGCTGGCGGAACCAGAACCCCGCCGGCAACGCCAGGCCGAGGAAGATCATGCCGAAGACGAGGAACCAAAACCCCGCCTGAAAATCGTTCTCGACGTAGCCCTGAATCACGCTGTCGTTGCCGGTGAACAGCAGGTAGAAGATCGTTCCGATCATCGCCGCCGGCGGAACGAGCGCAAGGCCCAGGTACGTCGCCCAAGCCGCACGCAAGGCCAAGCCGGCTTCGTCGATCGGGATGTAGTCCAGTCGACGTCGGCCCGATGACGGTCGGCTGACGTCGGGGTAGCTCGAGTCGGGAGCGGTGGTCGTAGTAACGCCGGCAGTCAAGGTGATCGTGTCCCTTCGGGGCCTGAAGTGGAAGAAGCGGCGACGTTCTCGCGCCGCTCCTCTGTCATATCGGCATCGGCCGCCGACGGCAATGCCGGGTCTGCGAGATTCAACACGTCGTAGCCGTCGATGTCGCCTCGCTGCCACGACAGCCGGACCTCCCCGGCATCGGCCTGCAACGCCACGATCGACACCCGACGCGGCGGGGCGGCGTAGCCGGCAAAGCCCTTGAGGGCGCCGAACTGCGGACCTTTCTGCAGCTCCCGGCGGACGTCCTGCGGCACCTCGACATGGCTGACGATGCGACTCGATCCGCCGGGCTCGACCGCGATCGACTCCAGATCCGGCCCGTCCTCGTGTTGCCATACCGCGACGATCCACTCGCCGTCGCTTCGGCCCAGCAGTTCGACGTGACGACGCTCGCCCAGCAACGGATTGGGCCGACCGCCCGACTCGTACTTTCGCAATTGCGGCCCATTGGTGAACTGCCGGCTCAGATCCTGCACAAAGTCCACCGTCTCCGGTGGATAGAGCCGCACGACGCCCGGTGCCGTGCCGACCGGATTCAGATACGGCGTCGCCACCCGCGACGACGGCGGCGCGGCGTTGAGCCCGCCCTCACCCCGCCACG
>CAYMAS010000042.1:0-29060 GCA_964388485.1 uncultured Tepidisphaerales bacterium | reverse complement strand
CCTTGCCCACGATCAGGACGAGCCCGGGGATCGTGAGGATCAGCAGTGCGATCAGGAAGATGAGATTGACCTTCACCTCGCGAGTCACGTTGTGACTCTACGCCCGCGCGAACTGAAGCCCGTTTATCGGTGAGCCGCGGACCCACGGTCCGCCGGTCTAACGAGCCACCTGTCTGCAACGGGTCCCGTTCTCTGACAGGGCGTTCGCGTCGCGTGGTGAACCTTCTGCAGAAAGGGCGAGACCCACCGAGCACCGCGAATCGTCAGACCGGCGGACCGTGGGTCCGCGGCTCGAAGGACGCTTTACTTGAAACCACCTTGCGACTACCACGTCGTCGCGGGATGCTGCAGGTGACCCAGACACCGTCTCGTCTTAACCTGCCCCCGAGTGTCCGATCCTCGCGACCCATCTCGCCAACCCGACGACGACGAGCTCGTGCCGTTGCTCGCTGACGAGGTGCCGGACCCGCGCGACAACCTGAGCCACGACGGCTTCGGCACCGATTTGCTCGACCGCCGCCTGCCTGACGACGACGAGATCGTTCCCAAGTCGTACCAGCCCCGGCCTGTCGAGGCGGAGGTCATCGAGCCCGTTCGAGAAACGAAATTTACCGCAGACGGCAGCTACGACATCACCGAGCCAGCGGAGCTGCCAGAGGAGAAACCGGCCAAGCCGAAGCAGGCGACGGTGCAGACGGATCAGCCGTGCCGACGGTGCGGGTACAATCTTGTTGGCCTGCCTCGCGACGGCCGGTGTCCGGAGTGCGGCACGCCGATCCCGAAGTTCAGCCGCCGGCAACAGAAGGACCAGCTGTTCCTGTCGAATCCTGATTGGCTCCGCACGCTGGCCCTGGGTTGCCTTTTGGTGCTTTGGGCGGGCGTCGTGATGTTCGTGTCGGGGTTGGCTTTTGCGTTCGTGTCGATTCCGCCCATCGTCGATGCGGCGTTGTCGGTGGCCATCACCGTCACGGCGGCGGCGGGGTTTTGGCTCCTGGCCACGCCCGATCCGTCGGGCATCGACGCGTCGCCGAAGATGCGGCTGGCCTTGCGAATCCTCGCCCTCGCCGGCTTGCTGCTGTCGCTCGTTACGTTCCTGAATACGGTCGTCACGTCGAAAGGCGGCTTGGCGGCGGGCACGCAGACGCCGACCGCACTGATTCTCCTGAGCCTGGAGGTGCTGTGGCTCTGCATCTTTCCGCTCAGCGCCGGGTACATCCGCGAGTTGGCGTACCGCGGCAACGACCCGCCGCTGCAGGACCGGGCGGGGCAGTCGATGGTCGCGTTGTGGCTGCTGCTCCTGGGCTTCGGCGGCGTGCTGGGTTTGTTCATCGCATTGTCGCTCCTCGGCGGCGGGTTGGATCTGGTCAGCGGGTTTGCTATCGGGTGCCTGGGGCTGGTGCTCGTCCTGCTGACGATCGGCTTCGGCGGGATCTACATCGTCATGCTCGGCGAGGCGGCGACGTTCTTCCGCGGCAAGGCCGACGACGCGGACGAAGCGATCGGACGAGGCCCAGATCGGCGTAAGGCGTTCGCTGAACGCGAGCGGGAGATTGCCGAGCTTCGTCGCACCCGTCACACGGAACGGATCGGGCTGTGACGACGAGCGAGCTGTTGGCCTCCTACCCGCGTCAGCGACCTCCGTTGCCGCCGAAGCAGGCCGCGATTTACGAGACCGAGTACAAGCGGAATCGGCAGGGCAAGGGCCTGATGAGCCGACTGGCCCAGGGTGCCGAAGCGTGGATGCACGAGCAGGTCGCCGCCGGCGGCGTGGCGGGGCCGGTGCTGGAGCTCGGTGCCGGGACGTTGAATCACGTGCCGCACGAGTCGCCGTTCGTCCGCGAGTGGGGCTACGACGTGATCGAGCCGCAGCGGCACCTTTACGAGGACAGCGAGCATCGGCCTGTGGTGCGGGACGTGTGGGCGGACCTCAGCGAGGTGCCGCGGGATCGGCGGTACGCGCGGATCGTGAGCGTGGCGGTGCTGGAGCACCTAGCGGATCTGCCGGGGGTCTTGCGAGGGTGTCGCGAGCTTCTGGCCCCGGGCGGCCTCATGCAGCACGGCATTCCGAGCGAGGGCGGGTTCCTGTGGGGCCTGGGCTGGCGGATGACGACGGGGCTGGCGTATCGGATCCGAACCGGCCACAGCTATCGGCGGCTGATGCGGCACGAACACCTCAGCGACAGCGAGGAGATCATCGCGGTCTTCCGCAGCGTTTTTCCAGGGGCGACGGTCCTGCGGTTCCCGACGCAGGGGCGGCACGGGTCGCTCTACTGCTATCTGCAGGCGGAGGTGCCGACAGGATGACGCAGTTGCGAGGCGGCGAAGGTTGTCCGCCGGTTGCACTTTGACCCCACGCCGGCGGAAGGTTTCGGTTCACCGTTCGAACGCTACGACGACTTCGGCGGACGGTTTTTGCACGCCGATGACCGCCGGCGCGACCGTTCGCGCGCTCCACGTGGAGCGCCGCCGGCTTCGAATCCCACGCCGTCGTGGCCAATCGGGGGTCGAGCGCGCTCCACGTGGAGCGCGACCCGCCGCGGCGATCGGCCAGGAAAATCCACGGCGGCCGCCATGGCGCAACGCGTCAGGATGACGCAGGGGTAGCTGCTCCAGCTACGCCGCTACTCGCTGTTCGTCGTGCGGGATTGCCAGCTTGAGCGTCTCCTCGACGTCGTCGGCGAGGCAGATGTCGGTCAAGGGTCGTCCGGCTTCCTTGCCGGCTTCCTTCATGCGGTACATGGCCAAGTCCGCGTGACGGAGCATTGCGTTGGACGACCCGTATCGGCCGAAGCTCGTCGCCACGCCGACGCTGACGCCGACCGACACTTCCTGGCCGAGCACGCGGAACGGTTCGAGGATCGACCGCCGCAGCCTCCGGGCCACCGCGATGGCCGCCTGGGCCGACTCGACACCGTCGAGCAGGATGACGAACTCGTCACCCCCCAATCGGGCGGGCATGTCACCTTGAGCGTGCGGCGTCTCACGTACGCTGGCCCGCAGTTGCTTGCAGATCCGGCCGGCCACACCCTTGAGCAGCTGGTCACCGGCTTCATGGCCGAGGGTGTCGTTGATTTCCTTGAAGTTGTCCAGATCGAGGAAGAGGACCGCAAAGCCCTTGTGGCCGACGCGGAGGCGGGAGCTGGTCGGCGTGAAGCAGGCGGCTAGAGCCTCCTCGAATGCACTGCGTCCCGGCAGGTTCGTCAGAGCATCGTGCGTTGCGGCGTGAGCGAGCTCCTTTTGGAGCTTCTTGGAGTCCGAGACGTCGCGAACCTGAACCACGAGATACGCGTTCTCGAGACCGCCGGCTTGGCCGGCTTTGGGCAAGGTCGGGCTGACCAGGCTCAGACTCACGTGCGTCCAGACGGTGCCTGAAGGTCGCAGGAACCGCGCCTCGAAGTCGGCGTGGCGGGACCGGCTGGAGATGAGCGTGCCGAGTGCGTCGATCAGGCGTTCGAGCTCCGCGGGATGGGTCATGGCTTGCAGGCCGTTGTCCGTCAGGTCGCCCGGGAGGATGTCGAGGAGCTTGCACAGGGCGTCGTTGCCGGAGATCCACCTGCCACTGAGGTCGGCGAGCCCCATGCCGATGCCGCTGCCGCGGAAGGCGGCGGAGAACTTGGCTTCGTTCGAAGCGGCATGCTGTCGCATGCGTTCGGCATGACGACGGGCTCGGAGACGGGTCGCCGTCAAGACCCCGACGAGTGTCGTCAGCAAGGTTGTCCCGGTGAGGCCGATGACCAGTGCCGTCCACGCCGCGGTGACACCCGCTGGTGAGGCTGCCGAAGGCGCTACGACGAACTTCAGCGATCGTCCGTACGCCTCCAGGTCCCGCCGGGCCAGCTGATCCGTCGATGCAACGGCTTGAAGATCCACATCGCGATGGCTTTGCCAGATGGCCTGGCCGGTGCTGCCGTCGCGGACAACGACCACCTTGTGCTTGGTGTCGGCACGATCCAGAGCTCGGTTGAAAAGCGTGTCGATGAAGACTGGCAAGCCGACGGCGCCGATGACCTTCTCCGTACGTTCGGCAGGATTGGCCGGCGTCTCGCCGCCGTCGTACAGGGCCAGGTACATCACCTTGCCCGAGCGATCGTCCTCCGTTCGACGCTGAGCCAGCTCGATTCGGTGGCTGAGGATGGCTCGTCCGGTGGCGATGGCGGTGCCGAGCGCTTCTCGCACTTCGGGCACTGAACTGACGTCCAAGCCGATGGCCTCATAATTGGCGCTCAGCGGCTCGTGATACCGGATGACGAAACGATCGGCGTCGTCGTGCGTTTCAGGCCTGATCTTGAAATCAGGCCAGTACTCGGAGCGGATCTTGTCGCTGAAGGGGGCGATCTCGTCGATTGAGACCTTCTGGATCAGGGCAAGTCCTTCGATGCCGCCGAGGTGATCGACGATGCCGATCTGCTCGCAATACTGCCGCCAATCGTTCCAATTGACCTCGTCATCCTTGGCCCGCGTGAAGCCGCGGGCCCCGCGAAGGACCACCTCGTATGTCTCGAGAAGCTCAGCCGTCGCCTGCACGACCTTGTCGGCGACGTGTTCCAGCTCGACGTCGACCGTCTGCTCGACACGCCGCTGTTCCTGTCGGACGGCAGCCATCGTGATGAGCAAACCTGCGACCGCCACCATGGTCGCGACGGCGACCGGCGAGGAGACGGTGTGCCTCCTCGTCCTCTGCTTCCGGGCCGCTCGGAGGCGGGTCCCCATCATCCACGTTTTGATCATCCGATTCCTTCGCTGGGTCGTGTTGCTACGACGAAGAGGCCCCCGGACCGCGGTGCATCGGCTTAGTCATGGTGCGTCTCAACGCGTTCTCCTTGACGGATGGCCATCTGCGACTTATCGGGCCGGCTACACGTGAACGCGGGTCTTGTCGGATCGTCGTGGCTTGACCATGGGCCGCTCACGCAGCGATTGACCTTGCCGGTGGGCGTGCGGATCCAGGAAGCGCCCCAAGCTCCCCGCGGCCGGTGGCTCACGGGGTCGCGGCTGAAGGCGGAACTGGAGCGTCGTAGCAGGTGTCGCCGCCGGAGGAGCGGGAGCCGGGCGTCCTTGCCCCCCGAAGCTGTTGGTAGCTGGGAAGCCGTCCCTAGTTTGGCTCCGCTCGCTCCTTCGGCCGGCGAAACAGCAAGAGCAGTGGTGTCAGCAACGGCTGACGGGGCGACGATCCTGGGGATCGCCGCGAAACCGGTCAGGCCGGATCAGCGGCCGGGCCGGTGGGGCCCAAGGGGCAATGGACACGTCCGATCAGCAGGGAGATCAGGCCCTGCCGGGACCGGCGGAGGCACCGGGTGGGCGTTGGCTCGGCGACCGCAAAGGCCGGGGAATCCGAGGAAGCGCCCGCTCCGGCGGTCCGAAGCGCTGAGGCCGATTCGGTGGAATCAGCTGACAGCCATCGGTCGCGTCCGGGGGCCGGCGGGTCGGGTCTGCGTCGACCCGCCGGCTGGTTGAGGGACAGGAGCCCGTTCATCGGTAACGCCTTCCGGTGGCGTCACGGGATGAGGTGCTCCTGCCGACAAGGAGATGGCGGCCGATGCTCGAACCTGGGGCTACGGCGAACGCGAGGGTCGCGGGTCCGTCGCAGCTTGGTTCGTGCTTGCCATCTCGTTGCCCCACTAGCTCGCGATCCCGGTCGGCGGCATCGTGCCACCGAAGGTCCGAATCCGCCCCAAGAGTCTTGCATCGCCGGGTGCCACCGGGTCGACGATCCTTCTGAAGCGACGCATGAGGTAGACGCCGAAACGCCCTTCATGCCGGCCCGCGTGCGGACCCGTCCGTGGGTCTGACGCGGGGACTGCGACGTGTGTGGGACCTCCATGTCCCGGGTCGCAGATGCGAGTTACGTGGCTGGGTGTCGGTGTCGATCCGCTGCCGGGCATCGTCCTGATGAAGCGGAAGCGGTCGAGTGTCTCCATAGAAGGTGAATCGTGACCCACTCGATTCCTGACGACCGTCGTCAGGCGTGGGCGTACCGATCGCCGTCGGCCTCACGGGAGGCTTTTGTGGGCAGTCGGAGCCAGCGGCCGCCAAGGGGCGGGCTGGCGTGAAGCGGTTGTTCCGTCCGGCGGGGAATCCTTCACCGGCGAAGCGGGCCAAGGGCCTCTGCTTCGACGGGCGGGGCGATCCGTGCCCGCTGCCGGTCGGCTTGCACATCATGCAGCGTCGCGGTGGAAGCTGCATCTTTGTCTGCGGCTCGTGTCAGCCGCGGCCACGACATGCTGCGTCGCGGGTCGGGGCAGTGGCCCCGGATCTGGTAGTCGGCCCCAGTGGAGCCGACCTAGCGGACCGTCACCTCGCCCGTCTCTTCAGCGAAACGCTGGGCAATGCGAGGCAGGTCCTTGTTCGTGCGATCGAGGAAGCGACGCCACTCCTCACGGGGCCAAAGCTGCAAGTGGTTGCCGACGCCGACCAGCGTGACGTCCTTACCCAACGCCGCACGGTCGACCGTCGGCTCTGGCAGGACGACGCGACCGGCTTTGTCTGGCGTGATCGCTTTGCTCTGGCCATGAAGGTTGAGCATGTACTCGAGCATGTTGTCGCTCGGGACGGGGCGGAGCAGCTTGGGGGCGATATGCTTCTGGTAGAAGCGGTCCGGATAAATCCAGATGTGCCCATTGGAGCCTCGAATGACGACGAGCGACGTCCCATGCCGATCCGGATCGAGCGCCTTGCGCACGTCGGAGGGGATGAGAAGCCGTCCTTTTTCATCAAGGGTGAGGTCGAAGTGGCCGATAAGAAATGGGGCGTCGGCGGCAGCGTCCGAAGCGTCGTTGGGCAGCGGGACTGGGTTGCCGTCCTGGGCCAAGGTGCTCCGTTCGTCCGCTGACTGGGATCGAAGACCACTTCGGCCTCCTCAAGTTCCCACTCGTTGGTTCGGTTGTGGAATGATAACCACTGAGCCCCACACTGGCAACGTGGGGAAGCCGATGCCGTTCGGGCCGAGCCTCGGAGCCGCTCAGTGGCGGTAACAACTTCCTGTGTCCTTGCTAAGTAATTGAAGCGGAACCAACTGTGGATTTATCCACATCTACTGCCCATCCTGTCGGATCGCCCGGATAAAGTGGCGTAAGTACGGCAAATTGACGGCCACGCCGGCGACTGGAGGCCCCGCCAGCATCCAAACCACGATGTGGGGCGGCGTCCCGCCCGTCGATCCCACTCCGTGGAGCATCGTCCCACACCATCCCACAGCGACAATGCCGGTCAACAACACACTCAACCGACTCTGCGCAAGGCGGCCGCGTGTGATGAGGCAGGCCACTGTCATCACCAGGCCCGCGATGAGCAGCAGGTGGACGTGATCCTCCCACCCGTAGCTCAGCCCGCCGCTGACGAGGGCGAGCATCGAGACCACGACCGTTGTTCCTGCGTCGCGCGTGGATCGCACGACCATCGGCCCGTACCAGCCGAGCCACAGCAGTACACACCAGGTCGTAACTGTCGGTCCCGCCGCGAACGACGCCCCAACGAGCGCCAGAAGGGCCAGCCAAGGCAGCCAGCTCTCCTGAAATGCCGCTCGTCGATCCACAAAAAACCCTACCGCTTGAAGAAGCTCTTGCCGTCCGTGTCAAGCTTGCTGAGCCGGTTGTGGACGTACAAGCCTTCCAGCAGCAGCTCGCCGGCACCGGCGAGCACTTGCGGATCGTCCGGGTCCATCTTCAGGCCCCGGGCGATTTGCTTGGCCCCGTCGGTCAGCCCGTCGACCTGGTCCATGTTCTGGATGAACTCCTGTGCCGACAGCTCATCGTTGGCCGGGAACGTGAGGTTGCCCTGGAACTGCTCGCTGATGGTCTCGAAGTCGTCCGGCTCTGCGACGGCGTCGAAGACGTTCTTGATCGCCTCGCCGATGAGGGTCTTGAGCAGCTTGTCCTCGCTCGCGTCGTCTTCAGCGAGCGTCATCTCGACCTTGCCACGACTCGAGGCGATGAGGTGCTGCAAGTCGCAAGGCCGGACCGCGACGCGTTCTTCGCCGGTGAGGATGCCGCGTCGCTCGGCGTTGCTGACGGCGGCTTCGAGATTCGCGATGCTCGTGCGGACCGAGACGCCCGACGCCTGTGACACGTGCGGGCTGTTGCGGGCCAGCCGAACGACCTCTTCGATGATGAGCTGCATGTACGGCGGCACCACCACGCCCACGCCGCTGCCACTGACGCCGTCTGCACGTTGCAGCCACGCGTTGTCGTTGGCGATCTCGATTCCTTCCTGAGCCGTCGCCGGGTAGTGCGTGCGGATGACGGTGCCGATGCGGTCCTTGAGCGGCGTGACGATGCGGCCGCGGTTGGTGTAGTCCTCAGGGTTGGCGCTGAACGTCAGGAAGACGTCGAGCTCGAGGCGAATCGGGTAGCCGCGGATCTGCACGTCGCGTTCTTCGAGCACGTTGAACAAACCGACCTGGATGCGCGGCGAGAGGTCGGGCAACTCGTTGATGGCGAAGATGCCGCGATTGGCTCGCGGAATCAGGCCGAAGTGCATCGTCGACTCGTCGCTGAGGTATCGACCTTCTGCGTGCTTGACGAGGTCGATCTCGCCGATGAGGTCCGCGATCGTGACGTCCGGCGTTGCGAGTTTCTCTTGATAGCGGGCACTGCGATGCACCCACTCGATCGGCGTGTCGTCCCCGTGCTCGTGGACCTTGGCCTTGCCGACCTGCGTTGCCGGCTGCATCGGGTCGTCGTTGAGGTCGAGGCCGCTGATGACGGGAATCCACTCGTCGAGCAGCGTCGGCAGCAGCCGCAGGATGCGTGTCTTGGCCTGTCCACGCAGGCCCAGAAAGAGCAGATCGTGCTTAGCCAGGATGCCGTTGACGATCTGCGGGATGACGCTGTCGCGATACCCGCGGACGCCAGGGAAGAGCTCCTCGCCGCTGCGGAGCTTGGCGATGAGGTTCTTTCGAAGTTCGTCCTTGACGGGCAGGAACTGGTAGTCGGTCGCCTTGAGCTGACCGAGGGTGGCGGCGGAGGGGTGATCGCTGTGTGGCTGGTTATCGGACATCCGCGGAAGCTTATGGATGGGTCGCCGTGATGCGTCGCGAAATAGGTGAACGTGCAAGAGCCATGAGACGAGCAGAAGGCCTCTGGACACGCAGCAGCTCTGAAACACGCAGAAGCCCCGCAAGTCGATTCCTGACTACGGGTGGAACGCGGTTCGCGTACCGTCCTGCATGTCCGAAACCGCACCGGGGCGATGGTTTGCCTGGTTGATGGGTGTCCTAACGACGCTCGTCGTGGTGGGCGTCGCCGGTTTCGGGTGGGTCGCACTGCAACAGGAAAATGAGCCGGTCGTGCGGGTCGATTCCAGCTCACCCCGTCTGGGGCAGTCGCAGCGCGGCAACCCGCCGCCGCAGCAGGAGCCGGAACCAGTGCCGCCAAAGATCGTCTCGCTCAACCTCGTCCGCGACGGCGACTACTACGCGCATCTCAAGCTCGTCGAACTTCGCCCGCAGAAGCCGGACGGCGACAGCTGGGACGGCAACGACGGCACGCCGGACATCAACGTCAAGCTCTTCTGGAACAACACGCTCCTGCACGAGTCCGCCACCCGTGACGACGTCCTCATTGCCGAGTGGGACCTGCTCCGGCTCGACGTCCGCGACGCCTTGCTCAGCGGCGAGGTCGACATCGGCACCGCTGTCGCCGCACCGCTGGTCCGGGCCGAGGAGGGCGGCGTTCTGCGGATCGAGGTGTGGGACGACGACGTGAGCTTCAGCGATCGTGCCGGTCGATTTGACCTGCCGCTGGTGTCGCTGAAGGAAGGTGTCAACCGCTTCACGTTCGACGAGGGCGGCGTGGCGAGATTGGTGCTGGACATGGTGCCGCGGAACATTGACTTGCCGGACCTGCTCGAGAGGGCCAGCGACCGATGAACCCCTACCGCCAGTCGCTGATGCGGCTGCTGATCCTGTCGGCGGCGGCGTTGCTGGGGCTCGGCCTCGTGGCGCCGGCGATGACCATCACGACCGACTTCGGCCGGTGGGACGGCTGGATCCGCCTGCTCGATCCGGACGCCTCGGACCAGCGGGAGACGACCTACAGCCTGCTCAGCGGCATCCTGCACCTGCTCCGTAGCGGTGATCTGCTCATCGGCATCGTCTTGCTGGCCTTCACCGTCTGCTTCCCGACGCTCAAGCTCGCCCTCATGGCCGGTGCCAACGAAGTCGGCACCCGCGGACGCGTCGGCTGGTTGCTCAAGCACGCCGGCAAATGGTCCATGCTCGACGTCCTCGTCATCGCGTTGCTCGTCTTGGCGATCAAGGCGTTGCCCGGCGGAAGCGAGTTGAGCCTGCGTTGGGGCTTGTGGTGCTTCGCGACGAGCGTCGGGCTCTCGCTCCTGACGTTGGTCCCGGAGCGCACCGTCGCTACGTCGTCGCGTTGAGGAAGACGAGGAATCCGAGCCAGAGCACGAAAATCACCAGCAACGCCACGAACAACTTCGGCCGCGGCTGGAACGGGGGCGGGGCGGCGGGTTCAGAAGACGCGTCAGCCATGGTTCAAAACGGATCGTGTTCTAGAACGGGATGTCGTCTTCCGTCAGCAGCGTCGACGGCACGGCACAGCCGGCTCGGATTTCGCCGTCGGTCTTGATCTCGTATTCCGCTTCGAGGGCCTTGATCGACAGGACGTCGTCGAAGTCGCTCATGCGGTCGCGCTCAGTCTTCTGAAGCAGATCGTTGTCGACGAGCAGGAACACCATGTTGCCCCAATCCTGCGTGGTCTTGATGTTCCAGCCACCAAGGACCGCCGTCGCGAGCCGGCCGTAGCGAAGAAGGGCCAAGTCGGCCAGGGCTTCGCAAAGCTGTTGGCCGCTGACGTGGTTCGGGTGGTCGTCGTCGGGTTCGAGCTCTTCGCGTTCAACAGCGCTTCGGCCGTGCGTGCGGACGATGGCGTGCTGGATGCCCGCCTGGAGGAACTGGAACGCGTCGAGCGGATATCGCCCGTCCTGTTCGACAACTTCCACGAATCGCTCGATGGTCTGGCGGGCTTCGCGAAGCTGCTCAATCTCTTCGATCTTCGCCTCTTCGGTTATGATGGGTTCTGACTCGGCCGCCATGACTTGCGACCATACTGCAACACGGTCGCTGCCGAAACCTTGAACAAATCGAGGGCGTTATCGTCCGGCGTGACGCGACACATCTTCCACGCCCCTCGCCTCGTCACGTTCGACACAGACCGACGAGGTGTGGGACAGGATCAGGCCATTATCTGCGACGACGGCATCGTGACGGCGATCGTGGACGCCGCGGAGGCACCGACGGATGGCGAAGTCTTGCGGCTGGACGACCAGATCGTGCTGCCGGGGCTGGTGAATGCTCATTGCCACCTGGAGTTGAGCCACTTGTGGCCGAGCGCGGAGCCGCCCGAGCACCTCGCGACGTGGCTGCTGGGCGTTCGACCCGCGACGCCCGAGCGAGCGGCAGCGTCGGCGGCTGAGGGGGCACGTGAATCGCTGAGCTTCGGGGTCACGACGGTCGGCGACATCACCGCCTTTCCCGCCGCCACGCGGGCCGCACTGGCGGAGTCGTCGTTACACGTCGTCAGCTTTGGGGAGGTCCGGGCCCTGGCGACGCGGCGTCGGCAGATCGATCTCCAACTACCCGCCGCAATTGCTGATGGTGGGGCAGTCTCGCCGCACGCGCCGTACTCGGTCGAGCCGGAGAACTACCGCCGTTGCCTCGCCGCCGCCGAGGAGCGGGGCGTGCCGTTGGCGACGCACCTTGCCGAGACGCGGGACGAGGTGACCTTTCTCTCCCAACATGCCGGCCCGTTCCGCGAGCTATGGACGACTCTCGGCGGATGGGACGATGACGTGCCGACCTTCGCCGGCTCCGCCATCGCCTACGCCAAGCACCTGGGCCTGCTCGACGCGACGGTGCCGGTGCTGCTCGCCCACGGCAACTATGTCGATGACGCCGACCTCGACCTCCTCGCTGTCGGCAACGCGTCGATGGTCTATTGCCCACGCACGCACCGCTACTTCGGCCACGACCCGCACCCGCTGGAGAATCTCCTCGCTCGCGGCATCAACGTGGCCGTCGGCACCGACAGCCGGGCGAGTTCGCCCGATCTGGACCTGCTCGCGGATCTGTCGCTGATCGCCCACGATCGCCCGCACCTTGACGCGGCAACGATCTGGAAGCTCGGGACGGTCCATGCCGCGCGTGCCCTTGGCGTCGCCGCGGGCATGATCCGACTTGGCTTCAGCGCGGACCTTCTCGTCCTCCCCGACCCCGGCGGCGACGACCCGTTGCGTCGTCTCCTCGCCTCGCCGCCCTCGTCGCGTCGCACCTTCTCTCGTGGTCAAGACGTCGGTGAGCCGCGGACCGTGGGTCCGCGGCTCAAGGTGTGACAAACGGTCGTCCACGCGCATAATTCAGGCATGAGCATCACCGCCGAAGTCGTCGAAGCGGAGCCCGTCGCGTTTGGCCGGGGCAAGGCGATCGCGTTCGCCCGGGCGACGACGCTCCTGATGGGTTGCATCTCGTTCGTCGTCGGCATGGGCATCATCGTGTACGACGGGCTCTACGCGTCGCTGTCGCAGCATCAGCTCTTCTGGTTCCTCCTGGGCGGCGTGGCCTTCGCGTTGCCGGGGATGCTCTACCTGGCCGCCTGGTGGTCCCTCGTCAACGGCCGGCGTCTGCCACTGATCGCCGCCATCGTCGCCGCGAGTTTTCAGGCGTTGCTGTCGCTCGCCCTCGCCTTCGGCCACGGCCTGGGCAAGCTGCCGACGAGCGGCTTCGTGATCGCCGAGAGCCTGCTCTGGTTCGGGGCGTGCGTGATTCTGATCTGGCAGCTCAAACGGGCCCTGCCGTGGGTGGAGACGGACGCGGAGGCGCACCACGGGTTTGAGGTACAATCCGCGAAAGATCATTCAGAACTGATGTAGGATTGCAAGAGATCCGACGACCCTGAATCATGCCGCTACCGCCTCGCAATCACCCAGGACGCCCGCTACGCCTAGCGACGCGGTTCCTGTTCTGTTTCGAAATCCTTTTGCTGGTGTTTTCGCTCTTGGCACTTCTCGCGGCGGTGGTGGAACCGAGCGAAAGGACTTTGTTCGCAGCGTGCGCTGTCGCGGCTGTGATGCTGGCTCTTGGATTTCATATCAGCGGCATAGCAACGCAAGACGAAAAGTCCTGGGGCATCACCCTCGGAATCGTCCTGACGTCCTTGGTCCTCGCTGCACAACTCGGCTCGTACTTCGTCGATGAGATCTCACCGCCTGATTCAGACTTTGTAGTCATCTCCGTTCTCGTAGATGCTGCAGTTGTGGGCTTATCAATTGTTCTCCTAATTGTGCTGGCAAAGTCCTACAAGAGCATCCGCTATTATCAACGACGTCGGGATGGTGACGCCCCTGTTCGCGGCTTCAGCCCGATGATGAAAGACTGATTTCCAATCATCGATGAGACGTCAGGCGAGCGACAACGTCCGCCCGAAGAAGTCCTGACGCATCGCCTTCTTCGCCATCGCCAGACTCGCCTCCGCCACCTCGTTCGCACGGGTCGTTCCCTGCCTCAACGCATCGACGGCGTCCGCCTCCGAGACGCCGGCACGGCGGGCTCTGATGGGCTCGAGCAGCTCGTTCAACACCTCGACCAGTCGCTTCTTGACATCGACGTCGCCGATCCGGCCGTTGGCGTAGAGGTCGCGCGTTTCGTTGACCCAGGCCGTATCGGTGTTGAACGTCTCGTGAAAAGCCCACAAGGGGTTCTTCTCCGGGTCCGTCTCGCCGGGGTCCGTCTTGCGGAGGCGGTTCGGGTCGGTGTACATGCCCATGACCTTCTTCTTGACCGTGTCGGCGTCGTCGCTGAGGAAGATGGCGTTGTTGAGGCTTTTGCTCATCTTCGTCAGGACGCCTTGCTCGTTCGGGCCGCTGGTGCCGACGAGGCGTTTGACCCGGCCGAGCTTGGGCTCGATGACGGGAAAGGTCGCCTTCTTTGCGTACTCCTTGTCGTCCGCCTCGGGGCTGATGCCGTCGTACGTCTGGCCGAACTTGCGGGCGACCTCACGCGTCAGCTCCAAATGCGGCAGCTGGTCCTCCCCCACCGGCACGACGGCCGGGCGGAACGCGAGGATGTCCGCCGTCTGGCCGACCGCGTAGAGCGGGAATCCGAACGGATACGTCTCGCCCAGGCCCTTGTCGCCGATTTCCTGCTTGAGCGTCGGGTTCCGCATCACGCGGTTGAACGGCAGGAGCATGCTGAAGAAGAACGTCAATTCGTCGATCGCCGGCACCTCGCTCTGGAGGACGAAGCTGCTCTGGTTCGGGTCCATGCCGACGGCAATCCAGTCGAGCACGATGTCGATGACGCTCTGGCGGATCGCCTCCGGATCATGGGCCCGGGTCGTGAAGGCGTGCTTGTTGGCGACCAGGAAATAGCAGTCGTACTCGCCGCTGTCCTGCATGACCAGGCGATTCTCGAGCGACCCGACGAGGTGGCCCAAGTGCAAGCGTCCGGTGGGTGTGTCGCCCGTGAGGAGGCGCGGCTTCGAGTTCATGAACCAAGGTACGCACCCATGCGATGATGGCACGGCGTTCACGTCAGCGCCACGAACAGCAGAACCGCCACCGCGTTAAGCATCGTGACGACCGCGACCTTGCCGACGGCATCTCGCGTCGAATCGCCCGCCTTGTCCAGCGGGCGAGCCAGCCACTTGAGCGGGGCCTGCCAGACCGGTTGCTTGACCTCGATGTGCTCGATGGCTCCATCGGCCGGACGATCCTCGAGCGCGTCATCGGCGGCGAGGCAGTCAGGCGTGCCGAAGCCCAACTCACTCGGCAGGAGCGGGGCTCCTTCGTCGTCGTCGTCACCATCGTCCTCCACGACCGCAGCGGGCGAAGCTTCGTCGTCCAGTTCCGCAGCAACGGAAGTCGCGGCTTCTGTCGGGTCCTCGCCACGCAGCAGGGCATCGAGCGCCTCGTCGCCCGTCTCGTCATCGACATCCAGCGGCCTTGCCTCCTCGTCGCCACGGAGCATGCGGTCGATGGCGTCGTCGGCCAGTTCGGCCAAGGCTTCGTCCGTCGATGCTTGCGTGTCGATGGGATCGTCGGGATGGGCAGTGGTCGTGTCGGGCATCCGTTCTCCGGGTTCACCGATGTCGTCGCATTCAGCCGACGCACGATGCAAGCTCCGGGAGGTTATCAGACGAGGCCGATGAGCAGAAGCGTCCGGCTCACGTACCAAGAAGGTCGCGGACCAGTTCCACCACCTCGGACACGCCGTAGAGGAAGACGCCGGCCACCAGAGACGCGAGAAGTAGCACAACGGCGATCCAGGCCAGCGGCAGTCGGCGGATCAGGTGCCAGAAGCCGGTCTTGCGGTCCAGGTTGAACGCAGTGGCAAGCTCGCCGGTGGTCAGGAGCGAGTCGCTGCCGTCGGCGGCTTCACGGGTCGCTCCCGGCATGACGCGGCGACGTGCCGGAGCTGGAGTCGCGGAGGTGCTTGAGGTCGGGTCGCTCGACTTTGCGCCAATCGTGACCTTCCGCTTGCCGAGCCCTCGTTCCTCGGCTGACTTGCTTCGACTCGACCCCTTGGCCACCTGCCCGGACCCGTCGGCACCTTTCATGCCAAGCGACTCGCTCGTCTCGGCGACTTCGAGTTGCTGGTCCGGATTGCTCGGCGGCTCGATGAGCGCGCCGCAGTAGAGGCAAAAGTCGTCCGGATCCTCGTTGGGACCGGGCGCAGGCAGCGTCCGATTGCAGTTCCAGCAGATGCCGAACAGGTGCGCCAGTCCACGGACGCGAGCGGCAAACGTCCACATCTGCCGAGTCGTCGGACCCCGGACGACGCTGTCAGGATTCACCCGGCCCTGCTTGGTCAGCTCCCGCAGCACCGTGAACTTCATGCCCGGCGCGAACGGGTTGCTCGTTTGGCGTAGGAACCAGGGCCCGACGCGTCGCGTGGTGGCGGTGCGGGTCAGATCGTGATCTTCCATGCCGCACGCGGGGCACTCGGCCTTGCCGTCCTGGTTCCGGTTGCCGCAGAACGGGCAGACGTGCCACGCCAACCGCTTTCGCAGTTCGTCGGGCTTGGGCGTAGTCTGACGATTCGGCGACCGCGATGTCGGAGCGTTTGAGTCGCCAGAGTCGGTGAAGGTCGTGATACCCGAATCACCTGACGCGTCGGAGACGGCATGACCGTTGGAGGCGACACCGTTCGTCGGCGGCTTACGCCGCTGGGCCGTCCGCTCCCGCGGCTGTTTGGCGGTGGCGGCGTCGAGGCTGTCGTCGTCCGGGGGCATGAGAAGGAGGCGAACCAAGTTCGGGAGCGACACCCTATCACAACGGGTCGCCGATGGCTTTCTGCCTTGCGAGAGTACGCGGCATCTGCCGGTTGTATCGGACACGGGCCAGTGCCACTTTCAGCGGCAAAGGCGATTGGGACGTCGCCGCCGGCCTGGTGCGGCCGATAACCTCCGATCATGACGCAGCCGACCCAGAGCGAGATCCGGATACGGACCGCCCACCCCGACGAGGTCGAGCGGATCGGCCGACTTCGCAGCCGCTGCTACAAGCCGAAGTTCAGCGACGAGGCGGAGCTCATTGAGCAGACAAAGAGCGATCGAGCCTCGCTCGAAGCCGGCGACTTCCTGATTGCGGAACGGGACGGCCGCGACCTTGCCACGACCACGGCGATGCGGGGCGAGATGAACGTCCGCGGCACGATGCTGCCGTGCCAAGGCATCGCCTACGTCGGAACGGCCCACGACGCCCGGCGAGCCGGCGGTGCGGCGAGCAAGACGATTTGGCACGCAATCGGCCTGGCACGAGAGCGGGGCGAGCCGTTGTCGGCCCTCATGCCGTTCCGGGCGAGCTACTACGAGACGTTCGGCTACGGCCTGTGCGAGCGGCGGGCGCTTTGGACGATTCCGACGATCCTGCTGCCCAAGGGCGAGACGAGCAGCTTCCGCTTCATCGAGCCGGACGACGACGAGTCGCTCGATAAGATGGCCGACGCTCGTCAGCGGCAAATGACGCACCCGCGGCTGGGCCACGGCGACGTTTGGTTTCCGTCCTCGCCGCAGCAGGGCATCGAGCACTGGCGAGACCATTATCGCGAGAGCGGCTACCTCTTCGCCGATGTGGCCGATGACGGTAGCTTCCACGGCTGGCTCGGCACGGTGCCGGTCTACCGCGACGGTCGGGCGGGCCTGCAGGTGCAGCACATGATTTTCGACACGCCCGCCGGTTTCATGCGGCAGCTCCACTTCCTGGCGACGCTCAAGGACCAGTACGGCCTGATCGAACTCGCGACGCCGGTGGATCGGCCGATTCACCTCCTGCTCAAGGAGACGCAGCTGCCACACCGCGGCGTCGAGCACCCGCACGCGACGTTCAAAGTCGCGGCGAGGAATCAGGTCCGCGTCCTCGATCATGAGCGTGTCCTAACCGAGCCGGCTTGGCCGGTGGCAGAGCGTGAGGGTTCGATGGTCGTGCAGATCAACGAACCAGAAGACCACACGGTCAAGTTGAAGCTCGACGTCGCCGATGGCCGGTGCGAGGCGAGGTCGGTAGAGGCTTCACCCGACTTCACCTGCGACGCCAAAACGTGGGCGTCGATCGTGCTCGGCGAACTCAATGCGAATTGGGCGGTCGATCATGCTCTGGCAGACGGTGACGCGGGGCTCCTGAGCGACTTCATGGCCGGACCGCTCCCCTTCTGCCGCGAGTATTTCTGAGGCTTCGGCAGACGGTGCGGGAGACGGAGACCACGTAATAAGCCACACCAGAAGAAAGCCCCGCAACAGTGTGCGGGGCCTGGGTGGTTGTTGCGTTGTACTTTGTCCTAGTCGTGCAGCTGCTGCCAGTAGTCGGCCGGCATGTCCAGGGCCAGCTGCAGGGCACCGTTGGCACCGGCGTAGATCGGCTCGTCGACGATCGTCACCTTCCCGCCGCCGACGCGGTCGAGGCCGTCTTCGATTCGCTTGTTGAGGCCGCGCATCTGGCTGCCGCCGCCGGCGATGATGACATTGTTGCGAAGCTTTTCCTGGAACTCCGGATCAAACGTCGCAATTAGATCCGCAACGCCTTCAAGAATCGGCTCGACGATGATCTCGCATGCCTGCTTCATCTCGTTGGTGATGTCGAACGGCGTCGGCTTGCCCTTGACCGGCAGGTTGACCTCGATCTTGTCCTTCGTGTCGCTCACGTACCCGTAGGACTCCTTGAACTTCTTGCACATGTTGACCGTAATCGACGCTTCGGGGTAGCGCTCGGTCAGGATCTTGTGCAGCTCACGGTCGATCGCGTCACCGGCGATCGGGAAGGACCGCTCGTCCTCCGCCGCCGGCACCGTGCCGTGCATACGGCTGAGGTCAGTCGTGCCGGCACCGATGTCGACGACGAGCACGTCGCTGAGCCGCTCCATGCCGTAGGCGACGGTGAAGGGCTCGGAGACGATCATGACCGCGTCGAAGATGTCTTTGGCCGAGTCGAGGATGCCTTCTTTGTTCTTGTCACTCGCCTGCGACGGCACGCCGATGACGCCATACAAGCTGTCGTCGCGGTTGGGCTTGGTGAGTTCGACGAGGCGACGCACGAGCAGCTGGGCGGCTTCGAGGTTTTTGTCGAGCTCGTCGGCATCATCGCCGAGCGTGCCCTTGATGACGCCCTTCTCAAGCGGGCGGTAGAGGTTGACACTCATCGCGTTGTCGAGGGCATCGCGGCCGTAGAGGATGTCGGCCCCGAGGTGCTTGCGGCTGACGGCATCTTTGGCGTAGCCGACGTAGGATTCGACGGTCTTGCGCACGCCGTTCATGGCGGCGATGGACGATCGGCTGGTGCCGAGGTCGATGCCCATGACCATCGCATGGACGTCGCGACCCGAGTCGTCGGCCTGGCTTTCGAGAATGGTTTTGGCCATAGGTGGAGGTGTTGGAGTCTGTCCTTGAATGGGTAGAAAAGCGGTCGGTTGAGGCCGACGTCGTGTCGGCGTTGGATTAGGCGTTGGCCGATGCGGGGGAAGGAGTTGGCGCGGGAGCGGGAGTTGTCGCCGCCTCCGGTTTGGCATCGCCGTCGGCGGGCTTGTTCTTGACGTTGTCGCGGAGCTTGAGGTTGCTCTTGAAGATCTCCATCAGCACCGAGTTCTGCTCGTCGCTGGCGGGCTTGGGAATGTGGCTAATGCGTCTTGGGGCAAAGCCCGCGGCTCCGCCACCACCGCCGCCCGAGCCGACGCGGCGGGCGGCGACCTGCAGCTGCGTCAGGACGTTCTCCGCCTTGCCGAGAAAACCTTCGAGCCGATTGGCCAATTGCTCCAGTTGTGGCGACGACACGGCGGCCGGCGTCGCGGCAGGAGCCGCGGCGGCTTGCTGGGCCTTGCGTTCTTGTTCCGCTTCTTCGGCGGACTTCTGGCTGGCGATGTTTCGGTTGTCCTTGAACAGCTCCTTCAACGCCGACGCCACACTCTCGCGAATCTGGTCGCCCGTCTCCGCGGCATCTTCGGCCTTCTTGTCGGCATCATCGGTCGCGGATCGAATCGCACCGTCGACCACCACCGCCACCTGACGACGAATCTTGTCGCGGTCGATCACCCAGACGCTCTTGCCCTTGTACCGCTGGGCGACGGCGTCGAAGCTGACGCTCTGACTCGCCTCGGCGAAGGCTCGATCGATCGGGTCGCTGCTCTTCTTGCCCGGATGCTCCGGCTGCGGCTCCTGAACCGGGCGGGCACCGCCGACGATGCCACCCTCGTCGTCTGCATCGATGCCTTCACCGGGAGGAGCGGGTGGGGCACCGGCGCGGCCGGCGGTGGCCGGGGCGAAGGTCGAGCGACGCGACGGCGACAGGTTCCCGATCGGAATGGGAGCGGGCGTGAGGTCTTCGGTGACGATGCCGTTGTCAGACAGTGCCGTCAGCGCGTCTTCAGCTGTCTCCGCTTCGACGGCACCTTCGACGGTGCGGCCGGTCTCGCGGATGAGGCCTCGGAACAAGTAGCGCACAGGTGGTAGAAGCTGGGGAAGCTCGCGACGGGCGTGGGTTCGGCAGCGTCACCGGACGGCAACGCCAAGGCGGGACGGCACAGGGCCGCGGCCATCCTATGGAGTGCAACATCGACAGGAAACGCACGACCCGAAGAAGCCGGGCGACCCATAACGACAAGACCGCTCGAACCTGCAACATCGGACCGCGTGGCATCTGGTCTCATACCAGCAATCGTCGAGCCCCTCTCGCTAGTTCAGCTCGACCATGGAAGCTCCCTCGGCATCGAGCTTGATCTGACGCGGGAAGCTCACGCCGTCTCTCATGATCGTCACCTCATAGATGCCGGGAAAGCCGCGGAACGTCGTTTGGCCGCTCGGGTCGGTGACGACTTGCGCTTGGGTCGTCCAGACCTCATCGAGTTGGCGCATCCATGCCGCTGCGGTCGGGCGCTTCGTGAAGTCGCGATTCAGCAACGCCGCCTCGGGCTTCCAGTGCCGGCCTTGCCAAAAGCCCCAGAGCATAACGGCATCAACGGCCTCGTGGCTGAACGCAGCGGTCATGAGGTCGGCAAGGAATTGGGCCTCCAACTCCTTGTCACCCGCGTCGATGTCGATCTCGGTGATCTCGATCCGCAGGCCGAGCTCGGCGAACCGGTCGAACGTCCGCAGCACGTGCTCCATCGACGGCAAATCGCCGGTGAAGTGGCCCTGCATGCCGATGCCGTCCACCGGCACGCCACGCTCCTGCATGCCGCGGATCAGGTCGTAGTAGTAGTCTGTCGTCGGATTGTCCGCAGCCGGATTCGACAGGAAGCCGTTTTCGTTGATGAAGAGCTTGGCGTCGGGATCCGTTTCACGCGCCAGACGCATCCAGCCGTCCATGGCCTCGTCACCGAGGATCCGCATAAGGTCCTTGTTCATCAACGGCTCGTTGATGACATCCCAGGCGTCGACCTCGCCTTTGAACGTCGTCATCAGGCGGACGATGTGCTCGTCGACCGCATCGGATAAAGCAGCGGGATCATTCTGCAGCTTCTGCAGATGGGTCGGCAGCCGACGCCAGCCCGGCCAGACGAGCGTATGGCCACGAACATACCAGTCGCGCTCGGTCATCCAGTCGACGACGTCCTGGGCCCGCTCCGGCTTGCCCGCCATCTCGTAGACCGGCCATTTCATGCCGTTTTCAAGGACGCCGGCGTTGAACATCGTCTCGGCTGCTTCGCGATACTGGCGGCCGTCGGCTCCGGAAAACTTGTCGTCGCCGGGCCAGAGCCGCTCGTTCATCGCGGTGCCGAAAGGGAACGCGTGCCGGACCAGCTTTGCCTCGACCGTCACGCCCGACACCGGCTTGCCGTCGGCATCGACGACGCGCAGGATCAGGTCTTTCTTGCGGTGCTTTTCGATCCGCTCTGCCGCCTCCGCACGCCACGGTGCGTCGTCTTCGATGCCGCCGTAGTAGCCACGCGTCCTGGGCAGGTCGGCGAGATCGACGTCGGGGCCGAAATTGATGAGCGTGACGTCAGCCAGGTCGAGCGTCTGCTCGCCGTAGCCGAGGCGGAAGGCGACTTGCGACTTGCCCGCAGCCGTCGTCGTGACGCTGCGGAAGGGCACTGCGAACGTTCGCCACTCGTCCGACACCGGCAGGGCCATGCCCCACTCGATGCTCTTGGTATTGGGTGCATCCGCCAGCTCGAAGACCATGCCGAGCCGGACCATCGCCGCCAGCGGATTGGGCTCGACGCCGCGAGCACTGAAGACTACGAGCATCGCGTCGCCTTCGTCGACCGGACCACGAACGTTGTAGATCGCTCCGACCTGCCACGGCTTGGCAGTGGCGACCTGCGTCCTCGCCCGCAAAGCCGTGCTACCGATGGGCGTGCGGGTCTTGATGACGTCGAGCGAACCCTGCTGCGGGCCGACAAGCTCCGCATCATCGGCGACACTGACGAGGTTCAGATGCTCGCTGCCAGGCACCTGTCCGATGCCGGTCGGCAGGACGGCGGGTTCGAGAGTTGCCGGTGCCATTTCCTCGCGCTTCGGCGGCTGTGCAGCGCGTTCGACGGCAACTTGCACATCAGTCAGCTCGATCGTGCCCCTACCGAATCCGAGGTTGAAGGCGACCTGCAGCGTGCCGGCGTCGAAGTCGCCGCGGGCGGTCTGACGGTGCGTGAGCCGCTGCCAGTCGGGCGCAGCGTTGATGCGACCCGCGACCGCCGTCGCGTGCGGCGGTCGATGCTGTTGCAGTGCGGGAGCGATCGCGAGCGAGTCGGGGCTCCGGGCGAGGAACGTCATCGTGACGAGGTCTCCGTCACGTAGCTCGGCATCGATGGGCTGTCGCAGCTGGAGCTGCCACGGCTTGCCCTCGCCGGTCGCCTCGGCACGAACGCCGGTCGTCACGCCGTCCGCCTCGACGGTCGCGGGCTCGATGGTGCCGTTGGCGGTGGTCGTCTTCCACAACACGAGCCCGTCGGCAAAGGTTGGATCCTCGACCTGCAACGGCTCGCTGAACGCCAAGGACGGCCACAAGAGAAGCAGGCAGAGGGCGAAGAGCCCTCGCGTGATGGGTGCAGGCATGGAGTTCCTGGGTAGGAGGTCGTGTCGTCGGCCGGGCGATCAGTCGTCGAGGTTCCAGAGCATCCTGTTCTTCTCAACCGGCTCAGCGATGGAGCGATCGAGCTCGGCACGGGGCATCGATTCGACGTGAAGATCGAAGAACAGGACGTTTGCGGAGCGGTTACGGCTCGTGCTCTCGCCGGTGCCGTGGCGGTAAGCGGTCTGCTTGAAGATGCCGGTGACACCTTCGCCGGTGTAGAGCTCAGACTGCCCGCGAGCGATGCGCTCGTCGAGACCGTCGGCCATCATGATGTTTTCGCTAGGCCGCTGGATGTCGCGGAGCTTGAGCCCGAAGAAGACCCGATCGGGGAACGGGACCGACGTGATCTTGAGCAGGTCGGCGACTCCGGTCTCGTTCATGCCATAGGCGAGGTCGACGGCCGGGTTGCCGTCGACGTCGTCCTGCCGGGCGGCGTCGGCATTGGGGCAGATGAAGTCGCTCGTGTAGTGCCTGCCGCCGGAGCCGACGGGGATTTCCAGGCCGATCATCTTGCGGTACGCCTCGTTCTGGTACCACCAGTCCTTGTTGTTCGACGGCGCGGCGGGATCATCGGTGAAGATCGGCACGTAATGCGAGTCCTGTTCAGAAAGGTACATCGCCTGCGCCGTGCCGAATTGGCGGAGATTGCTCATGCACTTGACCGTGCGGGCCGACTCCAGGGCTCGCGACAGCGTCGGCAGGAGGATGCTGACGAGCAACGCGATGATGCCGATGACGACGAGGAGCTCGACAAGCGTGAAGCCGGGGCGGTGATGGGGGCGGCGAGACATGACAGGTCCTGACGAAGCAGAGCGGTAAAACCTCACCGCAGCCGGCTTGGCTGCGACGAGGCAGAGGAAGAGACGGATGCCTTACCGCCGACGTCGACTCGCCAGCAGCGAGAGAACCAGCCCGCCGGCGAGGGCGGACGTCGGCTCAGGAATCGGGACGATGTTGACGTTGTCGAAGCGGACGAAGTCACCGTCAGGCGACGGGCCGCCGCTGTTGTTGACGTTCGACTGGAGCTGAGCGCCGATGCGGACGGCGATGAAGTCGAAGCCGGCGCGGAAGTCGACCGGTACGGCGAAGCTCTGCGAGAAGTTGGATTGCCCGCCGATGCCGATGCCGCCGCTGTCGTACAGCTCGGTCAGGCCGTTGTCGCTGTTATCCGACTTGAGCTCGAAGCTCGCGTCGTTCGTGCCGAAGACTTCGATGGTGAAGTTGTTCTGGTCGGCGAAGCTCGGCACGACGTCGGTGTCGTTCGAGAACAGATCGAACGTGAGCGTCTTTTCACCGGTCAGGCCGGCGCCGTTGATGACCTGACCTAGGTAGCGAAAGCCGCTGGCGTCTTCGAGAACAAATTCAGCCACGTTGTTGCCGCCGACGTCGACGATGTCGAAGAGCTGGTTGCTCGACGTGTTGCCGCCCGACCGCCAGCCGAGGCCCGCATCGGAGGCGTCGAAGTTCGGGTCTTGCACCGTGATCCCGCCCGACTCGAAGCCGGGGTTGATGAGGGCGGCGTGCGAGGTGGTCGTGCCGCCGAGGAGCGACAGGGTGCCGAGGACGGCAAGGGAATAGTTGATCTGCATGGTTCCTCCTTCAGGGGGATGGGGCTGCAATCGTCGCCTTGGTCGGCGCGTCGTACTGCAGCGTCCGGGTCTCCAGCCGCACGTGCGGCTGGTTGATCTTGGTCTGGGTCATCTCCACGCTTGCCCGGCCGATCTCGGCCAAGGGCACGCGGAGCAGCGAAACCGGCCGGCCCGACTCGGTAACGGCAGTTCGGCCGAACGAAACCACCGACAGGTCTTTCGGCACCACGATCCCCAACTCCGCCGCCGCAAAGAGCAGCGGCATCGTCGTGGTCATCTCGTACGACACCACCGCCGTAGGCCGGTCGTCGCCACGAAGCAGTTCGACGGCCAATCCGTGCCGCGGATCGTCGCCCGCCGGCAGGTCACGCAGCCGAACGCCCGACTCGACGATGCGAGGCTCCAGCCCGGCATCATGCATCGCCTGCTCATAGCCGAGGCGACGGTCAATCTCGCTGAAGTGCCCACCGCCGGCGAGGTTGACGAACGCGATCTTCCGGTGACCCGCCGCGAGCAACGCCTCAGTCCCGAGTCGGCCGCCGGCGACCTCATCGGGGTAGATGCAGTCGTCGGGCAGCTTGGTGTTGACCCAGATACAAGGAATGCGGTAGCGGTCGATCAGCTCCCGCATCTGGGCAGGGAACTCGTGGGTGTAGTGGATGATGAGGCCGTCGACGCTGGACTCCTCGAGCACGCGCGGCATGAAGCCGTCGGCCAGCAGCTGTTCGTCGGGAATGCGGGTGAAGATCAGGTGCTCCCCCGTTCGGGCCAGTGACCGCTCCAAGCCGAGGACGAGTTCAGTAGGGAGATAGTTGGGCGTTGATGAGCCAATGAGCAGGCCGATGGCGCGAAATTTACCGGCCCGCATGTTGCGAGCGACGGCATTGGGCTGGTAGCCCATCTCGCGAGCGGTCTTGATGATGCGTTGCCGGGTCTCCGCACCGAGTCGGCCCCGGCCGCGGATGGCGTAGCTGACGGCCTGCTGGGAGACACCGCACTGCCGAGCGATCTCTGCCGCCGAGACGATTGGTCTCGCTTCGGTTGAAGTTGAAGCAGCAGTGACCGTCATGTTCCTCCGTTGCTAGTACGATAAAGCATACAACTCGTTCCGTCAAACGCCGTCTCCCCAGATGGGGCGAAGGCGGAGCTCGATCAACTTGAAAAAGACAGCGGGTGAAGGGAATCGAACCCTCATCGTCGGCTTGGGAAGCCGGTGCTTTACCACTAAGCTACACCCGCGATAGTGCGAGCACCCACGTTAGCCTGATTCGGGAATGAATCAACGTCCAGCACCGAAGCCGCTTCGTTGTCGTACCTTGACCGCAGCCCCTGCAATGGGGCATAATGCACTCGCGACTCGTGTGGAGCGGGTCGTTGTCATCGCCCGACGCTTCCGCGTCGGTTTCCCGCGGCCGATCCTCGGCGGCGGAGAGCATGGAAGAGGACCATGGGCTTCAAGCTACAAAGCCTCGCGGAGTTGTGCCGTCAGATGCGGTACGCGCCGAGGTCCAAGCGTTTGGAGCAGATCAGGGCGGCCGAGACGCTGCTGTTGTCTGTTGAGCCCGACAAGGCTTATCCGCCGGGCTTCGTCAAGCACAAGATCACCGGCTACAGGGCCAGAGACGCCGACGCCAGAACCGTCGCCGGCGGCAGTCAGATGACGGGCGTTGCGTTGCGACACGATCTGGGCCTGCTCATCGAAACCGTCACCGACGCCATGGATCTGGCGACGGACGACGCCTCACTCGGCGGCGAACCCGTCTTGGATCTGGCCGAAGCCGGCGAGCGGTTCGGCGTGACCGGCAAGACGCTGCAGCGTTGGCGTCGCAAGGGTCTGCCCGCCAGGCGGATGGTCTTTACCGACGGTAAGAAGCGCATCGGCTTCCGGCTCTCGTGTGCCGAAGCGTTCTTCCGCCAGCATGACGCCGGCCGCAGTACCACGCGTGGCGGCGGGGCGATTCTCGAACTTGAGCGACAGGCAATGCTTCGGCACGGGCGTCGTTTGACCGACGCCGGTTATGATCGTCGCGACGTCACGCTCCGGGTTGCCCGCCACGCCGGTCGGTCGATCCTCGAAACCCGGACCATCCTGGAGGCCGACGGGCTCCTGGAGCAGGCTCCGCCGCCGCTGGATGACGCGACGGCCGATGAGGTCCTGGCGAACCTGGAGGCGGGTCGGTCCCTTCGAGCCGAAGCTGACCGCCTGGGTCGACGCCGCTCCGCCGTCTACCGCGCCTGTCTTGCCGCCCGGGCTGATCGGTTGGCGTCGGCGACGGTGAAGTACCACAGTGACCCGCTGATGGAAGGTGACCCGGTCGAGGCCGAGGCTCGCATTCGGCAGCTGGTCCGAGCCGCCGACGAGGCGCTCGATGCGGCCAAGCGAGACGAAGAGCGTGAGCCGTCCAAGCCGCCTCGCGGGCTGCCGGCGTATCTCGCCGAACTGTACCGCCGCCCGCTGCTCACGTCTGCCAAGGAGCGGGCGATGTTCCTGCTTTACAACTTCCACAAAGGCCGCTTCGCCGACCTGCGAAGCCGCCTCGACCCGCACCTGTGCCGACGCCGGGCGATCAGCGAAATGGAGCGGCACCTCCGGCTCGCCCGCGACGCCCGCAACAAGCTCCTCGAGGCCAACCTTCGGCTCGTCGTTCACGTCGCCCGTAAGCACCTGCGGCCCGGCCTGGAGCTCATGGACCTGGTCAGCGACGGCAACGTCGTCCTGATGCGGGCGGTTGAGGGCTTCGACGTCGCCAAGGGGTTCAAATTCAGCACGTATGCGACGATGGCCCTCGTCAAGGGCTTTGCGCGCAGCGTGCCGCAGATGCTCGGCGACCGCGTCTCCCACGCCGGCGAGGTCGAGCGGCAAACGCGTGACAACACCCCCACGCTCCTCGCCGTCAAGGACGAGTTGGATCACCTGCTCGATCACCTTGACACGCGCGAACGTCAGGTCGTCTCCGCCCGCTTCGGGCTCGAGGAGCGTGACGATCTCGCCGACGACCTCGGCATCACCTCCCGCCGGCTTCGCCAGATCGAGGCCGAGGCCCTTGACAAGCTTCGCGACGTCGCGGGTGTGGAGTTGGCGTGACAGGCGTCGCGACGCCGTAGAACCGGCTAGCTCGAAACCCGTTCGATCGCCTCGATCCACCGCGGCGTGACGGCATCGGTCTTGCCGATGAGCCGTTTGTTGAGCGTCTGCATGTGATCGAGCTCCCAGCGGGCTAGCACGGTGCCCCATGCCGAGCTGGCCGCGGAAACGAGGCCGTCGTTGGGGCCTTCTTCGGCGTCGAGCAGCCTGCCGCCGGGGCGGAACAAGACGCCCATCTTCCTGACCGGCGTTGCGGTGGTGATGCTGAAGTACCGCACGCCCGGCACGTCAGGCGTGCATGCGTTAAAGCGGGCCATTGACTCGCGGGTCAATTGCGAGCATCCGCCGGTATCGAGGCCGAGCATCGCGATGAGGTCGTAGACCTTGGCTCGATTTTGCAGGTTCTTCATGCAGAAGTCCGCCACGGCCGAGCCGCGATGTGGCGTGGCGACGGTGAGGAGGTGGTCGACGAGCCGGCCGCCGTCGAGGTGGGTCACGAGGTGTCGGCAATCGAGCCCGCCCATGCTGTGGCCGACGAGGATGCAGGTTTCGTTCTCGGCGACGTGTTCGTCGAGGAAGTCGCGAATCTGCGTCGCCCGCGTCTCGATCGCCGCCATCGGCCCGGTCGGCGGCGTCAGGACGCGATGGCCTGCAGCCTCGAGTCCCTCACGAATGCCGCCGAAGTACCTCGCCGACGGCAGCCGGACCGGCCCGACGCCGTCCGCCGCCTGATCGAAGAACCGGCCGAGGATTCCGTGGCACAGGACGACGGTGGCCACAGCAGCAGGCTATTCCGGCCGCTCCGCCGGTGCCTTCGGGTCGATCGGCACGACGCGGGCGATGTGGTTCGGCGCCATGTATGCCGTGTTCTGAGGCAGCCCGCTCTCATCCGGATCGATGCCGATGCCGACTTCGAGGTTCGTCACGTACATGTCGCCCGCCTGACGTACCTCATAGGTGGCACCATCGACAGTATGAATTCGCAGTGGCTGAAACGGCGTCCGAGCGAGCTTCTCGCGAAGGCCGTGCGGTGTCATGTCACCATTCTACCGCTCCGTCGCGTCAGTTGGTCGCGCTGCCGTACGCTGCTGCCAGTTTCGCCATGCCCAAGCGCACCGACCTCCACAGCATCCTGCTCCTCGGCTCCGGCCCGATCGTCATCGGCCAAGGCTGTGAGTTCGACTACAGCGGCACCCAGGCGTGCCGGGCGCTGCGCGAAGAGGGCTACCGCGTCGTCCTGATCAATTCCAATCCGGCGACGATCATGACCGACCCGGAGATGGCCGACGCGACGTACGTCGAGCCGATCACGCCGGAGGCCGTCGAGAAGATTTTGGTGCGTGAGAAGGAGCAGGGCACGCCGATCGACGCCGTTTTGCCGACGCTCGGCGGGCAGACCGGCCTGAACGTCGGTATGGCCTGCTGGGATCAAGGCATCTTCCAGAAGCACGGCGTCGAGATGATCGGCGCCAACCGCGAGGCCATCTGGAAGGGCGAGGACCGGCAGACGTTCAAGGAGCTCATGCTCGAGATCGGCCTGAACGTGCCGCTCTCGGAGACGGTCCACACGATGGAAGAGGCCCGCGCCGCACAGGAACGGCTCGGTCTGCCGCTGATCATCCGCCCCGCCTTCACCCTCGGCGGCACGGGCGGGGGCATCGCCTACAACCGCGAGGAGTTCGAGGAAATCGCCTGGTCCGGCCTCGACGCCTCGCCGACGAGCGAGATCCTCATCGAGCAAAGCGTGCTCGGCTGGAAGGAGTTCGAGCTTGAGGTCGTCCGCGACAAGGCCGACAACGCCATCATCATCTGCGGCATCGAGAACATCGACCCGATGGGCGTCCACACCGGCGACTCCATCACCGTCGCCCCGA
>CAYMAS010000041.1:33481-34789 GCA_964388485.1 uncultured Tepidisphaerales bacterium | reverse complement strand
GGCAATTTGGCTGGGCCTTCCTGACTGGCATGGTCTGCGCGCTGTTGCTTGGTATCGCTGGCCAAAGCTCTCTTAGCCAAAGTCACGCAGCCTCCGCGAAGGCTTCTCGCTTCTGGACTGGACACTGGGCTGAGCCCTGCATGAGCGCGCTGACTCGCCAGGGAATTTTTGACCAAAGTCTGCTAGAAAATCGCTATCCTATCAGCGCTGTGTCTCAGGTGGAGTATGCCACTGCTGTACTAAAAGCGTTTCCTGGCGTGTTTGCCGCGAACAATGAATATCTGGGTTTGTCGTTTGCAGCTAATTCTGAGGCAGAGGCGCTCTTAATGTCAGCGCTTGGCGCAGATGTTAGCCCTATGCAGTCTGTCAACCGGGCGCAGGCGCTTGCTATTCTCACCGCTGGCTCGGCGACTCCCTATCAGGCCCGTGCTAGTCAGCTTTTAACTGAAACATTTGAAGATGCCGTTTTAATTCCGCGCAGTGCAAAAGAAGGGGTAGCGGCGGCGTTAGCGGCTGGTTACATCATCGATAGAAAAGGCGGGGTTTTACAGAGTCAGATGCGCTCTGGCACTCGCTCTCAGCTTTTACCTCGTCGCAGTTTGGCACTAGTAGATGGTGCAGCTTTCCTGTGCAGAGCTAGCCGGGATCCTAATACACTGGCGACTGTTCCGGGCGATCGCATCATCACCGCAGCCGCCCTCCCTAACCCGGCCATCCCTGTCAAAGAACTACGCGGCGTCTGGATGACCAATATCGACAGTGACGTTCTATTTTCCCGCTCAGCTTTAGAGCAGGCGCTAGATACACTGTCGGATCTCAACTTTAACGTGGTCTATCCGACGGTTTGGAACTGGGGGACGACGCTATTTCCCAGCAGTGTGGCAGAGCGGACGATTGGCTACAAGCAGGGGCTCTATCCCGACTTGGATAAGACTGGACGAAAGTTTGGGCTAGAGGCCGCGCAGGGCGATCGCGACATGCTGGCAGAAATTATCGAGCTTGGCCACAGCCGCGATCTCAAGGTGATCCCCTGGTTTGAATTTGGCTTTATGGCCCCTTCCGACTCCGAGCTAGCGCTGCGCCATCCCGATTGGCTCACCCAGAAAGTAGACGGCATACTCACCACTCCAGAAGGCGATCACGACCGAGTCTGGCTCAATCCCTTTCACCCAGAAGTTCAGTCTTTCCTATTGCAGCTAATCTCTGAGCTGTCAGCAAACTACAACATTGACGGCTTCCAAGTAGACGACCACATGGGCTTACCTTTTGCCTACGGCTACGATCCCTACACCGTCAATCTCTACCAGC
>CAYMAS010000041.1:9464-33412 GCA_964388485.1 uncultured Tepidisphaerales bacterium | reverse complement strand
AGAGTGGACCCGCTGGCGAGCCGACAAAATCACTGACTTCATGGGCCAAGTATTCACCACTGTCAAAATCCATCGACCCCGCGCGGTGATGTCTGTATCGCCCAACCCGCACGCATTTGCGTACGAATACTACCTACAGGACTGGGATACTTGGGTGAAACGAGGATACGTGGAGGAGCTGATTATTCAGCTCTATCGAACTGATTTAGGTCGATTCGTCTGGGAGATGGGCCAGGACGCGGCCGAGTTTGCACGCGATCATATCCCTACTGGTGTAGGCGTGTTGAGCGGACTTAGGGGAAGATCGGTACCGATCGCGGTGATTAAGGAACAGGTAGAAGCAGTGCGCGATCGCGGCTACGCAGGCATCTCCTTCTTTTTCTACGAAACGCTATGGAATCTCAGCAGTGAGGGCACCCCACCCCAACGTCAGCGCGCCTTGACAGAACTCTTTCCAAATCAGGCTATTTATCCGGTTGCTAGGTAGAAATGCTTAATCTAAATCTGTCAAAAGAGTGAAAGTTCCGTGCTCTCACCAAAATTTTCTCTCTCCTTAATGGAAAAAGTTGACAGCGTTGTTTAAAGTCTTATAGCTGAGAGCTGCAAGACACGGATACCAAGGAAACAGACAACCAAGGAAAATTTTATGGCACAGAGTTTTGGTGTGATTGGCCTAGCGGTCATGGGCGAAAATATTGCGCTTAACGTAGAACGCAACGGCTTTCCGATTGCGGTTTACAATCGCTCCCGGTCGAAAACCGATGCCTTCATGGAAAATCGAGCAGGTGGTAAAAACGTTGTTCCGACCTTCTCACTAGAAGAGTTCGTCGGTGCGCTAGAAAGACCCCGCCGTATCTTGCTAATGGTTCAGGCGGGTAAACCCGTCGATATGGTGATCGATAGCCTCAAGCCTCTGCTCGATCCCGACGATATGATTATCGACGGCGGCAACTCGCTCTACGAAGATACCGAGCGCCGAGTCAAAGACCTCGAATCCGCTGGGTTTAACTTCATTGGCATGGGCGTTAGCGGCGGTGAAGAAGGCGCACTCAACGGCCCTAGCCTAATGCCCGGTGGCAGCAGAGCCGCGTACGATTCTATCGAGCCCATCGTCACCAAAATTGCCGCTCAAGTCGATGACGGCCCCTGCGTTACCTACATCGGACAGGGCGGCTCGGGCCACTTCGTCAAGATGGTCCACAACGGCATCGAGTACGGCGACATGCAGCTCATCGCCGAGAGCTACGACCTGCTCAAACGCGTCGGCGGCCTGACCAACGCGGAACTCGCCGACGTCTTCAACGACTGGAACCAGGGCCAAGACCTCGAGAGCTTCCTCATCGACATTACCGCCGACATCTTCAAATTCGGCCAAGCCGACGGCGACGACGAGGACCTGATCGACCTCGTCCGCGACGCCGCCAAGGCCAAGGGCACCGGGGCCTGGACCGTGCAAGCCGCGATGGACCTCGGCGTCAGCATCCCGACCATCGCCGAGGCCGTCATGGCCCGCTCCATCAGCGACCGCAAGACCGAACGTGAAAAGGCCCAGGACGTGCTGGAAGGCCCCAGGCCGCGCGAGGGGTCGGTCGACAAGGAGCTCTTGATCCGCGACGTGCGGGCGGCGCTTTACTGCTCGAAAATCTGCTCGTACGCCCAGGGCTTCACGTTGCTCCAGGCGGCGGATATGGAGTACGGCTTCGGCCTGCGGATCAAAGAAGTTGCCGGCATCTGGCGGGCCGGTTGCATCATCCGTGCGGCTTTCCTCAACGACATCACCGCCGCCATCAGCAAGCAGCCGGACTTGGCGAACCTGCTGATGGCGCAGCAGTTCGCCAACGAGCTGGCCGAGCGGCAGGAGGCGTGGCGGCGCGTCATCGAAATTGCCGTCGCCCAGGGTGTGCCCGTGCCCGGCTTTGCGAGCAGCCTCGCCTACTACGACTCTTACCGCACCGCTCGCTTGCCGGCCAACCTCATCCAGGCCCAACGTGACTTCTTCGGTGCCCACACCTACGAGCGGCTCGACAAGCCCGTCGGCGAGACGTTCCACACGGAGTGGAGCCAGAAGCAGCCGACGACGGATGCCTCACCCGCTGAGCCGAGCGACAAGGCCTAGATGACACTCGACTCCGAGCAGCCAGCATCGCCCGCCACGCCACCTCCGACGGTGCCGCAGGTCGTGCTGACCAATACCGAGACCGTGCCGGGCTACCGCGTCACTCGTGTGCTCGGCCTGGTGCAGGGCAACACGGTGCGGGCCAAGCATTTCGGCCGAGATTTCGCCGCCGGGCTCAAGAACCTTGTCGGCGGCGAGCTGAGGGGCTACACCGAATTGCTTGTCGAGTCACGGCAACAAGCGACCGGGCGGATGATGGAACAAGCCGCCAGCCTCGGTGCCAATGCGGTGATCAACGTGCGTTTCTCCACCAGCGCCGTCACCGGTGGCGCGGCGGAGCTGTACGCCTACGGCACCGCGGTCATCATCGACCTGCCGGAACCTTTATGAACTGGGGCATCCTGATCGCAACCTGGTGGATCTGGCTGCCTTTGGGCCTCATCGGCATCGGTGGGCTCGGCATTCTGCTCGACCGCGAGCACCGCAAGAACCTCGCTTACCGCCGCGGCCAGGTTGGCCACGTTTTCGTCACCAACCTCGGTTTCTATCCATCGCTGCAGGAGGGTGTGGCGACCCAACTCTTGGCGAGTGAAGTTGTCCTCAGCGTCAACCGGCTCCTCTTCATTCTGGCTCGAATCAAGCTCTTCTTCGGCGGCGAGGTTCGGACCTTCCACGACCTCATGACGCGGGCCCGCCAGGAGGCGGTGCTCCGGCTGATCGAGCAGGGAGCGCAACTCGGCTACGACGCCATCGGCAACGTACGGATCGAGCCAGTCGACATCAGCGGCGTTACGACCAACCCGAACCAGCGGAACCGACAGGGCGTCTTCGTCGGCATCATTGCCTACGGAACCGCCTACAAGCGGACGCCGGACGCCTTTCCGTTTCCCGCACCTCCGACACTCATCGGGCATGACTAGCCGACTCGGCTGATCTGCAGCTCCTGCAGACGCTGTGTCATCGCTTCTGCTTCGCAGCGGAACCAAATCTGACGGTGGTGGTGCAGCGTGATGACGACCGGGACCGACGGGAGGAGCAGCGTGAAGTCCGTCTTCCAAAGACGCGGCAAAAGAGCCGCGAGAACGCTGTGGAGCTGGTCGGCGGCGGTCAGCCTGAGCCCGTCCGCCTGCGTTCGACCGGCAAGCTCGGGCGGGAACAGATCCCGCGTCGATCCGCCCGCCGCGTCGTCGCCATGATCGAGTTCGGCCGCCCAGTGGTGGACCGGAGCGAGCCAAACTTCCTGCGCCCTCAACACCTCGAACGAGGCGGTGGCAGTGAGCTGCGGTAGATCCTCCGGCTGACGGCGGACCACCTTGTCGCGAAAGGCTGGCCGGAGAGAGGTGTCGTCACTTGTGACCCAACCTGCCACATGCCATGGCTGCTTCGGGGCAAAGGCAGCACCGTTCGGGTAGACACACTCGAGCCCGACGTCTGCAGCAGCGGCAAGCAGTTTGGGGTAGTCGATGATGTCGCTCGCTGTCAGCTTCATCTTCGAGGCGTTGTAGAAAACCGGCGGTTGCTGCAGGATGTGCTCGTGACCACTCAAGATGCGATTCTCTACGGCTTACGCACCTCCGGCGATCTGCTGGCTCAGTTTGTGAGCGATCTCGATGCCAATCAACTCCAGCATCGAGTGGTTCCCAACGCCAATGCGGCGGCGTGGATTCTCGGCCACCTCATCCTGAGTGACCGACAGGCGGCGAAGATGTTGGGTGCGGACGAAGATTTGCTTCCAGCGTTACCCGACGGCTTCGAGAAGACCTATGCCCGGAACGAGGCGGCGACGCAATTGGTGGAGTATCCGGACGCCACGTCGCTGCCTGATCTGTTCGCGGGTCACCGCAAGGTACTTCTGAAGCAGGTCGAGGCTGCGGAGGCGGAAACGTTGAGTCGATCGCTGCCAGAGCCGATGCCGGTGGCCTCGACAGTGGAGGAGTTGCTGCTGTTCTTCCCGATTCACCTCTCGACGCACCTCGGCCAGATCAGCACGATCCGTCGCAGCCTTGGGATGAAGCCGATTATCTAGCAAGTGTCACAGCCCCTATGAAGAACGCCCAGCCACAGGCTGGGCGTCCACTTTCAGGTGTCGGGGTGCTTATCGCTTCAGCGACGACGACGCAGCATGGTGAGGCCGCCGAGACCCGCCAGGGCGGCGGTGGTCGGCTCCGGGATGCCGACGATGAAGTCAATTTCGTAGTCGCCGCCCACGCTGGATGCCGATGCGGAGACGGCATCAACGGTCGAACCGGTCGTCACGTTGAACTCGCCGAAGACGAGGATGTAGTCGCCAGCAAGGAGATCGCCGTCTTCGCCGGGATCAGCAATCGAGCCACCATCATCCGGAAGCGTGCCGCTGCCGGCACCGAAGCTGAGCGTGCTCTGGAGGAACAGGCCATCGATGTCGTCGGAGGCGACGAGCGTGGTGTTCGCCGGGTCGAAGATCGAGCCCGAGTAAAGGGCAATTTCCGTATCTTCAATGCCGTTCGGAAGGAAGAACGTGTCGTTCGTCGTGATGTCTAGGAAGCCACCATTCGACGACGTGACGTCGAAGGGCAGCGTGAACGTCACGAACAGCAGGTCCTCAGCACCGAGGTTGCCGGTGATCGTCGTCGGCAGACGGCCGACGTTCGAGAACGTGCCGAGGTCGACAATAGCAGCTTCGGCAGAAGCGGAAAGGGCAGCAGCAGTGGCTGCGGCAGCGATGAGGGTCTTGGTCATGTGTCTCCCGTATCTCTCTAGAACTTTGCTACAGAGCCCTCTGCTCAGACGGCCCGATGCAAGGTAGAGTAGAGAACCGACCAAGGTGCTGCAAGACTTTTCGCTGCACGAAATTCGATATTGCCGACGACAATTTGACGCTGTCCCGCAACGGCTTAGCGAGCGTCATCAGGCTGCGTCTGGCCGTGCGTCGTTGTGAATCGTCGGGCTCTCTGTTTGAAGCTCCACCATGCGACGATACCGCCCTGAAGCGGCGAGAAGATCGTCGTGCGAACCGACCTCCGCGATCTGGCCATCGACGAGCACCGCGATCAGGTCCGCCTGGCGAATGGTCGACAGGCGATGGGCGATGACAAAGCTCGTGCGGCCCTGCATCAAATCGGCCAGACTTGATTGGATCAGACGCTCGCTCTCGGCGTCGAGGTTGCTGGTCGCCTCGTCGAGGATGAGGATCTTCGGATCGGCGAGAATGGCGCGGGCGATGGTAATCCGCTGCCGCTGGCCACCGGAGAGCTTGACGCCGCGTTCGCCGATGAGGGCTTCGTAGCCGCCTTCGAGCTTCTTGATGAATCCGTCGGCATTGGCCAGCCTGGCCGCCCGCTCGACATCGGCCCGCGTCGCATTGCGATTTCCGAAGGCGATGTTCTGCGCAATCGTCCCGTCGAACAGGAAGGTGTCCTGCTCGACGATCGCCAACAGGCCGCGGTAGTCGTCCACGTCGTAGTCGCGCACGTCGCGGCCGTCGAGCTTGATCGCCCCGCCGGTCGGGTCGAAGAACCTCGCAATGAGGTTGCACAACGTCGTCTTGCCCGCACCACTCGGGCCGACGAAGGCGACGGTCGTGCCGGCCGGTACGTCGAGGCTGACGCCGTCGAGCACCGGCTCACCCAACTCCGGAGCCTCGTCGCCGAGGTCGCCGCTTTGCAGCGGGTAGGCATACTCGACGCTGTCGAGTTGGACGTGCCCCTTGACGCGATCACGGTCCAGCGGCAGGCCACGCGACTTGTGCTGGTCGAACTCCAACGGCTCACCGAGGAGGTCAAGGGTGCGATCGAGCCCCGCGAGCTGATTCTGCAAGCCCGTAGCACTCGTAGCGAGCATGGCGATCGGCTGGAGCAGGCCGAGGAGGAAGGCGATGAAGGTCGTCAGGTCCCCGGGCGACATCATCGCATTGCCGTCGGGCCCGGTGCGCGTGCCGAGGATGCCACCGAAGAGCAGCAGGCCGGCCGTAGAGACCGGGATGATGACCTGCCAGGCGCTGTCGATGCCACGCATCCACCACCACGTGTAGAGCTCCTGGCGAGCCATGAGATGGTTATTGGCCGCGAAGTTGACGGCCTCGCCGCGTTGGCGGTTGAAGGTTCGAACGACCCTCATGCCGCCGAACGCTTCCGTCGCATGTGAATCGGTCACCTGTCTGGTGGATCGAATGTCCCGCCACAGCGGCCGGATGCGGTTGATCCATGTCCGGTGCGTCAGCCAGACCACCGGCACAATAACGACCACGCTCAGCAACAGCTCCCAACGAATCCATGCCAAGACCGCCAGTGACAGGACGAGCTGGATGATCGCCTTCGCCGGGTTGTAGAGCATCGAAAAGACGAGTTCGCCGACGTTGCCGGCGTCGTCTCGCAAGATGCTCGCGACACCGCCGGACTTGATGTCCTGGACGCGGTGCAACGGCAGGCGAACCGCGTGGTCAAAGGCGATGCGGCGAGCATGAACGGCCGTCCTCTTGCTCGCCATCGTCGCCTGCCAGCGACTCCACAAGGTCACGCCCAATGTCACAACGGCAATGACCACGCTCACCGCGACGACGAGGTAGAGGAGCCCGAGTCGGCTGTCGGCGGGCAGTCCAACGGCCGTGAGGAAGCTGGTCAGCCAGCCAGGTCGTTCGCCGCCCGACTCGCTGCCGCCGAGCATGACATAATCGATGACGATCTTCGGTGCATACAGCGGAGCGAGCGCTAGCGCGGTGCCCACTGCTCCGACGGCCAGGCTCGCGACGACCCGACCCTGCTGATCGCCGAGGATGTCCCAGAACTTCCTGAGCAACTCGCCGAAGCCGCGGTTTCTTTTGCCGCTGCGACGCCGGCTCACCACGATGCCTTCACGCGAGCTTTCGCTCCGAGCGGCGTCGAGCTTGTTCTTGAGGTCGTCGTCCGTCAGCCCCTTCTCTCGCGACGCCTGATCGAGCTCGCGGGCGGTGGTGCGGTACTTGCGATACCGGCGCCCACTGGATCGGCGGAACCGGATCGAGGCTTCGTCAGGCGATTCAACATCACGCGGCACACCCGCCGCGGTTTCAACAACACTCACAGTGGATCGTAGGTCTTGCTTCAGCACGACGTTTCACGATGGCGACCTTGCTCCGCGACGCACCGCATCGTCGCCAAACTTCGCACGCACCGCGTCCATCGCTCGATCGACCTGCGCATCGCGGAGCGTCTCCTGCGATGCGAATAGATCCAGCTGTGGCGTCGCCTCCGGCTCGGACAGCTCGCTCAACGTGACGCCTAGCAAGCGCAGTGGTTGAAGCTCTTGACTTGCCCAGGCGTCGAACAAGTCGCGGGCTGCGTGCCAGATCAAGCGCGTGCTGCTGGTGGCGTTGATCGTCGTGCGACGCGTGAGCGTGACGAAGCGGCTGTACGTCTCGCCGTGACGCAGCTTGATCGTGACGCTTCGGCAGACTCGGTCGGCTTTGCGAAGCCGCACCGCCACGTGCTCGACCTGGCCGAGCAGCTCGTCACGCAGCACCTCTGCATCGCCGATGTCTTCGCCGAAGGTGTGTTCGTGGCCGATGCTCTTGGCGTTGCGTTCGGGGACGACCGGTCGGTCATCGAGGCCGAAGGCGAGTTCGCGAAGCCGCCGGCCGAGCTTTTGGCGGTCGAAGAAATCGTCGGGCATCTCACGCAGGTCGGCAAACGTCTTGACCCCAAAGCGACGCAGCTTCCGAGCCGCGGCCGGGCCTACACCCCACATCTGCTCGATTGCCATCGGCCCGAGCGTCGGCAGGATGTCCGCGGCGTCGATGACGTAGAGCGCGTCGGGCTTCTTCAACCCGCCGACGAGCTTGGCGAGGAACTTGTTAGGCGCGACCCCGACGCTGCACGTCAAGCCGGTCGTTTCGAGGACGCGTCGGCGAATTTTACGGCCGATCGTCTCGCCGCTACCGAACAGCCGCTCGCTGCCGGTGACGTCCATAAATGCCTCATCGATTGAAAGCGGCTGCACGAGCGGCGTGTAGTCCCGCAGGATCTCGAAAACCTGCCCGCTCGCCTTGCGGTACTTGGCAAAGTTGCCTTTGACGATGCGAGCGTGCGGACACAGTCGCACCGCCTCGCCCGTCGGCATGGCACTGCGACAGCCGAACACCCGCGCCTCGTACGATGCCGCCTGCACCACACCCCGCGGCGGCCGGCCCGCCACGAGCGTCGGCTGACCACGGAGCGACGGATCGTCCCGCTGCTCCACCGACGCGAAAAACGCGTCCATGTCCACATGAAGCACCGTGCGGCGATCCAGACTCACTCATCGATCTTAAACCGGTCGCCGAGCTTCCGAATTGAATCCGGCTCTGGAAACTGAGCGTCGAGCAGGTCCGCGACGCGTTCTGCCCGATGACGATCGTCGAGGTCTTCGAGCAACTCCTGCTTCACGTCGGCGTCATCGATCAGATCGAACGCCAGCACGTCGGCCAGCCGCGTCGTCGGCAAGGGTGAGGCGAAGAGGCGCTCCAACTGCGACGCGACCGGCGTTCCCAGAATCGGCGGCCGATTGCACAGGCGACGCATCCGGTCGCGAACATCGCCGAGGTCGATCTCGAAGGCGCCCTTGCTGCCGAGCACCGTCAGGTCCGCCCGCCGGTACATGAACGGCTCTCCGCCGTACTTCTCCTCGCCCAGTTCATATTCGTCGCCGACACGCACCCGCTCCTTGCCGCGGACGAGCATGTTGAACCGTCCGTCAGGCAATCGCTGGTGGTCAATGATCTCGGCGACGCAGGCGACGTCGTAGAGGTCGGGTGTGTCGCTCATCGGGTCCGGCTCACCGGCGATCCGGCAGATGCCGATGAGATTTCGTCCATCGTACTCGGGCAGCACCGCGTGCCTGGTCATTTGCCGATACCGACGCTCGAAGACGTGCAGCGGCAGGATTGCCCCTGGAAGCAATACCACACCCGGCAGCGGAAACAACGGCACGGCCTCAATCTCATCGCCTGGCGAAAAGACTTCCTCGGCGTCGCCATCGGGAGTCTCCTCATCGAACGCCATGCCAAAACCCTAGACGCGCAGGGACGCGTCGTTGAATCGGCTGGTTTCAAATGAAGGGTTCTACTGTCGCCCATGAAGTCCTTCTGGCTGATCCTTGTCGCTCTGCTCGTCGGCGTTGCGTCTGCCGATGTCCCGCCGTCACTGCAGGGGCCGCCGATCATCGACGCCAGAGAGCAGTCGACGCTCCGCGACCACCTGGGCCAGCGGGTTATCGTCACCGGCACAATTGACAAAGCCGAGTGGAGCCGAAGCGGCAAGGTGATGATCGTGACATTCAAGGGTGTTCCCGACACCCGCTTCAGCCTCGCCAGCTTCAGCTCAACCAGAGACGCCTTCGACGGCGGCTTCGCAGGCAACGTTGCCAAGGCTCTGCAGAGCAGCAAGGTCCGAATCAAGGGCATCGTCGAGCCGTACGGCGGCAGAGACGAGCGGATGAAGGACGGGCTGCAGATCCTGCTCCGATACCCAAACCAGATCACGATCCTGGAGCTCGATCCGTCGTGACCGATCTGGAACTGGCGGTCAAGCGAAGCAAGCGGCTTGAACGACGGCTGCGGGACGCGATGCACGTTGACGGACGCGGTTTGCACGAGCTGACGACGCATGCTCAGCGGCAGCTGCCAGCCGAGACCGTCAAGCAGTTACGTTACGTGGCGACGGTGCGGAACCAGCTTGTTCATGATCTGGACGTGACCATGATGGATGACCGCGGTGGATTCGTGCGGGCTTGTGATGAGATCGAGCAGGCGATTGATGACGTTGCCGGTCCTGGAACGCGGGACTCGTGGCGGCTGACGATCGTAGTGGTCGTGATCATCGCTTTGTTCCTGCTGATCGGCGTCGGCGTGACAATCTGGATGATCTACGATACCGGCGGCAGCTTCGAGCTTCGGTTCGGATGATCGATCTCACAGCGTTGCCATCTTCGACGCCACCTTCCGCATGTCGGCGACGAATTCACCACGCGTTCGCTCACGGTCAGCGTCGTCGGGGATGCGGAGGATCGCAGACGGGTGGATCGTTGCCATGAACCACGGTGCGTAGCTCGATTCCATCACCTCGCCGCGGCTCGTGGTGACGCGGAAGTCTCGGCCCATGAGGGCTTGAGCGGCAGTGGAGCCGAGGGCGACGAGCATGGGCGGCTGGATGCGGTCGAGTTCCGTTTCGAGCCACGGCTTGCAGGCAGTGACGTGCCGGGCCATCGGCTTCTGGTGGAGGCGGAACTTGCCCTTATCGATGAAGTGAAAGTGCTTGACGGTGTTGGTCACGTAGACCTTCTGGCGATCGACGCCGGCTTCGCTCAGCAACTCGTCCATGAGCTGGCCCGCGGGGCCGACGAAGGGTCGGCCAGCGCGGTCCTCGTTGTCGCCGGGCTGCTCGCCGACGAAGACGCATCGGGCGTCGGACGGGCCTTCGCCGAAGACGGCCTGCGTCGAGCCGTTGTCGCACAGTTCGCAGCCTCGGCATTCCTGCACGGCCGCCCGCAATTCGTTGATTGACGCCTGTGGCGGGATGAATTCAGTTGCGCCCTTCGGCTTGACAGCGGCCATGGCCTGCGTGCGTGCAATCATCGTGCCCGCGCGTTTGGGCGCGTCACGCAACAGATCGGGGATGATCTGAGTTTCCGGCAGCGTCGCCCAATGGCGAACATTCATCTCGGCCTTCATCGCCTTCACCTTGGGCCGGGCTGGGTTGAAGATGTTGGCGTAGTAGGTTCGCCAGACGTCTTCGAGGGCGTCGGTGTCGGGAGCTGCGGAGGCGGGAACGCAGTCGCCGTAGCGGAGGGTGGTGCCGTCCCAGGAAGCGGAGGCGTCGGGCGTGAGGATGGTCCATCGCATGACGCCGAAGCGCTCGCGGAAGAAGGGCGAGGCTCGGCGGATGATGAAGTGGTCGGGACGATGGAAGGCGACGTAATGCTCCTGATTCCGTTCAACTACCTTCCGAAAACGAACGAAGGCGTGCATCTTATGAACGTCGCGGCGGATCAGGCTGACCCAACGGTCGAGCTTGACGACATCCGCGTCGGCTGGGTTGCTCATAACCCGCGGATCGCTCCGCAGCCGCCAAAGCAGACCGTACAGGAAGGCCCATCGCTCCGGGTCACGCACGTCCGCCGCGACTTCCGCCTGCTTCACGAACCGCGGCGGCACGCGAAACGGCTCGCCCTTTGCCTCCGGCGGCAGTTCGTCTGCCACGCCCGGCAGCATCGCCTCAGAGCCGTCGTCGAACAGCACGTCCCGCGGCTCGACGTCCGCCATGACGAGTCGCCTCGCCGCCCGCCTCCAGGCGTCGAAGGTGGGCTCGATGACAACGCGCAGCATGGCAAACTTTAGGTGGCTCAGGTCGTCTACCGTGCGGCGATGTCGAGCGGCAACGAGTGGCAGGTCGGCATCATCGGCGGCGGGGCGGCAGGACTGGCCGCGGGCATCTTCGCCGCCGAAGCCGGTGCCGAACGCGTCGCCGTGTTCGACGGTGCCCGCAGGGTCGGCGCCAAACTCCTCGTTGCCGGCGGCGGACGGTGCAACGTCACGCACCACGCGGTCGACCCACGCGACTACAACGCGGCGACCCGCAACTTCGTCAAGAACGTTTTGGCCAGCTTCACAGTCAAGCAGTGCATCGCGTGGTTCGAATCGATGGGCGTGACGCTCAAACGCGAGCCGACCGGCAAGCTTTTCCCGACGACCGACAAGGCCCGCACCGTGCTCGACGCGTTGCTCACGCGCCTCGACGAACGAGGAGCGACGCTGCTGACCGAGCACCGCATAGAGAGCGTCCACCGGAGCGGCGAGAGGTTCCTTCTGCAGACGAGCCAAGGTCGGCACGTCTGTGACAAGCTCATCCTCTGCACCGGCGGCCTGAGTCTCCCCAAGACCGGCAGCGACGGCGGCGGGTACAACCTGGCCCGCAAGCTCGGCCACACCGTCGGCCACACGCACGCGGCGCTCGTTTCGATGGTTCTGCAGCAGCACTTCTTCCACGCGGACTTGGCGGGCGTGAGTCACGACGTCGAGATCACCACGACGTCCGATGGCAAGCCGGTCGACCAGCGGACTGGCTCGCTCCTGTGGACGCACTTCGGCCTGAGCGGGCCGGTCGTGATGGACGCGTCTCGTCACTGGCTCGCGAATCACCAGGCGGGGCGGGACGTCAGGTGGTTCGCGAACGTGCTGCCGGGCGAGCGGTTCGAAACGCTCGAGGCGACGGTGGTGAAGATGACGGCCGAGCTGCCGAAGGTGCCGGTGCGGAGTTTGCTCAAAGAGTGGTCCGCTGGCGGAGTCAGCACGCGTCCGCCGTTGCCGGAGAAGGTCAGCGAGGCGTTGCTGCGTCACCTGCGGATCGACGGCATGACGCCCCTGGCGCAGTTCAAACGCGACGACCGCCGCCGGCTGATCCACGGCCTGACCGCTCTAGAGCTGCCGGTCGAACAGGAACGCGGCTGGAATCACGCCGAAGTTACCGCTGGCGGCGTGCCGCTTAGCGAGGTGTCGTGGAAGCGGATGGCAAGCAAGGTCACGCCGAACCTGCACTTGGCGGGTGAGATACTCGACGTCGATGGCCGCATCGGCGGGTTCAACTTCCAATGGGCCTGGGCGACAGGTCACCTCGCCGGCAAAGCGGCGGCGAGCGACTGTATTATGATGCCAGCGTCATGATTCTGCTCGACAACCCGCCGTTGGTGCCTCGTGAGGTGGAGGAGGAAGGGCTTCGCAACGGCGATGCCTTTCAAGCCGCTCTCGGGGATGTGCCGTGGCACCGGATCATCTTCAATCCGCCGCCAGGCACGGTGACGGGGACGTACTACGACGCGATTGATGGTCGCGTGGGGGAACGGTTGGTTGAGTTGGTCGATGGAACCTTAGTGGAGAAGCCCGTGGGCATGGATGAAAGTCGGATCGCCGGTAACCTGCTCACGGAAATGAACATCTTCGTCCGCCACAACAAGCTCGGCTTCGTCGCAGGCGAGGCGGGCACCGTCAAGATGAATGGCGGCAACCGGCGCATGCCCGACGTCGCCGTCTACCTCAAGACCCATTATCCGGACGGCAGGCGGCCGACGCAGAAGGTGCCGGAGATTCCCCCGCGGCTGGCGGTCGAGGTGCTCAGCGACGACAACACCGAAGCGGAGATGGCGAAAAAGCTCCGCGAGTTCTTCACCAGCGGCTGCCGGCTCTCTTACCTCATCGACCCGAAGGCACGCACCGCCCGTCGATTCAGTTCGCCTGCCGAGTTCACAGACGTTGCCGCGGACGACGTACTCGACGGCGGCGACGTGTTGCCGGGCTTCGAGGTTCGGCTGACCGATCTGTTTGAAGACGAATGATAGCAAATTCCTGTTTGCGGTCGCCCATGCGGCATGCACTGCCACCTGGCACGTCACGTGCAGCGGATCTGCCGATGACCCGCTCCTCTTCCCTCGCAACCAATTGCCTCCTCGCCGCGGGTGCCGTCGCCGTCGGAGCCAAGTTGACCGCCGCCCTGGTGCGGAAGCGGCGGCGGTTCGAGCCGAGGGGTCGCGTCGTGATCGTCACCGGCGGCAGTCGCGGGCTGGGTCTCGAAGTCAGCCGGCAGCTCGTCGATCACGGGGCGAAGCTCGTCATCTGTGCCCGCGACGAGGCGGAGCTGCGGGAGGCGGCGGACGAGCTGACAGGTCGCGGCGGCGACGTCTTGACCGTCGTGTGCGACGTCACAAGCGACGACGACGTCGAGCGACTTGTGCAGCAGACGGTCGACCACTTCGGCCGCGTCGACGCCCTCATCAACAACGCCGCCATCATCAGTGTCGGCCCGGCATCGGCGATGACGCGCGACGACTACGAGCACGCCCTCGACGTCGACTTCCGCGGGCCGCTGCGGACGATGCTGGCCGTCATGCCGCACTTCCGGAAACAGGGCACCGGGCGGATCGTCAACGTCGCGAGCATCGGCGGGCTCGTGCCGATCCCGCACCTCGCCCCGTACACGGCCGCCAAGCATGCTCTCGTCGGGCTCGGCACCAGCCTTCGCGGCGACTTGCTCCGCGAGAACATCGTCCTCTCCACCATCTGCCCCGGCCTCATCTCTACCGGCAGCCCCAAGCACGCCCTCTACAAGGGCGACCGCGAGGCCGAATACGAGTGGTTCGCCGGCAGCGACAACAGCCCCCTCGCCGCCAGCCCCGTCAAAATCGCCGCCGCCGTCGTGCGTGGCCTGATCGACGGCGACGCCCTGATCGTCTCGCCGCCGAGCTTCAAGCTCAGCGCCAGCCTCCACGGGCTGATGCCCGGCGTCAGCACCGAACTCAGCGGCCTCATCGCCAAGCTCCTGCCCGGCCCGCATCGCACCAACGCCGCCAAGCCCGGCCACCAACTCGCCGCCGACCTCCCCGCTTCGCTCGAGCATCGCCAGCACGCCGCCGCCGCTTCCTACAACGAGTGATGCCCCATCACGCCGCCGTTCCCGACGGCAAGAGCACCTCGCTCGGCAGCCGCTTCAAGTCGATCTTCGACAGCCCACGTTCTCCTTCGCATGCTGCACGTCCAGCCCGACGAGGCGTCCGGCCTCGTCGTAATCAGCGATGACATCCGTTGCAATTTCGCACGACTCGACCGACAGGCGTTCGACCAGCGTGATGTAGAGCGAGTCGGTCTCTGCGTCGTAGTCGATGATCATCCTCACTCCTCGCTCAACCAATCTTGAAGTCACGGTCATAGAAAACAGCGTGAAGCGGCGTCTTCTTGAGAAGCACCTGCGGGACTGCGGCTGCGTATTTGACCACGCTGGCGGACGCCACGATGTCTGGTTCAATCCGAAAAACGGGCGTCAGGCACCCGTGCCACGACACGGCGAGATCAACACGTTCACGGCAAGAGGCGTCTGCAAGCAATTGGGTGTCTCGCCGCCACCGTCACGTTGAAGCAGTCATGGCAGCCATCTGCTTGAAGCGACGTTCCCGGGCGGCGTGTAGAGCGGCCTGCGCGTCGTACGCCATCTCGAACGCCTCAGCGATGGTGCGAGCCTGCGTGACGATCTCGGGATCGAGCGGCGAGGTGACGGCGTACCAGCCATTGCCGGCCGCCTTAAGCGTCAGCGTCAGCTTGCCGTCGGAGACGGTGTAGGTCGGCGGGCGCTTCATAGCGGGAGCTTACGCCGCCTCGCTGCGCACGGGTTCGTCTTCCTCGGCCTCCTCGACGTCCGCCTCGTCATCGACCTCGTCGTATTCCGCCTCGATGTCCTCATCATCCCCGTACGTCTCGACCGCCTCCTCGCCGGCTTGTTCGGCCTTGAGGTCTTCCCACTCTTCTAGGGTCAGCGTCGCCTCGCGGGCCTGAGCACCCTTGTACTCGCCGACGATGCCGTCGGCGGCCATGGCTTCGATGATGCGGCTGGCGCGAGCGTAGCCGATTGTCAGCTTGCGCTGTAACAGGCTCACGCTGCCCCGTTTGGTCTCGAGTACCACGCGGACGGCGTCCTCGTAAAGCGGGTCTCGTTCTTCGTCGGCGTCGAGATTGATGCCGTTCCTGATTTGCACCAGCTCCGGCTCGTATTGCGCCTCGGCCAGTTCCTTAACCTTGCGGACGCTGAGGCGGATTTCCGCGTCATCGATGAACGTGCCTTGGGAGCGCATCGGCTTGGCGGCTCCGGGCGGGAGATAGAGCATGTCGCCCTGGCCGAGCAGGAGGTCGGCACCATTCTGGTCGAGGACGATGCGGCTGTCCATCTTGCTCGAAACGCGAAATGCGATCTTGCTGGGCATGTTCGCCTTGATGAGGCCGGTCACGACGTTCGCCTGTGGCCGCTGCGTGGCGAGGATCAGGTGGATGCCGACGGCACGGGCCTTTTGTGCGATGCGGACGATGGAGGCCTCCACCTCTTTGCCGCCGGTCATCATGAGGTCGGCCAATTCGTCGATGATGACGACGACGTACGGCATGTGCTTGGGAATCTTGGCTTCTTCCTCCGGCGTCGACGGATCCATCCGCTCGATGAGCTCATCCCGATCCAGGCTGTTGTAACCGGCGATATTGCGGACACCTGCCTCGGCAAGCAGCTCGTACCGCTCGTCCATCTTCGTACACGCCCACTCCAAAACGCCCGCCGCTTTGGCCGGCTCGGTGATGACCGGACACATCAGGTGCGGCACGTCCTTGAACGGGGCCATTTCCACCACCTTTGGGTCTACCAGGATCAGCTTCACCCGGTCGGGCCTCTGCGTGTAGAGGATCGACATGATGATCGTGTTGATGCAGACGCTCTTGCCCGAACCGGTCGTGCCGGCAATGAGGCAGTGCGGCATGCGGGCCAGGTCGTCGATGAGCGGCGCGCCCTGCGAGTCTTTGCCGAGGAAGATGGGGATGTGCATCTTCTGTGTTTTGGCCGGCGCCTGCTGCATCAGGTCTTTGAGGCGAACCTTTTCCTTCTCGGCGTTTGGGACTTCAATGCCGATGGTGTTCTTGCCGGGAATGGGGGCGACGATGCGGATCGACTCGGCCGCCAGTGTTCGGGCCAAGTCGTTGGAAAGGCCGGTCACTTGCGACACCTTCGTTCCCTTGGCGACGGCGATTTCGTACATCGTGATGACCGGGCCGGTGTCGATCGCTTCGACATTGGCGTCAACACCAAACTCTTCGAACGCTTCTTCGAGTTGTTCGGCTTTGGCGCGGACGAAGGCTTCCTGCTGATCGGCGAAGCCGGTTTCAGGATCTTCGAGGCTTTCCCAATCCGGCAGCTCGTAGTCGTCGAGCTCTTGCTGACTAGGGGCGGTTTGTTTGGGCGTGTTGTTCTTGGCGAGGCGGACCTTGATCTTTGACAGGTCACGCCTGGGCGGGCCGGGCTCTTCTTCGACGTCCGTTTCAACGGCTTCGGGCTCTTCGTCGGCATCGATCTCGTCCTCAGCTTCGAGGGCGTCTTCCTGAGCAACGACGTCGGTGAAGTCGGCGTGTACTTCCGGCACGTCGGCAACCACGTCGTCATCGACCTCCGCCACCGGCTTCGCCTCAGATCCTTCGTCCTCAGCGTTCTTGGCAAATCTGAGGCGAAACTTCGGGATCGACGGCATCTTGACGTTCGGCAGGGTCGGCATCTTCGGACGGCCGATGGCGGGCACGGTGACGACCACCGGCTCCTGTTCGCCACGCGCTGCCGCAACCCTTTCACGGGCACTTCGGAAGCCGGCCAGCAGCTTCATGGGCCAGCGAACAAACAGCTCATCAGCGACGAGCAGCAGGCCGACGATCGTGCCGACGAGCAGGACGAGCCGGGTGCCCGCGATGCCAAAATGCTGGCCGAGGTGGTGACTGGCGGTCAGACCGACGACGCCGCCATCGCCTTCGGGCAGGCCGTAGATCGAGGTGCCGAGGTGGCTGAACGCACCAGCGACGCTTGCGACGAGCACGAGCATGCCAACCGACCGCAGCCACAGATCCGTTGTCTTGAATCCGGCGGACTTCATCGTACAAAGCACGACCAAGCCTGCCAATAGCGGCCACACCGCGGGTCCGACGGCCGCCACGAGGTGGTAAGCGATGAAAGCTCCAACTCGCCCGGCGACGTTCGAAACCTCCTCCGGCATCGGCCGCACCGCATGCGTGGGCCAGTCCAACGGCGAGAAGCTCGCCATCGCGATCGTCACCAAAGCCAACGCCGCTGCTCCGACGAGCCATCCTGCGGTGCGCACTGCTCCCGTTCGTTCTGCCATCTATGGCATCTTATCGGAACAACCCGCCGCTCGCCGACAGGCGACGAGGCGACGAGGCGACGAGGCGACGAGGCGGGTGGAGCCTAGAGAGCGAGCGTCACGCTCCGGTTGATTTCTTCTGGCTCGCAAAGGAAGTCGATGACGCGTTCCCCCGGTGCCCGCTTGCCATCGTGCATGGGCTGGTGCTTCTCCGGATCGAACGTCTTGCCGTCAACCCACTGGTCGTTCCAGCGAAAGTAGGTGACATAACCAAGGTCGGCCAACAACTCGTGGACGTGCGACGCATCGGCATTTTCATGGTGCTGGCGGTCGATCTCGATCCACATGCGAGGCCGATCGCGGCGAATCGTCTCGGCCGCTCCGCGAAGGGCTGCGGCCTCATGGCCCTCGACATCGATCTTCACGAAGGCAAGATCACTCACGTCCTCGTCATCAAGCCGAACGAGCGGCACCTCGTACGCGTGGGACGAGTCGCTCAGAGCCTGCGAGACGAGTGACGCGTGCCCAGTATCCTCTTCACCAAGCGTGTCTCGCGTCCGCAGGGTGGCAGTTCCAGGCTGATCGCTTAACGCCGCACGACGTGACGTGCAGTTGCTTGGAGCGAACCGTTCAAGCGACGCGAAGGTTTTGGGGTGCGGCTCATAGGCCCAGACGTGGCGACTTCGTCGCGCGAGTTCTGTCGCAACGGCACCTCGATTGGCACCGAGATCGGCGGCGTTACGGTCCTTGTCGCAGACGGCATCGTAGAGGCGACGTTCGAACTCGTTGAGATAGCGGGCGACGAGGATCTTTTGATAGAGCCACTCGGGCATGAGAGACTTGAGCCGCTTGCGAAGAGGTGTCGCCATGGACGCAGCATAACCTCCACGACCCGCCGGAGCCGCTCGGCTACTCGCAGCTTTATGGCACCACGATATCGGGCATGACGTCACCCACCTTGACCTCCAGGTCCGGCAGACACAGCGGCGTCGCGATGTCGCCGGGCTTGAGGATCGACGCGTCTCGCCATGCCAGCTCCGGCTCTGGGGCGTCGACGACCGGGTCGCGAAAGACGTGCAGCAACTGCCGCGACAGGTCGGCGACCCAGTACTCCGCCACGCCCGCGGCGGCATAGCGAAGACGCTTTTCGCCAAGGTCGTAGCTGAGGCTCGTTTCGCTGATTTCGATCACCAGCCGCGGCAGCGGGTCGATCAACGCTTTAGCCTTTGGGAACTCGTCCAGCAAAGCGAAGTCCGGCATCGGACACCAGCCGCTCCCGAAACGGTGCGTGCCTTGCGATCGTAGGAAGCGGGGAGGCGTCGCAACAGGTGTCAAAGCTAGGTTCAACCAGTAGTGACAAATGCCGTGTGGATTATTCACCGGTTCCATCTCCAAGATCCAGCCGTCAACCAACTCCACCCGCTGCGGCAGCATGCCCAGTTCGTCGAGCTTCTCGAACTCGCGAACGCTGAACCGCTTGAAGGTTCGCGAGGGGCGTGCCGGCCGAGGAAGAGGCTTGACCGTTGCAACTGACGGCTTCCCTGAAGACGCCGAAGCCTTCACCGAGGATATTGCATCGTCCGGCTCGATGACTTCCGTCTTCTCGACCGGCGGCTCGGCAAGTGCAGAACTCATGACACCCATGATACCACAACGATTTACCCCTGTTGGAGCTTCGCCACGACGTTCATGTCCTCCAGCGTCGTGACGTCGCCTTTTACCGCGTTGCCCGCGGCGACGTCACGGAGGAGGCGGCGCATGATTTTGCCGGAGCGCGTCTTGGGCAGGCCTTCGGCGAACTTGAGGACGTCGGGCCGGGCGAACGGGCCGATCTCCTTGGCGACCTGCTGCATCAGGGCCTGCTTGAGGTCCTCCCCCGGCTCGAACCCCGTGCGGAGCGTGACGAAGGCCGCAACGGCTTCACCCTTGACCTCGTGCTTGATGCCGACGACTGCGGCCTCAGCCACAGACTCGTGGGCAACCAGAGCACTTTCGACTTCCGCGGTGCCGAGGCGGTGGCCGCTGACGTTGAGCACGTCGTCCATCCGGCCCGTCACCCAGAAGTAGCCGTCCTCGTCGCGACGTGCCCCGTCGCCGCTGAAGTACATGCCCGGCACGTCGCTCCAGTACGTCTTCTTGTACCGCTCGGGGTCGTTCAGGATGCCCCGCAGCATCGACGGCCAGGGCTTGCGAATCACCAAGAGCCCGGTCTCACCGGTCGGCACCTCGTTGCCCTCGCGATCCACGACGGCCGCGTCGATGCCGAAGACGGGCAGACAGCAACTTCCCGGTTTCGTCGGCGTCGCACCCGGCAGCGGGCTGAGCATGTGCCCGCCGGTTTCGGTCTGCCACCAGGTGTCGACGATCGGGCAGTTCTCCAGGCCGATGACGTCGTGATACCACCGCCACGCCTCCGGGTTGATCGGCTCGCCGACGGTGCCCAGCAGGAGCAGGCTGCCGATGTCATACTGATCGGGTAGATCCCGGCCGGCCTTCATGAAGGCGCGGATCGCTGTCGGGGCCGTGTAGAAGACGGTGGCCCGGTGCCGCTCGACCATCTGCCAGAAGCGGGCGAAGTCGGGGTAGTTCGGTGCCCCCTCGTACATGATTTGCGTCGCCCCCATCGACAGTGGGCCGTAGGTGATGTAGCTATGCCCGGTGATCCAGCCGACGTCGGCGGTGCACCAGTAGACGTCCTCGTCCTTGAGGTCGAAAACGTACTTGCAGGTGAGGTAGCTGTGCAAGAGGTAGCCGGCCGTCGAGTGAACGATGCCCTTGGGCTTGCCGGTCGAGCCCGAGGTGTAGAGGACGAAGAGCGTGTCTTCCGACTCCATCGACGCCGGCTCGCAGCGGTCGCTCATGTCGGCGATCAGGTCGTGCCACCAGACGTCGTGATCCTGCATCGTGACGTCGTTCTCACAACGCTTCAACACGACGACCTTCTCGACGCCTTCGCTCTGACGAACGGCCTCGTCGACGTTGGCCTTGAGGGGAACGACCTTGCCCCGACGCCAGCCGCCGTCGGCGGTGACGACGAACTTGCTCCCGGCATCTGCAATACGATCCGCAATCGCGGTCGAACTGAAGCCGCCGAAGATGACGCTGTGCGGAGCACCAATGCGGGCACACGCCAGCATCGCCACAACCGCCTCCGGCACCATCGGCATGTAGAGCGTTACCACGTCGCCCCGATGCACGCCGATCGACTTGAGCCCGTTGGCGAATCGGCAGACGTCGTCCATCAGCTGCCGGTAGCTGATTCGCCTGACCTCACGCGGCTTGCCGTCTTCGTCGACGGGCTCGCCTTCCCAAACAATCCCAGTCTTCTCGCCTCTGCCAGAATCGACGATGCGATCGAGGCAATTGACCGACGCGTTAAGGTGCCCGCCGTCGAACCAGCGGGCGTTCGGTTCCTGCCAGTCGAGCACCTTGTCCCACTTCTTGAACCATCGCAGATGGTCCGCCTGCTCCGCCCACCAGGCTTCGGGATTTTCAATGCTGCGGGCGTGCTCACGCTGGTAGGCCTCCATCGAGTCGACGCGAGCTTGCCGCGAGAAGGCTTCGGGTGGTGAATAGGTCTGAACTTGTTCCTCCATGATCCGAGGAAGGTAGTCGCAAGGGCGGTAGCTTGTCGATGTTCAGGCCGCGCAATCGCCATCCCGCGGCTCAGCAGACGAGGTCTGGTCCTGACGATTGCTAGCTACGGTGCCGGGTGATTGCTCGACTTTGCGGGACGCTTGTAGATCTGCTCGAGGACCGGGCGCACGTCGCGTCAGGCCCGTTCACCATTGAAGTCCTGGTGCCCGCGGGCGACCATCAGACGCTTGAGCCCCGGCTCGGGCAGGACGTGGACTTTCACACGGTCTGCTACCTCGAAGGCGACGCCAGCGGCGGCAACCTGACGCCGCGACTCGTCGGATTCACCAGCGACAGCGACAAGGGCTTTTTCAACCAGTTCATTACCGTCAAAGGCATCGGGCCCCGCAAGGCGCTTCGGGCGCTGGCCGTTCCCGCCTCGGAAGTGGCCGCGGCGATCGAGGCGAAGGACACGAGGGCCCTCGTCAAGCTTCCGCAGATCGGTAAGCGTGCGGCCGAGACCATCATCGCCGAACTCGCCGGCAAGGTCGGCAAGTACGTCGGCGAGGGCGTCGTCGCACCACCAACGCCAACCACATCCATCGGCTCGCTCTCGTCCGAAGAGTCGGATGCCGTCGATGCGTTGGTGGCACTGGGCGAGCGACGGGTCGACGCCGAGTCGCTGCTGGCCCGCCTCCGTAAGCGCGACGATGCTCCGACAGATGCCAACGGATTGATCAACGAAATGCTCCGCCTCCGCGGCCGCCGGTGATGATTACGCCGCAGCATCGCCGTTAACTTGTGCCCCGTGTCATGCCGAAGTGGCCACCCTGACGGCATCGCAGTTGCGGGTCAGTCAGCCCCATGACCACCATGCAAAACACCGGCGGATCGACCGTCACCATCGGCGACCCGATCAAAATCATCGCGGCGATCATCCTCCCGCCGCTGGGCACCTTCTTCGAAGTCGGCATCACCAAGCACTTCTGGATCAACATCGTCCTCACGCTCCTCGGTTACCTGCCGGGCATCATCCACGCGATCTACATCATCCTGACCCGTCGCTAGTCGAAGGAGATCGGGCAGACTGAGACCACGAGTCGCCCCGCATCATCATGCGGGGCTTTCTCTATTCGCTGCGGACTACTCTCGCGCGTGAGCGACACGATCCGCGTAACGGGTATCGGCGACGGGTACGACGTCCACGTCGGAGCAGACTCGCTGGCGTCGCTTGGTCACCGGATCCGAGAGATCGCCGACGCGCGTCGCGCTGTCGTCATCACCAACGACCGCGTTGCCGACCTGTATCTGAAAACCGCTTCGCAGTCGCTCCATGAAGCCGGCTTCGACGTCATCGAGGTCATCACGCCCGATGGCGAGCGGCACAAGACAATGGCGACGCTTCAGTCCGTCTTCGATGCCGTCCTGCCGAGACACGTCGAACGCGGCACGCCGGTGGTCGGCCTCGGCGGCGGCGTCACGACCGACCTCGCCGGGTTCGCGGCGGCGTCGATGCTCCGCGGCATGCCGTACATTGCGGTGCCGACCAGCCTGCTCGCCATGGTCGACGCCAGCGTCGGCGGCAAAACCGGCGTCAATCACGCGGCAGGCAAGAACCTCATCGGTGCCTTCCACCCCGCATCCGTCGTCGTCATCGATCCGGCCACGCTCGCAACGCTGCCCGCTCGTGAACTGCAAAGCGGCCTGGCCGAGTGCGTGAAACACGACGTCATCCGCGACGCCGCCCATCTCACCGTGATGGAGCAGGAAGCTCCCGCCTATCTCGCTGGCAATGCCGAGGCGTTGGCGTCGCTCGTTTCGCACAACGTACGGATCAAGGCGAAGGTCGTTGAGAGCGATCCCTTCGAGCAGGGGGAGCGTGCCCATCTCAACTTCGGCCACACCTTCGGCCACGCGTTCGAGAAGGCGACCGACTACGCGATGACCCACGGCGAAGCCGTCGCGGTGGGCGTCCGTTGCGCGTGTCGCGTCGCGGAAGAACTCGGCATGATGTCGCCCTCCGATCGCGATCACGTCCTGCGCGTTCTTCAAGCCTGCGACCTGCCGATCGACGGCGTCCAGGCGACGGTTGACGACGTGCTGCCGATCATGCTGACCGATAAAAAGGTCCGCGGCGGCAGGGTGCGTTTCGTCCTCCCCGACGGCCTCGGCTCCGCCACGATACGCGACGACGTCGATCCCGCTCTCGTCCGCCAGGTCATCGAAGAGGCCCTGTAGGTCGTGCTTCAGCACGACGCGGATGCTTGAGGGTCGGTTGGAAAGGCGATGTCGTCGTAGGGTGGGCCCCGGCCCACCGTCCGATTAAGTAGGATCGCGGCACATCGATTGGTGGGCCCGGGCCCACCCTACGGGTTCTTGAACGGCTCATAGGTCGTGGTTCAGCAGGACCTACGAGGAGGTTGTACAAACCTGTAGAGATGCGTCGCGAAGCTGCAGAAATGCGGCGCAAAGCTGCAGAAATGCGTCGCGAAGCTGCAGAGATGCGTCGCAAAGCTGCAGAGATGCGTCGCGAAGCTGCAGAGATGCGGCGCAAAGCTGCAGAGATGCGGCGCAAAGCTGCAGAGATGCGGCGCAAAGCTGCAGAGAT
>CAYMAS010000041.1:0-9364 GCA_964388485.1 uncultured Tepidisphaerales bacterium | reverse complement strand
AAGCTGCAGAGATGCGGCGCAAAGCTGCAGAGATGCGGCGCAAAGCTGCAGAGATGCGGCATCAAGCGGCAAACCCACCTCCGAGGCGGCGGCTGGGCGGCACGACGACCTAACTTCACCCATTGCCGGAATCGATGACGAACGGGTAGACCTGTCGGATGCGATTGCCGTTCCTCGCCACTTTGCTTCTTGCCGTGTCTTCCGCCAACGCGACACCGACGACGCAACCCGCGGCCGGCGAGGTCTTAAGGGTCAGCGGTAACATCGCGCCACCCGAGGCGATCGAGCGAAACGATCCCAAAGAAGGCCCCGTCACGCACTACCGCTCCGGCACCGCGGTCGTGCAGACGGCTCTGCCGGAGGGTTACCCGCCGCCAACGCCGCCCGGTGCAATCGAGGTCAAGCACTACCCGAGCGTTCGCCAGGCGATCATCTCAGGCGAGGGCGCGGCACGCGGCGGGTTCTGGCCGCTGTTTCGGCACATCTCCAGTCGCGACATCGCTATGACGGCACCCGTCGTCATGACCGGCGACCCCGCAGACGGTGGTGACGGTGAAAGCTCGATGGCCTTCCTCTATCGCAGCGACGACCTGGGCCCGATCGGCGACATGGAGGACGACGTGGTCGTCGAAGACACCGAGGGCGGCATCTTCCTGTCGCTCGGCATGCAGGGGGCTCGCGACGATGCTGCCGATGTCGGTGTCGCCCGACTCGGTGCCTGGCTCGACCAGCAGGACGGCCCCGGCAAGTGGGTCCAGGTCGATGGTCCGGTCCGTGTCCTCGGCTACAACGGGCCGGCGGTTCGACGCAACCTGCAATGGTGGGAAGTTCAGATTCCTATCGAGTGGGTCAAGGAATAGCGATTCGACGAACGTCCGACCCTCGGCTCAACCGACACCGTGTCCTTCGACGTCATTCTTTGGTATCTTCTGGTGGGCGTGCTGCTGGTCGCGGTTGGCACGGCCGGGCCGTTTCTTAAGAAGGTTTGGCTGTCCAACAGCATGATCTACCTCGGCGTTGGCCTCCTGTTGGGGCCGGCAGCGTTGGGGTTGTTGCAGGTCGATCTGCTCGATCATGCCAAGCCGATCGAGCACTTGACGGAGATCGCGGTGGTCGTGTCGCTCTTTGCGACCGGGCTGAAGATGCGGCTTCGGCTGCGAGATTCGAGCTGGATCGGCCCGGCGCTGCTGGCCTCGGCGACCATGACGGTGACCGTCGCGATGACCACGCTGCTCGGCTACGCCTTTCTGGGCCTGCCGTTGGGCATGGCGGTGCTGCTGGGTGCCGTGCTGGCACCGACCGATCCGGTGCTGGCAAGCGAGGTGCAGCTCGAAGATCCCGACGACAAGGATCGGCTTCGGCTGAACCTGACGGGCGAAGCCGGGCTCAACGACGGGACGGCATTTCCGTTTGTATTGCTGGCGGTGGGGCTGGTCGGGCTTCATGTCGACGAGCCGCTGCACGCCTTGGGCGATCTTGGCTGGAAGTGGTTCGTCGTGGACGTCGGGTGGCGTGTGGTGGGCGGGTTGCTCGTCGGCTGGTTCGGTGGCAAGAGCCTGGCCGCGGCGGCGATCTGGTGCCGGAAGCGAACGCGGGCCGAGGTCGGCAGCGACGAGATGCTCTCGCTCGGGTTGATCGCCCTGGTCTACGGCGTGGCGTTGCTGATCCACACCTATGCGTTCCTCGCCGTTTTTGCCGCCGCGGTCGCGTTTCGTCAGACGGAGCTTGAAGACAATGTCGATCGCGAGGGGCACGAGGCGGTCGCCGAAGCCGAGCGTGAGGCCGACCAGGCCCGTCTCGAACACACAGCCGACGCGCCGGAGCATGCACCGGCCCTGTTGCTCAGGGATCAAGTCGAAGTCTCCGACGCGTTGGAGAAGCTGGTACAGGTCACGCTCGTCACCCTCGTCGGCTCGTTGGTCCTGCCGGGCATCTTCGACAGCTGGACGCCCTGGATCGTCGCATGCTTCATCCTCTTCGTCGTGCGTCCGCTAGCCGTGTATGCAACGGTGTGGCGGTGCGACATTAACTCCGTGCAACGTGGCCTCATCGCCTGGTTCGGCATCCGCGGCATCGGCACGCTTTACTACCTGACGCATGCGTTGGGCCTCGGCGTACTCGATGCGATGCCAGACACTTCGCGACTCGTCGCCGACATCTGCCTTTCGACGATCACGCTGAGCATCCTCCTCCACGGCACCAGCGTGACGCCGCTCATGCGGTGGTACGCGAAACGGAAGTGAGCCGTATCGTTGTTCAGCACGACGGTTGCTGACCGACACGTCTCTCGATCGTCGTGCTGAAGCACGACCTACGAGTCCAGATATCGCTTCGTCAGGTCGCTGTAGGCATCAATGCGTCGATCTCGCAGGAAGGGCCAGTGCGTGCGACTGAACTCGACACGAGCGAAGTCGATCTCCGCCACCAGCGTCGCCTGCTCCTCACCAGCCTCGGCGACGACCTGACCATCCGGCGACGCAACGAACGACCTGCCCCAGAACTCGATGCCGTCTTCGCTGTACGGCTTGCCGTTGGGATCAAGAACGAACTCGTGACCGATGCGATTGGGCGCAACGACCCAGCACCCGTTCGCCACCGCGTGAGACCGCATCATGGTTTGCCACGACGCATGCTGGGCGATGCCGTATTCATCCTTCTCACCGGGGTGCCAGCCGATCGCGGTCGGGTAGACGAGCAGGTCGGCCCCGCTCATGGCGGTCAGCCGGGCGGCTTCGGGGAACCATTGATCCCAGCAGATCAGCACGCCGATCGTCGCGTGCCTCGTCTTGAACGAACGGAAGCCGAGGTCGCCGGGCGTGAAGTAGAACTTTTCGTAGTAGAGCGGATCGTCGGGGATGTGCATCTTGCGATACCGCCCGACGAGGCTGCCGTCGGCGTCAAGAACGATGGCTGTATTGTGATAAAGTCCGGCCGCTCGACGCTCGAAGAGGCTGGCGACGATGACGATCTCCAGTTCCTTCGCCACCGCCGACAGCCGGTCCGTCGTCGGCCCAGGGATCGACTCGGCGTAATCGAAGAACCGGTGATCCTCCGCCTGGCAGAAGTACTTCGAGGTGAAGAGTTCCTGTGTGCAGACGACCTTTGCACCGTCACTCGCCGCTTCGCGAATGAGATGTATCTGCTGATCAACGTTGGCAGCGGGATTGTCGACGCACGCCATCTGGGTCAGTCCGAGCTGAAACGGAGCAGGCATGGCCGAGGATATGACGGGAGGATCTCGCTGAACCTGCTGCAAGGTGAGAGGCCGTCAGTCGCACGGAGGCAGCGGGAAGTCCCGAAGCAGTGCCGCCAAGCGTCGTCCCGCATCGCCGCGGTGACTGATCGCCTTCTTCTCCTCCGGTGACAGCTCCGCCGTCGTCTTAGCGAGCTTCTTGACGAAGAAGAGCGGGTCGTAGCCGAAGCCGTTGGTGCCGCGGGGCTCGCGGAGTATGGTGCCGCTGATGTCGCCGTAAGTGGTGTGCGTCACGCGACCCGCTGGATCGCTGAGAGCCAGGACGCAGATGAATCGTGCGGTTCGATGCTCGTCCGCCACCCGACCGAGTCGGCGAAGCAGGAGCTGATTGTTAGCCTCATCGCCTTCGCCCGCATCTGCCACTGCAGCGAATCTTGCCGAAAAGACGCCGGGTGCTCCGTCTAATGCGTCGACCATCAAGCCGCTGTCATCGGCAAGGACGTACCGGTTCAGGTGCTTGGCGTACCCGCTGGCCTTGATGATCGCGTTATCGCGGAAAGTTCGGCCGTCCTCGTCCGGCTCGAAGTCGCTGGCATCCACGTCCTCGAGCGAGGCGACGTTGTCGCCGAAGGCGTCGCGGGCAACGGTGGCGAGTTCGCGGGCCTTGCCGACGTTTCGAGTGGCAACGACAAGCTGCGGCATGATGGAGGCTATTCGGTCTTCGGCGACCGACGCATCAGCTCCACCAGCGCCTGCCGTGGATCAACGCCCTCAAAGAGCACGGCGGCAACAGCACGAACGATCGGCATCTCGACGTCGTGCTTACCCGCCATCGCCAGCACCGCCTGTGTCGTCGGAACCCCTTCGGCGACGCTGCCGAGAGTCGCCTTGGCCTCGTCGAGCCGCTGACCTTCGCCGATCATCTGCCCCAGGCGACGGTTACGACCGTCGGGGCTGAAACACGTCGTCATGAGGTCGCCCATGCCTGCTAATCCCGCGAAGGTGTCCCCACGGGCACCGAGCACCGTACCGAGGCGAGTCATCTCCGTGAGACCGCGGGTAATGAGGGCGGCCTTGGCGTTGTTGCCGAGGTCGAGGCCGTCGACGATGCCGGCGGCGATGGCGATGATGTTCTTCGTTGCCCCGGCCAACTCCACGCCGACCACGTCGTCGCTGGTGTAGACGCGGAAATAGTCTGTAGCGAACGCGTCGCGAATCCGCTCCGCAGTTGCCTGATCAGCGCTGGCCACCACCGCTCCTGCCGGTTTTCTAGCGACCACTTCCGGAGCGATGTTGGGCCCACTCAAGACGGCTTCGGCGCCCGGCCACGCCAGTACATTCTGGATGATCTCCGACGGCCGCTGGCCCGTAGTCCGTTCGATGCCTTTAGCACACGACACGAACGGCCACGTGCATCTGGCAGTCAGGTTCGCATCGTGCATCGCCTGCTCCGTCACCTGCGTCGGCACTGCAAGAACGAGCAGATCCGGCTCGCCATCTACCTCTGTTCGATATTGCCATGCTGCGGGCAACCTGAAGCTCGGCAACTGCGGGCTCCGCCTGGTCTTCCCAATGGTCTCGATCGTCGGCGGACGACCGACCAGCGTCACCTTGTGCCCATTGTCGCTCAGCAGCACCGCACACATCACCGCCATCTGACCAGTGCCGATGATCGTCACGTCCATGGGCCGAGGATACCGCAGCCGCGTCCCTACGCTCACCTCCCGATGCCGACCGAGACTCAGGAGAACGTCCAGCTCGACTTTGATGTGCCCGCCCGTCATGCGTCGTGGAAGCCGCTGCTCGAGAAGCTCGCCCGCACCGCTGCTCGACACGCGGAGCTGCAGGAACAGATGAGTGACCCGGCGGTTCTGAACGATCCGGATCGGCTCATGAAGGTTTCCCGCGAGAGCGGCCAAATCGCGGGTCCTGCCGAGACGTTCCGTAGCTACGCGTCGGCTGCGGCGGAGGCGAAGGACCTGCGAGAGATGCAGGACGATCCGGAGATGGCGGAGATGGCCGAAGCGGATCTGCCGCGGGTGGAGGCGAAGCTCGACCACCTTGTCGAGCAAGCAAAGGCGGCGTTTGTGGAGGCCGACGAGCCGGCGGTGGGGCGGTTCTTCATGGAGCTTCGTGCCGGCACCGGCGGCGAGGAGGCGGCGCTTTTCGTCCGCGACCTCTTCGAGATGTACCGGAAATTTGCCGAGATCAAAGGCTTCAAGTTCAGCGTTGACGACTTCAGCGAATCCGAACGCGGCGGCTTCAAGGAGGTCGTCGTCTCCATGACCGGCGACGAGGCGTACAAGCGGCTCCGCTACGAGGGCGGCGGCCACCGGGTGCAACGCGTGCCCGAGACCGAGACGCAAGGCCGCATCCACACGAGCGCCGCGACCGTCGCAGTCCTGCCGGAGCTCGACGACGTTGAGGTAACGATCGAAGCCAAAGACGTCGAGGAGACCGGCTGCCGCGGCGGCGGGCCCGGCGGGCAGAACGTCAACAAGGTCGAGACCGGCTGGCGCATCACGCACAAGCCCAGCGGCTTGCAGTTCAAGATCACCGAGCAGAAGTCGCAGACGCAGAACAAGGAGCGGGCCTGGGCACTCCTGCGGGCCGCCCTCTACGAGCGCGAGCGCAGCCAACAGCTCGCCGAGCAGTCCGCATCACGCAAAGCCATGATGGGCTCCGGCGACCGCAGCCAGCGGGTTCGAACGTACAACTTCCCCCAAAACCGCTGCACCGACCACCGCCTCGGCGGCGGCGACAACGATGAGGCGGGGGCGAAGAACTTCCCGCTCGAAAAGGTCCTCAACGGCGACCTCGACCCGCTGGCCGACGCCCTGTTCGAACTCGACCGCCAGCAGCGGCTCGCGGAGCTTTAACCGACTAGCTCCTGGTGTCTGACGAGCCGTTGTGGACGATCCACGATTGCTCCGTCGAGCCGAACCTCGTGGCCGTCGTCGCGGGTGATGGTGGTCGCGTCGAACAGCGTCGTCGTCGTCGTGTAGCTCGGCTCGCCGGGGCAGTGCGGATAGAGGCCGATGCTCGCCAGGACGTACCACGCGCCCATCTCGCCGTTATCCTCGTCGCCGGGGAAGACGTCGGGCGAGTAGAGCTCGCAGAGCACGCGGCGGACGAGGCGGTCGGTGACGTCGGGGCGGCCCAGGCGGGCGGCGGTCCAGAGAACGCCGTGCACCGGCTGGTTGCTGTGGGCGTACTGGCCCATCGTCCCGCCGGCGCACTCCATCATCTCGTGGATCTCCTGGCCATAGGTGCCGATCTCGAACCGGCCCGGACGCGCGATCATCTCGGCCAACAGCCGCGCCACCTCGTCGCCGCCGCCCATGACCTCGCCCAGGCCATCGATGTCGTGCGGGACCGTGAACCGGTATTGCCACGGCCCGCCCTCGCGATAGGGCCCGCCCCACTGGAACTCGCGGAACGGCCACGCCCACTCTCCGTCGGCCTTCTTGGGGCGAAAGAAGCGCGTCTCCTTGTCGAACAGGTGCCGCCAGTTGCCGGCCCGATGGCGGACCTTCGAGGCATCAAGGCCGAGAACGTCCGCCACCTGGCCGCAGCACCAGTCGTTGTACGCGTAGTCGAGCGTTCGGCAGACGCTGTCGTCCTCGCCGACCTCGGGGCAGAAGCCGAGGCGGTCGTAATCGTCGAGCTGCTGGCGGCCGTAGATGCCCGACGGCTCGCCGGGCACGGTTGCGTCCTTTATCATCGAGTCGAAGGCGGCCTTGTGGTCGAACCCGCCGATGTCCTTCTTGATCGCGTCGGCGATCATGACCGCCGAGTGCGTGCCAACCATGCATTTGCGATGCCCCGGACTCGCCCACTGCGGCATCCAGCCGCTTTGCTCGTACGACCGGACCCATCCGTCGAGCAGCCGGCCCAACTGCTTGGGCCAACCGAGCGACAGGAGCGGGTAGACGGTGCGGCTCGTGTCCCAGAAGCCGTTGTCGGTGACCATGTGCCCCGGCTCGACCCGGCCGGTGTACGGGCTCATGTGCCGGTCCTGGCCGTCGGCGTCGGGCTCCGTGAGCGTCCGCGGGAAGAGCAGCGCCCGCCACAGGCCGGTGTAGAAGGTACGGCGTTGCTCGTCAGAGCCGCCGGTGATGTCGAAGCGGCTCAGCTCCCCGTTCCACGATTTGCGGCCCTCGTCGGCGAGCGTGTCAAATGGCCGGTCGCCGACTTCGCGTTGGAGGTTGAGGCGGGCCTGGTCGTGGTCGATGAAGCTCGTCGCCACCTCGACGCGGACCGGCGAACCGCTCTCGAAGCTGACGACGATTGCGTTGTCGAGTCGGCGGACGTTCTTGATGGGCCGGTCGAGCCGAACGACGAAGTGGCAGGCGAAGTTTTGTGGCAGGTACTCGTCGTCTCGGGCGATGCCGATGAGGTCCTGGCCCGTCGCCTCGACCTCGCAGTGTTCGCAGCTGAGCTGGAGCACGAGGTTGCCGACCTCGGCGGGCACGTTGCCGACGTCGCCGATGCCGGGCAGGAGGGTGAGGCTGGCGTACTCGCCCATCCACGGCGACGGGGCGTGGGTGGCGGTGAAGCCCCAGAGCGTGTTGACGGGCCTGAAGCGATGCCGGCTGAAGACGTGCCCGCCGGGACGGTTGCGGGGTGAGAAGTAGGTCATGCCCCACGGCCGGCCCACCGCGGGATAGGTCAGGCCGGTCGAAAAGTGCGGCTCCGAATCGGTCCCGCACAGCGGGTTGGCGAGTTCTACGGGCGATGTGTCGGGACCCGGTGTCGGCATCGGCACGGGGGAATCTACGCGTCCTCAACCTTCACCACCCGAGCGCCCAACTCCCGCACCGCCGCCTGGACGAGCGGGTCAGCGCTGAGGTCGAGCTCGCTGGGCGGGGCGTTGCCCGGCTGCTTGAAGCTGCCGTCGTCCTCGCCCGCCAGGACGCGCAGGTCGGGCAGCGTCTTGCGATCAAGCACCTTCTGCAGCGCCTCGGCAACGGCCTGTCGCTTCTCGTCGGTGCCGACGATGGAGGCGATCCGCTCGCCGCCTGGGAGGATCAGGTCGATGCCTTGGCCGTCCTCGCTGGTGAGGAAGCCGCTGCGTTCGAGCAGGCCGGCAACGCTGGGATGGGTCTTGGTGAGGCGGGCGATCACGCGCTCGGTCAGGTCCGGCGGCAGGTCGGCATCGCCGTCCGGTGTGGCTTCGGGCTCCTGCGACGACTCCTCAGGGGCGGCTTCGGGCTCGGGAGGCGTTATGTCAGCCGTTTTTTTTTCCGCACGCGTCGTCGTCGTCGCGCCGTTGGAGTTGTCCGAGACGCCGGCGGCAGCATTCATGAGCTGGGCGAGCGGCGTGAACTGCTTGGCGAGCGCGAGGCGGACGAGCGTGGCGTCGAAGAGCGCCCTAGCCGTCCCGCCCGCCTGCCGCATCTGGCGGCGGAGCTCTTCGAGGATCGCGATGGCCTGCGACAAACCGGCGGGATCGAAGGCCCTCGCTTGCCGATCGAGCACCGCCTCGGCCAGCCCCGGCAAATCGCCCGACGGTGCGGCCGAGCCGAGCGTTGCGCGGATGAGCAAGACGTGCAAATGCTCGACAAGTGACGCGATGAGGGCGTCGACGCCGAGCCCTCCGACCAGTAGGTCGGCCGTCTCCTGGAGCGCCGCCTTCGGCTCGCCCTCGGCGATGGCGTCGACAACCTTCGCCACCCGCTCCCGTGGCGGCAGACCTAGCAGACGCGTGACGGCATCGACGTCGAGCGTCTCCTTGGCATCGAGCGCGGCGAGCAGGCGATCGAGCAGCGACAGGCTGTCCCGCATCGACCCTTGACCGTTGCGGGCGACCATCTCCAGCGCTGTCGCGTCGGCACTGCGGCCCTCGCCTTCGATGACGTGCCGCAGGTGCCCCACGACGTCGTTTGACGGCAGGTCGCGGAAGTCGAATCGCTGCACGCGGCTCAGAATCGTCGGCAGGATCTTCTCCGGCTCCGTCGTCGCGAGCACGAACTTCACATGCTCCGGCGGCTCCTCCATGATCTTGAGCAACGCGTTGAACGCCGCCTTCGAGAGCATGTGGGCCTCGTCGATGATGTAGACCTTGAACCGGCTCCGCATCGGGCGGAAGCGGGCGTTCTCGATCAACTCGCGGACGTTGTCGACGCCGGTGTTGCTGGCGGCGTCGATCTCGATGACGTCGACGTCGTC
>CAYMAS010000040.1:20132-35002 GCA_964388485.1 uncultured Tepidisphaerales bacterium | reverse complement strand
CCTGCAACGCAGGCCGCGTCTTGCTGGAATGGAGAATCGATCAGAAGTTTGGCTTACGGACGTAGAAGGCGACGCTGGTCTGCTGCTCGGCGCGGATGGCGATCTCGTTCTTGCCTTGCTTCAGCTGAATCGACGCTTCGCCGTCGTCGCCGTTGAAGGCCTGCTCGCCGTTGACCCAGACCGTCACCGGCCGCCAGCGGGTGGCGGTGACGCGGATCGGCGCCTCGCGATCGTGAACACTGTCGAGCACCGCATAGGCGACAGCAGCCTTGTCGTCCTCGGGCTTGAGGATGACATGATCGTCCTCGCCCGTCTGCACGTCCTGCCAGGTGCTGGCGTCGCCATTGGGTGAAACGGCGGCGGCATCGGCATCGGCGTCGACTTGACGAACCTGCCACGCCGGAAGCACTTCTTCGTCGCTTGTCGCCTTTTTTGCCTCTTCCCAGCTGGCGCGGAGATCTTCCGGCGTCGGCGGGTGGTACGTCTTGCCGCTCGTCGGCACGCGGCTCGGCGTCGCGTCCAGGTCCGGCAGGACGCCGCCGTCCTTCTCCAAGCCATGAGCGGCGATCAGTTCGTCGCACATTTCGACGATCTTGTCGAGCGGCACAGTCGCGGCCGTGAGCGGGTCGGCCATCGCGGCTTGATAAACCCGGTCACGCCGACCCTCCATCGCCGCCTCCAGGAACAGCTCGTGCTGGCAGACGTGCGGCATCACGTAGTTGAGCAGCTGGTACGGCATCGGATCGACCCGCGTCAGCCTGCAGCCATTGCCATCGACCAGCGTCGGCGTCTCGACGATGCTCGTCGCCGGCAGATTCGGAATCGCACCGTCGTTGAGCATGTTGCCGTAGACGACCGCCGGCTCGTTCGCGGCGATGCTGTTGGCGATGACGCTGCCGTACTCGTGGCTCTTCTTGATCTTATCGCGATCCATCGGCTCATCGCTTCGGGCGAACTCGACCAGCCGGTCGAACTCATCGACGATGCCGTCGCAGCGACGCAGGTACTCGTCGACCGGTACGTCGTACCTGTCGATGTAGCCTTCGTGCGGCATGAAGTGGGCGCAGTACTCGGCGTTGTGCTCGCTCGACTCGGTGATGAAGTAGCCAAGCCGCTTCATGAGCTCGTACCGCACGGGATTATTGCCCTTGGCGATCGCGTCGTCCGCCAGCTCGAAGAGCGCCGGATAGAGATCGCGACCGTCCTTGTGCTGCAGCTTGGTAAAGAAGGCCATGTGGTTGATGCCGCTGACCTCGAAGGTGGCGTCCTTCTCCTCGAGCTCCAGATCACGCATCCGCCCCGCGAAGGTGCCCTGGACGCTGTGGCACAAACCGACCGCATTGATGCCGCCGCGGCCCGTCGCCCGCTCACCGCTGGTGTGGAAGAGCGACTTCATGTTCATCGACATCGGGTTGCTGTAGTTGAGCAACCAGCAGTCGGGCCTGGCCACGTCGCTGATGTCGCGGGCAAGGTCGCGCATGAGCGGGTAGGTCCGCAGCGCCCGGAACAACCCGCCGGGGCCGGTCGTGTCGGCGATGGTAAAGTTCAGGCCGTACTTGCGGGGAATCTCGAAGTCAACCAGCGTCGAGTTGAACCCTCCGATCTGCACCATACAGACGACGAAGTCAGCATCCTTGACGGCCTCGCGACGATCCATCGTCTGCTCGATCTTGGCATTCGTACCGAGCGCCCGCGCCGCCTTCTCACTGAGCTTGGCGCCGACGTCGAGTCGCTCGGCGTCGATGTCCATGTAGGTGAAGGTGGCATCGTGAAACGGCTCGTATTGGAGCAGGTCGCCGGTTAGATTTCGGCTGAACACGACGCTGCCGGCGCCGATCATTGCGATCTTGTAGCTCATGGAAAAATGGTTGTGGTGGGGCGGATTCCGGGGTGAATGGGCCTCAGGTGATGCCGTGAAGAGGCACCATACATGCTAGACTCGCTGATGCCATAGCACGCGAGTATAAGTTGTAGTACATTCGTGACGTGCCACTTCGCGAGACGCTGATTCATCTTCAAGGGGGAAAGCAGGAGGTCCAAGGCGAGTCGTACGGCTTCGACGCGAGCCGACGCCCGGACCGACCGCACGTGGTGTTGCAGATGACGCTCGATGGTGTCGCTTGGCATGAACGAGACGGAAGAACCACGTTGCTTCCTTACGGCTGGGTGTTCCTCGAGGAGATACCGGGGCCTTTCCGTTATGGGTGCCAGGAGTCGCCGTACGCACTTGTCTTCCTGTCGATGCAGGGGGAACTCGCTAAAGCGTTCGCCGAAGAAGCGCAGGCCATGTACGGTTCGTGTTTTCGTCTCCACGAGCCTGCAGAACTCGCGGCTGATCTGCTGGCCCTGGTGACAGACGCGGAACACGGCCGTCTGAAGGACGACCCTTACGCGACATCGGGCCGGCTTTATGACATCATGACCAGGACGTTCTCCCTCGCCGATGCTGCCAAGCGGGCGGGTGCCGAGGACGATCCGCTGGTGGCACGCGGTCGGCAGCTGATCGAACAGCAAGCAGCACGCAGTGACTTCGGCATTGCGGAACTGGCTTCGACGTTACGGGTCAGTCGCGAGCATCTGACGAGAACCTTCTCGAGGCTCACCAGCACCACGCCGACGGAGTTGCTGGCGGTGACGCGGCTGCGACTCGCCGCCACGCTGCTTCGCTCGACGGATCGGCCGCTGGAAGATATCGCCAGGCGCAGCGGGTTCTCAGGCTCGAACTATCTCTGCCGGCAATTCAGGAAGAAGGTCGGCGTGACGCCGGGCGAATTTCGCCGACGCCGGTGGATCACGGGGCCGTAATCATGAACCCGCCGCCTGAACCTCCGCAGCCCGCACCGTGTTGGCCAGCAGCATCGCGACCGTCATCGGACCCACGCCTCCCGGCACCGGCGTGATGCGGCCGACCTTGTCGATGACGCGTTCGAAGTCGACGTCTCCTACAACGCTCCGCTTGCCGTCGAGACTCGTGACTCGGTTGATACCGATGTCGATGACGCACGCGCCGTCCTTCACGTGATCCGGGCCGATCAAGTTGGGCCGACCGACCGCCACGACGAGCACATCCGCCCGCTGCGTATGACTGATGAGGTCGCGGGTCTCCTTCTGGCAAACTGTGACCGTCGCCTTGCGTTGCGTCAGCAGCAGGGCAACCGGCTTGCCGGCAATTTCGCTCGCGCCGACCACCACCGCCTCGGCCCCCTCGAGCGGCGTCTGGGTCGACTCGATCAACTCGACGGCTGCTCGCGCGGTGCACGGGGCGATGAGCGTCCGGCCGTAGACCACGCGGCCGATGTTGGCGGGGCTGACACCTTCGACATCCTTTTCGATGCTGATGAGCCCCTGCAGCGGCGTCGGGTCGATGCCGGTCGGCAGCGGCAGGTGGAGCATGACGCCTGTCACCTTCGGATCGATGTTCAGCCGGACGATCTCAGTCGTGATCCGCTCCGTCGACGCATCGGCCGGCAGCCGGCGCAGCTCGTACTCGATGCCAACTTGCCGACAACTCTCTGCCTGTCGCTCGGCGTAGACGCTGGCACCGCCTGGATCACCGCACAGGATTGCCGCGAGTTTTACCGGCCGACCTTCACCTTCGAGCTTCGTCACCGCCGCCGCCGTCTGCTCACGGCTTCGGGCGGCGAGCTTGGTTCCGTCGATAATCTTGTCCGCCTCACGTTGCCGCATCGCGTAGAGCGTAAACACGTTGCCGAAGTCGTCGCACGTCGGCCGCGGGTTCTGCAAGTTTGCAGACGCAGGCGACTGCAGCGTGAGTCGCTGCGGGAAACCAGCGTCTCACGTTCCCGCTCGTCTATCGCCGCCGCCCCTGCGGCCTAGGTGAGCGGACAATCAACAAGTGGTTGAAGCCACGTAGGAAGAAGTTGCCCTCGTCCGCAGCACGGCGGTAGTTGCCCATCTCCAGCGTCTTGTTCCGCCTCACGACGGCCACCCAATCGACCGGCTCAAACCCGCCGTTCATCAGCAGGCTGAACATCTCGTAGCCCAATGGCCAGAAGCCCTTGCCTTGGCCCTTGTGGACGTAGCTGTCCTGAACGTAGACGCCGAGTACGCCGCCCGGCACGAGCACCCGTGCCGCCTCCGCGAAGGCAGTGTTCATGGCCTCGTAGTAAGCGTCCTGGTGCAGCGGCAGCTTGCCGATGCAAGCGGGATTGTCGCTGTATTCGATGTGCGTCCCATAGGGCGGGTCTATGAAGACGAGTTGCGCGCTTGCATCCGGTACCGGCAGCTTGCGAGCGTCCGCCTGATCCACGTCCTGCCGCGTGGGCCTCAGATCGAACCCGCGAGCCTCCCGGTCGAGGTCGCGACAGACGTCGAGCGTGGTGCCGCTGCCGCAGAACGGGTCGATCACGCGATCACCCGGCTGCGTGTAGCGGTCGATCAGGTTCCAGATGACGTGGCTCGGCGTGACGCCTTTGTAGTTCTCGTCGCCCTGCCGGCCGGTGCCGTAATTCTGGCTCGGATAGTCCCAGAGCGTGGTGACGTGCCGCGAAACGTCCGGCTTCGCCTGTCCGCCTTGGAAGCGGGGCCGAGGTCGTCCGCGGGAGGCGGGTTGTCGTGGAGGTGGACGTTTGCCGGGCAAGGTGCTGGATCGTAACCAGTAGGTATCGCCGCCGTGTCCACCTCCCGCTGAAAGGATTCGCCCGATGTCATTGTGCCGCCATTCCTCGCTTGCCGTTCTCGCTCTTGTCTCCCTGATGTCCGCCGGTTGCGCGTCGAGTGGGCCTGTCGTTTCGACGCCTGAAGAAGCCGAAGCCGTCGCCCAGGCCAAAGCCGAGCGGCAGACGAAGGCGACGAGGGCTCAGACAATGAGCCGGAACGCCCAGACGCTTGCTGCGTCCGCTGCCGACAAGCGTGACGCCGCCGCGGCGTTACAGGTCGAAGCGGTGCACGCAGTCCGACGGGCCGAGAAGCTTCGCGCCGCCGCACTCGTGCTAGAAGCCGATGCCGCCGTCAACGTGCTGGCGGGACATTCGTTCATGGACATGTACGACACTGATCGCTCGACCAGCGTCGCCGAACAAGCTGCCGACAAGCGTGCGACCGCGGCGGCTCATCGCGAAGAGGCACGACGACTCCGTGCCGATGCTCAGGCCATGCGGCAAAAGAAAAGCGTTCTTCTCGCCGAAGCGAAAGATGACGAAGAAGCCGCTCGCGTCGCAGCCTCGGGTGCCCAGATGCTCCGCACGCAACTCGCCAGCGGGAACTGACGCCGGTTCGGCGTAGCGTCGCCGCATGCCTGAACGTCCTCGCGACCAACTTCGCCCTGTTTCCCTCGAACGTCATTTCATTCGTACTGCTGCGGGAAGCGTTCTATGGAAGCAGGGCGGGACTGTCGTGCTCGCGACGGCGGCGGTCGAGCAGAGGCGGCCGCGGTTCTTCAAGGACGATCAAGCCGGCGGCTGGGTGACGGCTGAGTACGTCATGCACCCGGCGAGCGTCAAGGGTCGCAAGGACTGGCCTGGGCTCAAGGCGGACAAGCGTGGCATCGAGATCGGTCGGCTCATCGGCCGGTCGCTCCGCGCTGCGGTCGACACGTCGAAAATCGGCCCGCACACGATCACCGTCGACTGCACCGTTCTCGAAGCGGACGGCGGCACCCGCACCGCCAGCATCTGTGCCGGCATGGTTGCCCTTCGCGACGCTCTCGCCTCACTACCCGAGCAGATGCCCAGTGCCCGCGACGAGCCGGACGTTTCTGCTGCTTTCGATGCCAAGCTCTACCAGCCGAAGCAGGCCGTCGTCGCCACCGTCGCCGCCGTCAGCGTCGGCATCTGCGACGGCCAGCCGACGCTCGACCTCGATTACCGCCTCGATGTCGCCGCCGAGACTGACCTGAACGTCGTCAAAACGTCCGCCGGCAACTACGTCGAGATCCAAGGCACTGCCGAACACGGCACCGGCTTCACGCCGGACGAATTGCAGTCGATGCTCGCGCTTGCAGACAGGGGAATTGCAGAACTCTTCGAGCACCAGAAGAGCTGAAGCATCCCTGATTCACCGCCTCATGGAGCTCATTCGTTACAAGCTCACCGTGGCGTATCGCGGCACGGCCTATCACGGGTGGCAGCGACAGATCGTGGCGGGGGATGACACGGGAGCGATGGAACTGCCGACGGTGCAGAACGCGTTGCGGCTGGCGTTGCAGCGGACGGTGGGACACGAGGTGAACGTGGTCGGCAGCAGTCGGACAGACAGCGGTGTCCACGCGTTGGGGCAGGTGGCGAGCTTCACGACGATCCGGCATCAGATGCCGCCGGAGAAACTGGTCATGGCAACCAATGCGAAGCTGCCGGCGGACGTGGCGGTCACAGCGGCGGACCGGGTGCCGGACGACTTCAATGTCATCGCCGACACCGTCGAGAAGGCTTATCGGTACACGATCCACAACGCTTTCGAGAAGGACGTCTTTTCCGGCGACACGTCGTTCCACTTCCCGCCGCGGCCGCAGCCGCTGGACATCGACGCGATGCAGGCGGCGGCGGATCTGGTCGTCGGCACGCACGACTTCGCCTCATTTGCTAAACCCGGCCACGGCCGTGACTCGACCGTCCGCACCGTGACAGCGGCGACTGTCAGTCGCAACGGGCCGCGGGTCTACTTCGACATCCACGGCAAAGGATTCCTGTGGCACCAGGTCCGGATCTTGACGGGAACGCTCATCGAAGTCGGCCAAGGCAAGCGACAGCCGGCGGATCTGCGAGGCGTTCTCGACGCTCGACATCGAGAGGTGGCCGGGCCGACGTCGCCACCCCACGGGCTACGTCTGGAGTGGGTGCGGCATGAAGAGCAGGAGCCGTAGGTTGTGCCTCAACAGGACGGATCCGACGCCATGATGTTGCCGTTCTCGCGTCGTGCAGAAGCGCGACGGACGAGTGGCCACATCGCGATGACGAGGACCGAGAGCCCGGCACCGACGGCATTGACGACGAGGTCGAGCATGGCGTTATGGAACCCGCCGACGAGCGTCTCCTCGATGGTCAGCACCGCGGCAAATTCTGCGATCTCGTTCAACGCTCCGCAGCCCTGAGCTGCGAGCCAGCACAGGAGCATCGGACCCGCGGTCGGTCGAAGCTGCGGGGCGAGGCCGCGAAGCACCTGCCAAAACCCGACGGCTGCCGCTCCGTAGCCGACGCCGTGCACGAGGTGGTCGTACTTGAGCAGCCCGTCGATGAGCCACAGGTTGTAGAGCATCGGCTTGCCGTTCGTCGGCCACGCGTGGGGCACCGGGACGAGGCCGCCGAGCAGGTGGAGCGTGCCGACGATCGCCAGCATCCACAAGAAGCCTGTTGTCAGCTTGAGCGACCTTCTGACCCACAGCACGACACAACCGACCGCCGCTGCGCCGCCGGAGTGGAAGGCGAACTCGACGTTGTCCGTCGCCACCGCCGCTACGACGGCCAGCAGAACGATGGCTGTAAAGAACTTGACAGGGCCTTGGCCGCCCTCTGGGCTGACGATGTCCGACTTCATCCGTAGTGCATGAGGCAAATAGCGCGCCAAGCGGCAGACGCACGTCGATGCTGTCGCCGGACCTGCCGGCTCGTAGCATGGCCACTTCGCAATGACGCCGACCCTCTTCATCCTTCTGTCCGCCGTCACCGTCGCGTTGGGGATCAGTGCGATCTGTTCCCTCATGGAGGCCACGCTCCTGAGCCTGACGCCCGGCGACGTGGCCGGTCTCAAGAAGCGTCGACCCAAAGCCGGTGCCATCTGGGAGACCTTCAAGCAGGACATTGATCGGCCGATCAGCGTCATCCTCATCTGCAATACGGCGTCGCACACGATCGGGGCAACGGTCGCCGGTGCTCAGTTCGAAACGCTGGTGTCGCAGAATCCGCAGGTCTTCGGCGAGAACGCTGGCGGCTGGAGCGTGGTCGCCTTCGGTGCAATCTTTACGGTGCTGATGCTGCAGTTTACTGAGATTCTGCCCAAGAGCCTCGGTGTTCGCTTCAACACAACCGTCGCCAGCTACACGGCTCGGCCGATGCTGTTGCTGGTCAAGCTCATGAAGCCCGTGCTGGCGGCCGTCAAGTTGATCAATAAGCCGTTCGACACCGGCGACGGCCACGGGCACGGCAAGAAGGTCGGCGTCGATGAGATCGCCACACTCGCGGCCATGGCCAGGACGACGAAGGTCATCGACGAGCAGCAGGAGCAGATGATCGCCGCGGCCGGACGGCTGCACGACATCCGGGTTCGCCAGGTGATGACGCCGCGGAAGGACATGCACACGCTTCGCATCGGCGACAGCTTCGGCGACGTGCTCAAGACGCTCCGCAACACGCCCTACACCCGGCTGCCCGTGCTCGGCGACGGCATCGACGACATCAAGGGCATCGTCCACCTGCGCGACGTCTTCAACGCCTTGAGCCTCGTCCCGGGGCGGCTGCATGTCGCGAATAATCCTGAGAATCCCGAGGAAGTCCAGGCGGTGCTGCCCGATCTGCCTGGTGGAGAACTGCACGTCATCGGCAGCGGCGACCTCGACTTGAGCAGTATGGTTCGACCCGTGCCCTTCGTGCCGGAAACGCAACCGCTTGGCAAGTTGCTCAATCAGTTCCAGACCGGCTTCGCCGGTGGCGACGGTCCAGGAGGCAAGCAGGAGCAGCTCGAAAGCCACATGGCCGTCGTCGTGGACGAGTATGGCAGCACGCAAGGCGTGGTGACGCTCGAAGACGTGCTCGAAGAGTTCGTGGGTGACATCGAGGACGAGTTCGACGCGGGCGAGCGTGTCTGGCGGTTAGAACCGATTTCAGGCGATGTCGATCTGGCAGAAGGAAGCAACGGCAACGTCACCCCAACGGCTTGGCGGGCCGATGGCGAAGTGCCGCTACGCGAGATCTGCGGCCGCTTGCAACTACCGGACGAGGCTCTCGAACGAGCCGAAGGCGGCGACGTGACAACCCTCGGCGGCTACGTCACCAAAAGCCTCGGCCGCTGGCCGGAGGTCGGCGACAAGGTAGAGCTGTCGACGCTGCAGGTCGTCGTCGACGCTGTCGAAAAGGGACAGGTCAAAGCCGCGACACTTGAGAACACGCCTCACGAGTGAACGGCCTCTCCGGGTCGTCATCTCAAGCGGTGGACGGGACCTCTTCAGACCTTCAGGTCACTCGCTGCGTCCAGATCGTCGCGGTAAACGGCGCGAATCCGCTCGACCACGTCGCGGACGAATCGCTCCGTCTGCACCGCGGCTCTGCCGGTAAAACGAGTCGGATCGAGCGATGCGTCCAGATCCACGTTCGCGAACAGCTCGTCGCCGCGGAGTCGGTCGATGAGGTCGTTGTCGCCGCCGTGCTGCTTCACATTGGCGGCGGCGTCCATGGAATGACGGCGGACCGCCTCGTGCAGCTCCTGCCGGTCACCGCCCGCCTTCACGCCGGCCATCAGGATCTCCTCCGTCGCCATGAACGGCAACTCCGCGTCGACCGTCTTCTTCACGACCGCCGGATAAACGACGAGCCCGCGGCTGACGTTTGTGACGATCTCTAACGCCCCGTCCAATGCCAACAGCATCTCCGGCAGGGCCAGCCGCTTGTTCGAGGAGTCGTCCAAGGTCCGCTCCAGCCACTGCTCCGCCGCCGTCATCACCGGCGACATTGCCAGCGACATGGCAAAGCGTGCCAACCCCGTCGCCCGCTCGCACCGCATCGGGTTCCGCTTGTACGCCATCGCCGACGAACCGACTTGATGCTTCTCGAAGGGTTCTTCGAGCTGCTTCAGACCTGCGAGAATCCGCACGTCGTTCGCGAACTTGTGGACGCTCGCCGCGACGCCGGCAAGATCGCCGGCGAGCGTCGCGTCAAGCTTCCGCGGATACGTTTGGCCGGTGACGCTGTAGCACGTTGTGAACTCGAATCGTTCGCGGACAAAATCATCGAGCCGATCCACCTTGTCGCCATCACCGTCGAAGAGCGAGAGAAACGACGCCTGCGTGCCGGTCGTTCCTTTGACTCCACGGAACTTGAGCGTGTCGGCCCGTCGCTCGAGCTCCTCGAGATCCGTCGCGAAGTCTTGCGCCCAAAGCGTCGCCCGCTTACCCACAGTGGTCAGTTGCGCCGGCTGAAAGTGCGTGTAGCCGAGCGTCGGCAGATCCTTCCACTTCATCGCAAAGCTGCCGAGGGCGTCGACGATTCTGGCGAGCTTGCTGCATAGCAGGCGGTACGCGTCGCGGAGGACGATCAGCTCCGCGTTATCGACGACGTACTGGCTGGTGGCACCAAGATGGATGATGCCCTTCGCAGCCGGGGCCACGTGTTCGAACGCGTGAACGTGGGCCATCACGTCGTGCCGAAGCTTCTTCTCGTACTCCGCGGCCACCTCGTAGTCGATGTCGTCGAGATGCTCACGCATTTGGCTCAACGCCTCGTCGGTGATCCGGCTGATGCCGAGCTGCTGCTCGCCCTCAGCGAGTGCCAGCCAAAGCCGACGCCAGAGGCCGAACTTCTTGTTCGGACTCAGCAACTTCAGCATCGCTTGCGTCGCGTTGCGGGCGGCGAGCGGGGAAGACCAACTGTCGTTCGCTGTCACGCCGGCACGCTATCCCGCACCGGCGACGGCATCGAGAACTCGGTTTGTCCGCAACGCCGATTCGCCCGTGCTCGGGCAGACGCCGGTACCGCGGAGGTGCGCGATGACGTCGTCCATGAGGTATCGCTGAACGTGCTTGTCGTGCGGCCTGTCGATCTCGACCTGTTGACCGTCCCGCTCCAGTCGCAGCGGTTCGTTGCCGAAGCACGAGAAGCTCAGTGATGCTCGGGTGCCGTCGATGGCGAGGACGTCGCTCATGTGGCTGCCGGCGAAGTTCCACCTGGCGGTCCCAGCGATGGTGCTGCGTTGGGTGAAGCTTATCGCGATTCGTTCATCGCCGAGATCGCCGCGACTTGTGCCAGCGACATCCGACAGCGGCCCTGCGAGTTCGTCGAGAAGGTCGAGCAGATGACTGCCGAGGTCGTGGAACAACCCGCCGCCACTGATGTCCGGCTGCGTCCGCCAGCCGTGGTCGCGCCCGGGCTGGTGGCGCCGGGTCATCTCGTAGTGGACGCCGGTGATCTCGCCGAGGTCGCCATTGTCGATGAGCCGCTTGGCCTCCACGAAGCGTGGCAGCCGACGGCGGTAGTAGGCGACAAGCAACGGCAACCCCGCTTTGGCGAAAGCGTCGACCATCTCCCCTGCCTCCGCAGTATTCCGCCCGAACGGCTTCTCGATGTAGGCCGGCTTCCCCGCCGCGGCCGCCTTCAGCGCCAGATCCCGATGCCCCCCGGGCGGCGTCGCGATGTAGACCGCATTGACTTCCGCGTCTGCCAGCAATTCGTCGGCATCGTCATACCACCGCGGCACGTTGTGCCGATCGGCATAGTCCGCCGCCTTGTTGCTGTCGCGACGCATGACCGCCACCACCTGGCTGTCGTCGCCGCGGTTCATGACCGAGGGCCCGCTCTTGACCTCCGTCACGTCGCCGCAGCCGAGAATGCCCCAAAGGATCTGGTCGAGCTTCATGACAACCTCGTTCTTCATGCAGGCATTCTTGCACACCATCGGCCTCGTCCATAGAACCACCTTCATGAGCGACGGCACCCTGGACCAACCACAACCGCCACGCACGTTCCTGTCGGACCTTGGGCCCGGCCAGCGGACGAACGAGCCGTACGTCATCAGCAACGTCCAGCTAAAGACGAACAAGAAGGGCGATCCATACCTGACGATGCAGGTCGGCGACAAGAGCCGCACCGTGGTCGGCAACTGGTGGGACCAAGGCGAGGCCATGTTCCGCCGGCTGCCGAACCCGGGCGTCGTGCGGGTCAAGGCGGTGGTCGAGGAGTTCGCCGGCCGGCCTCAGCTCAAAATCGAGAAGATTCTGCAGATTCGCGATGAAGCCGCGGTCGACTACGCCGACTTGCTGCCGACGACGGTCAAGGACATCGACCAGATGTTCGACGAGATGAAGAGGATTCTCGACGGCTTCGAGTCGCCGACTTTGAAGTCTCTCGCGGAGGCTTATCTGGCGGACGACGAACTCATGAAGAACCTGCGTCGCGCCCCCGCGGCTATGGCGATGCACCATGCCTATCTCGGCGGCCTGCTGGAGCACACGCTCAATGCGATGAAAGCCGCCGAGCTGCTGGCGGCGTTGCACCCGACGCTCAACAAGGAGCTGTGCGTCTTCGGCATCTTCGTCCACGACCTCGCCAAGACGTGGGAACTCCAGTATGAAACCGGCTTCGACTACACCGACGGCGGCCGACTCGTGGGCCACATCGTCAAGGCGGCGCTCTGGCTCGAAGAAAAAGCTAAGGAGGCCGAAGTCGATGTGCCGCGCGACTTGCTCGACGTGCTCCAGCACATCGTCTTGTCCCACCACGGCGATCTCGAACTCGGCTTCGGCAGCGCCAAGTCACCCGCGACCCCGGAGGCCTTGTTCGTCCATCACGTCGAGAATCTCGACGCGAAGATGACGATGGCCCTCGACGCCACCCGCCGCGGCGAAGCGGCGAAGGATCCGAGCCGCTGGACCGGCTTCCACAAAGCCCTCGGCGGCCGCATGCTCAAGCCGGACGTTGTCGCGGAGGCCGACGCGGGGCTGGTAGAAGACCCGAAAACTGACGGATTATTTTAGAATCGGGGCTCTGAGACTACCTTGGTCCTGGACGCGACGGTCCGACGATCAAGGCCGATCGCACGACCCGCGGCGGAGTGGTTGCCGTGCTTTTGGACGGCTAGGCGGCAGTAACGCGTCGTCAGGTCGTCCACCGTCAGTCGAGCTTCGCGGAGGTCTTCGGCGAGATCATCGGCGGTGGCGGACGGTGACGGTTGGGGCGGCGTGTAGTCGCCGCGGATGAGGACGCTGCGGCAGCACTGTTCAAGTTCCCGAAAATTACCAGGCCACGCGTAATCAACACCGAGGCGATCGCCAATCACTCGTACTGCGTCATCTGCCAGCGGTCCCGGGTCGACAGGCAGCAACCGAGCCGAAGCCAGCTTCGTCAGCCGTCGCAGTTCCGCCTCATCGCCGCCGATGAGGTCACGCAGCGGTGGCGTGCGGATGACGTCGCCTGCCAAGCGGTAGTAAAGGTCATGGCGGAACGTGCCGTCGCTCAGCATCTTCGGCAGGTCCCGGTGCGTCGCTGCAACGATGCGGCCGTCAAACGCTCGCGGCTTGCTATCGCCGATGCGGCTGAACGTCCGCTCCTGCAACACGCGGAGCACCTTCACCTGCACACTCGGATCCACATCGCCGATCTCATCGAGGAACGCGACGCCGCATTGGCCGACATGTTCGAGGCGACCGGGGCGATCTGCGGCGGCACCGGTGAAGCTGCCGCGGCGGTGGCCAAACAGCTCGCTCTCGACCAGCGTCGTCGGCATCGCCGCCAGCGTGACCGCCTCGAATCCACCTCGCGGTTCAAATTCGCACCGCTTGCCGTCGAACCGCCTGTAGGCACCGGCGGCGATGGCTCGTGCCACGATCTCCTTGCCCGTGCCGGTCTCGCCGAGGATGAGCGTCGGCAACTCACGGATGCGAGACCAGGCGACGGTCGCGTGTCGAAGCCGATCGCGGGTGAAGCAACTCTCCCAGACGGTGGCTCGCAAGGCGGCCGCTGCCTGATTTCCGCCGAAGAGGTTTTGGAAGATCGCCCGGAACCCGGCGAAAGTCTGTCGTGCCAGAGCGAAGAGGTGAGCCGGCTCGCTCGCCGGCCCGGGCATCAGCGGGACGTCGTCGATGCACAGGAGCGTGCGGTACGCCTCCCTGAAGCTCCGCCAAGCCGTCCGCAGCGCTGCGGCGTCGACTGATTTGCCAAACAGTTCTCGCTCGTTGAGATCGTGGAGCGCCGGCGTGACACGGTAGAAGGCGGCGTACATCGCCGGCGCCGCCAGCGTCGGCCGCAGGTCGTCACTGATGCCGGCGAGGCCGTGTCGACGGACCGATTCGGCAATCCGCTTCGCCAGCGACTCGGCGGCGTCGTGGAGCCCGGCGAGTTGTCGATTCTCCGCCGTCAGATCCGCCGGCCGGTGCCAGACAGTATCCCGCGGCGGCTCGACCTCGGCGATCTCCGCCAGCCGGCGTTCCGCCTCAATTCGCTCGGGCAGGAACGGGTTGCCAAAAGCGAGCACCGCCAAGGCCTTGGCCGCGTCCAAGTCAACGGCAGAAAAGCGGCTCGTCATGAACATCCATTGTACAGCTTCTGTGCGTCCAGTGCTTCATCGACTCTACGTCCATGCTGCGGAACCAGAAAAATATGAATCATAAACCTTTGTAAGAAAACGAACTGGAGCCAAACTGGTCCTGATGGTTCTGGAGGAACGCGATTCTCCATTGGCTGAGCGGCGTGATCGACGCCTTCTCACTTCCTCTCACCCGCTACACCATGACTCACTCCTTCATCCGTCTATCTCCCTCTCGCCTCCTTGCACCCATCATCGTCACCTGCGGCCTGCTGCTCAGCGGCTGTGCAGCAAGCAAACTCAGTGTCCGCGAGACCGACGGCCGCGACCTGACCGCGTACATGAGCGCTGTCCGCGTCTCGTCCTTTGATCAGACTGCGTCCGCTCAACCGGCTGCATTGCCCGCTTCCATCGCAATTGCTCAAGTCGGCGAGGTCGCTCCGCCCGACGAGATGCTCGACACGCTCAGGGAGCAAACCGACCTCTTCACCGACGTCCAGGGAATCAGCGGCGACGATCCCAGAGGCCGTCTGTATCGCTTCAGCGACAAGAACGACGCTGCTGCCGTTTCCGGTCATCTCGAATCGATGCTCAGCTTCGCCAGCAACATCGGAGCCGACTACCTCGTCGTCTACGGCGGCACGATCGACGCATCCGAAGGCGGCACGCCGCTTCGCCTGTTGGACCTG
>CAYMAS010000040.1:14408-20122 GCA_964388485.1 uncultured Tepidisphaerales bacterium | reverse complement strand
GACGATTGTCGGTGCTTTCATCCTGCCGGGCCACGAACTCGTCGCCGAAGCCAAAGCCAGTGCCATCGTTCTCGACGTCCGCTCCGGGCTGCCCCTCACTACTGCCACCGCCAGCGACGACAGTCGCCGCTTTTCTTCCAGCGTCGGCCTCAGCGGTGCGAGAGCCAAGCAGATGCGAAGCCTTCGCGATTCGACCATCAACGAGATGACCGAGCAACTCATCGAACGATTCTCGAAGCTCGAGACCGCAGCATCAGCGCGTCGTTGAGCGTGCCGAGGCATGACCTACGGTGCCGCCATGAAGCATCGCCTCTACACGCCGGGTCCGACGAGTGTGCCGCCGGAGACGCTCTTGGAGCTGGCCAAGCCGATCGTCCACCACCGCACGCCCGAGTTCAGGGCAGCCTTTGCGGATGTTCAAGAAGGGCTCAAGACCGTGTTTCGGACGAAACAGGACGTCATGATCATCACCGGCAGCGGCACGGCGGCGTTCGAGGCGGCGCTCGTGTCGTGCGTCGACCAGGGGAAGAAGGTGCTCAACATCAACTGCGGCAAGTTCGGCGAACGCTGGGGCCAGCAATGCAAGAAGTTCGGCATCGACGTCACCGACCGCGAGCTCGAGTACGGCACGCACGTCACGCCCGAGATGATGAGTGACGAGCTGTCGAAGCAGACCTACGACGCGGTCATCGTCACGCACTCGGAGACCAGCACCGCCACCGCGTGTGACATGCAGGCGGTGGCGAAGGTCGTGCGTGAGAAGGCGCCCGATGCGTTGCTCATCGTCGATGGCATCACGAGCATCGGGGCGATGCCGTTCGAGATGGACGCGTGGGACATCGACATCGCCATCTGCGGCAGCCAGAAGGCGCTGATGCTCCCGCCGGGCCTCGGCTTCGCGGCGTTGAGCCAGCGGGCGTGGAAGGCGGCGGAGGCCAAGACGGGCCACGCGCCATTCTACCTCGACCTCCTGAAGTACCGGAAGTCCGCCGCGGACAGTGACACGCCGTTCACGCCGGCCAACACGCTGATTCACGCGCTGGCGGTGTCGCTCAAGATGATCACCGACGAGGGCATGGAGAACGTCTGGACGCGGACGAAGGCTCACGCCGAAGCCGTGCGGGCGGGCATGCAGGCGATCGGGCTGACGCTGTTCAGCCAGATGCCGGCCGACAGTGTGACGGCGATCAACTACCCAGAGGGCATCGATGACGCCTTCCGGTCGTACATGAAGAAGCATCACGGCATGAATGTCGCCGCCGGCCAAGCGTCGATGAAGGGCAACCTCTTCCGCGTCAACCACATGGGCTACACCGACGTCTATGACGCTCTGGCGGTCGTCGCGGCGACGGAACTAACGATGCCGAAGCTCGCTTTCGACGTCGAGCCCGGCAAAGGCGTCGCGGCGGCCCAGCAGGCTCTGGCGAAGCACTTGTGACCACTCGTAGGGTGGGCTTTAGCCCACCTCCGGATGCAACAGGACGCGCAGAGGTGGGCTAAAGCCCACCCTACGGGATTCTGCGTACGCTCTTGCCGTGAAGTCACTCCTTGCCGTTGCTTCGATTCTTCTCGCCACCGTCGCGTCCGCTGCGCCACCGGAAGAAGGCACGATCCGCCTCGCCACCTGGAACATCGAGAACTGGAAGGACCACTTCCAGGACTTCCGGGACCGCGAGTTGCCCGAACCCGCGACCGACGACGGCCGGGAGCGGCGTCGGCAGGAGCGCTTTCAGAATGCTGAGGACAACTGGGAGATCGCCCAGGTCTTGCTCGACCCCGACTTCGCCCCTCACGTGCTCGTCTTCCAGGAAGGCTGCAGCCAGGCGGAACTCGATTACTTCGCTGAGGAGTGGGAGGCCGTTGGCGAGGCGTTCCCGACCCGCATCGTTTTCCCAGGCAACAGCGGCCGAGGGCAGACGCTGGGCTTGATGCTCGCCCCCGGCTTCAAGGTCATCGAGCAGTCGACGGACCACTATCTGATCCCTGATGAGCAGGATCTCAACCCCCGCAGCGACCGCCTCTTCGGGCGCGGGCCAGCCTTCGCATTGATCGAGTCGCCTGACGGCGATCGGTTCTGGGTAGGCACGACGCACCAGAAGTCGAAGGGCGGCAATAGCGTCGAGGTCACGAAGTGGCGTGGCCTGGAGGCGGCGACAACGCACCAGATCATGCTCGATCTCGCGAAGCGTGGCGACGAGCCGGTCTACCTCCTGGGCGACATGAACGACGAGATCGGCATCCAGACTTACGAACTCGATGGCGGCGGCGACGTCATGATGCGGCAGATCGGAGCCCTCGACGACGACCCGACCAACGACCTCGTCAATGTCACAGCCGATCTGGCCATGAGCGGCGTCATCACGTACACGGGCTACTGGCGTGGGACCTTTCGCAGCTTCATCGACCACATCATCGTCACGCCCGACGCGGTCGAAGACGTCGTCATAGTCGGTGTGCACGACGACGCCTGGGCCCGCGTCGCCAGCGATCACCTGCCGGTCTACGTGGACATCAAGCCTTAGATTTGCGGGTCGTGCTTCAGCACGACGATCGACGAGCACGTCGGCCCGAAGCACGACCTAAGGTGCTTCCGTTGGACCACGTGCTTGATGTAACTTCTGTCGCCACCGAGCCAGAGCGTGTTCACAAGGTGCCGCGGCAACCCGTGCTCGGCCCAGCATTGGCTCTCGCCTCCCGCGAGTGGGTTCGCTTCCTCCGGCAACGCAACCGCGTCATCGGGGCGATCCTGACGCCGGTGCTCTTTTGGCTGCTGCTCGGCGGCGGCATGGGCGAGACGTTCGAGGGTCCGTCGGGCGAGCCGTACCTGGAGTACTTCTTCCCCGGCATGCTTCTGATGATCGTGCTCTTCACGGCGATCTTCAGCACGATCACGCTCATCGAGGACCGCCGCGAAGGATTTATGCAGGGCGTGCTGGTCAGCCCCGTACCGCGGTGGGGCATCGTCTTGGGCAAAGTTTTGGGCGGGGCATCATTGGCGGCGGCTCAGGCGATTTTGCTGTTGTTGGTCGCGCCGCTCGTCGGCATCGACATGACCGTCGGCGGCTTCTTCATTGCGGCAGCGTTCTGCGTCGGGCTCAGCCTCGCGCTCGTTTCGCTCGGCGTCGCGTTGGCGTGGCCGATGACGAGCACGCAGGGGTATCACGTGGCGATGAATTTGCTTCTGATGCCGCTCTGGTTTCTCAGCGGCGCAGTCTTCCCCGTGGCGACGGCGGGCGGGCCGATCAAGTGGCTGGCGTACGCGAACCCGTTGACTTACGGCCTGTCGGGGCTCCGCACCGGCCTAGGCGGGGCATCGCTTGCACCGCTATGGATCTGCGTGTTCGTGACTGTGGCGGCAGGGGTGGGGCTCTTTGCCGCAGCGTCATGGGTTTCGAAACAGGCCAGCCGCGCTGACGTAGAGTCGTAGATGCGGCCGTTGAAGGTGATCTCTATCGGCGTTTGGGCGCTCGCGGTGGCTTGTGTCGGCGCGTACTTCATCGTCAAGACGACCGCCGCCAGCGAGCCGGCTCAGCCAGTGCAACCACCGTTGCCGGAGCTGTTCGAATTCGAGGAGTTCGCGATGACAAACCATCGCGGCGAGCCGTTTTCGACCGAAGACGTCGCGGGACAGCCTTGGATCGGATTCATCTTTTTGACGCACTGCCCAACGGGTGCGTGCCCTGTCATGGTGGCGAAAATGGATCAGCTTCAGGACGCCGTGCCGGACGAGCGGGTGCAGTTCGTCAGCTTCAGCGTCGATCCCGATCGAGACACGCCCGCGTCGATGACGCAGTTCGTCGAGGCCGTTACAGGTGACACTCCAGGAGACCGCTGGCACCTCCTGACTGGCGGCACGCGGGCTTCGATGACCGAATTCGCCAACAACAACAACCTGGCTGTTGGCGAAGACTTCGGACACTCGACGCAGTTCCTGCTCATCGACGGCACTGGCACCGTCCGTGGCCTATACGGCAACAGCGATGCCTCGGCGATGAGTCGCCTTACCGCCGATACTCAGCGGCTTCTTGAAGAGGGCGTTTGACGTGGATGCCAAGGAGACGTTCGCCCTCGTCAACTCGTGCCTCAATGCTGTCAGCACCATCCTGCTGATCCTCGCTTATCTTCAAATCCGCAAAAAGAATTGGCGTACCCACGGCTACCTCATCGGCGGGGCACTCGTCGTGTCCAGCGTCTTTCTAGCTTGCTACCTCTACAGCAACGCAACCTTCGGCAGCCGGTCGCTGGATGTGATCGGGACGCTGCCAGGTTGGGTCAAGTACAGCTACTGGACATTTCTGGCTATCCACGTGATTGCGGCGATGGTCATGCTGCCGCTCATTGCGGCCGCATTGTGGCAGGTCTATCGGCGGCGATGGCAGCGGCACACAGTCTACAGCAAGCCGGCCTACTTCGTGTGGCTGTACGTGAGCGTTACCGGCGTGATGATCTACTTTCTCCTCTACCACATTCTCCCGGCAATGGTGGTGGAGCCGCTGTAAGGACGTTATGTATGAGCCGCCGCGTTGCGAGTCTTCTGGTAATCTTGATGCTCCTGACTACGGGAGCGGCATCAGCGTGCCCGACGTGCCGGGACTCCGTGCAGGTCCGTGACGATGCCGCCGCAGAGGTCGCGACGGCGCAAGCCCGCGGCTTCAATGTGGCGATCTGGACCATGCTCGGCACCGCCACCATCGCGGCGAGCGGTATGGGCATGCTGGTCTTCCGCAAGCCGAAGTAGCCTTCGATTGGTAGGAGCAGCTTCTACTCGGCACCGGTGTGGGCGGTGTAGCCTTCTGCATCGAGGAGGACGTCGAGCTGGCTCGAGTCCGACATGCGAACCTTAATCATCCAGCCGGCCTCGTGCGGATCGCTGTTGACGAGCGACGGGTCCGCCGACAGTTCTTCGTTGACCTCGATCACCTCGCCGCCGACGCCGCTGACCAAGTCGCTCGTCGCCTTCACCGATTCGACCTCGCCGAACGCCTCGCCGGCAGACACCTCGCTGCCGACGTCGGGAAGATCGACGTAGGTGATGTCGGTCAGCTCGTCAGCAGCGTGCTGCGTGATGCCGATCGTGCAGACATCATCTTCGGCCATGTGCCACTCGTGCGTGTCGAGATAACGGCGGTCATTCGGAACGGGCATGACTTCTTGTAGGTTGCGCCTAACGCCGCTTGTGGAAAAGGAGAATTTTTCCGCACGCGTTGTGTCTCAGTCGCGCTTGTAGAACGGTAACGGCACGACGGTGCAGCGGACGACCTCGCGTTTGAAGTCCACCCCCAGTTGCTCGCCGATGCCGGCAAAGTCGCTCGGCACGTAGGCCATCGCGATGCTCTTGCCGAGCGTCGGCGAGGTCGTGCCGCTCGTCACGTCGCCGATGTGAACGCTGTCCGCCACGACCTTCTGACCCGGCCGAGCGGTCCGCTTGCCGTCCAGTTCAAGACCCACGCGTTGCTTGGCAGAACCTTCCTCGGCGATCCGGCGGATGATGTCGCTGCCGACGAAGGTGTGCTCCTTGCCCACCGCCCAGCCGAGGCCGGCGGTAATTGGATCGATGCTCGTCGTCAATTCGTTGCCGTAGAGCGGCATTGCGGCTTCGGTCCGCAGAGTGTCTCGTGCACCAAGGCCGCACGGGAAGATTGGGCCGTTGGTCAAAGCCTGACCCGCCATGTCCGCCAGCACGGTGAAGGTCGTGACCACCTTCAGCCGATCCT
>CAYMAS010000040.1:0-14398 GCA_964388485.1 uncultured Tepidisphaerales bacterium | reverse complement strand
GCACGGGCGCGGCTTCGGCGTTGACTACCAGCTCGAAGCCATCCTCCCCCGTGTAACCGCTGCGATAGATTTCGATCGGCATGCCCATCACCTCGCCGCGGGCACAGCCGAACCGCTTCATCGACAGCGGGTCCTCCTCCAACCCCTCCGCCAGAATCGGCGCGACCTCATCAAGCACCTTCGGCCCCTGCAGAGCAATCATCGCGGTCAGGAGCGTGCGGTCGAGCACATCCGCGTCGAAACCTTGCTCGTCCCGCACTCGGCGAAGCTGTTCGATGACAACATCACGATTCGAAGCGTTGCAGACGAGCGACAACCCGTCATCGAAGCGGGCGATGATGATGTCATCGATGATGCCGCCTTCCTCGTTAGTGACGAGGGCGTAGCGGGTTTGGCCCGGCTTGAGCGTGGCGGCGTCGCGGGTGGTGGCGAAGGAGGCCAGGCGGGCCGCGTCTGGACCGGTTAGCTTGAGTCGCCCCATGTGCGAGACGTCAAAGAAGCCGCCGCTCGTGCGGCACTTCTTGTGCTCGTCGACGATGCTCGTGTAGCTCAGCGGCATCTCCCATCCGGCGAACTGGACAAGCTTGGCGTCGAGGCGGACGTGCAGATCGTGAAGCGGGGTGCGGAGCAGGGCGACGCCCGAGGAGTGTTGATCGTCGTCCATAGGGCGACCGTAGCGACGGCCGGGCGAGGGCGTCAACGCTCGTCATCGACCGGCGGAAGCCGCAGCAGGTCGCGAACCGTCGCCCGCAAGTCGCGCGGCAGGTGCACGTCCTTCGCCCGCTGGTATTCAGCGTTCATGCCACGGCCGAGCCGCCAGAAGGCGGTGTCACAGACGGCGAGCTTGCCGAAGGTCAGCCAGAGTCCACGATGAGTCGCCGAGCAGCAGGCGGCGACGAGGCGGGTGAGGTCATCTTCCGGCGATCCTTCTAGCGACAGCACCTGGAGCCGCAGGTGGTCGCCGGTGGTTGGCAGGGGCTCGACAAGAGCCGACACCCTGGCCGCCGCGTCTTGAGCTCGTTTCACGACCGCGTCGGCCATCGCCTCGTCCCACGGCTGCTCTACATCGGGAGCCCCGGCATCAACCCGTACCCGCTCGGCCACGGCGGCGCGGGTCCAATCGTGCGGCTTCATCAAGACGCGCCGCTCCTTCACCTGCCGGCGCGGCGAGAGGATCGGCACCACTACCAAAGCTTCCGGCGGCCGTGCCCGTCGTCGTCCACCTCGGATCGTCGCCCGCATCGGCTTCGACCGCAGGCCGCCGTATTCGAAGGTCGCCTCCTTCGCCACGACGGACGATAGCGTGAGCCATGGAGGTCACGGAGGCAGTCGATGATTCCGAAGCTGTGGTTGCCGATATCTGGCGTCACCTGCGTCGGGGGCTGAAGGATCGGCACAGTGCCTTCCACACGCCGACACTCGTGACGACGCACAACGGCCTGCCAGAGCCGCGAACGGTGGTGCTTCGACTCGCCGACGCAGAGCCACGAATCATCGGCTGCCACACGCGAGCGGACGCCGGCAAGATTGGCCAGATCCAGTCCCAGCCGCGTGTCGCGTGGCACGTCTACGACAAAGCCGCAAAGCTGCAGATCGTCTGTCACGGCACAGCACGCGTTTCACTCGATGACGAGCTAGCTGAGGATCGCTGGTCAAGGACCAGCCACGGCAGCCGGGCCTGCTATCGCCGCATTCCCACGCCCGGGCAGGAGGTCGACAATTGGCTGGCCGACGAAGCAGGCGACGGCAGAGATCGGTTCGCGGTCATCGTGTCAGAGGTCAACCGAATCGACTGGCTTTACCTTCACCACAGCGGCCACCACCGGTGGACCTTCGACTTCAGTGGCGGCACCTGGTCCGCTACTCGCCGAGCTCCTTAATCCCGAAACGGATCTTTTGGCACAGGTTCAACGTTCTCGCACCTGCACGCAGAAGTTAGCCTCACGTCAGACCGGACGCATGCAAGAAGCCGAAACACAAAGCCGATCCGATTCGAACGCCGACGCGACTGATCGCCGGCTGAACGTGCTGCTCGTCGAGGACAACGACGTCGATGTCCTCAACATCCGCCGCGCGTTCAAACGGGCGAAGCTGGATCACAATCTGCTCGTCGTTAATTCAGCTGAGCGAGCCTTCTCGATCCTGCGAGACGAAGACGACGAGATGACGCTGCCGCGGCACCGTCGGTTGATTCTGCTCGACCTCAACTTGCCCCAGATCAGCGGGTTCGACTTCCTTCGCAACTTGCGCAGCGATCCACAGCTGGTCACGACGCCGGTGGTGGTGCTGACGAGCAGCGACATTGATCGCGATAAAGTCGAGGCTTATCGATTCAACGTGGCGGGCTACCTCATCAAGCCGGTGGGGCAGGACGAGTTCTCGAAGCTGGTCAAGGCGTTGGACGGTTACTGGACAAGTAGTGAATTTCCGCCGCAGGCGTCATGAGGCTTCGGGCCTGTCCGCAGCTCAAGTTCAATGAGCCGCCGCTCCGTCAACCTGAGCGGGACTTAGCCGAGCTGATGTAACCACTGCTTCGCCTGCTCGCGGTATTCGCCCGGTAGCACCGCAATCGCCTCGTTATGCCGAGCGTCAGGTCGCCAGACCTGGGCCTTCTTGGACGCCGAGGCAATCTGCTCCGCCCGGTCCTCGGGAAGCAAAACGTCACGCGTCGGCAAGACCAGGAGCGTCGGCACGTCGGCCGCAGCGAGATCTCGAGCCGTGTGCGTCGCCGCCGGCAATAGGGCAGAAGGGCAGCTCCACCGCGTTCGCAGTCGATGAGCTGCGGCTCCCGACGGCGGCAGGCTGTAGAGGTCGCCCCAGCGGCGGGTCGCGTCGAACCAGTTGTCGATCGGCGAATCAAGCACCAGCCCCGTCACATCGTCCCGCCGCGCCGCCACCGACGCCGCCACCATCGCCCCGAAGCTGACGCCCGCTAGGATGAGCCGATCCACTGGCCGCTCGTGACGCAGTTGATCGATCAAATGACTGACGTCTTCCGTCTCCGCCACACCGCCGTCGCTCGTTTTGCCGCCGCTCTCGCCGTGGGCTCGCAGGTCCACCAGCACCACCCGGCAGCCCAGATCATGCCACAGCTTCGCCCAAGGCAAAGCACCCGACCGGGAGTCGCCGTAGCCGTGCAGCAGCAAGACCATTACGTCACCTGCCGACGGGATCGTCCAGGCGGCTAATTCGAGCGAGTGCCCCGGCTGCTTGGCGTCCTCGACCTGATAAACGCTCGCCTCGTACGCCATACTCAGATCATCCGGCGTCGCTCGGCCTAGGCGAATCAGCGCCCGCGGCGGCGTCAGTCGCGGCGGTCGATGGACGAGCTTGCCGGTCCACCAAGCAGCTAGCAGCCACAGCGCAGCACCACCCGAAGCGATCACGAACAGCGTCGTCGCCACCGGCCAGGTCGATGAGGCGTAGCCGTCGGCGACGGTCATGATCCCACCGTCGCCGGATCCTCACCGATGAGGTACAGCCGCAGCATCGCCAAGGCCATGTAAGCCGATCGCAGGCGGACCATCTCGCGGTCGCCGTGGAATTGATACCGCTTCGTCATGAGCAGATCGTCGGGCCCGGCGAGTCCGATGCAGACGGTGCCGACCGGCTTGGCCTCCGTTCCGCCGCCAGGTCCAGCAATGCCGGTGACGCTTAAACTCACCCCATCGCCCTGGACGCTCCGCACGCCTTTGGCCATGGCCGCGGCAGTCTCTTCACTTACGGCACCGTATCGTGCGATCGTCTCCGTTGGCACGTTGAGTAGCTTGATCTTGCTGTCGTTCGAGTACGTCACGAACCCGCGGTGAAAGAAGGCACTGCTGCCTGGCAGGTCGGTGAGGAGCTTCGCGATCAAGCCGCCGGTGCAACTCTCGGCTAGGCTCAAGATTGGCTGTTTCGGATGCTTACGCAAACACTTTGCAACGGCAGCCGGGAGCGTCTCGTCGTCGACGCCAAATACACGCGAGCCCAGCTCAGCACGAACACGACCTTCAACTTGGTCAAGCCGTTCCGTCGCCGCGGCAAGGCTTGAGCCACTGGCGTAGATGCGGACGCTGACGACGCCGCGAGAGGCGGTCGTGCCGACCTCCAGATCCGGGCCGAGGTGTCCTCGTTCCAGCAGGCTTCCGAGGTGCTCCGCCAGATCGCTTTCGCCCATGCCGAAGGTGTGCAACGCCCGTGTCCGCAAGACGCGACCACCACGTCGTGCCGACATCTCGGCAGCGGCGGGGCGGACGTGTGCGTCGAACATCGCCCTCGCCTCCTTCGGCACGCCTGGCACCACGAAGACGCGACAGACGTCGATGGTCGCTCCCACACCGGCCGCCGTGCCGACGGGGTTGTCGAGCAAGTAAGTGCCTTCAGGAGCTCCTGCCTGCTTTCGATTCGCCTCCGGCATCTCGCGGCCACGTTTTGCCCAAATCTCGCGAATCCGTTCGATCCACCAATCGTGGATCACGACCTCGCCGCCGACGACCTCTGCCAAGGCCTCTCGCGTCAGGTCGTCCGGCGTCGGCCCGATGCCGCCGCTGATGACGAGCAGGTCGCAGCCGTCGCTCATCCGCTGGATGGCCCGAACGATTGTCGGCAGGTCGTCCGCGACGGTCGCATGCTCCGTCACCTGCACACCTTCACCCGCCAGCTCCCGGCTGAACCAGGCGCTATTGGTGTCGACGGTCAACCCGCTCGCCAACTCGTCGCCGACGCTCAAGATGCGAGCCGAAACACGATGAGTTGAGTTGCTGAAGTCGGACATCTAGGTAGGTCGTGCTTCGGCACGACAGACGGGGCAGGCGAATCACATGGCGAAACCCGGGCCGCCGCGGGGAGCGGGCGAATCGGCCGGGCTTTCCTCGCCCTGAGCCTTGCTGACCGGTGTCTGCCACGCTTGGCTCACCTTGCGGAGCAGATCAGTCATGTCGGCTTGAGCGATGCTGAAGGCCTTGACCTTCAGGTTCCCGGCGATCGTCTGCTGCATTTGCTCGAGTTCCTGCCGCTCATTTTGCGTAACCGGCTGGCCCATCTGCTCGTTGCGGGCGAGCACCATGGCCTTCTGCTCGAACTGCTGCAGCAACCGCCCGGCGTCCTGGTCGTCGCGAAGGTTCTTGCTCGCCTTCTGGTACGACTCGAACACCGGATGCTTGGCAACGAGGTCGCCGAGTTTCTCTGCCATGGCAATGGCGTCTTTTTCGATCTGCTTAGGGTCGGCGGCGTCGTCGCTCATGCCGGTAGTGTTGGGGGCATGTCCGAGCGTTACCACCGGCAAACGATCTTGCCCGAGATTGGCCAAGCCGGGCAGGCGAAGCTCGCAGATGCCACCGCCGTCGTGCTCGGCGTCGGGGCGCTGGGCACCGTATCCGCCGACGCCTTGGCAAGAGCGGGCATCGGCCGGTTGATCCTGGTCGATCGCGACGTCGTTGAAAGGACGAACCTCCAACGGCAGACGCTCTATGCCGAGGCAGACGTCGGGCAGCCCAAGGCAGTCGCCGCCGCATCGCGGCTTCAGGCGGTCAACAGCGACATCACCCTCGACCCGCGGCCGATTGATGTCTCCGCGGACAATATTGAGGTTCTCGTCAAAGAAGCCTCCTTCGTGCTCGACGGGCTCGACAACGCCCAAACGCGTTATCTGCTGAACGATGCCTGCGTGAAGATCGGCGTCCCGTGGTTCTATGGCGCTGCTGTCGGCACTGAGGGTCGCACCATGGCCGTCGTTCCTCAGGAGACTGCGTGCCTGCGTTGCGTCTTTCCGGAACCGCCGGCGGCGGGGGAGCTCGACACGTGCGACACGCGCGGCATCCTCGCCATGACGGCCGGCATAGTTGGCAACCGTCAAGCCGCCGCGGCAGTTCGCTTCGTCGTCTCCGGTCGACTCGTCAGCGGCCTGACCGCCTTCGACGTCTGGAACGACACGCATCGCCACATCAGCGTGACACGAACCGCCGACTGTCCTTGTTGTGGCCAGCGGGAATACGTCTTCCTCGACCAGATGCGGGAGCAGATGGTCAGCCTCTGCGGCCGCGATGCGGTGCAGGTTCGTGTCGGTCGATGCCTTGACCTAGATCAGCTTCGCAAGCGTTGGTCGACGGCCGATGTCAGACACGCAAGTACGCCGTTTATGGTGAAGATTAGGGCAGACGATGTCACGCTCTCCGCCTTCGCCGACGGGCGCGTGCTGGTCCAGGGGACGCAGGAGGCTTCGGTTGCGCGGTCGCTGGTCAACCGCTACGTCGGCACGTGACCGGCTAACGTGCGGAATGGCAGAAGATGCGTTGATGATCGGGGTCAGCGGCATGCGCGGCACCATCGGCGGGACGCTGACGCCGCGGGTCGTCGGTCGCATGGCGGGTGCATTTTCCAGCTGGCTCTGGAGCCGTCACGACCGGCCGAACGACCAACGGCCGAAGGTCGTCATCGGCCGCGACTCCCGGCCGAGCGGCCCATTCGTGCGAGATGCCGCCGTCTCCACGCTCGTCGCGGCGGGGTGCGAAGTCATCGATCTGGACGTCGTCACGACGCCCGGCGTTGCGATGATGGTGACGCACCTCGAAGCCGACGCCGGTCTGGTCGTAACCGCTTCACATAACCCGATCCAGTGGAACGGCCTCAAGTTTCTCGATGACCGCGGCATCGCTCCGCCACCCGAAGCGGTGGCCGACATCCGCAAGTTCTACGACGTCGAGGCGGCTCCGCTCGTCGAAGTCGAACGTGTGATGAAGGTGACGCATGACCCGACCACGCATGCTTACCACGTCAAGAAGGTTCTCGAAGGACGCGACGTGCTCGGTATCAGCTCGAAAGCGTTCAAGGTCGTCGTCGACAGCGTCAATGGCGCCGGCTGCGTCACCAGCGGCACGCTCTTATCCAAGCTCGGCTGCCGGATCGTCCACATGAATGACAGACCCGACGGCCAGTTTCCGCACGAGCCGGAGCCGACGGAGCAGAACCTGCAGAGTCTGTGCGACGAGGTCCGCCGCCAACGGGCCGCAGTTGGATTTGCTCAAGACCCCGACGCAGATCGGCTCGCGGTCGTCGACGAACTTGGCAACTACATCGGCGAAGAATACACGCTGGCCCTTTGTGCTCGCGCCGTCCTCGCGAAGAAGAAGGCCGGCACCATCGTGGCGAATCTATCGACGAGCCGGATGATTGACGACGTCGCCGCCAGGTTCGGCGGCACCGTCGCGCGGACGCCGGTCGGCGAAGCCAACGTGGTGGATCGGATGATGAAGGATGGAGCTGTCCTCGGCGGCGAAGGCAACGGCGGCGTCATCGACCCACGCGTCGTCAACGGCCGCGATTCGCTTGTGGGTATGACTTTGATTCTGTCCCTGATGGCCGACACCGGCATGACGATCAGCGAGCTGGTCGCCGACATGCCGCGATACGTGATCCTCAAGGACAAGCTCCCGCTGGCAAAAAAGGAGAACGCCGAGCCCGTCATCGACCTTGTCGCCGCCCGATTCGATGACGAGCACATCAACACCAGCGACGGCCTCCGTGTCGACTGGCCCGACGGTTGGCTGAGCGTCAGAGCCAGCAACACGGAGCCGATCCTGCGGATCATCTGCGAGTCGCCTGACGCCGTTTCGGCTCAGGCTCGGATCGACGAAGCTCGCAAAGCCGCCGGCGTCTGATGAGGCCAACCTCAACATAACGCACATTATCGGACTGAGCCAGCTTCGGTGATCTGACGATGCTGATCTCGGGCCGGATCGTGTCTTACCTCCGCCTGCCGCTGTAGACTCAGCAATGGCCGCGCTGTATTCGACCACCTGCTCACATGCTGTTCTTGCCATCAGCCGATTGGCGGCGTTGCCGAAGGATCGGGCGTGGCGTGTACAGGACATCTGCGACGGAACGGACCTGCCAGAACGGTTCGTCAGCAAAATTCTCGGTGAACTGGTTCGTGCTAACCTGCTCTTAGGGCTCAAGGGTCGCAACGGCGGCTTCAAGCTGGCTCGTCCGGCAGATAAGATTCTCCTGGCCGACGTGGTCGAGGCGATCGACGGTCTGAGCGGTTACGCCCGATGCATTGCAGGACTGTCGCAGTGCAACGAGAAGCTACCGTGCCCGCAGCACGAGAAGTTCGCACCGCTTCGCAAGCAGATGCTCGGGTACTTCCACAGCACTACGGTCGACCAGATGAGCAAGTCGATGCTTCGCAAGGCCGACCTGATCGATGCCGACCGAACGGCGGACGGCTTGCCGATCGTGAACAACGTGCAGCCGCTAGGCTCAGCTTGAGCAGCTTCTGGAGGCTGATCACGACTACGGTGCCGCATGACAGACGCTGAGTCGGACGTTCATTCTGCTTCTGAGACGCCCGCCAAGCCGCGACCGCTGATCGTCGCCATTGTCATCGTTGCTGTGATCGGGATCGGCATTGTGCTTTGGGAGGAAGGCTTCGAGCACCGTGTCACGAACAAGAACCTGAGCCTCGTCGAGCCGGGACTGTGGCGAAGCGGCCAGATCTCCAAGCACATGATCGGACCGTTCCTGAGTCGCTATCAGCCGGACGTCATCGTGTCGCTCAGCAAGGACAACCCCGAGAACGAGCACAATATGGCCGAATACCACGCTGCAAGAGCGGCTGGTGTGGAGCGGTATCACGTCAGCCTCAAAGGTGACGGCACCGGCGATCCGATGGAATATGTCGATGCGATTGAGCAAATTCATCATTCGCGAGCCGAAGGTAAAACCGTGCTCGTCCACTGCTGGGCCGGCAGCGAAAGAACCGGCGGGCTCGTCGCCCTTTACCGCACCCTGGTCCGCGGCCAACCGGCAGACGAAGCGATTCGCGACGAACTGACGAGGCATGGCCACGATATCGATGAGGGCATTCTCACCGGCTACTTGAACGAGAACGTGGCGACCATTGCCCGCGAGCTGCACAGCCGCGGGGTCATCGAAGAGCTGCCTCGAGACCTACCAACGTTCTGACCGTGGAGCGAGAAACACCTCATGCCGAGTCGGTCTAAGATCGCAGCGTCGCTTGAAACTCAGCCTTGCAGCGATCGACGAAATGCTCTACCTGAGCATCCGCCACCTCGCGGGGAACGGTTTCATCATCCCGCTGGAAGACCAACGTGAGCGTGACGGACTTCGTTCCCTTCTCCAGCGGCTTGCCGCGATAGGTGCCGCTGTGGAGGACCCGAACGAGGTCCGGCATGGCTTCTCCGGCTTGAGCGAGCGAGGCAAGCTTCGCATACGCGAGATCCTCGTTGACGACGAGCGAGACATCTCGCTGTGCCGCGGGAAATCGCGACATCTTCTCGCCTGCCACCGACGGCCGATAGCCGGTAATGAGGTCGTCGAGGTCAAGTTCTGCCATGGCGGGCGAATAATCGAGATCGAGCGTCTTCCGCAGCTTCGCATCGACCAGACCGACGTGGCCGATGATCGAGGTGCCCCACCGAACCGCTCCAGTTGCACCAGCCTCGAAGCCGACGCGGGTCGCCGGCTCGACGTCCACGTCGCTCGCTGGATCGAGTCGCCGTAGCACCATCTCGATCCTTCCACGAAGCTCTGCAAAGCTGCCGCCGACGATGCCGAGTCGACGCACTTCGTGCTCCTGATCGCCTTGCTGCCAGAAGACGTCGCCGAGTTCGAAGAACGCCGTCGGCCCGTTGCCAACCGTCTCGTTGTGCCGCACCGCCTGGAGCAGACCGGGCACGATCATCGGCCGCAGGTGACCATCTGCCTTCCGCACATTCGGGTCGACGCGACGCAGCTTCGTCCCCTCGGCGACGAAGGCGTCTCGCAGATCGTCACCGATAAAGCTGAAGGTGATCGCTTCGTCATGCCCCGCCGCCGTCAGGAGGTCACGGATCAAGTTTTCGACCTTCAGACGAGGGTTCTCCGGCTCCACCTCGATGGTGATGTGGTCCCGTGTCGGGATCGCGTCGTACCCGATGATCCGAGCGGCTTCCTCTACGAGATCGACCTCGATGTTCAGGTCAAGCCGATGCGTCGGCACCGTGCAGGTGACGCCACCATCGTCCGGGCTCGGCGAGAGCCCGAGCTTCTCAAATGCCGAGACGATGCGATCACGATCAAAGTCGACGCCAAGCAACCGCGGCAGAGCAGACCAGCGCATCGTGAGGTCCTTCGGCTTCATACCTTCGACACCGGCTTCCGACACGCCCTCTTCAATCGTCCCGCCTGCCGATTCCGCGATCAGCCCCGCCGCCCGTTCGCCAGCACGATGCGCCAGCGTCGGATCCAGACCACGCTCGAACCGGAACGACGAGTCGCTCATCAGCTTCAGCCGCCTCGACGTCTTGCGAACGCTGAGCGGATCGAAGCGAGCGCTCTCGAGGAAGATGTCGACTGTCGTCTCACTCACCTCCGTCGCCTCGCCACCCATAACGCCGGCCAAGGCGATCGGCCCACTGTCGTCAGTGATGACGAGGTCGCTCGCCAGTAGCTTCCGGTCGGTGCCGTCGAGCGTCTTGATCGACTCGCCATCCAAGGCCCGTCGTACCACGACGCTGCCCTGCAGCTTGTCGAGGTTGAACGCATGCAACGGCTGGCCAAGTTCGAAAAGGACGAAGTTGGTGACGTCGACCACGTTGTTGATCGGCCGAAGTCCAACGTCCAAAAGCCGCTGCTGCATCCACTCCGGCGAATGCCCAATCGTGACGCCGCGGATGACACGACCGGTGTAGTGCGGACAACCTTCGGGATCCTCGATCGCCACCTCAATCGATGCATTCTGATCGAACCGTTGACTCTGGAGCTTTGGCGACTTGAAGGGATGACCAGTCAACGCTGCCAATTCTCTCGCGACGCCGACGTGGCAAAAGAGATCAGGTCGATTGCTCGTGATTTCGACGTCCATCACGTCGCGACCGTTCACTTGGCGAAATTCTTCGACCGGAAATCCGGCCATCGTCAAAAGCTCCGCCGCCTCCGCGAGTGGAGGAACGGGATCAAGGTAGTCACGGAGCCACAGGGTGCTGGTCCACATCGGACGACGAGCGTAGCGGTGCATGCCACCATGCGTCTGGCTCGCCAGAAGCGGTTGTTATGGGACGGTCATTATGAGACGCAACGCGAGGTGTTTGCGGACGTGCCGCAGGTCCGACAACAAGCTCAGCCAGTGCTCACGGACGAGCCTGGCAACTTCAACTTCTCCCAGGATCACGGAGGATCCTTTCCATGCGGATCAACACCAACATCGCATCGCTGCAAGCTCAGCGAACCCTCGGCAACAACAACTCGGACCTGTCGATGCGGCTGCAGCGGCTGAGCACCGGCCTGCAGATCAACACCGGCAAGGACGGCCCCGCCGCCCTCATCGCCAGTGAGAACATGCGGAGCGAGGCCACCGGCCTGCGTCAGGCTATCGACAACTCCGCCCGCGCCAGCAACGTCATCAACACGGCCGAAGGCAGCCTCGCCGAAATCAACAGCCTCCTCCTCGAGGTCCAGGCGCTGACGAACGAGGCTGCCAACACCGGTGCCCTCTCGCCGGCGGAGATCGAAGCCAACCAGCTTCAGGTCGATGCCATCCTCGGCTCGATCAACCGCATCAGCAACACCACCACCTTCAACGGTGAGAACCTGCTCAACGGCCAACTGGACTACCAACTCAGCGGCGTGACAACGAGCCAGGTTGGCGACGTCCGCATCAACAGTGCCTCCCTGCCGGACAACGGCTCGGCGGGCATCGAGGTCAACGTCACAGCCGCCGCCGAAACCGGCCGCATCTCGGTCACGGCTCCGACGTCGGGCATCGTCACCCTCGACATTGGTGGCAACAAGGGCGTCGAGCAGGTAACCTTCGCCAGCAACACCGCCACGAGTGCGATGGCGTTCGCCATCAACCAGTTCACCGAGTCGACGGGCGTTAGCGCGACCGTCTCGGCTGGTTCGCTGAATGTCGACTCGATCGGTTACGGCGAGGCATCGTTCGTGACGGTCGAGGCGATCAGCGGGCCGTGGGGTGCTGCCAGTGGCAGCCGCGACACCGGCGTTGATGCCGAAGTGCAAATCAACGGTGTTGCCGCGCAAGCCACTGGCCTCGATGTCAAGAGCCGCGTCGGCGGGCTGGATATCGAGCTGAGCCTTACGGTCGACTTCGGGACTCAGACCGCCGTCGGCTCGTCCTTCGACATCACCGGCGGCGGTGCGACGTTCCAGGTCGGCTCGCGTGTCGAGTCGCAGGGCCAGGTCAATCTTGGCATCACGAGCGTCAACACGAGCCAGCTCGGCAGCAGCCTTGTCGGGTTCCTCAGCGAACTCAGCTCAGGCGGAAGCGCCACCCTCGTTAGCGGCAACACCAAGAACGCCCAGGAAATCCTCGATGCCGCCATCAGCGACGTCGCCACCCTTCGCGGCCGACTCGGTGCTCTGCAGAAGAACGTGCTTGAGACTAACATGAACTCCCTGGGCGTCGCCCTGGAGAACGTGACGGCCGCCGAGAGCGACATCCGCGACGCCGACTTCGCCTTTGAAACCGCCGCCCTGACCCGGGCTCAGATCTTGAGCCAGGCCAACACGTCGGTCCTCTCGCAGGCCAACGCGGTCCCGCAGCAGGTGTTGTCGCTGCTCCAGTAAGCACGACTTTTCCATCCTGATCGACAGAAGCCCGAGCGTCGTGCTCGGGCTTCTGTTGTTGCGCTGGTTGCATCACCCGTACGTCCTGCTAACATGATGTCGCCGATGCCGAACCTGCTTGCGTTGGGCGGCGTTTGAGGGGAGGGTTATTGGACGCATTCGCCGTGCCAGGCCGATGCTTCTGGTGCCCGACGGACCGGGCCCGGTGCCGACTCGACGGAACGACTTATGGCCAAAACGATCGCAAAGACTGTTAAAGCTCCCTCTGCTCGCTCGAAGACGCCCGCCACCGCCGAGTCGATGGCGACGAAGCAGAAGGAGATCGCCGTCAGCGAGTTCTTCGCCAAGAACCGGCACCTGCTCGGCTTCGACAATCCACGCAAGGCCCTGCTGACGACGATCAAGGAGGCCGTCGACAACTGCCTCGACGCTTGCGAGGAAGCCGGCATCTTGCCCGACATCCACGTCACGATCGAGGCGCTGAACGGCGGCGTGAAGCCCAAAAAGCCGTCGAAGAAGCAGGAAGATGCCGAGGCGGAAGCCTCGGATCGTGGAGAAGTGAGCGTGCCGTCGCTGACCAATGCGACGAAGTTTAAGGTGACGGTTCGCGACAACGGCCCGGGCATCGTCAAGGCCCAGGTGCCCAACGTCTTCGGGCGATTGCTCTACGGCAGCAAGTTCCACCGCCTGCGCATGAGCCGCGGCCAGCAGGGCATCGGCATCAGTGCCGCGGGCATGTACGGCCTGCTGACGACGGGGCAGCCGGTGCAGATCGTCTCCAAGACCGGCCCGCGGGCGAAGGCGCACCGCTTCGAGCTGGCGATCGACACGTTGAAGAATCGGCCGGACATCACCGTCGACGACGTGCTCGACGAGTGGCTCGACGACGACGGCGACACGATTCGACAGGGCACGAGCGTCAGCATCACCCTCGAGGGCAAGTTCCAGCGCGGCCGGGCAAGCGTCGACGAGTACCTGGAGCAGACGGCCATCGCTAATCCGCACGCGCGGATCGACTACACGGCTCCCGACCTGGAGCGTCGCGTCTTTCCGCGGGAGGTCGAAGACGTGCCGCCGACGCCCGACGAGATCAAGCCGCACCCGTACGGCGTGGAGCTGGGCGTCCTCATGCGGATGCTCAAGGAGACGAAACACAAGAACCTGGGCGAGTTCCTGCAGCAAAGCTTCAGCCGCGTGACCTCGAAGGTCGCCAAGGAGATCGTCGACCTCGCCGGCAAGTCCAAACGCGGCACGATCACCCTGCAAAGCTACTGCAACTCCCTCAACCACGCCCAGATCGAGGCGATCCACGACGCCATCGGCGAGACGAAGATTCAAAACCCGCCGACCGACTGCCTCGTGCCGATCGGGCCGCAGCAGATCCTGAAGGGGTTGCTCAAGGAGATCAAGGCCGAGTTCTACACGGCCGAGACGCGCGACCCGCAGGTCTACCGCGGCAACCCGTTCCAGATCGAAGTCGGCATCGCCTTCGGTGGCGACATCCCGAGCGGTGACGGCTCGAAGGTCATCCGCTTCGCCAACCGCGTGCCGCTGCTCTACCAGCCGGCCGCGTGCAGCATCACGAAGGCCGTCGTGCAGACGAACTGGCGCAACTACGGCATGAGCCAGCCGCGCAACAGCCTGCCGGACGCCCCGCTGGTCGTCTTCATCCACATGGCCAGCGTCTGGGTGCCGTTCACGAGCGAGTCGAAAGAGGCCATCGCCGACTACGACGAGATTCGCAAGGAGATCACGCTCGCGATCAAGGAGTGTGGCCGAAAGCTCAACACCTACATCCGCCGCAAGCAACGCGTCGCCCGCGAGGGCCAGCGTC
>CAYMAS010000039.1:0-35328 GCA_964388485.1 uncultured Tepidisphaerales bacterium | reverse complement strand
GCGGCACGCGAGCTGGGTTCAGACCGGCGTGAGCCAGGTCGGTCCCTATCTGCTGCGGGCATAGGAATCTTGAAGGCAATTCTTCCCTAGTACGAGAGGATTGGGAAGGACGCACCCCTGGTGCACCTGTTGTCTCGCTAGAGGCACGGCAGGATAGCTAAGTGCGGAACGGATAAACGCTGAAAGCATCTAAGCGTGAAGCCCGTGTCAAGATGATGATTCCCTGCCCTTTGGGCGTGAGACCCCGGGTAGACCACCCGGTTGATAGGCCGGACCTCTAAGCGTGGTAACACGTTCAGGTCACCGGTACTAATGGTCGAACGCTTGACCGCTCTTATCGTGATCCGACCCCTCGTCACCCGACGATGGGCCTGCACCTAAGAGTCGTCACACTTATAAGAAGCCCGATCCCGTGCCACGACTCAATCGTGACATGTGGCATCTTTCGCTTGAACTTCCTCGATCATCGCCCTGCCACGCCTCAACCGGCGTGGCTCGGTTTTGCCGGTGGCTATATTGTCAGGGTCACACCCGTTCCCATCCCGAACACGGCCGTTAAGCCTGACAAGCCGATGATACTGCTTCAGCGGGAAAGTAGGTTACTGCCGGCACATCTTTCAGCCCCGGACGCTCCTGCGTCCGGGGCTGTCTCTGTTGCGCTGCTTTTCGCGCCGATTCATGCCTCCTTGCGACTGTCACCCTCCCGCTACACTTTGCCTGTGCAGACCCCCTTGATCGTCCTCGGCATCGCCGTCGTGCTGCCCGTCCTAGCCGTAGGCGTCTATGCGATCGCCACCTACAACCGCCTCGTCAGCCTGCGTGAGCGGTTCCGCAACGCCTTCAGCCAGATCGACGTCCAGCTCAAGCGGCGGTACGACCTCATCCCCAACCTCGTTGAGGCCGTCAAGGGCTACATGACACACGAGAAGGAGACGCTAGACCGCGTCATGCAGGCCCGCAGCCAGGCCTACGCCGCCAGCAACGCCGCCGCCGCCGATCCATCAAACGCCTCCGCCGTCCGGCAGCTCTCGCAGAATGAGGGCGAACTGACCGCCCTGCTGTCCCGCTTGATGGTCGTCCAGGAGAACTACCCCGAGCTCAAGGCCGACACGCAAACCAGCCAGCTCATGGAGGAGCTGACGAGCACCGAAAACCGCGTCGCCTTCGCCCGCCAGCACTACAACGACAGCGTGATGACCTACAACGCGACGCGTCAGTCCTTCCCCGCCGTCCTGATCGCCGGCCCCATGGGCTTCACCGACGCCGCCCTCTTCGAGATCAACGACGCCGCCCAACGCGAGGCGGTGCAGGTCTCCCTTGCCTCATGATCTCCACCCTCCACCATCCACAGGCGAGGCCGCCGGCAGAAAAAGGCTCGCGACCCTTTTTCATCCGCCCGCGACATCAGCGGCGATGGTCAACTAGGAGCAGGCGACGAGCGGGCCTACACACTCCACGACGCCAACTTCAACGTTACGGCCCTCCTCGACGGGACCGGGACCGTCATTGAGCGATACGTCTACGATCCCTACGGTGAGCAGACCGTGCTTGACGCCGATTGGAAGCTGGACAGCGATGGCCTGAGTGACATTGACATGCAGTACGGTCACCAGGGTGGTCGGCATGACCTGATAGCAGGGCTAGTGCATTTCCGCCATCGAGATCTTGATACAAGTCTAGGAAGATGGGTGAGGCAGGACCCGATGGGCTACGTTGATGGAAGTAGCTTGTATACTTACGTAAATGAAAATCCAGTTATTCATATCGACCCGACAGGGGAAGCGCTCAATGTTAAAATAAAGGCAGCAATTGGACGTATTTTGGGTAAGGGAAAAGAGAAAGTTATAACCAAGCCTGCAGCGAAGAAGATCGTTAAAGAGATCAATGACTCGGCAAACGACGCAGTTAAAGCACGAAACGCTGCGCGACTTCAAGAGCTCAAAAAGAAAGTTAATAACTTCGACAAAGGACAGAACAAGTTTTTCAACCAATGGATAGGCACGAACCTTCAGGGTGGGAAGCCCCTCGGTCCGCTTCCGAGTGGCTTGAAGCCGAGCACGGTTAAAACCTATCTCGAGCTCCTGAGAGAGCAGCTCCGTAACGGGCATGGTGATAAGACGGGGATAATCAAAGAGAGAATCAGCAGGATTGAAGATGCTATTCGCCGCGGGCTTCTTGATTAACATGATGAAATCATTATTTCACAAAGATCTAGACATGCCACTGAAAGAGAAGTATCAGATGGCTGCTAGCTATATCGAGCGAGATTCAAGTATAAATGAATCCGGTGCATGGATTCGAATGGACGAAGCCTTCTTTGAATATGACGAGGAGGTAAGCGATGAGCTACTAGCTATTCGGCGTCGACAAGTACTCGAAAGGATGATTCGCGAACGGCCAAATATTTCTGCTAAACTTGATCTGCAATGGAAACCTGCTCGGCTACTGGCAATTAAACTTGACAGGTCCACTCGTGGTGGGGAAACTATTGAAGAGACAAGAGGTTTCCTGGATATAAATCATTGCCCGCCTGTTAATTTCTGGGTAGACCTCGTTTCCGGCCACGGTGAACAGTATGTTGTGGCGTATATACCTGAAGAGTTTGTTGGTCTTGTCGAGTCTGGGGTGCTGGTATGCATTGATGGCGTAATGGTATGGCACACGGACTGGCAAACTAATGATGACCTATTGCAAGAATTATATAAACATGTGTAAGAATATGAGGGCGAAGGGAGCTGGTGATGTGACTCAAGTTTTCGTATTAGGGCCCTTGCCTCGATGTTCGGCAAGGGCGTTTCCATCTCCCGCCGCCCCGCGCTCGGCAGCGTCGGCCCCGATGACACGATTGCCACGGACGACCGACTGCTGGCCAAGCTCATCAGCCGGCACGGCGAACCCGAGCAGCTCACGCTCTGGTGACAGCCACACCTCGCAGCATGTTTATCATTGACCCTTTGCCGGTCGTAGAATGTTCGACAGTTTGTCATACAGCATCAGGTGGTCGTGAGGCTGGCGACATTCGGTGTTCACTAAACGGCCGTTCAATCAACAGCAGCGTCGTAGAATCCTCGCGCGGGAAGCGGTAGCTGAGGCATGATAATCCGCTTTATCATGCCTCGGCTGAACGTGGTAGACTGACGAGGTCATGGACGACATCCCGATCCGCCGCGACGACCCGCGGCCGGCAGAAGCTCCCCGAGACGCGGACGGCGTCGGCGGGGCGGCTTCGCGTGCCGACGAACGGCTGGACGAGGACGAGCGGCAGCAGGGCGGCCGAGAAGTCGCCGAACGTCACTTCCCTTCCCCCACCCGTTCCTCTGACTTGACAGGCAGCGCGGATCGTGGTGCTGATGATGACGGTCTCGCTCCCGCCGACTTTTACGATCTGGGCGACGTGCCGCCCGAGGCCGAGTGGTTCGCCAACCTCCGCAACAAGAACACCCGCCGGGCCTATCAGAACGACGTCCGCGGCTTCATGCGGTTCGCCGGCCTCACGAGGCCACAGCAGTTTCGCCGCGTCAACCGAGCCCTCGTCCGGTAGGAACGGGGCAAACCGCCCTGCTCGCTCGGTTCGACCGGTGAGGCTTTCGCCCGCGGCCACTACACTCCCGGCCAATGGACTTCTTCGAGGCACAGGAACAGGCACGCAAGGGGACGACGCGGCTGATCGTCTTGTTTCTCCTCGCGGTCGTCGGCATCGTCATCGCACTCAACGCCGTCGCCTTCGCGACCGTCAACTTGACCGGCGACGACGAGACGGCGCGGCAGGTGCAACAGGGTCTCGAGTTCCGCTGGGAGGTCCACGCTCTCGTCACGCTGGCGGCCCTCGTCGTCATCGGCGGATCGAGCTTCTTCAAGACGGCACAGCTTCATGGCGATGGTGGCAAGGTCGCTCGCATGCTCGGCGGTAGGCCGGTGGATCCGCAGACGAACGATCCGGACGAGCGAAAGCTCATGAACATCGTCGAGGAGATGAGCCTCGCCAGCGGCATGCCGGTGCCGGATGTCTACGTGATGGACCAGGATGCGGGGATCAACGCGTTTGCCGCGGGATCGAGCGTTGAGCAGGCGGTGGTCGGGGTGACGCGTGGCTGCATCGCCAAGCTCAGCCGGGACGAGCTCCAAGGCGTAATCGCCCACGAGTTCAGCCACATCCTCAACGGCGACATGCGGCTCAACATCCGTTTGATCGGCGTGATCTTCGGCATCCTCGTCATCGGCCTGATCGGCTACACCGTCTTCCGCTACGCGCCCTACCTGATGGTCTCCAACCGCCGGTCGAGCAACGACAAGGGCGGCGGTGCGGCGCTCGGCATTGCAATCTTCGTCATCGGCGGGCTCATCTGGGCGATCGGCAGCATCGGCGTCTTCTTCGGCCGGCTGATTCAGGCCAACGTCAGCCGCAAGCGGGAGTACCTCGCCGACGCCTCGGCGGTGCAGTTCACGCGGAACCCCAACGGCATCCGCGACGCCCTTCGCAAGATCGGCGGCACGGCGGCGGGCGCGAAGATCGACAACCGGCACGCGGGCGAATGTGCTCACCTGTTCTTCGCCAGCTCCTTCTCCGCCATGTTTGCCACCCACCCGCCGCTGCCGGAGCGGATCAAGGCGATCGACGGCAACTGGGACGGCACGATGCTGGCGATGGAGGACAAGCAGCGTGCCGCCCCGCCGCCTCGACAGCCGCGCGGTCGGCAGTCGCAGCGTCGGAACCCCTTTGGCATCAACGTGCCGATTCCGGGCATACCGCAGATCGGCCAGCTGGCGGCAGGCGGCGTCGCGGAGTCGGTCGGTGCCCGGGCGGCCAAGCGGGTCGGGCATCTGACGGACGAGACGGTGCAACTCGGGCACGATCTGGCAGAGTCGCTGCCGACGCAACTCGTCGATGCGACGCGGCGGACGGATCTGGTCAGCGGCCTTGTCGCTTCGCTGTTCCTGAGCGAGATCCGGCCGACGCGGCTGATGCAGGAAGAGGTCCTGGCTCAGCACGATTCGCAGACGGCGGCCATCGTGGACGATTTGGCGGAGTCGGTGGATCGGGCAGGCGCCCACGCCCGGCTGCCGCTGCTGGAACTGGCGGCCCCGCGGCTGCGGACACTCGACGCTCCGGCCCGGCAGGACTTGCTGCGGCTGTCGCGCAAGCTCATCGAGGCGGACCAGCGGATCGAGCCGTTCGAGTACGCCCTGTTCAAGATTCTCGAGCGTATCGCATTGCAGAAGCGGGTTCGCGAGCGGCATGCGTCGCTGGCACCGTTGCAGAGCCACGTGGCGACGATGCTCAGTGCCGTGGCGGCCGCGGGGCATCCGACCGAGCCGCGGCTGGCGAAGAAGGCGTACCGGGCCGGTGTCGAGGCCGCGGGTTTGGAGCTGCCGGACTACAACGGCTCGTTCACGCTGGCGTCGCTCGACCAGGCGTTGGAGGAGTTGGCGGCGACGCGGATGGCGAGTAAGCGACGGGTGGTCGAAGCGGCGGCAGCGACGGTGCTGGCCGACGGCAAGGTGCGGGTCGAGGAGGCGGAGCTGCTGCGAGCGGTCTCGGCCGTGCTGGGCTGCCCGATGCCGCCCATTCCGATCGCGACGAAGTAACAGGCCGCGTCTCCTACGCTTCGGGCGATGCCAGCCGGGACCGAGTGGGAAGCCTTCGAGCGGTACAAGAAGCAGGGCCTCGAGGCCCGGCGGCAGGGGCAGTGGGCGTCGGCTCGGAGTTACCTGCTCAACGCGGCTCGGATGATGTCGAACCTGGCCCGGGATGCCAAGGGCGAGGAACTGCGGGAGGCGCGTCGGCAGACGGCTCAGAAGCTGCTGGAACTCGCCCGCGATTGTGGCGAGGCTCATGAAGAAGACCGCCCCGCCGGACGGGCGTCGTCGCCGGGCAAGCCGTCGAAGCAGGAGCACCTGGGTCGAGAAGGTGCGGACGACGATGCCCCCGATGCCGACGCGTGGGTCGTCAAGGAGCGGCCTGACCTGCGGTTCGACGACATCGCGGGCCTGGAAGACGTCAAGGACGAGATTCGGCTCAAGATGCTGTATCCGTTCCGGCACCCGGACTTGGCGGAGCGTTTCGGCGTTCAACCTGGCGGTGGCGTGTTGCTCTACGGGCCGCCGGGCACCGGCAAGACGATGCTGGCACGGGCCACGGCCGGCGAGCTGGACGCGACGTTCTTCACAGTGTCTGCCGCGGATCTTTTAAGCAAATGGGTGGGCGAGGCGGAGCAGAACGTCAAGGCCCTCTTCGACGCCGCGACGCGGGCGGATCGGTCGGTCATCTTCATCGACGAGATTGAGAGCCTTGTGCCGGCGCGTCGTGACGACGCCGGCAGCGGCGTGATGCAGCGGGTCGTGCCGCAGTTGCTGCAGGGCATGGAGGGTTTCTCGAAGAAGAAGGGCCAGCCGGTGTTGTTCATGGGGGCGACGAACGTGCCGTGGCAGCTCGACCCGGCGGTGCTTCGGCCGGGGCGGTTCGACGAGAAGGTCTACGTCGGCCTGCCCGATTTGCCGGCGCGGCGTCGGTTGCTCGACATCCACCTCGGCAGCCGTCCCGTCGCGGACGATGTCGATCTCGACGGCATCGCCGACCGACTCGAGGGTTACAGCGGTGCCGACATCAAGTACCTCTGCGACCGTGCCGCGACGATCCCGTTCCTGCAAGCGGTCGGCTCAGGCGGCGGTGATGAGGACGCGACCATCGGTGGCGACGTGATCGACGGGGTCATCACCGCGACGGCGCCAAGCGTCCGGCCTGAGGCGGTGGAGCGGTTTGGCGAGTGGCGTGAGCGGCACGCCTGAGCCGGCTTGTTGGCGAGACGTCGTGTAAAGTCGGGCATGGCCGCTGCTTTGAAGAAGGCGTCGCAAATTGATTGGTCCAAGCCGGTCCGCATGACGGAAGAGGAATATCTGGCGTTTGAGGAGGCGTCGGAGGAGAAGCACGAGTTCTACGACGGCATCGTCCGGCCGCTGAGCCAGATCATCGGCATGGCCGGCGGGAGTGAGCAGCACAGCCTCGTAGCTAGCAACTTGCTCGTCGCTCTTGCGACCGGCGTTCGGAGAAAGCCTTGCCGCGTCTACGGCAGCGACCTGCAAGTCAAGCCAAGGAACGACGCACGCTACAGCTATCCCGACATCAGCGTGGTCTGCGATGAAGTGGAGTATGACCCGAGCGTCAGTGGCAGACGGGCGATCAACAATCCCGTCATCGTCGTCGAGGTCGTGTCGCCATCGACAGAGGGTTACGACCGCGGCATCAAGCTCGAGCGGTACCGGAAGATCGAGAGTCTGGAGGAGTATGTGATCGTCGACAGCCGCAGGCCGCTCGTGCAGACCGTTTATCGCGACGGCAACGGCGGGTGGTCGATCGCGTTTGCTGCCGGGCTCGAAGACGTCGTGAAGTTTCGTAGCGTCGACATCGAAGTCTCGATGCGTGAGATCTACAGACATGTCGAACTCATCGACGGTGACGAGTGACGGCTACGGTCTGACTATGCGGAGTCTCTCGATCATCCTGACGGCCTGCGTAGCAGGCGGCTGCGCCTCCTACGAGGTGGACGGCGTTGCCGCGCTCTCCGTCGTGCAGCCAGACGCGCCGGAAGACGTCACGCCCTTCTTCGACGACGAAGCAGGCGTGCGACTGGCGGGCAACTTGAGTCGCTCGCTCATCACGCCCGGCTTTGTCCGCGGCGAGGGCGGCAACGGGCTGCGGGGGAACATCAACTTCAGTGCCGCAACCTATCAGGGCAACGGCGACAGCGAGTTGCTGATCGTCTCGCCGCAGGTCGGGCCGTCGTTTCGCTTGTCGTTCGCGGGCATCTTCGCCGAAGCCGGGGCGACGGCGGGCGGGGCTTGGGCCGAGTTGTCGGCGGGGGGTGACGAGGATGATGAGATTTCCTGGGCAGCTCGACCTTATTTACGAGCAGGGTTGGTCTCCGACTCGTTTCTGCTGGGCATCGAAGGCGGCTACGAGTTGACAGGGCTCGACTTCGGCTTCGGCCAAGGCGGCGAGGATTACGAAAATTGGTACGTCGGCGTGCTGGTGGGCTTACGGCTGTCGCAGTAACTCGCCGCCCTACGTTGCTGCATGGCATCGCATGTCGGCCCGTTCGTGAACCTGCGGTCGTTCCTCGACCACCTCGACGCCCACGGTGAGCTGGCGAAGGTGAAAGCGGAGGTCGATCCGGTCCTCGAAGTCGCCGCGGTGGCGGACCGTGTCATGAAGTCGCCGGCCCCACGCGGGCACGACGAGGTCGATCGCCACGTCCACGCCGACAAGGGCGGCCGGGCGTTGCTCTTCCAGAACGTCCGCGGCAGCGACATGCCAATCTGCATCAACGCCTTCGGCAGCTACCGCCGCATCGAAGAAGCCCTCGGCACGCCGACGCTCGAGCATCTCGCGGCCCGCGTCGAGAAGTTCGTCAAGCCGCAGTTGCCCGCGACGCTCTACGAAAAGTTCAAGCTCGGCAAGGAGGTCATCGGCGACCTCTCCGCCCTGTTGCCCAAGAAGGTGAAGGACGCACCGTGCCAGGCCGTCGTCCGCACGGGCAAGCAGGTCGACCTGAACCGCCTGCCGGTGATTCAGTGCTGGCCGCACGACGGCGACATCGACTCTGGCGAAGTCTTCAGCCACCTCGCCGCGGATCTGCCCGCCGCCCGACAACGACCCCGCACCGGCCGGTACATCACCCTCGGCGGCATCTACACGACGCACCCCGAGACCGGCGACAAGAACATCGGCATGTACCGCGTGCAGGTCTTCGACCACAATACCTGCGCCATGCACTGGCACGTCCACCACGACGGTGCCCGCCACTTCCGCGCCTGGCAGAAGAAGGGGGTGGGGGGCGAGCCGATGCCGGTGGCCGTCGTGCTCGGCGGGTCGAGCGTCATGCCCTACGCCGCCACCGCCCCGCTGCCGCCGGGTATCCCGGAGGTCGCCTTCGCCAGCTTCCTGAACCAGAAGCGCATCGAGATGGTCCAGTGCGTCAGCCACGACCTCGAAGTGCCCGCCGAGGCGGAGATTATCATCGAGGGCTTCGTCCACCCGACCGAGACGCTCGTCGAAGGCCCGTTCGGGGATCACACGGGCTTCTACAGCCTGGCCGATCGATATCCGCGGTTCGACGTCACCGCCATCACGACGCGGACGGATCCGATCTACCCGACCACGATCGTCGGCAAGCCGCCCATGGAAGACTACTTCCTCGGCAAGGCGACCGAGCGCGTCTTCCTGCCGCTGCTTAAAACGATCGTGCCCGACATCCTCGACTACGCCCTGCCGATGGCCGGCTGCTTCCACAACTGCGTCTACGTCAAGATCAAGAAGGAATACGCCTACCAGGCGAGGCGCGTGATGCACGCGATCTGGGGTGCCGGGCAGATGAGCTTCACGAAGTTCATCGTCGTCGTCGACGAGGACGTCGATGTCCACGACGAGCAGGCGGTGCTGTTCCACCTCTTCGCCAACTGCGATCCGGCCCGCGACACCGAGACGGTGCGTGGGCCGGTGGACATTCTCGATCACGCCTCGCCGGGGCTTGGGGTGGGGAGCAAGATGGGCTTCGACGCGACGCGGAAGCTCGCCGCCGAGGCGGGCGAGAGCGTCGTACGCGATTGGCCGCTGGAGTTGGAGTTCGATCAGGCGACGCGCGACATGGTCGACCGGCGATGGGCGGAGTACGGGTTGTCGTAACATCGCGACTTGCTCTGGATGACGAACAGGCGGCGGTGGCGAGTGAGATGGCGTATGGTCCGTTTAGGAAAAGCGAACGAAGAAGCCGCGGACCTAGGTCCGCGGCTTTTTGACGATCATGCGTGGGATCACGCTGCCTTGCTGAAGCTGCCGAAGTCGCCGAAGTCGTCGCTCGCGGGGATCTTCAGCGACGGCAAGGCCGGCTTGCCCGAAGGCGGCGTCGGCGTCGCAGAGCTGACGAGCTTCTGGCCCGATGTCTGAACGGCACCGACCAGGCTGGCGAGGTCTTCGACGGCGGTGAAGAGTTTCTCGCTCTGGATGCTTAGGCCTTCGCCGGCCGACGCTGACTCCTCGGCGCTGGCGGCGTTCTGCTGCGTGACCTGGTCCATCTGCTGAACCGCCCGGCTGACCTGGTCGATGCCCTGAGCCTGCTCCTGGCTGGCGGCGCTGATCTCCTCGATGAGGCCGTTGACCTTGTTGCCGGCGTCGTTGATGGCGACGAGGGACTTGCTGACGTCGCTGGCAATCGTCTCGCCGTTGCGGCTGGCGACGACGCTCTGCTCGATCATCCGGCTCGTCTCCTTGGCGGCTTCGGCACTCCGCATCGCCAGGGTCCGGACTTCTTCGGCGACAACGGCAAAGCCCTTGCCCGCTTCGCCCGCTCGGGCCGCTTCGACGGCGGCGTTGAGGGCAAGGAGGTTCGTCTGAAACGCGATCTCGTCAATCGTCTTGACGATTTTGGCGGTTTCGTCGGCACTGCTGCGGATCTCGCCGATCGCCTCGCTCATCTTGAGCACGGCGGCGTCGCCGGCTTCGGCAGCGGCTTTGCTATCGACGGCCAGACGCGTCGCTTCGCTGGCGCTGTCGGCGGTGCGGCGGGTCATCGAACTCATCTCTTCGAGCGAGCTGCTGGTCTCTTCCAGGCTGGCGGCCTGCTCGCTGGCACCTTGAGCAAGGGCCTGCGAGCCGGCGGCGATCTGGCCGGCGGCGGTGCGGGTCTCGTCACTGCCGCTGCGGAGCGTTTGAATGATGTTGGCCAGCGGCGTGACGATGACCTTGCGGTTCATGAACCAGAACGCAACAGCGATGAACGCGGCGACCGGTGCGATCCAGAGCAAGGTCTTGCTCATGCCGGCGGCGACGACTTCGTCGAGTTCGTTCAGGTCGCTCTTGAGGACGAACGCGCCGTGCACCTCGCCGGTCTTCCACCCTTCCATCGGAAAGCCGAGGATGTCCTTGCCGTCGCCCGTCGGGCTGTTGGCCGGATCACCGTGGCAGGCGAGGCAGTCGGACGTGAGCTTGATCGGCCGGGCGTAGACGATCTGATTCGCCTCTTCATCGATGGCGAAGTACTCGTCGAGGCCTTGCGACTCGAACTGACGAAGAATCTTGGCCTCGGCTTCGGTCGGCTCGTTGGCAGGATTGCGGGCCTGGAACTTGGGCACGCGGAACTCGTATCCCTCGGCTTCGGCCAGCTTGCCGATGGCCTGCCAGGCGGCGACGACCGGGATGGTCTTGTAGAGCGTGGTCTCCCGCAGTGGCACGCCGCTTTCGTACTCGGCGAAGAGCTTCGCGCGATCGAAGGCGCCGGTGTTGTTGAAGTCGCCGATGGTGTTGCGGACGCTTTCCGCTTCGAGCACGGCGTTTCGCAGCGCCTGCTTCGTCATCGTCACGCCCTGCTCGCGGATGACGTTCCGCTGGATCAGCATGCTCACGCCTGCGGTGATGACGACAGCGCCAATAGCGGCGACGAGAATTTTCGTACCCAGCTTCACGCCGGCAACTGACTGACCAAGGTTCTGGAGCATCCGAATCGGGATCGAGGTAAGGAAGTGGGCGGTGGTGCGACAAAGACGCCCTGTCTCCTGTATCGGCCGAAGCCGAATACCAGTTGACAGGGCGTCGAAAAAGTGAGGTTGCGGTCGGGTTCTGTCGCGATCAGGCGGCTGCGTTGAAGGCGTCGAAGCCGTTGTCGTCGGGCATCTTGAAACTGTCGTCGGAACCGGTGGCCTGCTTCGTCGCGGCAGGAGCGGCCGGCGACAGCCGCATCGAAGCTCCCTGCACGCTGCCACCCGACGAACGGTTCGCCGTCGAGCCCGCTCCGTAAAGGATCTGATTCAGCTGCTCCACCGCGTTGCGAGCAATCTCCGCCTGCCGGCTCAGCTCCTGACTGCTCGCCGCCGACTCCTCGGCATTGGCTGCGTTCTGCTGCGTCACCTGGTCCATCTGCTGAACCGCACGGCTGACCTGGTCAATGCCCTGGGCCTGCTCCTGGCTGGCGGCGCTGATCTCCTCGATGAGGCCGCCGGCTTTGGCAACATTGTCGCTGATCTCGGTCAAGCTCGATCCGACTTCCTGCGCCGTCGTCTCGCCGTCGTGTGACGCTTCGACGCTCTGCTCGATCATCCGGCTCGTCTCCTTGGCGGCTTCGGCACTCCGCATGGCGAGGGTTCGGACCTCTTCGGCGACGACGGCAAAGCCCTTGCCGGCTTCGCCCGCTCGGGCCGCTTCGACGGCGGCGTTGAGGGCAAGGAGGTTCGTCTGGAAGGCGATCTCGTCAATTGTTTTGATGATCTTGCTCGTCTCGTCGGCACTGTTGCGGATTCGGCTGATCGCCTCGTTCATCTTGTTCATCGACTCGCCGCCCCGGCCCGCCGAGACCTTGGCGGCACCGGCCAGACGCTCGGCCTCGCGGCTCGAGTCGGCGTTGCGGCGGGTCATGGAGCTCATTTCTTCAAGCGAGGAACTGGTCTCTTCCAGGCTCGCCGCCTGCTCGCTGGCACCTTGGGCGAGCGACTGCCCGCCTTGGGCGATTTGCTCCGCCGCCGATGCGGTTAGCATGCTGGCGCTGGACAGTTCGCCTGCGATGCGGCTCAGGGTGCCGCTGATCGAGCGAATGAGCAGGAACGCCGTGGCAACGCTGACGATGGTGGCGATACCGAGGCCGAGCAACGTCATCGTCACGCCGCTCGTCAACGCGCTGGCCGTGTTGTCGGCGACACGTTGCGTGCCGGCGAGGCCGGCGGTCAGGATCTCGTCGGCGTCGTTGACGAGCTTCTTGCTCGCCTCGCCCCGACGCGGCGTGATCTCGTCGACACGCGTGATGGCGGCACGAACGTCGTGAGCGGCGTCGCTGTAGTCGGCTGCCGCGGTCGCGACGACCTCCAGATCCCGCCGATCGGCTGGATCTTTCAGCATGCCGTCGAGTGTCGACAGGCGGCTGGTGATCTTCGTGAACCATTCATCCGCCTGATCCATGTATTCCAGTTCATTGAGCGCAACGGCCTTGAAGACGCTCAGCCGCATCTGGTTGACCTCGTTGCGGAGCAGGTTCGTCTGCTGGCTCTTGATGGCCCGCACGCTGAGCTTGTCCCTCTCGGCATCGGAGGCGATTTCGCTCTGCATCTTCGTCTGCTGGTTCTCGATAAGGTGGCCCAACGCCTTCATCAAATAACCCGCCTGCACGTCGAGCTCCACCTGTGCCGAGGTGCGGGCGGTGATGGCGGTGGTCGTCTCGCCGAAGAGCCGAACATACTCGCCTTCGTGCTGACGCGCCTTCTCGAGCGACTGGCTCAGCGAGCTGAGGTTTGGGTGAGCAGCCACGAGTTTCTGGGCCTCGTTGAACGAATGCTCCAACTCTTCGATATGCGTCTGGGCGGCCTCGCGAAATCTCGCGTCGCCGCTGAGGGCGTAGCTGCGGCCGGCGAGGTTCAGCTCCTCGGCATGCTTGAGGATGCTCGTCGCGAGTTCGACCTCCGGCACGTACTCCTCACTCAAGGTGCTGGCGACTTTCGTCACACCCATCATCCGCCACGCCGAAAGGCCGCTGGTGAGGGCGGCCAGAAGGAGCAACGTGCCGAAGCCGAGGACGAGCTTCCAGGTAAGGCTGAGATTTTTCATAAGTGCGGGTAGATCAAGGAGACAGGATGCCCCGGCTGCAGCGGGATCGGATGCATTCGTTTCATCGGCGTTGCGAGATACCGACTTGAGAAACGCCTGCAGCAGCCGCTGCCGCTTGCTGCCGCTGCCGCGGAGCCGGCGTCGGTATACTGCCACCATGAGCCTCAGCATCGAACACGTCCAAGCCCGTCAGATCTTCGATTCCCGCGGGAATCCCACCGTCGAAGTCGACGTTCTGCTCGAAGACGGCACCGTCGGACGGGCCGCCGTGCCCTCGGGAGCCAGCACCGGCGAGAACGAAGCCGTCGAGCTTCGCGACGGCGGCGACGCCCTCATGGGCAAGGGCGTCACCAAGGCCGTGGCCAACGTGAACGACCAGATTCGGCCCGAGTTGCTCGGCGTCGATGCCCGTGAGCAGGAAGCCATCGACGCCCTGCTGCTCGATCTCGACGGCACGGAGAACAAGTCGAAGCTCGGTGCCAACGCCATGCTCGGCGTCTCGATGGCCGTTGCCAAAGCCGCCGCCGAGGGGTGCGGCCTGCCCCTGTGGCGTTACCTCGGTGGCCCCGCCGCCAAGACGCTGCCGGTGCCGATGCTCAACATCCTCAACGGTGGCAAGCACGCGGACAACACCGTCGACTTCCAGGAATTCATGATCCAGCCCTGGGGCTTCGAGCGATTCGAAGACGCCCTGCGAGCCGGCGTGGAGATTTACCACCACCTCAAGAAGGTGCTGAGCAAGCGCAACCTCTCGACCGCCGTCGGCGACGAGGGAGGCTTTGCCCCGGACCTCAAGGACAACGAGGACGCGCTGAAAATCATCGAGGAAGCGGTCGATAAAGCCGGCTACTCCTGGGGCGAGCAGATCTTCGTCGCCCTCGACCCCGCCACCAGCGAGCTGTGGAACGAAGCCGAGAAGGACGGCAAGGAGGGGTACAAGTTCTTCAGCAGCACGCAGGAGATTCTCACGAGCGACCAGATGGCCGACTTGTGGGCCGAGTGGAGCAAGAAGTACCCGATCAAGAGCATCGAGGACGGCTTGGCCGAGAACGACTGGGACGGCTGGAAGCAGCTGACCGACAAGATCGGCGACAAGGTCCAGCTCGTCGGTGACGACCTGTTCGTCACCAACGCCAAGTTCCTCAAGCGTGGCATCGACTCCAAAACCGCCAACGCGATCCTCGTCAAGGTCAACCAGATCGGCACGCTCAGCGAGACCTTCGACGCCGTCAACATGGCGATCCGCAACGGCTACAGCGCCGTCATGAGCCACCGCTCCGGCGAGACCGAGGACGCCACCATCGCCGATCTCGCCGTTGCGACCAACTGCGGCCAGATCAAGACTGGTGCCCCCGCTCGCAGCGACCGCGTCGCCAAGTACAACCAGTTGCTCCGCATCAGCGAACAACTCGGCGACGCCGCCGTCTACGGCGGCAGCCGGTAGCGTCAATCGCGGCAGCCGGTAGCGTCAACTGCGGAGGATCATCTGCACGGCCGCGTTCTGCTCGCGTTCCTGGCCGATCGTGGTCGCCGCACCGTGGCCGCCGAGGAGGCGGGTGTCGTCGGGCAACTCCATGATTCGGCGGACGCTCGCTTCGAGCTGGGCGTGGTCGCTGTCGGGCAAGTCGGTCCGCCCAACGCTGCCGCCGATGATGAGGTCGCCGCCGATGAGCAGCTTCTCCTGCTCGAAGTAGAAGGCGACGTGCCCCGGCGAGTGGCCGGGCGTGTGAAGAACGGTGGCAACCAGCCCGCCGACCTTCAGCTCGTCGCCTTCGCTGACGAACCAATCCGGCTCCCGCGGCTCGATCGTCAGCGGCACGCCAAAGCCCGTCCGCTCGCCGAACGCCCGCAGCTGCCCCATCGGATCCCGCAGCTTGGGCGCATCGAGTTCGTGCATCACCACCGGCACGTTCGCCAGCAACGCGTGGTCCGCGACGTGGTCGAAGTGGCCGTGCGTCAGCCAGAGCCCTTCGAACTCGAAGCCGCGTTCCGTCGCCTCGCGGACGAGCGGGCCGGCGGTGTGGTCGGGCGCGTCGACGAGCACGCAGAGGCCGGTGTCATCGTCGATGACGACGAACGCGTTCGTCATCGCAACGCCGCCGGTGTGGGTGAGAACTTCCATGGTCACTTGTAGGGTGGGCTTCAGCCCATCAGGTTCTCGAAGTTGGATGGCGGGCTGGAGCCCATCCTACAAGTGACCATGCACTCCTTGGGCATCATCGGCGTCAGTGGTTACGGCGGGGGCGAGGCGTTGCGGATCGCGGCGCAGCATCCGAATCTGGCCGTCACCCGCGTCTACGGCCACGGTTCGGCGGGCCAGCGGGTCGGCGACTTGCACCCGGCGTTGGCGGCCTTGGCTCCGACCGTGGCGGCGTTGAAGGTCGAGCCGTTCGAGCCCGAGGCGTGTGACGTGGACGTGCTCGTCGCTTCGATGCCGACCGGCAAGAGCCGCGACGCCTTGGCGAAGGTGCCGGCGGACGTGAAGATCGTCGACATCGGCGGCGACCACCGATTCGTCGATGGCTGGACCTACGGCCTGGCGGACGTTTGGCCGGATCGCGTGCGTAAGGCCAGTCGCATCGCCAACCCCGGCTGCTACCCGACTGCGACGTTGCTGGCGTTGCTGCCGTTGATCCAAGGAGGACTCGCCGGTGACGGTCAGATCATCGTCGACGCCAAGAGCGGCGTCAGCGGTGCGGGTCGCGGCGGCGGCGAGCAGTTGGGCTACGCCGATACGAACGAGTCGCTGCACGCGTACAAGCCGCTGGTGCACGGGCACGAGCCGGAGATCGTCGAGGCGTTGGGCCGGGACGTGGCGTTCGTGCCGCACCTGGTGCCGATGACGCGAGGGCTATTGGCGACGTGCTACGTGCCGGCGGCGGAAGGTGTTAATGCGAACGCCTGCGTGATGGCGGCGCGGGCGTTGTACGAGGCGTCGCCGTTCGTTCGCATCACCAGCCAGCCGCCGCATACGAAGTGGGCCAGCGGCAGCAACTTGGTATTTGTGCACTACGCGGTGGACGAGACGCGGTCGCTGATCTGCGCGACGTGTGCGATCGACAACCTCGGCAAAGGTGCCGCGGGTCAGGCGATGCAGAACGTGAACCTGATGCTCGGGCTCGACGCGGATCGGGGTTTGACGGCATTGCCGCTGAGCCCGTGACGGTGTTGCATCTCCGAGCGGCTGGCTTTGCAAAGCCTTCTTCCGTCATCCCGAGCGCAGCCGAGGGACCTCGCCTGCGACCCGACGAGGTCCTCGACTCGCTTCGCTCGCTCGGGATGACGGAGCGGAACGCTTATCCAGCGTTTCACCGCATCCTTGCTGACATCCCCGCGAAGACGGCGCGGAGGGCGAAGAGCGTGTAGCCCAATGGGGCAAGATAGATCAGGCTCGTGACGTGCTCCCACGTCGGCAGCAGCAGGAGCCAGCTGCCGACGACCGCGAGCAACGCGACCATGCCGGCGGTGAACGGTTTCCGCATGGCGAGGATGGCACAGGCGGCGAAGAGGCACGACAGCATCGTCGCCGCCCAGCGGGCTTCGTTCGTGACGATGCCCTGCATCTGTTCGCCGATTGCAGGCGAGACGGCATTGGCGAGCATCGACGACACGCCGGCCGCACGAGCGATGAGAAAGAGCGAGCCGATCATCAACGCCGGTGACGCCGCCTTTTCCGCACGTCGGCTGAAGACTTCGTTCGTCGCCTCGCTGTTGGGAGCGCTCTTGGACCAGTCGATGTGTCCGGCCAATGCGGCGGCGAGAACGGGATCGTGCTGATTGGCCCGTTCGGTCAGCCGCTCCAGGTGCCGCTGAGATTGCTCCAGAACAATGGCTTGTGAGTCGTTGCCGCGGACGAAGAGGTTGGACGAAGCGAGGGAGGACATGCGATACAACGTGCACCAGATCCGGTGCAGTGGCGTGTGTTGTGACGTCCGAGAAGGGTGTAGCGGTCGTGCGGGCGCGAAGCTGGGTGGTCTGTGCGGGATGAGCTCGCGGCTGCCAGAGCCTGCGACGCCACGGTCCGTGCTTCTCCTACCGTCGGACATGAAGCTGACGCTGTGCCTGGTCCTCCTGCTGACAACCTCCCTCTTTGCCCAGGACGAACTCGACGCCCAGGCGGTGTTGGACCGTTTCGCCGAGGTGACCAACGTCGCCGCGGGGGAAAGCATTGAGACGCAGCGGCAGACTGGCGAGTTGCAGCTGCCGGGGATTGACATCACGGGCGACCTGACGATTCTGATCCGGTCGCCCGACGCGATTCGCGTGACGATCGACTTGCCGATGGGTCGCATCGAGCAAGGCGCCACCGGCGGCGTCGGGTGGGCGAACGATCCGTTCAGCGGCGCGCGCATCATGGCCGATGCGGAGCGGCTGATGATGACGCGGCAGCTCGAACGCGATGCGGGCGACCTGACGATCAGCGGTGCCGAAGCCGTCGATCTCGACGGCACCGCGACGACGCGGGTCGACTTCACCACCGACGCCGGCGACACGGTCAGCGAGTGGTTCAGCGACGAGACGGGCCTGCGGATCAAACGGGCGACGACCTGGCAAGGCGACTTCGGGCCCGAGACACGCGAAATCATGTACAGCGACTACCAGCCCGTCGGCGACACCGAGATGCTCGTGCCCTTCCGCAGCGAGCAGTCGTCCAACGGCATGCAGGTCGTGATCCTGATCGAACAGGCGGAGGCGAACCCCGAGCTTCCCAACGACGCCTTCGCTCCGCCGCCGGCCGTGGCGGCGTTGCTGGCGGATTAGAGCGTGCCCTTCGTGCTCGGCACGCCGACGCCGCGGGAGTCGAGTTCCACCGCTTTTCGCAACGCCCGGCCGACGCCTTTGAAGCAGGCCTCGGCGATGTGGTGCAGGTTGCTGCCGCGGACGACGTCGACGTGCAACGCCATCCGAGCTTCACCGGCAAGGCTCTTGAAGAACTCGTCGACCAGCTCCAGATCGAACGTCCCGACCCGCGACGACGCCGGCAGCTTCAGGTCTGACGCGTACGCCGCCCGGCCGCTGAGATCGATGGCGACGCACGCGAGCGTCTCGTCCATCGGCAGCCGCACGTCGCCGTACCGGCGGATGTTCGCCTTGTCGCCCAGTGCTTCGAACAGTGCCTTGCCGATGGCCAAGCCGACGTCCTCAGTGGTGTGGTGCGCGTCGACGTGCAGATCACCTTTGGCCATGACGCTCAGATCAATCATCGCGTGCCGCCCAAGCAGGTGGAGCATGTGATCGAAGAATCCGACGCCCGTCTCCGCAGACACCCGACCGGTGCCGTCGAGGTCGAGCGTGACCTTGACGTCGGTTTCGCCGGTGGTTCGTGTGACGGTTGCGGTGCGGGCCATGGCTAGAGCTTACCGCGGAGCACGTCGAGGAACTGCTGGTTCTCCTCGCTCGTCCCGACCGTGACCCGCAACGCGTCGGCGAGTCCCGGCTGATCCCAATACCGAACCAGGACGCCCGCCTCCCGCACCGCGTGATACAGCCGCCCCGCCTCGCGATGCCGGGCGAAGACGAAGTTCGTCTGCGACGGCGTGACGTCGAACCCGAGGTCGCTCAACGACGACGACAACTCACGACGCCGCTGCTTCACCTTCGCCCGCTCCGCCTCGTAGTAGTCGCCCTCCCGCATCGCTGCCAAACCGATCGCCTGCGCGACCGCGTCGACGTTGTAGCTGTCCCGCACCTTGTCCATCTCCGCCACCACCTCCGGCCTCGCGATCGCGTACCCCAACCGCACGCCCGCCAACGCGAAACCCTTGGACAACGACCGACTCACCACCACGTTTTCTCGCGAAGCCACCAGCGGGATGCAGTCCGTGTCGGCGTAATCCGCGTAGGCCTCGTCGATCAACAGCGGCACGCGACTCAAACGCTCCGCCAGATCATCGAGCATCTGCCGTGACACACGCGTCCCGCTCGGCGCGTTCGGATTGACGACGAAGACCGCATCCGCCGAGGCCAGCAGCAGGGCCTCCGTCGGCAAATCCCACCGCTCGTCCCAGTCGACTTCAATTGGCTCGGCCCCTTGGATCTTTACGAGCGTCGTGTAAAGCGAATACGTCGGCCAAGGAAACGCCACGCGTCCGCCGGGGGGGACGAAGGTGCGGATCAGGATCGTCAGGATGTCGTCGCTGCCGTTGCCGACGATGACGTGGTCGGCCGAGACGCCGTGCCGCTGGGCGATGGCCTCGCGAAGCTCCGTTGCGCGCGGGTCGGGATACTTGCGGAGCTGCTCTGCCGAAACCGCCGCCGCCTCGAGGACCGAGGGCGGCGGCGGGAAGCTCGCTTCGTTCGTGTTGAGCTTGACGACCTTCGCCCCGTGCTTCGGCTGCTCGCCGGGCGTGTAGGCCGACAACTTCGCAATCTCGTCTCGCGGCCGGGGCGTCACGCGGTCAGCCTACGGCTCCTTGGCTTCGAGCTCCGACAGCTTGTGTGCCACAAACTCCGCAAAGACCGGTCCGTAGACCGCCGCCTGAATCGTGTGAAACTGCCGCAAATCGCGCGACAACGCCTCGCCCCAGATGATGAGCCCGTCCGCCCCGCCCGCATGACTGGCCTCGAACCAGACGCGCCAATCGTCAGGCGTCATCGACGGGATCGTCTTGCGGGCCTCACGATTGCTCTCGTGGGTTCGGGGCCACGCGACCGCGTAGACCGGTCGCTTCTCGCCGTCGCCGCGGGTCATCGTCTCCAACCGACGCCACTCGGCGACGTTGTCATGGACGTACCGCCGGTTGTCCTTCGGCTTGACGAAGCCGGGCGTCGCGCGTGACGCGTCGGGCCGGCTCGGATAGAAGTAATAGACGCTGGCGGCGAACCAGTCAGCCTGCTTCCAGACGTCGGCAAACAGATCGTTCACCGCCCGCCGCTCACCGCCGCGGTCGCTGGAATAGCCGTCCCAATAATGCCGAGCCTGCGGATAGTAGAAGCCGAATCGATATTCGGGCCGGACTCGCTTGGCGGTTCCAATTGTGGTTTTGTAGAAGGCGACCGCCCGCTCCTGCCACAAGGCCTTGGCTGCTTTGAGAAGACACTCGCCTTCGAGTTCCGGCATCTGCTTGGCCGCCTGCTTCATCGCCAGGTCGAAGTACGGCCCACGACTCGGCATCGTCGGTCCCCAGGCCTCGTAGTCGATCGCCACCATCGTCCCGTCGGGCCAGGTCATGCGACGCAGGTCGGCCTCGACCTTGCGGGCGTGGTAGACCAGATCTGCCCCAATGGGCGTGCCGCCATGGACGATCTTCCCGTTGCGAATCTCCGGATGGGCACCGAAGAACTGCGGATACTTGAAGACGATCGGCTGATCCTCGACAGCCGCGTAACGCGTCAGCACGACCCGGCCGACGCCGTCGAAGAGCTTGAACCCGATTCGATCCGCCGCCTCGCGAACGCTGAGTTCTTCACTAGCGACAAGCGTGTGGGCATCCGTAGCGCGATAAGCGGGCGGCTCCGCGACGACGCGTTTCGTCACAGACATGAAGAGGGTAAAGACCATGAAACACGAGAGTGCAGATCGCGTTAGAGTCATTCGTCCCGGAGCGGCGTCGCTTGCGACGCATTGTGGAGGACCCGGTGCTATGATCTTGTATCCACTCGAAACGCGTCGCAAGCGACGCCGCTCCAGGATCGGTTCATGGACCCCTGAATCAATACGCAATGATGTATGGACGTTGGGTGTTGAACGATGGTGTCTCATTTCTCCTCCAGTGCATCAAGACCCGAGATATCGCCCGGCTCAAGATAGTTATCTGTAGAATTCTGATCCCCGACGAGCACCAGCGCCGGTCGCGGCCACGCGGTCGACAGGCTCACTCGCACGTCTTCCAGCGTCGCCGCGTCACGCGTGCCGAGCCATAGCGGCGGCATCGTCCGATCGCCCTCCCGCAGGTTCGCGTGCCGGAGCACCACGTCCCGCAGCGTCACGTCGCCGCCGGGCCAGATGCGGACGAGCGGCCCACCTCCGCCGCGGCCGATGATCGTCGTGTCCTCGATCACCACGTCCACCAGCGACCGACCATGTCGCTCGCTGCCGCCATGGGCGTTGATCGCCGCCTGCTCATCGTTGAGCATCGACCCGCCGACGATCCGGACGTGCTCGGCTCCATGGTCAAGCTCCAGCTTGCCGGTGATCTCGTTGCCGGCGAAGCGGGCGAAGCGGTAACGCGCCTCCTTCGACGCGATCGACTCCGGCCCCTTCGGCAGCGGCCCGACGCCGTTGGCCCCGACGAGCTTGTTGTCGTCGATGGAGGCGTATTCGCCGACTTGCAGGATGACGGCACTCTTGCCCATGTCCCACGCCGGGCCGCCGTTGTCACGGCTGAGGTTGGCCAGCTCGTTGTTGTGGACGGCGACGAAGCGGGTGCCGCGATGGGAGCCGTCGCCGCTGAATCGCAGGATGTGCTCGTCGTTGGAGTTGAGGAAGAGGCTGTCGTAAACCGCGACGCCGTCGAAGACGCCGAACAGGCCCAGGCCGTAGCGACGCAGGCCGTGCGGGTGAAGTTGCTCAACGCCCTGGACGAGCAGGTCGCGGCCGTCGTCGCCGTTGAAGACGACGAGGTTGGCGATTCGGTCGATGCGGCAGTCGAGGATCGCGGTGCCGGGGCCGACCATGACGGCCATGCCGTCTTTGTGGTCGAGGTTGTCGTGGCGGAAGGTGACGTCGCGGATCGTGACGTCGCCCTGCCAGGCTTCGACGAGCGTCTTGTTGCTGGGGCCGGTGATGACCGTGCCGTCAGGGTGGCCAACGAGGAGCGTGCCGCGGGGCAGCGGGCGGGGGAGTTGGTCGTAGCGGACTTCGCCTGCGGGGAGCCGGAGCGTGACGAGCGACGACCGCCGGTTCACGACCACGGTGGCGAACGGCCGGCCGTCGAGCGTGATGTCGAAGCGGCCCGGCTCGTCGTAGACGAAGGCAGCGTTGAAGCCGGGGCGCTCCACGCCATTCGACTGCCAGACGTGGCGGCGTTCGTGGGATCGGTTGTCGAGCCGATCGTCCGGCACGCGGACGAAGACGGCTTGGTTGGTTAATGCCCGCAGTTCGCGGATCTGGCTCTGCTCCCGCAGCATCCGCACTTCCCGTCGCAGCCGCTCGTTGTCATCGCGCAACTGCTTCAACGCGTCGGCCGCCTGCTCGTAAGGGTCCCCCGGCTCCGCCGCGATCGGCGGGGGCAAGAGCAACAACAACAGGACCAGCAAAATGGTTTTCAGCATCTGAGTCTCCAAAACACGCACGCCATCGGCATGCAAAGGTTACGAACCCGCTCGTCGCGGGCGAGGTCTGTCAATGTGCTCGAGATGACGCAGCGCCCGAGCGTGACAGGCGTTGCTCCAACAGGTATCACCCGATGTTCACCGCCACCGCGCCGTCGTCCGCGAGCATCATCGGCGGCGTCGGCAGAACGCGGTCGAAGCGGTCGAGCCGCCGCCGCAGGAGGTCCATCTCGATCTTGAGTTGCCGGACCTTCTCCTCGAGCAGACGGACCTGCTTCTCAAGGTCGATGCACCGTTTGCGACTGGCGATTTCGCGTTGATTGAGCGACTCGTTCTCGCTCCACAGGGCCTGCGTCTGTTCGAGCAGCACGCGTTGGCCGTCGAGGGCGAGTTCGCCTTCGCGATGCTCCGCCTGCCGCGTCAGCCGCCGGTGCTCCCCGCGGCGGACGATCATCTCCCGCACCACCAAGGCCGACGCGGAAACGACGGCCGCGACCACTGTGGGAGCGAGGACCGATTCTATGACTGCAAGACTAAACATGATCGATTTTCAACGTGAACTCAAATCAATACACTAGATGCCCGTCCGTCATCCTGAGCGAGCGCAGCGAGCCGAAGGACCTCGCCTTTCTCCCCTGAACATCAAACGAGGTCCCTCGGCTGCGCTCGGGATGACGGATGTAGCCGGTTTGTGAGCAGATGCTTTACTTCATCAATTGTTGAAACAACGCATTGGGCGAAACACGATGCGGCACCAGCTCCTCGAACCGCCCCACCTGTTGCAAGGCCGCCACGGCGATCTCGCTGCAGAACCACCACCCCAGTTGCTCGCGGACGAACGGGAGCTTGAACGCCAGGACGCCCGGCAGGTCGTACCAGCCGCCGACGCGGTCGATGCACCAGTGCCGCACCACGCCCACCTCGCGGGCGGTGCTCGGAATCGGCACGAGGTCCCACTGGGTCGCGTCGTCGCCGCCGAGCGGGATGCGTTTGAACCGGACACCCTGGTCGCGCCACGAGCTTCCGAAGCAAACTGCCTGGCCGATTCGCGGGCGGTCGCTGAGGACGAGTTCGACATGGCTGTGCGGCCCGTCGTCATGGGCGGCGATGAGGCGGTCGAGCCAGTTGCCGTGGTCGCGACCTCGATAGAAGGCCAGGTGCAAGAAGGCGGAAGGGCCGCCGCTTCGGGTGGTGCTGATCGCAGAAGTCATCGGCCCACCCCCTGCTCCGCCAGTTTGCTCGCCAGATCGACGAGCTTGTTCGCGACGGAAGCCTGACTCGAGGCACCTTCGATGGTGACGCTGCCGTCAGGCGTTTCGGCGTGCAGTGACGCGATCTGGGTGTCGAAGCCGATGTTGACGACCTCGACCTTGCGGCCCTCCGGTGACGCGTAGCTGACGCGTCGGTAGCACCCGGTGAGGGCGAGGAGCGCGAGCGTAAGAAGAAGGTATCGGCGGGTCTTCGGGGGTGAGGTCATCACCCCGACGACGGCGCTGCGCGACGGCGGCCGCCGGGGCGATTTTCCTGCCAAGTTTCTCTGCGAATGCTCCGGCGTCGTCGCGGATTTGTAGAACGACCGCCAGAAGCACCCAGCTGACCGCCCGGCGTGCGGAAACCGAACGCCGCGATGATCCGGAGCAAACCGAACCGACCGGTTCCGCTACGGATCCGACCGCGGCGGAACTATGAAGAAACAATGGTTTAGAAATCAAGTCCGCCCTTGAGCGGCTGCTTTTTCAAACGCTTCTGGCGAACCTTTTTGTCCTCTTCTCGCTTCTTAGAATCGGCCTGTAGTTTGGCTTCTAATTCGGGATCGTGCTCTTTGAGGGTCAATCGTAGACGGCGCTTTTCGGCATCGGCTTCCAACACTCGGGCTTCGACCTCCTGGCCGAGCTTGACGACGTCTTCGGTGCGACGGACGCGTTGGTTGGAGAGCTCGGAGATGTGGACGAGGCCGTCGACGCCTTCTTCGAGCTCGACGAACGCGCCGAAGTCGGCGACGCGGGTGACTTTGCCCTTGTGGCTGGAGCCTGCGGGGTACTTGCTGGCGACCTCCGCCCACGGGTCGCCGGCGGCCTGCTTGAGGCTGAGGGTGAGCTTGCGTGCCTTGGGCTCGATGCCGATGACCATCAGCCGCAGCTGCTCGCCGACGTCCGTGACCTCGCTCGGGTGACGCACGCGTCGCCACGACGTCTCGCTGGCCGGGAGCAGGGCCTCGATGCCCTCTTCGAGCTCGACGAAGCAGCCGAAGTTCTCGATGCGTGTGACTCGGCCGGTGACCTGGCTGCCGATGGCGTACTTGATCTCGGCCTGCTCCCACGGGTCGGGCGGGCGGTGGCTGAGGGAGAGGGCGATCTTGCTGCCGCCCTTGGCCGGGCCCTTGCCGGCTTTGGCCGGCGATCCCAGGTCGATCTTGTCGACACGAACCTCGACCTCGTCGCCGACCTTGATGAAGTCGGCCGCGTTGGCCATGCGGCGGTGCGTGAGCTGGCTGACGTGGAGCAACCCGTCGACGCCGCCGAGGTCGACGAAGGCGCCGAAGTCCTTGACGCTCTTGACGGTGCCCTTGACGAGCGAGCCTTCTTCGAGGCTTTCGAGCGTCTTGACCCGCGCCTGCCTGGCTTCGGCCTCGATCACCGCTCGCCGGCTCAGGACGACATTGCGTTCGGCCTTATCCAGCTTGGTAATTTTGGCCTGGATCTTCTGGTTCAGGAAGACGCTGATGTCCTTCTGGAAGCCCGGATCGACCTGGCCGGCGGGCATGAACGCGCGGATGGCGGTCTGCCCGACGCGGCACTCGAGCCCGCCCTTGTTCATGCCGGTCACGGTTGCCTCGACGACCTGGCCCTGCTTGAGCTCCTCCCACGCGCCGATCTTGCGGGCGGCACCCTTCTTGTGGGCCTTGTAGATGCCCTCGGCGGCGTCGTAGGCCTCGATGTCGACCTCGACGAACTCCCCCTCGTCGGGCACCGGGTCGAACTGCTTGGTCGGCACGACGGCCTGGTGCTTGCCGCCAAGGTCGACGAGGATCTCGCCCTTGGTGAGGTCGACGCGGCTGACCATGCCGGCCTGGGTGCCGCGGAGCTTGTCGTCGCTCGGATTGGCCTCGGCCGACTTTTCGAGCATGGCGGAGATGTCGGTTCCTCCCAACGCGGCCTCGATTTCGGCATCAACGTCTGCATCGGCGTTGGCGCGGAAGCTCGACTTGTCGTCGACGGTCCCGACCGGTTGCGAGGTCGGCGGCGTCAAGAGTTGAGCCGGATCGGCGGTGGGCGAAGACGCGTCACCGGGAGCCGCGGGCACGGCCGGAGCGGCGGGAACGGGGGCATCGCCGGCATCCGCCGGAAGAGAATCGGTGCTGGGCTCGACGGACATGATGTACCGGGTTTTCCTTGAGAACTTCCTGAATCTGGTGCAGGCCGAAGGTCGCGCGGCCAAGTCGGCCGGGGCGTATCCTACCCGTCATGCCCGACAACGCCACGACTTCTTTGGACAATCTGCGTCGCCTGCTTCGCGAGAAGGCCACGCTCGGCAGTGTCGGGTCGATCGTCGGGTGGGACGAGCAGACTCAGATGCCACCAGCCGGCACCGATCTGCGGGCGGATCAGCAGGCGCTGCTCGCCAAGCTCAGCCACGCCATGAACACCTCCGAGGAACTCGGCGATGCCATCGCCGCGGCGGAGGATTCTTCACCAGCTGGCGACGATTCGGTGGTCGTCAAGGAGGCCCGCCGCGACTACGACCGGACGACGAAGTTGCCGAGCCGGTTGGTCGAAGAGCTGGCTAGGGCGGAAGTCGTCGGGCATGCCGCGTGGGTTGAAGCTCGCAACAATGACGACTTCTCCGGTTTTTCGCCGCATCTCGAGTCGATGCTGAAGCTCAAGAGGGAAGAGGCGGATCTCGTCGGCCATGATGGCGACCCGTACGCCGCCCTGCTGGACGACTACGAGCCGCACGAGTCGCCGGCGTATCTGGACGAGGTGTTCGCGGCGTTGAAGGACCCGCTGATCGACCTTGTGGGCCGGATCACCGACAGCGGCAAGACGCCGCGCCGCGAACTGCTGACCCGCGACTATCCGGCGGACAAGCAACGCGAGCTGAGCATCCACGCGGCCAAGGCGGTCGGCTTCGACTTCGACGCGGGCCGACTCGACGTGGCCGTCCACCCCTTCTGCAGCGGCTTTGGCCCGGGCGACACGCGGATGACGACCAGGTTCCAGCTCAACGACCTGGGCGACTCGTTCTTCTCGACGCTCCACGAGACGGGCCACGCGTTGTACGAGCAGAATCTCCCGAAAAAGGAGCACTTCGGCACGGGCCTGGGCACGAGCGTGTCGTTGGGCATCCACGAAAGCCAGAGCCGGCTGTGGGAGAACCTCGTCGGCCGAGGCGAGGCCTTCTGGCGGCACTTGTACCCGATGGCGCAGGAGCTATTCCCCCAGAATTTGAAGGACGAGCCGTTGGACGACTTCCTGTTCGCCGCCAACGACATTCGGCCGAGCTTCATCCGGACGGAATCGGACGAGGCTACGTACAATCTGCACGTTTTGCTGCGGTACGAGATCGAGCGGGCGCTCTTGAGCGGCGACCTGAGCGTGGGCGACTTGCCGGGTGCTTGGGACGAGAAGATGCAGACGTACCTCGGCGTCAAGCCGGGCAAGGCGAGCGACGGCTGCCTGCAGGACGTCCACTGGTCGGCCGGTTTGATCGGCTACTTCCCGACTTACACGCTGGGCAACGTCTACTCGGCCTGCCTGTTCGACGCGGCGACGAAGGACCTCGGCGGCGAGGCGAAGCGTGACGAGCAGTTTGCTCGCGGGGACTTCAAGCCGTTGCTGGATTGGCTCATCGACAAGGTGCACTCGCAGGGCCGGCGTTACGGGGCACGTGAGTTGGTCGAGCGAGCGACGGGTCAGAAGCCGACGGTCGAGCCGCTGCTGGTTCACCTGCGGCGTAAGGCGGAGGAGTTTTACGGCGTTTGAGGCTCGACCTCATCCGGCATCACGTCCGACCCGAGCCGCCGGACCAACCGGTCGAGACTCGCGACGCCGGCGTTGCGGCGGCGTGCTTCTACGAGTATGGAGGCATCCACCACCGACAGCTTCGGGTGTCGGATGCAAAGATCCAGAACGTCCTCAGCTAAACGCCGATCCACAACATCAACGGTGGAGACGCGCAGGAGCTTGCCGAGTGCTTCACCGACTGCCCGCTTTGGCACGCCGTAGCTGCTCCGGAACACGTGGGCCGACTCCGCCAAAACGAGCGGCGTGAGGATCAGGCGGAGGTCGTGCCGCTCCGCTTCGCTGAAAACCAGCCGTGCCGCATCGCCATGCTGGCCCTCCTCGTCGATCAAGAAGCGGACGATGACGTTCGTGTCGAGCACGTAGCTCCGCATGCTGCTCGTCGGCTCGCTCACCGGGTCGACCCTGCGTCACCACGATCATCTCTGATGACGGACTCCCGATCTTCTTCGCCGAGCATCGCGGCAACGGCGTCTTCATCGTAAGACCCACCGGCCGAGTACGCCTTCAACACGCCCGCAACGTCAGCCGCCGACAAGGCATCAGGATGCTTACTGTGGGTGCCTGCAACATCCTGGCGATGAACCGTCACGCGGTCCGCCTCGACCTCCCAGTCAAGCAGATCGCCTTCATCGACGGCCAGTCGGTCACGCAGCTCCTTCGGCAGTCGAACAATGCCGCCAACGTCAACACGGGTCGTGACCATGCCGTGAGTCTACGCCGAATGGCCGACCGCCCGAAGCTCGCCGCCTTGGAAACGCCAAGCCGGCCTTGGCTGGTCGGGGTCCCAGCGAACATCCAGATCGTGCTCGACGCCGACGAGGTCGAGCAGCTTGCCAGCCACGAAGTCGACCACATCGCCGACGCTGCTCGGGTTCAGGTAAAAACCGGGGTTCGGCGAGGCGAGGATGACGCCCGCGTCGCTGAGTGTCTTGTAGTTGTTGACGTCGATCTTCGAGGGCGGCATCTCGCGGTGGCAGACGATCAGCCGTCGGCCTTCCTTAAGTGTGACCGATGCGGCACGGGCGATCAGGTTGCCGCCCAAGCCGGCTGCGACCTCAGCGAGCGTGTTGCCGCTGGCGGGAATGATGACCATGCCGTCGTGCAGGAACGAGCCGCTGGCGAGACTGGAGCCAACGTCGTTGTAGTTGTGCAGGACGAGCCCGTCCGTCGGCGCGTCGACGAAGGCGGCGAGGCCTTCGTCGTCGAGCTTCCTGATGCCGAGCTCGTCGTTGATGAGCCGTCGGCCCAGCGGGCTGACGACGAGGTGCGTCTGGACCTTGGCCCGCAACAGGCCGCCGAGGAAGCGCTGGGCGTAGAGCGCTCCGCTGGCGCCGGTGACGGCAACGACGATGCGGCGGGATTTGTCGGGCATGGGCCACGGTAGTGGTCCATCGCTTTAAACCTCGTCATCCAACGGCAGCAGGTCGGCTAACGGTACATCAACCGTCGCGTCAGTTGCGGTCGGCAGGCGAAGAACTGAGCCCAGCGTGACCTCGACTCGCTGCTGAAAACCATCGAGCGTGGGCTCGGTCAGCACGACTGCATCGCTCTTGCGAACCCGAATCACGACGAGCATCGGCATACCTGCTACTGCGTACCGGTGCGCCTTGTCGCCCAAGTCGGTGACCTCAGATGAATCGGCGACCTCGATGACGCACAGCGTCTCGTGAGGCTCGGGGTGACGACGTCGGTAGTCTCGCCTGTTTCCCACCGCAATTGATGCATCCGGAACAGGCGCATGCGTGTCGTTCAGAATCACGTCCGACTCAACCCGCAGACAACAGCCCGACCCTTCGAACTTCGACATCAGGCTCGCGATCTCGTTGACGGTGAAGGTATGCAGAGGATTCACGGCGTTGCTCAAGTCTTCCGGCCCGCTCTTGTCGATTCGTCGGATGTAGCCGTCGATGAGTTCCCAGGAGTTGTCACCGCCAAGGCCGACTTGGTTCATCAAGGCCTGATACTCCTTCACCGTAATCCGCGGCATCAGCGAGTTGGCAACGTCTCGGGCGTCGACCTCACGGAGTGGAGCATCGGGTGGAAGGGAAAGCGTCTTGCCCATGTCGACATCATAACACCCCCGCCGCCTTTCGGCCGTTGTCGAACCTCGACGCCCGCCGGTAGCGTCGCCTCCATGCCCACCTTCCACGCCTACGCCGCCGACGAGGCCAAGGGCGAGTTCAAGCCGTTCGAGTACGACCCTGGCGACCTTCGGCCCGACCAGGTCGAGCTCGAGGTCGCGTCGTGCGGCGTCTGTCATAGCGACATGTCCATGCTCGACAATGAGTGGGGCATGAGCCAGTACCCCTTCGTCGGAGGACACGAGGTGATCGGCACCATCGCTGCCGTCGGCGACAACGTGCCGGAACTCAAGGAAGGCCAGCGTGTCGGCCTCGGCTGGTTCAGCCGAAGCTGCACCCACTGCGTCCAGTGTCTCAAGGGAGCCCACAACCGGTGCGAGAACGGCGAGCAGACGATCGTCGGCCGACACGGCGGCTTCGCGGATCGCGTCCGGTGCAACTGGGTCTGGGCAACGCCGATTCCTGACGGTTTTCAACCAGAAACCGTACAGAAATTGGGCCCGATGTTCTGCGGCGGCATCACCGCCTTTACGCCCTTCGTCCAGCACGGCATCGACTGCCGAAGCCGCGTCGGCGTGATCGGCATCGGCGGGCTCGGGCACCTCGCGCTGCAGTTCGCCGACAAGATGGGCTGCGAGGTCGCCGCCTTCAGCACAACGCCCGACAAGGAACAGGAGGCCCGCGACATGGGGGCCGACCTCTTCATCAACGCCAAGGACAGCGACGCGATGAAGAAGCACACCGGCCACTTCGACCTTATCATCAACACAACCGCCGCTAAGCTGCCGTGGGGGCAATACGTCGAGGCCCTTGCCCCTGGCGGCACGCTCCACAGCGTCGGCGTCGCTCAAGACTTCGGCCTCGACAACAGCTTCCCGCTCATCGGCGGCCAGAAGTCGCTCAGCGGCTCGCCGCTGGGCAGCCCGAGCGTGACCCGTGAGATGCTCGACTTCTGCGCCCGCAACGATATCGCCCCGGTCACCGAGACGTTCGAGTTTTCCCAAATCAACGACGCCTTCGAGAAGCTCCGTAACGGCAGCCCGCGGTATCGGATCGTCCTGAAGCACTAGCCGATTCGGCTAAATTCGCTCGCCATGCAGCCTTACGACGCGACGCCGCGAACCCGCCAGAGCAAGACGGCCTTGACCGGCTTCATCATCAGCTTGTTCTTCTGCATTCCCGTGCTGCCGAGCTTGACGGGCACCGTGCTCGGCTTCGTCGGGATCAGGAAGACGAGTGACCCACTCCTCGCCGGACGCGGCTTGGCCATCGCAGCCTTGGTCATCGGCATCGTCGGCTTGCTCGGGTGGTCAGCAATCGGTTACGGCAGCTGGCGGTTCTACGTCAACAGCGAACAGCCTCGGCTGGCGGCGCGCGCCTTCATCGAAGACGTTGCTGCGGGTGACGTGGCCGCCGCGCAGGCCAAGGCGCTTCCGGCGATGCCGCTCGAAGATCTGCGGCAAGGTGTCGAACACCTGCAGACCAAGGGCACGCTCAGCGAGATCAACGTGCTGCAGCTGCACTCCAGCTGGAACAACGGCGTGACGAACTGGACCTTCGGCGGTCAACTCAACTGGGTCGACGGCAGCAGCAGTGCCTTCGAGATCGTCCTGCGTGACGCTCCCGACGACACGTGGCTCGTCCAGACGTTCTGGTTCGAGTGATTCAGGACCGCCGCCGCGTGGCCGTCGGATAGAACTCGCCGCTGTCGTAGTCGAGTGCTTCCTTCTCCTCAGCCACGGGTCGCGGGGCATCGTCTTGGACCAGCTGTCGCGGCGTGGCGGGGCCGGCGGGTATGGCAGTCGGCGCAACGGCGTTGTCGGTCTCATCGTCAGGATCGCCGGCATCCTCGTTGTCGGCCACGGCTTCGCCACCACCGGCGACGACTTCGTCGAGGTACGAATCAAGCTGCTGAGCCTTGGCCCGTTGCTCAGCCTCGATGGCCTTGAGATCGACCTTCGGCGGCTCCGGGTTCTTCACCTTGGCGAGGTCGCCGAAGCCACTCTCGCGTGGCCCGCCGACGAGTCGCGAGGTTCCTGCTAGTGCCAGGCCACCGGCAAGCCCGGCGAGCATCGGTAGCAACCACTCGGCTTCGGCAGAACCCTCGGGCGGACGCTGATCAAAGGTGACCCCGGTCTCGGCCAGGAAGGCCGTCAACTCCATCGGCTGCCCATCCGCCAGGAGCGCCGGCTCGTCATCATTCATCCACCGCCGCAACCGTCGCCAGCCGCCTTCGTCCGCCGGCGGCTGCCGCCACGTCACACCTTGGCTCGGCACGACGAGTTCGAACGGCATGTACGGAGCGTCGTCATCCCGCCAGTTCCAGACCCTCTCACCGGTCAGCCGATCACCGGCATCCTCGGCCAACGGCTGCACGACGAGATTGCGAAGCAGCAGCCGACCGTCTCGGTGCGATCGACCGATGTCCCGCTCCAAGTCTGCCTTGGCGAGCGTCCGCAGGGGCGTCACGACCGGCTCAGGCCGCGTCACCACAGACGCCGCCGCCGCTAGAGGGCCCAGCAGGATCAGGCCCCACGTCGCCAGCGACCACGACCACGGACGGGCCGCCTCGCTGGCGAGCTGCTTGGGCGTGTTGACGTTCTCGCTCAATCCTCCGGCTTCACGTCCGTCCATGTCTGGCCCTCTTCTCTGGGATGGAACGTCATCTTCGACGGATCGAACTTCGGCATGAGCGCCGCGTGCTGATCGGCGAAGAGCACCACGAGACCGCGGTCCTCGTGCACATTGATCCCGCCCGGCTCGCCGCTGAAGATGAGCATTTGCTGCGTCGCGTCGTCCTTGTCGATGTCCACGTACTCCCCCAGGCTCGTCCCGAACGGCGGGCCGTAGAACCCGATGTTCACCGCGTCGCCGCTGAGGACGAAGGTTGAACTTTGACGCACTTCCGACAGGTTCAGCGACGACCGCGTCGGCTCCTGGCTCTCGAGCCAGCCGGCGCTGATGAAGTAGTTGTGCCTCGCCTCCTGCGGGAACGCCGGGCACTCGTAAAGGTCGTCGTCGGGAGCCACGTCCCACGCCGTCTGCAGCTGCTGCGTCCAGCCGAGCCCGGGTGCGTCGGGACCGGGCGAGCCATCGGGGTGCAGCTGAATCCCGCTCCACTCGGGCAGCCGACCGCCGTTGTCGTTGGCGTACAGAAGCAACGCGTTGCCGATCTGGCGAGCGTTGCTCAGGCACACGAGCGTCGTCGCCGACTGCCTCGCCCGCGTCAACGACGGCAACAGAATCGCCAACAGCAACGCGATGATGCCGATCACGACCAACAGCTCCACCAAGCTGAAGCCGCAACGATTTCGTGCTCGTGCCAGTGCCTCCATCCTCACGCACACGCTACCCGAAGCAAACCGTTTCACAAGCGACAAGTTGTTGCAGCGAGCACTTCGGACCGATCTTCATCACGGCCCCAGCCGGATGCCGGCGACCAGGCTGACATACCACTGGCTCGCGTCGCGGCCGAGGTCGTCGTCGAAGTCCAGGCCGGTGAACAGGTAGCCGCCTTCGAGGCCGAAAGTGGCGCTGGGCGTGTCGTAGCCGAGTCGCAGGTACGGCTGGACGCCCCAGCTGATCTGCGTCTCCGTGTCGTCCACGTCGCTGGCGATCGGATCGTTGCCGAACTCCAACTGTTCGCCGAACGACAGGGAGCCGATCGCCGGGCCGACGCCGACGCCCGGCTCGATGAACCATCCCTCGGCCGCGTAGATCTCGCTGCCGAAATACTGCTTGAACGACGCCGTGATCTGCGGCGTGAAGAGGAACAGATCGACGAAGTCTTCAATCTCCAGCAACGGCTCGCCGGCAATGCTGCGGTCGCCGAGGTCGCGTCGGGCGTAGGCGAAGCCGAGGCGTCCGCCGAGACGCGGGCCGCTGCCGAGATCGTCCGTCTCCGCCACCGTTCCCGCCGCGGCGACATCGAACCGGCCGGAGATCCGCGGGCCGTCGATGGCGCTTTCCAACCCATTCTCCTCTTCCAGATCGACCCCACCCAAACCGGCAGCGAAGACGATGTCCGGTGGCGACACGGAGCGACAGCCCGCAACGAGCAGGATCAGCAAGCACGGAGCGAGCCGGAGGAAGTTCGGACGAATTGGAAGCATCGGGAACGTCATCATGCCAAAACTTCAGACGAACCGGTGGGGGCGAAGTTCCCAGCGGTCATGACAACAGCCCTGCCAATCCGGCAGCAGTCGCTCGCAGGGGCGAACGATCTGGCAGATCAACGCAAGGCAGGAGCGTGGCCTGTCATCCGTAACCAGTTATACGGCAAAGGCATGAGCCACAGGGCGAGTCTGGCACCGCCGTTGTTCATGGAGCGGTCCGTGGCCCCCGTTGCGTCCATCCCGACTCTGCCTGAAGCGCCCGACGGCCAGTCGCGGCTGACGGTGCTCTTCGGCGACGACCACGAGACGCCCGAGCCTTGGCACCAGCAGGCAATCGGCCTGCTCGGCTCGCAGGGCGTCGAGACGGTGGTCGCTCGGAGCGGTCGCGATGCTCTCGAACGGCTCGAAGAAGCCGCGACGGGTGGTCGGCGGATCCACGTGGCGGTGCTCGAACAGGCCATGTGCGACATGAGCGGTTTGCAGGTGCTGCGTCGGCTTCGCGAACGGATCACGCGGCAAGAGGCGGCCGAAGCGAGCATTCCGCCGGCGATCCTGCTGGCGCAGCCTTCGGCCCGCGACGGCGGCCTCAATACCGGCCTGATGCACGACGCGCTGCTCGTCAGCGTCTTCAGCGTCCTGCCCAAGCCGATCGACACGAATCAACTCCTCGACACCCTCGCCAGAGCCCTCCGCCGCCACTACCGCGGCCAGTGGCCCGGCGGGTCGTCGGAAGCATCCTCGTAAGTCACTCGTTTCTCAAGAACCAACACCACCACAGCAATGGCCCAATTACGTCCCCTCGGCGGCAACATTCTCGTCAAGCGTCTCGAAGCCGAGACCGTCACCAAATCCGGCATCGTCCTGCCCGATTCCGCCAAGGAAAAGCCCAAGCGCGGCACCATCCAGGCGCTGGGCGACGGCAAGCTCCTCGATAACGGCGAGAAGAGCGCCTTCAGCGTCAAGAAGGGCGATGAAGTCCTCTTCACCAGCTACGCCGGCACCGAGGTCAAGATTGACGGCGAAGAGCTGCTCATCATGAGCGAAGACGACGTCCTCGCGGTCGTGTCGTGAGAGAAGTGATGAGTGGGTGAGTGATGAGTGATGAGTGCCGAAGTGGCCTCTCACGCACCACCACCCGCTTGCATCCGTCTCTGCCACTCATCACTCATCACTCCCCAACTCAACACTGATACCTATGCCTGCCAAGAAAATCGCATTCGACCAGGACGCACGCTCCGCCATCTACGCCGGCGTCAAGAAGCTCGCACGAGCCGTCAAGGTCACCCTCGGCCCGTCAGGCCGCAACGTCGTCCTCG
>CAYMAS010000038.1:33594-35555 GCA_964388485.1 uncultured Tepidisphaerales bacterium | reverse complement strand
CACCATCGTCTTGCTGCGGTTGATCGCACCGGTCAGCTTGCGAAGGGCTTGCGACATCAACCGGGCCTGCAGGCCGACGTGGCTGTCGCCCATCTCGCCCTCGATTTCAGCCCGCGGAATCAGGGCCGCGACGGAGTCGACGACGATGACGTCGACGGCATTGGAGCGGACGAGCAGCTCACAGATCTCGAGGGCCTGCTCGCCGGTGTCCGGCTGGGAGACCATCAGCTCGTCGAGCTTGACGCCCAGCCGCTTGGCCCACGTCGGGTCGAGCGCGTGCTCGGCATCGATGAAGGCACAGACGCCGCCCTCCTTTTGGGCGGAGGCGATGGTGTGGAGGGCGAGGGTCGTCTTGCCGGACGACTCGGGGCCGTAGACCTCAATGATGCGTCCTTTGGGCATGCCGGCACCGCCGAGGGCGATGTCGAGGCTGAGCGAGCCGGTGGGGATGCCGTCGATCGGCTGGGGGTCGCCGTCGAGCTTCATGACGGAGCCCTTGCCGAACTGTCGTTCGATCTGCTGCATCGCCCTGGAGAGGGCGGTGGATTTGGCACCGGCGTCGGCTCGGAGGGAAGCGACGTCTTCGACCGACATGCGTGCGGTCGACTTGGAGGATGACTTGGCCATCTAAACCTTTCTTGCCGGGTCTCTACCGCTCGCGAACGCACCGGGGTGGAGTGGGCGTCGTCGGGTCAGCCGGCGGGTTGTCGCGACTCAAAGTGGCCGGTTGTGCATCCGATTGCACGGGGCGGTCGCCGGGCGGGGACGCGCGAGACGTCGCCCTGCCGCCGATGGCCCAAGCCGGCACCGGGCTGGACGGGAGTCGCTCCGTCTGAGCCCGAGGGGGTGATACGCCGCAGGTTAGGGTTTGGATCGGTGAACACAACCCGAATTCTTTGGCAATCTCATTTTCTTTCCGTCACAGCCCCGCATGACGACGCGACGCTTCTACCGCGCACCGTTGTAAAGGTAGAGCATCCGAGGAGCACTGACTTCGTAGAGGATGTCCGTCACCGTCAGCTCAATCACCGGCGTCTTAGCCAGGCCCAGCTGCTCCGCCAGCGATGGCGGACGGCCGAACCGGACAATCTTGGGCTCCGCCAAACCCGCGGCCGTCGCGGCGGCGGCGGTGGCGTCGCTGAGCATGCCGAGGTGGTCGACCAGCCCGACATCAACCGCCTGCTGCCCCACAAAGACGCCGCCGTTGGCGACCTCGTCGAGCGTCGCACCGGCCGACTGGATCTCCTGGGCACGCGCTCCCTTCACCACCTGGCGAAACAGGTCGTACTGCTGGTTCAACAGCGACTTCACATCCGCCAAATCCTGGGCATCCGGCTCTTCGAATGTGTTGAGAAAGTCCTTCCGCGGCGAGCCGTCGGAGACGACCGTCTCGAACTTGAGGCCCGTCTTTTCCGCAAAACCGCTCAGCTGCGGGTACTGGATCAGAACGCCGATGCTGCCGGTGATCGTCGTCTCCTCGGCCCAGATCTCCTCGGCTGCACAGGCGACGTAGTACCCGCCACTGGCGGCAACATCGTCGAACTTGGCGAAGATCGGCACGTTCTGCCGCTCGGCCTTGAAGCGGCGAAGCCGCTCGTAGATCTGGTTCGAGTCCGTCACCGTCCCGCCGGGTGAGCTGATGTCGAGAACGATCGCCTTGACGTTCTGGTCATCGAGGATCGCATCGAGATAACGCGACACCTCGGCCTCCGCCTCGTCCAGGATGACGCCCCGGATCGGCAGGACGGCAACGACCTCGTCCTTGTTGCCGTCGACGACCGTCGTGCGGACGATGGCCTGCGACGGGTTGCTGGGCGTGGAGGCGACGACACCCGCGATGAGGACGACGACGAACGCGATGCCGCCGAAAATGAGCAGCCCGGCGGCAATAAAGAGCACGGTCCGCCACGGCCGGCTCGGCTTGGGCGGCATGCCGTACATCCCCGGCGGCGGCGGGAACG
>CAYMAS010000038.1:10590-33494 GCA_964388485.1 uncultured Tepidisphaerales bacterium | reverse complement strand
GCGGCGGTGCCGGTGGAAACCCGGGCGGCGGTGCCGGTGGAAACCCGGGCGGCGGTGCCGGTGGAAACCCGGGCGGCGGCGTCGGCGGACGCTGGCCGCCCGCGGCAGGTGGTGGCGAGCCCGGAGGCTTCAACACGCCTCGCGGATCGACCGGCGGCTGACCCTGTCCGGGCGGAGGTGGAGGCGTCGGAGCGTCAGACATGACGCAGCGTAGGGAGCATCAAGCCTGACACCCTCACCCTCCCGAAGCCGCGAGGCCTGCCCCGCGATGACCAGAGGGTCGTCAATGCACTTTTCCCGTTGCGACTTCCTGCCTCCTCGGAGATGCTTGTTCAGACGTCTATCGATTTATTTCACGCCTCCTTCCCATGAACAAGCACCGCACCTCCGTCGCCCTCTCGCTCGCCGCCGTCGCTGGACTGGCCGGGCTCGTCGCCGTCCCGCAGATCCGCACCGCCGACGCCGCGATCCTGCAGGAGGCCAAGAGCTACGCCGTCGATCCGGTCCACTCGACGATCGTCTTCAGCGCCCTCTACGCCCAACAGAGCCCGTTCTACGGCATGTTCACGCAGACCGGCGGCACGATGAGCTATGACGGCTCCAACGCCTCGTCGCTGACCGTCGACATCGTCGCGCCGCTCGAGTCGATCGACACGCACAACGAACAACGTGACGCCCACCTCAAGAGCCCCGACTGGTTCAACGCCGCCGAGCATCCCAACGTCCGCTTCACCGGCAGCAACGTCAGCACGGACGATGACGGCAAGATGACCATGGAGGGCGAGCTAACGCTCAACGGCCAGACGAAGCCGGCGATCATCACCGTCACGCACCTCAAAGCCGGCACCGCCCGCGGCCAGGAGCGGATGGGACTGGGTGCGACATTCACGATCAAACGCAGCGAGTTTGGCGTCACGAGCTCCATGGGCCCCAACGGCATCGGCGACGAGATCACGCTCCACGTCGGCCTGCAGGGCGTGGCTCAGTGACATGGCTCGTGGCTCAGTGATGTGACTTTCGTGAGCCGACACCTGACATGAACGACTGGATGGTCCAACGCGCGCTCTACGCCATGGCGATCCCCGGACTGCTCGGGGCGTTGCTGGCGGTCGTCGCGTTGCTCATCAAGCGGCCACGCGTGGCGGCGTTTGCGATTCCGGTTGCGACGCTGATCGGGCTGCTGCTGGTCTTCGTCCAGCCGTTTCATGACGTGTCGGCCCCCGGCAGCTTGGCAGGACGCGTGCCGGCACAGGTAGACGGCGCTGATGACGATGGCTGGTTCGCACGGATCGGCCGGGTCGAGTGGTCGGCGTGGAAGTGGGCGATTCCGGCGATGGCGACGACGTTGCTGGCGTGGCCGGCGGTGCTGCTGTTGCCGCGACGGTGGTGGACGACGTTGGTCGTCGCGGCCATCTTCTTCGGGCTCGGCTTCTTCCTCTTCGGTTCGCCTTACGAGACCAAGGGCCAGCCGCTGACGTACTCGATGCTCGCCCCGCTGCTGCTCGGGATGCTCGCGGCGATCTCCTTCACAGCGTCGTGTTACTGTCCGAGCGACGACGAAACCGGCGGCGACAAGAGCGACTTGGCGGCGATGAGCGTCGTCGGGTTGCTCGCCATCCCGGTGCTCGGTTTGGCGGAGTTTCACGGTGCCACGATGCTGTTCGTCCCTGCCGCGGCTGCCACGGTGGCGGCGACGGTCGTTGCATTCACGCTCGGCAGGAAGTCGCTCGACATCGCGGCTCCGGGATTGGCGGCGGGAGCTTTGGTGGTGCCGATGCTGATCGTGCCGCCGGCTTTGGTGTCGTGGTTCGTGCAGTCGAGCCTGACGAAGGCGAACGCGTTAGCCTTGGCGTTGCCGGTGGTGGCGGGCGTGTTGGCGATCGTGATTCCGCGGCTTCCTCGGGCCTGGGCCGGGGCTGCGGTGGCGGCGACGGTCGCGGGGCTCGGCCTGTGGGCGACGCTGCTCGTGGCCGACACGTCGCCTTACATCGCGACGCCTTCATGGCTCGAGCCGTGGCTGGGGGATTGGTCCGTCCCGCCGCCGCCGGACATCGTGACAGCCGAGATCGACGAGCAGGCGACGTTAGATTCCTGGACGACCGAGTGGACCGACGACTCAGCCGAGTGACGCCAACGCCGCGACGTACGCGAAGCCGAGATCCGCAATGGGCTCGACGATGATGCGCGCGAGGATGAACGCCGCGACGAACAGGACGAGGCCGATGCCCTGGTTCGCCGGGTCGTAGATCCAGTTGGCGTAGCCGCGATGGAACGTTGCCAGGATCTTCGATCCGTCCAGCGGCGGCACGGGCAGGAGGTTGAAGACGAACAGGAGCAGATTGAAGAAGCCGACCACCTCAAGCACCATCAAGCCGTTGAGAACACGGTGATCTTCCGATCCCGCCGCGCCGCCCGGCCCCATCCACAGGCCCAGCACCGTCAACGCCAGGATCGCCAGCACCAGATTCACCGCCGGCCCGGCAAATGCGACGATCGCCTCCGCGTGCTTGCCACGCAGCCGCGTCGGATCGACCGGCATCTGGCCCCAGGCGATGCCCGCCACGAAACACGCCAGCAAGCTGAACGGCCCCATGTGGACGTACGGGTTCCACGTCATGTGACCGCTGTACTCCGGCGTGTCGTCGCCAAGCTTCATCGCCGCCCAACCGTGGGCAAGTTCATGGAGCGTGATGCTGACGATGATCGTCAGAACGGCAGCGAGATAACGCTCCGGTTCGGTGCCCAATATCTGGAGGAACTGCACGGAGATGTTCTACGCGTGCTTCGGCACGTCGTTCCGTAGGTCGTGCTTCAGCACGACGGACAAGATGCGTTCATCCGCGGTGGATCAGGTCGAGCGCTTCGTCGGGCGTGGAGGCGACAAGCAGCTGATCCCAGGTGACAGGTCGGACGAAGCCGGCGTCGGTGCCGGTCTTCATCCAGTCGACGAGCGGGTCATAGAAGCCGTTGGTGTTGAGCAACACGATCGGCTTGTCGTGCTGCTTGAGTTGCCGGCCGACGAGGATTTCGAAGAACTCTTCCATCGTCCCGATGCCGCCGGGCAGGATGACGAACGCGTCGCCGAGTTGTTCCATCGTCGCCTTGCGGTGCCGCATGTCGGTTGCTTCGATGAACCGGCTGACCTTGCGGTCGATGAGGTCGCCGAAGAGCTTGGGCGAGACACCGACGATGCGGCCATGGGCGGAGCGTGCCCCGTCGCCGAGGCTCGCCATAACGCCGCTGTGATTGCCGCCGTAGACGAGGGTCATGCCGCGGCGGGCGATGAACGCGCCCAGCTCGTGAGCGGCCTCGTGATACACGGCCTCGACGGTCGCGCTGCTGCAGAAGACCGTGATGCACGTCTCGCTGCGACCGTCTTCCATAACCGAGGGTAAGCCGTCTCCCGGACTCGAACCGGGGACCGTCGCTTTACAAAAGCGATGCTCTGCCAACTGAGCTAAGACGGCGGCGTGGCCGAGTATAACCGCTAGACGATCTCGATCACCTCGAGCTTCATGGATCCACGCGGCGCCTTGACCTCGACCGTGTCGCCGACGCGGCTCTTCATGAGGGCGTCGCCCATCGGGCTCGTGGCACTGACGTCCTGCACGTCGCTGTCGGCTTCAGGGGTGCCGGCTTCTCCGACGAGGCGGACGAGCAGCTCTTCACCGTCGCTCGTGTCCTTGACCTTAACGGTGCTGCCGAGGAAGACCATGTCGTCCGGCACATCATCGGCGTCAGCGACGACGACGTCTTTGAGCTTCTTTTCGAGTTCCGCTAACTCGCCTTCGATCTTGCGGTTCTCCTCCTTGGCAAAGTGGTATTCGGCGTTCTCGGACAAGTCGCCCAGAGCGGCGGCGGTGGTGATGCGTTCCTGGACGTCGACCTTTGATTTGCGCAGCTCTTCGAGGCGGTGGTCGAGCTTGGTCTTTTCTTCGGCACTAAGGTATTGCATCGGAATCCTTTCGAGGGTCAATCATCCGCCGGACGTCGTCGGCGGGGCCGCGACGGCACGAGGGGGACGAGGTTGTTCGGGTCCACGGGTCTGCCGGCCACGTCTGCCGGTATGACAAACCACCGCAAGCGGCCCCGTGGCCTGCCGTGCGGTGGACAGGAGTTTTAGGACGTCCCGCCACCAATGGCAACACGGCCCCTATGGCAACACGGTCCCTATGGCACGACGCCACAGCCGCGCTATGCTGCGGCGTGGCCTTCCACTGCGACATCGTCACGCCTGACAGCGAAGCCTTCAGCGAAACCGTGCAAGGCGTCGTCCTGCCCGCCCACGACGGCCTCGTCGGCATCCTTACTGGCCGGGCGCCCATGCTCGTCAAGCTCGGCACCGGCACCTTTAAGGCCGACCTGCCCGGTGGACGCGAAAAGAAGCTCCACATCTCCGGCGGCGTCGCGCAGATGAAGGATAACAAGCTGACCGTTCTTACGGAGTCAGCGCAAGATACCGACGCTCCGACTGAGACCGCTTGATGTCGCTTAAGATCGCGACACAGGAGCGGCGTCACTTGCGACGCGTTGAGCATTCGTAGTCAACAGTTCTTCCAAAGCGTCACAAGCGACGCCGCTCCCTTGGGTTGACGTCTGTCAAGCTCACGCCTGTGCAGAAACGCCGGACGCGGAGGCTTGAGTTTGCGGTGTCTCGATGGACCCCGTGCGGGTCGACCAGTGGCTCATGACCACGTCCTGGAGCTCGTCGCGGAAGCGCGACTCGCCGAACTGCGCGGCGTGGCGGCTGATGGCGGTGGCATCAAAGGTTCCGGCGGATTCGAGTTGCTCGAAGCGATCGACCGCCGCCAGCAGGCTGTCGGGCGTCTGCTTCTGGAAGTGGACGCCTGTGACGCCGTCGACGACCGTCTCCATCGTCCCGCCGCGGCCGTAGGCGATGATCGGTGTCCCGCAGGCCATGGCTTCGACCGGCACGATGCCGAAGTCTTCCTCAGCCGCGAAGACGAACGCCCGAGCCCGCTGCATGTAGTGGACGAACTCCTCGTGCTTCTGGTGCCCGACCACCCGCACGTTCGGCCCGGCGATGCGTTTGACCTTCTCGAAGTCCGGCCCGTCGCCGCCGATGACCAAGCGACGCTCGGGCGTCTTCGTGAACGCCTCGGCAATCATCGCCATCCGCTTGTAAGGCACCATTCGGCTGCTCGTGAAGTAGTAGTCCTGCTTCTCGCTGCACGACGTGAAGCTCGAAACGTCCACCGGCGGGTAGACCGTCTTGCTCTGGCGGCGGTAGCACTTTTCGATCCGCCGACCGACGAAGTCGCTGTTGGACAGGAACACGTCGACGCCGTTGGCGCTGCGGGCATCCCAGTTGCGGATGTAGTGGAGCATGCTTCTCGAGATCGCGCTCTTGAGCACCTTCATCGGCCCACGTCGGCGACCCTCCTGCCGTGACAGGCCGCTTTCGGCAAGGTACTCGTGCTGCAGGTCCCATGCGTAACGCACCGGGCTGTGGCAGTACGAGACGTGCAACTGGTCCGGCCGGCAGATGACGCCTTTGGCCACGCAGTAGCTGCTCGACAGGACGATGTCGAACCCGCGGACGTCGAGCTGCTCGATCGCAAGCGGCATCAACGGCAGGTACGCGCGGTGCTTGTACCTCGCCAGCGGCATCCGCTGGATGAATGTCGTCGTCGCACGCTTGTCGCGTAGCCAGGCACGCTCGCCTTCGGGGACGAAGTCGATGACGCTGAAGATCTTCGCGTTCGGGAAGACCTCCAGCATCTGCTCCAATACCCGCTCGGCACCGCCGCGCGTGTAGAGGAAGTCGTGAACGATCGCCACGCTCGGCCGGCCGTCGTCAGGAGATTCGGCCGGTGCATCGGCTTCGCCGACATCGTCATCGTCGGCTGCAATGGCAGGTCCGGCTTGGCGACGACGGTGCGCTAGGGCGAGACGGACGCGGTCCTCGTTGTCGAGCGTCGCCAAGCCGTGCTCGCTGAGCAGGCGATTGAAGTACGTGATGCGTTGTCCCGCAGATTCGAGATCCGCCCGATCACGGCTGCCGTCGTGATCCGAGGTGCGAATCAGGTTCTGCGGATAGACGTGCACGCACGCCCGCAACCGCATCTCCGAGCCTTCGCCCATGCGACGCTGCGGCACGTCGAGCGAGACGTTGACCTTCTCGATCGGCTCAACCGGGCTCTCGCTTCTCTTGCTGGCGTACGGAACTTCGGCAGTCTCGGGTCGGGTCCAGTCGATCTGCTTCGGCTGACCGTCGCGCTTAGTGGCTTCGAGTTCGAGCGACTCAAAGCCGAGCACCTCAGCCGCGTGGGTCGTCTCCCGCCACCACTCGCCGAAGTCGGCGGCTTTGGAAAGGCGAAGCTGGGCCTCCTCGAATCGTTTGCGGAACTGCTTGTCGACGCGGTTACTCGCGCGATGTCGGCGGACCATCGTGATCGTCTCGCGGCCACGGACGCTGCCGGCGGTGCGGAAGAGGAACAGCCAGATGATGCCCAGCAGCGGCACGAGCAGTGCGATCGTCATCCACCCGTCGCCCAACGCCGCCGCCAACATGGCGGCACCGGCGGAAAGCGCCGTCACGGACCAGAGCACGAACACCGCGTGCGGCTGCGACAGACCGATGGCGAGCAGTCGGTGGTGCACATGCCCGTCTTCAGCGGCGAAGAGGCTGCGTCGCTGGAGTACCTTGCGACGCACGAGCGTCAACGCCGTGTCGATGATCGGCACGCCCAACGCCGCCGCGGGAACGACGAGCGCCCGGAACGAGCCGACGCCCTCTCGGCCGTTGAGCATCACCGGCAGCGAAGCGAGCGCGACGCCGAGGAACATGCTCCCGCCGTCGCCCATGAAGACGCGGCCCGGCCTGCCCCAGGGTCCGTTGAAGTAGAGGAATCCGCCCAAAACCCCGACGAGCGTCAGCGACGCCAGAGCCAGGTCGATTTGCCCGCTCATCATCGCGACGACCGCGAGCGTCAGCCCAACGATGACGCCGATGCCGCCCGCCAAGCCGTCGAGGCCGTCGGTGAAGGCGATGGCCACGGTGATGCCGCAGATCCACGCGATGGTCAGGCCCCACCCTGCTGCGCCGAGTGACGCCGTGTTGCCGCCCTCAGGGTTGAAGGCGATCGAGTCGAACCGCACGCCGACCGAGCACAGTGCGACGCCCAGCAGAATCAACGCCAGCAGCTTCACGCTGCCCGGCAAGTTGCCCAGGTCGTCCCCCACACCGACGCCGAGCGTCAGCAGCAAAACCACGCCGAGCCCGATCCACTGCACGCCGCTGCCGTCCGCGATGCCGGCCAGCAGGAGGACGGCCGTCGTCGCGACGAGCGTCGCCAACGCAATGCCGATGCCGCCGGTCCGAGGCACGATGCGGCGGTGCACCTTGCGCGGCCCGGGCGCGTCGACGATGCCCCAAGCCACACCGAGCCGCATCGCGATGAAGACGCCGATGAGCCCGAACACGCCGCCGATGACCGGCGACGCGACGAGCCAGAATCCGTTGGTTTGCAAGAGTTCACTCATCAAGCCGCTCCCCTTCGTCTGACTTTCTCCGGCTTGGGCACCACCCGCTCGGGTGCATCGATTCGCTGGAACTTCGGCTGCGGGCGGACGGGAACGAGATCGTCCGAAGCATCGGCCGGCGCGCACTGGCTCGGCGGCACCTTCACACCTGCACCGACGCCGAGGATCGTGACGCTGATGACGACGTACAAACTGTCGTCGTCGTCCGCCCCGTCCTGCACGCCGCGATCGACCACGGTGCCGACATTGCCTTCGTAAGGCCCGGCGATGATGCGAACGCGGTTGCCGACGGCGGTGTGCGGGAAGAAGTCGATCGCCCCGCCGCCGCCAAGGACGCGATCGATCTGCTGAATCTCCTCGACAAACTGCTGACGCTCCGTCACCTCGATAACCTGGCAAAGCCGCCCCGTCGTCATCGCCTGGTACCGCGTCTCGCCGTCGCCCGCGAAGAAGACGTAACCCGGGAAGAGCGCCGCCATGTTCCGCCGCTTGCGGCCGCCGCTGAACGTGACCTTCTCCACCATCGGCAGGAAGAACGGCACATCCCGCCGGACGAGTTCCCACGCAAACGCCTTCTCGTTTCGCGACTTCGTATGGCCGACGAACCACTCGCCCTGCACCTCGGCGAAGGTGCCAAGCGCGGCGACGGCGTCGGGCTTGATCGGTGGGTTCTCGTTCAGACTCAGCATAATCGTTTGCGTGTGACGGACGTCCCCATCCGTCGCCGGCCCAGCCTAACCCGCACCACGCGGTCGGGCTGGGGGTTCTCGAATCCTCCAACGCCCCATACTGCAGCAGATTGCCCAAGGTTTGTAAATAGCAATCGCCGTCGATTTGTTTTCTCGTCAGTCAAAGGCGTTGTCCGCCTCCGAATCGTTCAGCAGACGACTCGCCGCTTCGGCGGCGGCGAGCCGGTCGCGAATGGCGAGACCTTCCTGATGGGTCGGGTCGATCGACAGAAACCGCCGTACCTGCGATAAAGCCTCGGCCGTCTGGCCGTCCTCCTCGAGCAGCGTGACGAGTCGAAGCCGCCAGCGATTTTCCGTCGGCCGCAGCTTGACGGCGCGTTGGTAATGCCGAATGCCGGCTCCGAGACGTCCGGCTCGCACTTCCATCTCGGCGACGGATTGAACCGCATTGGCATCGCCACGATCGGCGGCGGCGCGCAGCAGTTCGTCGTGCCGACGTGTCGCCAGTTCCTGCCGGGCGGCGAGTTCCGGTTGATCTTCGTAATATCGCCGCAAAGTCGTCCAGGCGCCACGGTTGTTGCCGGCGATGGTCTCGGCTTCGTCGTAGGCGTCGATGCGAAGGAGGAACTGCACGACGCGGTTCGTGCCGATGCCCTGCTGGTTGGCCTGACGTGCCGCGGCGACGGCCTCGTCCAGATCGCCCTGTGCCGCAGCCACCGCGGCAACGCTCATGGCGACTTCCGGATCGTCGCGAGCCGTCTCATAGCCCGCCGCCAAGCTCGCCCGCGCCCGATCCAACGCCACGCCCGACCGCAACTCCGCCCGACCCGCCAACGCCGGCAGCCGTCCGTTCAACGGCGACAGCAACCGTGCCTCGTGCAGATCGGCGGCGACTTGTCGGCCGAAGTCTTCGAGCACCTCACGCGTCGCCTCGACTTCGATGTCGCTCAGCAGATCCAGATCCGCACTCTCCGCCAGCTCGCTGTACTGCGACGTGATCGCCCGCCAGCGGACGGCGGCGAGCGTGTAGTGCATGAGCGGATCGGCCGGCCTCGTCGCGACGGCCTGTTCGGCGGCACCAAGGGCCTGCGACAACGCCATGTCGGTCGCCTCCCAATCCCGACCCAGTTCGCGGCCGGCTTGGTACAAAACGGCTTCAGCGGCGGCGTCTTGACGGGCGTCCAGAGCAGCCCAGCCACCGCCGGCCAGCGTCAGAACGAGCAACGCACCGGTCAAGGTCGTCGTAATCTTGCCGTAAATCACCCGAGGCCGCCAACCGGTGCCGACCGCGAAGAGAATCGCCGTCGCCATCGCGATGACCGGCACGTACTGGCCGAAGTCGCTGACCGAACCCACCAGAATCGCCACGATGCCGAACGCCACGCCCGTCGCCGCCCGAGCCGCCTGCAGGTTCCGATCGCTCGTGGCCTTGACCACATCCCATGTGACTAGCCCCAGGAATGCCAACGCCAACGCCGCCCCGACGGTGCCGGTCTCCATCAACAGTTGAAGAAACGCGTTCTCCGCATGCGTCGCCGTACCGCCTGCCACGTCGCTGCCGCGGAAAGCCGGGTAAACCTCTCCGAACGTTCCCAAACCCGTGCCGAGGATCGGAAACTGCTGCCACGTCGCCAGCGTGTCCCGCCAGATGAGCCAGCGGATGCCCGCCGCATCGACGACGCCTTCCTTGCCAGCGAGCGTGCCCATCCGCTCGAAGACGACCTCCGCACCGACCGCCAGCAACGCGACCACCGCCACGAGCGCCACCGCGAAGCTGACGAAGAAGGCTGCGGACTGTTCCTCGTCGTCGCCGTCGCGTCGGCCTCGACGTTTGGAGGCGAGGCTCGCGACCACACACGCCGCCAACGTGCCGGCGACGAGGCCGAGCGTGCCGCCTCGGGTCAGGCTCAGCGGGATCGAGATCACCATCATCGCCACCAGCAACGCCAGAATCTGCAGCGGCCGGCTTCGCGACGATTTGATGAGCTTGTTGGAGACGTCCTTGAGCTGCGCCCGCACGTCGAGCCGCACCGCCGACCGCCGCCGTCGCTTGCGAGCGGATTCGGCGAGCTTCATGAGCAGCAACGCGACGGACGCACCGATAGCGAGGTTGACGAACTGTCCGAGGTGGCTGTGGTTCAGGAACGGGCCGCTGTAGTCGTGGCCGGTCGGCGTGAAGCCGTCGAACGTCGGCACGGTGTAGACGCCGAAAATCCGCTGGATCAACACCCAACATGCCGCCGCGGCTCCGGTCATCGAGACGCCTAGCAGCACGAGACGCACGCGACGGTCGTCGCCCGACAGCTGCACCATTGCGACGAAGACGAAGACGACCGCCAGCAACACCCGCAGCTGCCGCTGCGTCGAAAGCGTCGCAAGTGAGACCGGCGAGGCGATGACCGCGTCGAGGTCACTTTGGCGAATCTCCGGCACCGTCTCCGTCGGCAAGTCAGCCAGCTGCGCCGCCCGCACGTCGTTCGCCTGCGGACTCAGCAACTCCACCACGCTCGCCGGCAGCGGCAGCCACTGCAACAAGGCGAGCGCGACGAATAAAACCATCGGCACAAACGCCGGTGCCCATCGCAACCCGCCGCCCAGGAGCCTGCCCAGCGACACGCACGCCAACGCCAGCGTCGCCAGGACGATCAGCCACGTCTCCGCCCACGGCTCCGTGCCGCCGAGGGAAAAGGCGCCAAAGACGATGGCCGCGACGATGCACCAGGCGGCGACGTCGTCGGCCCGCTCGGCCAGCGGCGTCGGCGGACGCACGATCCGCTTCGCCGGCTTGGGCCGCGACCGTCGATCCAACGCCGGGGGCAAGTCAGGCTTTTTGGTGGTCGTGGCGTTGGACGTGGCGAGAAAAGCACCACGACTCGACCCGCGTCGCCGCTTGTTGGGTGCGGCGTCGGTGGAGGCGGGAGGTGGCTCGGGCGGCTCGGAGACGGACATCAGCCGTGTTGCTCGGAACCGTTCTGGCCGGCGTGACCGTTGGCGTGGCCGTTCGTGGCGGCGTCGTTTGGCAATTGGTGCGTGCCGTTGGTGAAGTTGCCGCGACCGCCATCGGTCAGCGTGCGGGGGGCTGCGGCGTCGCCGTAGCCGCCATAGCCGTAGCCATATCCGTAACCGCCGTAGTCATAGCCCTTGCGGCCGACCTTGAGATCGTTCACCACGATGCCGATCAACGCGGCACCCGTGCGGTACAACCCGTCGCGGGCCAGCTTCGCCGCCCGACGCGTCGTCTGGCCGACACGAACCACCAGCACGGTCGCTTCACAAACCGCACCCAATACCCGGGCATCCGTCACCGGCAGAACCGGCGGCGAGTCGACCACGATGCGATCGAAGCGATTGGACAGGTCATCGAGCAAGTCGACGAGTGCCTCGCTGTTGAGCAGTTCCGCCGGATCGGCCGGAATGGGACCGCACGGCAGAATCGTCAAGTTCGTGACGCCGCTGTCGACGAGGCAGTCCTCGACGGGTGCGTCGCCCTGGAGCACGCTCGACAACCCGAGGCGGGTTTCGTCCTCTGGTGCGTCGCCGAGCAAGTGCTGCTCGACGCGCGGTCGGCGGCAGTCGGCGTCAATGAGCAGAGTTCTCTTATCGAGCCGGGCCAACGCGGTGGCTAGGTTGCAGGCCAGCGTCGTCTTGCCGTCGCCGGAGAGGGCGCTGGTAACGAGGATGGTGCGGGCCTCGTCGACGTCGACCTCGCCGGCGGCATGACGTTCGGCGGCCTGTTGCTGGAGGCCGGACATGAGCAGCGTGCGGACGTGGCGGTAAGCCTCGCTCGTTTCGCTTCGCGGATGCTCCGCCATGTGGCGGGCGCGTTCGCCGGGGTCTTCCCGCTCGCCGAACTTCGGCACGCCGCCGAGGATCGGCAGGGCCAGGAGTTGCTCGACCTCTTCGCCGGAGCGGAGCCGCGGATCGAGCCATTCCTGCAGGAAAGCCAGGCCAAACCCACCCATGAGGCCCAGGACCAGCCCCATGCCGACGAGCTGCGATGCACTGGGCTCGACTTGCATTCCGGGCGACGGTTGTTCCATGATCTCCGGCTTCACCGGGCCGCCCTGCTCGGCGACGTCGATCTGCTGGAACCGGCTGCTGACCTGGCGGAGCCAATCTTCGACGAAGTCGATGTCTCGCTTCACCTTGTCCGCCTTGGCGAGCAGGTTGTTGAGCTGCATCAACTCGCCGCGGCGGTCGTCGTATTCCTTCTCCAACTCGTCGGCCCGGGCCTGGGCGACGTCGTAGCGACGCTCGAGCAACGAGAGCCGATTCTGCAAATCTTCCTCGCGAAGGCCGTCGATGTCCTTTTCAAGGTCCGAGATCTTCTTGCGGAGCTTGAGAACGGTGTTCGAGTTCTCGCCGCTGGTGTAGAGCAGGTCGCGAAGCTGTCGACGTAACTCGCCCAGCTCCGCCAACGTCATCGCCGCCACGCCGCCCTCTTCGAGCTCGGGCAGCAGCTCGTTCAGAAGCGTCGCGTTGTCTTCGGCACCTTGGACGGCGTCGAGCGTCAGCCGCAGGTCGCGGGCGAGCGTTTGGGCGTTGATGAGGTCGCTGCTGAGCTTCTGAAGCTCGAGGCCTTCGATGGTGCTGCGACGGCCGCCGGCGAGGTCGATCGTCCCGATCTGCCGGGAGATGTCGGTCTGCTGAGCCCACAATTCTTCGCGCTCCCGCTCGCGACGGTCCTTCTCGTTCTGCAGCTGCGTCAGCAACTCGCTGGCGTCTTCACGGTGTGAAGCGACGGAGAAGTCGAGGTAGGCGTTGATGACCGCGTTGACGATGTCGCGGGCATCTTCGGCACGACGGACCTTGGCCAGGATGTCCAGCGTGCTGCCGTCGCCGACGCGAACTTCGACAGCCTGGTGGAGCGATGCGACCGTGTTGTCGCTGTCGTCAAAGCTGGGCAACTCCGAGATACCGGGCCTGGCGGCGGCACGGCTCAGGACCAAGGAGCTTCGAATGAGGTTGGCCTGCTGGGCGAGGTAATCTTCCTGACGCTGCCGCGAGCCAAGACCCGCGTCGCCCATGGCGGTTTGAGCGTTGTTCTGGAGGTACAGCCGGGCGAAGCTTTGATACATCGGCTCGGCATTGCTGTAGAGGCCGATGCCGGCTCCGATGCCCAGAAGCGTGAGGATGACGATGGTCCACCGCCGCCTCCAAAGGACCTTGGCGATGTCGATCTGCGGGCCGTCGTCCTCTTCGGGTGCCGCCTGAACGGGCGCGTACTCCGGCGTGGTGGCGGTGACGAAGCGACGACGAGCCGGTGAACGTGGTTTCTCGTCACGAGGCGTCGCGACGATGGCGTCTTCACCGGAGGTCGGTGGATACTCGATCATGCCGTTCACGCTGGTGCTCAAAGGTCTGGTGAGACGGTTCCCGCCGTCGAACGACAACGGGACCGATGAAGGTCTCGGGAGCAGTCGGCAACCGTTGCCGGTCAATCGCTTGGGCCGACGGAACAGCCACGGTATCGGCCCTTACGTCGAAGCAACGTCTCGCTCCCCAATGTGCCCCCTGCCGACGCTGGCGTCGGCAGGCGCTGCTGTCAAAGCACCACCACCATACCAGCGCAACTGGGTCGCTGCGAGTCGTTACGACGGCAACTTCGGTTTAGACGCACATCCAGCGCATTTTTGTTCCGCTAAGGCTAAATCGGTCCACGCTACGGCTCGCCTGCTGCCGACAATCTCTCAGAATCCGTCATCTAAAGCAGAACCAGCCGTCGTTGCAGCGGAAACATAAAGGCAGCCCCGGAATCCGAGGCTGCGTAACGGCTAATCGCTGTTCAATTCACGGCCGGAACGGGCCGAGCGGCGGGCGGCGGAACGGGCTCAACGGGGGACGGCTGAAGCCGGGTGCAGCGTCATTGACCACGGGATCGAAGCCGCGATCCGTACCAGGCGTCCCGAGATCGACGCGATCCGCGTCACCGCCGGGCCGAGGGCTGGAACTCGCCGAGTTGGCGGCGAATGACCGATCGGCCGACACCGGGCGAACCGGCTCTGCCACGGCTTGAGACACGCTCAGCCGGGTGTTCGTGAACGGGCTGAAGACCGTGGCGCGGCTGGAAACGAGTTCCGCCTGCGGAGCCCGCGTGCTGAACTGGGCGTAAGCCGACACCGAGCCAATGGCCGTCGCAGCGGCAGCGGCAAGGATCGGAAGGGTCTTTCTCAGGCGTGGCATGATGATCTCGTTCTTTCTGGAGGTCGCGTGGACCTTGTTCCTATCGGTTGAAGCCGCCGACGCCGTCACTCTAAGGACGGCCGCCGCTTCCTACAAGCGCAAAACCGTCGCCGGAGAACAGGAATCCGACACCCCCGGCCCACAAAATCAGCGGCGGCGGCGTAGGCCGACCAGAGCGAACAGACCCATCAGGCCCGCAGTCGCCGGCTCGGGAACGACGACCAGATCGTCGTAGAACGCCGTACCCGCCAGCGGGACTGTCGACACGTCTTGAGCAAAGCCCAGGAACGTCACACCCCGCAAGTCGTTGGTGCGACCCATGCTATCGACGTCGCCAAAGGTCTGGCCCGCACGGAAGTCGTACGTGCCGACGAGCGTGTTGTTGACTGTCAGGTCGTACGTCTTGGCGTCGTAGTCGAGGACGAGGTCGTAGTCGTTGTAAACGTCGAGCGGGACCGTGAAGCCGGTGCCGACAAAGTCGAGAGGCGTCTGGTTGTTGACGTTGATCTCGCCGCTGAGCGGATCGATCACGAACTCCGCCGCAATGGACTGCTGGCCGGACGGCGAGGAATTGGAGCCGAACACCGTGAAGCCGAAGACCGGGCCTTCCTGCACGTTCTGCAGGACGTTGATCGCCACGCCGACCTCGACGAGGTCGTCCGGGACCATGTCGCCGCCGAAGGGAACGCCGTAGTCGCCATTGTCCATGCTTCCGGTATTATCAACCAGATCGAACTGAACGCCGTCCGTTCCCGCAACGCCGACACCGGCGGCGACGGTGGCGTTGGCGCTGTTGCTGGTGCCGCGGAAGAGCCAGACGGTGTCGGGCGATCCGCCGCCTTGGCCTTCGAGGCCGACGAAGTTGAATCCGCTCGACGGGACCTCGAATCCGAGGGCGTCGTACTGGGCGGCAGCGCTGACGGCCGTAGCCGGCAAGGCCGCGGCGAGGGTCAGCCCGAGGGCGTACTTCTGAATGTGGTGCACTTGATCCGGCTCCTGAATGTTGGTGTATCGATCCCCTGCATGACACCGCGGCCTCCCGCGGCTGCCGCTCGATTGCGACCGGCAGAAGGTAATGGCTCGCGACCCGCTGTCAAACCGAATTACAGGGTCATCTTGTCTTTATAAGACCTTAACCCGTGAGATCATAAGCGTTTGTGCCGCTTCTAACTGCTGAAATGCACCTAACTGCTGGAACGCAACCCGTCCTGCACCGCCTGAAGCCGTTCCCGAAGGGCTGTGGACCGATCCCGCAACGCCATCAACCTTGCCGCCGCACGGGCCGCATCGCGAGCTTCGGACTCATTGCCTTGCTGGTAAAGCACTTCGGCCCGGTGGACCATCCACTCCGGCTCCTCCGGCTGACTGCGGATCGCCCGGTCGATGTACTCCAGGGCCTCCGCCAAATCGCCCTTCGCCACCGCGACGCTGGCTCGTGTGTCGAGAATCGCTGCGTGAGCGTTCGATTGCTGCACGTCCTCCCTGCTAAGCAATGGCTCCACAAGACCTTGCGCACGATCTAACGATGCCGAATCCGCCACGGCGATGAGCTGCATCGCTAGGTTGTTCCTCGAGATGGGTCGCTCGTCATCCAGCGATAGAGCCCGCTCGTACGCTGCGACGGCGATCTGGTTGCCCTCGTCCGTGCCAGCGACACCGGCGAGGAGGCCGATCTGCTCCCAGGCGGCAGCGCTAAGCTCTTGCTCCTCAACTGTCTGCTGCAATAAGCGGACCACGTCGAGCAGGCCCGCCCGCATCGCCTCCGGCTCCCGCGACGCCGCCACCGCCGAAGCCATTGACCGGCCGACCACGTTAAGCAGTTGCGGGTCAACCGGTTCCCGATCAATCGCACGCGATGCCGCGTTGACCAACGCCTCCCGGCCCAGCGACGCGTCGTCCGCCACCACCGCCCGACTCGCCGCCTGAAGCCATAACACGAACAGCGGCGACTCGAACGCCGGTGGCGTCGCCCCGCCCAATACCTGAAGAGCACCGAACGCATCTTCATTCTGGAGACGGGCTTGCGCCTCGAATGCTCGCAGTGTCGGCGACGAATCCGCGTTCACGTGCGGGGCCAACAGGTTCACCGCCCGCGCCGCCCGACCCAGCGACAGCTCCAGCCGGGCCGCGACGACATCGGGCGTCTGCAGCTGAGAGCGCGTCGCACCCGCCGCCTGCAGACGCGACCGCCAATCGTTCGTCGCCTCCAAAGCTGCCTCTGCCTCATCATTCGCCGCGAGCGCATCCACCAGCAGCTGAGCAGCTCCGGGATCGCGCGGTTTTTGGTCGGAATAGGCGCGGGCACGGGTCACGGCCCGATCGTTCTCGTTCGCATTCAGGTCGAGTTGGACCGCGATTCGGACGATGGCGTCGACGGCGGGATCGGCCGCCGCCGCAGCGTCGGCAAGATCCGCCAGACGCTTCGCCTCGGCGTCACGATCTTGCTCTGTCGTCGCGAGGGAGATGATGCCTTCCAGCAGATCGACAAGTTGTCGCGTCCGATCCGGCTCGGGTCGATCCAGTGCCGCGACCAGCACGCCGCGAAGGTCGTCGGCCAAACGCGACGTCTCGCCGAAGAGCGTCTCGCCGAAGAGCGTCTCGCCGAAGCTCGAAAGGCCGCGGTTAAAGATCGTGAACGTCCGTGCCGCCGGTGCCTCGTCGGCGGACGCCAACGCCGCAGCCGCTTGCTCGGCGACGGCGGCAGCTTCTTCCAAATCGCTCGTCGAGAGTTCAAGGATGGTCCGCACCCGCCACAACCCGAAGCTGCCGGGCGTCGCCTCCACGGCTGACGCTGCGGCGGAAATCGCTTCGTCGCGATCTCCCAACGCCGCCAGAACCGCGATCCGCGTTGCCGCCTTCGCCGCCGGCTCGACGTCGAGCGACTCGACCCGCTCCACCGCCCGCATCGCCACGTCCCGCCGACCTTCCACCGCCAACTGCTCTGCAACCAGGCGAATGGCACCGGCATCTTCGGACGCGAGCACCTGATCGATGGTCGCCTGATCGAGCTGACCGGCCCGCATCATCAGCCGCAGCCGGTCGAGCGACGGGGCACCCGTCTCCGCCATCGAAGGCAACACGGCCAACGCCCGCCGGTCCTCGCCGAGGCGCACCAGCAGCGTCGCCAGTCGCGCCTGAAGGGCCGAATCGAATCGGCTCGCCCGTTCTTCGAGATACCGCAGCTGATCTTCCGCCGACTGCCCCGCCGCCACCAGCCGCGACGCCAGCTCCAGACGAAGCACCGCATCGTTCGGCCGGGCCTCGACGGCACTCGTCAGCTGCTCGAGCGCATCGTCGGCCAGCTCGAGCCGGTCCAGCACCTGCACCAGCGTCAGCCGGGCCGGCCGGTACATCGGGTAAGCACGCGTGACGCGGCTCAAGTCGATCGCATGCTCACGAAGGACGGCGTCGTCCACCGTGCCGTCAGGCCGATTGAGGTCGAGTCGGGCGAGTTGAACCCGCCACGCCGCGGCCTGATCGCCCAGGCCGTCGATGATCCGCAACGTCAGCCGCCGCAGGTCGCGCCAGTCTTCGTCATTCGTGGCGTCGAGGGTTCCAGCTGCCGCTGCCGCACGCGCCGCCGCGATCGACGCCGTGGCCGGAAGTTCGGCCTCCTCGTCATCGGGCACCTGAGCCGCGATCACCTGATCCACCAGCGACGCCGCCGCTTCACTTCCGGCGGAACTGGCCAGCGACAGACGCGTCGCCATCGGCACCTCATCGCTCGACTCCGGCAGCGTCCCGGTCTGCAGCCACCGTGTCGCCGCCTTCAAGCCCGGGCCTGCGGGCGATCGGTTGATGGCTTGGGCAAGCTGATCGACGACGTCCCGCTTCTCCTCGTTCCGGGCCACTCGCAAGACCACCAGCAGCACATTCGGCTCGATCTGCGTCGCGGCATCGGCGGCGTCGAAGTCGTCCGGCAAGTCGCCGGTTTCCGCCACCGACGACAACAGCGACAGTGTCGGCGTGGCCTCGGCAGATTCGAGGTATTGGTCGAAGTAGGTCGCGGCTTCGCTCGTGTTGCCGCTGGCCATCAGGATGATGCCGATGCCGACCGCCGCGTCCTGGTTGTTTTCGAAGGTCTGACGCAACGCGGCCAGCGTGGCGCTGGTGGCACGCGGATCTCCGGTGGCGGCGAGCCCGTGGGCCATTGACAATCCGGCCCGCAGCCAAGGTCCGGCACCGCCCTGCGACGTGGCCACGGATCTCAAGAGGTCGACGGCTGCAACCGGTTCACCCGCGTCGAGCAGGGCCTCGCCGAGCTGCAGGGCGAAGATCGGATGCTGATACGTCGCCAGTGCCGCTTGCGCCGCGTCGAGACGGGGCTCGATGTCGAGGTGCGGCTCGAGCAGGCCCAGCGGCGGCGACCGCCGCGACGACGCCGGCTGCCAGTGGCGGATGACCGGTCCCCAAACGAGGGCGGGCGATTCTTCGGGACGACCTTCGAGCGTCTCGACCAGTTCCAACGCCTCATCACGCCGGCCCAGTTCCACGAGCGCGATGGCCCGCAGCGCGACGACCTCGCTGTCGCTGACCACGTCGGCGGCTTCGGTGGCGGCCAGAAGCTCCGTCCAGAGGCCCGCCCGAACGAGCCGGTTGGCGGCGAGTCGGACCATGCCCGCGTCGTCGTTCTCGTCGACGAGATCGGCCAGATCGGCCAGCAGCTGCGTCGCCTGTGCCGTCTCGCCGGTGCCGTCGAGCAGGGTCACGAGTCGCCGCACAGCGCGGCTGAGCCCGTCGCGGCCCCAGCCGTCGGAGGAAGCGACGTTGGGCAGGCCTCGTGCCGCCTCCAGGGCCAGGTCGTTGCCGGTCTGACCGTCGGCGTTCATCAACCGTTCGGCGGCGGCGACGATGGTGACCCGCGGGTCGTCGCCGTAGGTCTCCAGAAGCCGGTCGATCCGAACGGCGGCGGCCGTCGGCCCCAGATCCGGTACCTGCCGCTCGACGGTCAAGGCCAGCACCTGTGCGTCGGCATCGAGCGGTCGATGCGTCAGGTAACGGTCAAGGTGCGTGATGGCGGCATCGAGGTCGCCCGTGGCGGCCCGGCCGAGGGCGTGGAGGCGAAGCCGCTCCAAGGCGTTGGCGGCCGGCTCGCCGGTGTCGGTTTCGACCGGCGCGTTCCGAGTGACGTCGAGCAGTTCGTTCCAGGCACCGAGTTGCGCGTAGAGCGAAGCGAGCCGGGTCCGGGCCTCGTCGGCCTTGGGTGCGTTGGGGAAGTCGGTGATGTACCGCTTGTAAAAGCCGGTGGATTGGCTCAGGTGCTCGTTGCGGGCGGCTTCGACCTCTTCGCGGGCCCGGGCATAGGCGTAGATGTCGCCGGCGGCGTCGGGGTCGGAGTAGTTGAGGTAGGTGCCGACGCTGTGCAGGGCCGTCTCGTAGTCGCCGGCTTCGAGGGCGGCGAGGCCGACTTGGCGGGTGTTCTCCATCCGGACGCTCATCCGGTATTGGCGGACGCCGATCGCACCGGCCCCGAGCACGCCGAGGCCGGCAACGACGCTGGCGGCGATGATGAGTCGCTTCTTGCGGTTAACGGGCCGCTTTTCGGTCTGAGAGTCTCTCGCTTCGGTCATCGTCCTGTGGGTTCCCCTGGGGCCGGCATTTCGGGCCGGAACTTGAAAGTCTCCGCCAGTATGCGCGACGAGGCGTGTTGATGCCGCATGGCCTGCTCCGCAATTTTGATCGATCGATTGGCCACGCCCATCCCTCGCCCGGCAGCTTGCTAAGCCGCGGCGTTATGAGACGCGACTGGGGCCCGGCGGGTTCGGCACGGGGTGGCCGATGCCTCACATCATGGCTCAAGCTGCTGCATCGACCTCATCTCTCCGCCTGCCGCGTCCTTCGAGTGCGGAGCAGATCGCGGACATGGCTTATGCGTTGCGTGGCGGGCGATTGTCGCTACTGGCGGCGTTGGCTCGCGATTTCGATGGCGACGGGCGACGCGTGAGCAACGCGGCGGCGTTGTTAGCCGAAGCGGCTGACGAGCGTCGGGCAACGGCGTGCGTGACGCGTTTGGTGGAGCTGGCACGGGCCAACGATGCTCACACAGCACGACGCCGGGCGGCGTGATTGGCGAAGGCTCGTGATGCGAGAAGTCTCTCTATTCGGTCAAGATTCCTTTGACGCGTCCCATGAAGACGTCGCGGAGCAGATCGTTGGCCGCTTCGCCGGCGAGGTGCCGGGCGTGGAGTTCCTTGCCGGCTTCGGCCATGCGCGCCAGCAGATCCGCATGCTCGGCGGCTTGTTCGGGCGTCCAGTCGCGGGTGTCGACGTAGGTCTGGCTCAGGCCCAGACGGTTCTTGGGCACGACGATGACCTTCCACGCGGGATCGGCCGGCTCAGCAGTGGCCTCAACCGATTCGGTCTCCTCGGCTGGTGGTTGGATCTCTTGAACTGGTGGTTCGACGACCACCACGTGCACTGCGAGTGCCGCCACGACCCAGCCGCCGATGGCCAGGATCGCGATCAGGCCGCGAACGATGAACTTGAGCCACGCCACGGGCGAGAGCAGCTTGATCATGAGAATCTCCTGGTACAGAGCGTACCCGATCAGACCTCGTCGGTTGCGGGTGAATCCGCCGGCTCGTGTGCGGGCGGCGTCGGCTCGTGTGCGGGTAGCGTCGGCTGGGGTTTGGCCGACAGGTCGCTCTGCACGTAATAGGTGCCGACGAAATGGCCTCGCCGCTGCTGGGCCTCGAGTTCGACGAGTCGGGCGAATTCGGCGACGAGCTCCTGGGCCTCGGGATCAGCGGCTTCGGCGTCGTGGATGAGGTCGTACTGGTCCTTGTCGCGGAATCGGACCACCTGCACGTGTCGGACGGCTGAGGTGCGGGGCGTGGAGAATTCGGGGCCGGTCTCGCGGAGGACTTCGAACTGCTGCGTCTCCAGCCCGAGCCGCGAGAAGCAGGATCGGAAGCGTCGCATCAGGTCGTCGTGCGCCCGGATGCGGTCACGTGGGACGAGATAGCTGTTCGTCTGGAGGAGCATGAAGACAGACGCCGGACGTGGCGGGACCGGGAACCTACGCCGGCGCGGCCTTTGTCACAACCGAACCGGCCTGACGATGCATTACCGGATGAACGACGCGTTACCGGATGAACGACGCGGTACCGGATGAACGACGCTTTACCGGATGAGGCGGCGGCGGTGCTGCAGCGGATAGAGTCGGTCCTATGGGCCAGAGGCGTGACCGAGCAGCACTCAAACGCGATGCCGCCGAGGCGGCGCTCGTGCACGTTCGAAGCGACACCACGATCGGCCTGGGCAGCGGCTCGACGGCGGCTTGCTTCATCGAAGCGCTGGGCCGGCACTTGGCCGACGGGAGGCTGACCGACGTCCGCGGGGTTCCGACGAGTCGGGCGAGCCAGGAACTGGCCGAGGCGTCGGGCGTGCCGCTGGCGTCGCCGGAGGAGGCGGATCGGCTCGACGTCGTCGTCGACGGAGCCGACGAAGTGAGCCCGACGCTCGACCTCATCAAAGGCCTCGGCGGTGCGTTGCTGCGGGAAAAGGCCGTCGCCCAGGCGTCGGCGAAGCGGGTCATCGTCGTCGACGGGACCAAGCAGGTGGCCCACCTGGGCACGATCGCGCCGCTCCCGGTGGAGGTGGTGACCTGGACCTTGCCCTGGACGGTCGCCGCGATCGAACGGCTGGGCGGGACGTCCGTGGTGCGTCAGGAAGCGGGCGAGGACTTCGTCAGCGACAACGGCAACACGATCATCGACGTCCGCTTCGACGGCCCGATTCTCGACCCGCAGCAGCTGGAGCGGGACTTTTTGAGCATCGCCGGCGTCGTGGAGACCGGCCTGTTCCTCGGCATGGCGGACGTCGTTCTGGTCGCGACGGAGGTCGACGTGGTGACGCTTTTGCGATAGACGCGTCAGTCGCCCCGCTCTTCGAGCAGGCGGGCCACTTCTTGGCAATCCTTGTCGCCGCGGCCGCTGAGGCAGATCAGGACGTCGCCGCCGGGGCCCAGTTCCTTCGCCAATCGGACGGCGGAGGCGACGGCGTGGGCGGTTTCGAGGGCGCAGAGGATGCCTTCGGTCTTGGCCAACAGCTTGAACGCGTCGAGGGCGTCGTCGTCGTCGATGGCCTCGTATTCGACGCGACCGGCGTCTTTCCAGAAGGCGTGTTCCGGACCGACGCCGGGATAATCGAGGCCTGCCGACGCGCTGTGGACCGGCCGGGTCTGACCGTCGGGATCCTGCAGGACGTAACTGAGGCTGCCGTGAAGGACGCCCGGCTCGCCGAAGGTCAAAGGGGCGGCGTGGTCACCCGCGCCCGCTCCTCGGCCTCCGGCTTCGGTGCCGATGAGTCGGACGCCTTCGTCCTCGACGAACGGGAAGAAGATGCCCGCCGCGTTGCTTCCGCCGCCGACGCAGGCGACGACGGCGTCGGGCAGTTTGCCCTGCTTTTGGCGAAACTCACGCCGCGACTCGTCGCCGATAGGGCGGTGAAAATCGCGCACCATCGCCGGGAACGGGTGGGGCCCGACGACGCTGCCGAGGATGTAGTGCGTCGTCCCGCTGGAGC
>CAYMAS010000038.1:0-10580 GCA_964388485.1 uncultured Tepidisphaerales bacterium | reverse complement strand
ATCCAGTCACGCATGGCCTCGTTGGTGGCGTCCTTGAGCGTTCGGCTGCCGGAGTCGACTTCGATGACGTTGGCCCCAAGCAGCCGCATGCGAAAGACGTTGAGGTTCTGTCGGCGGACGTCTTCGGAGCCCATGTAGACGTCGCACGGCAGCCCGAACTTCGCCGCCGCCGTCGCCGTCGCGACGCCGTGCTGGCCGGCGCCGGTTTCGGCGATGAGGCGCGTCTTCTTCATCCGCCTGGCGAGCAGGGCCTGGCCGATGGTGTTGTTGATCTTGTGGGCGCCGGTGTGGAGCAGGTCCTCGCGTTTCATCCAGATCGTCGCCCCGCCGACCTCGGCAGTGAGCCGATCCGCCTTCGTCAGCAACGTCGGCCGGCCGGCGAAGTCGCGCAGGTGTCGATCGAGCTCCTGGCGAAACAGCGGATCGGCCTTGGCCTCTTCGTAAGCAGCATCGAGCTGGTCGAGGGCGCTGACGAGCGTTTCGGGTACGTACGTCCCGCCGTAGTCGCCGAAGTAGCCGCGACGAGTTTCGACAACAGCGTCCTGCGTCTCGATGGAACCGGTGCTCATGACATCAGTGTAGAAACGGAACCCGCCGTCTTTTCAAGACGCGAGGTCTTGCCCAGCCCTTACAGACTGAACGCTACGATTAAGCACTGGCATCCACAGGGCCGCCGCGGTTAGACTCGCCGCCGCCGCCTGTCCCGTCGACTCATATTTACCGCCCCCAACCTTTGCCACCGACCTGTGTCACAACCAACGACCGGCCTGCGAGCGTCGTCGTGACGCCGCCCGAGCCGGTCGATTCGTCTCAACGCCTTCCGGAGAGGGAACTCCCAGTTACTGATACGGTGCCCGTTGCCCAGCCTGTCACGACACCCGACGCGACGCCTCTGGACGATCGGCTGCCTGTCCAAGAAGAAAATGCAACGCTCGACCTCGACGAGCAACAGCTCGCCCAGGAAGAGGCCGCCGCCCGAGATGGCGAGGCCGTTCGCGACATCCTCGCCGGCAACGTCGAGGCGTACAACGACCTCATGAGCCGCTACGGCCGGCGTGCAATCAGCGCCAGCTACCGCCTGCTGGGCAACCAGGAAGACGCCTCGGATGTCGTCCAGGACGCCTTCTTGAAAGCATACCGATCGCTCGACACGCTCGAGCGGCCCGAAGCCTTCGGCGGCTGGCTCCTGCGGATCGTCACCAACCTCTCGCTCAACCATCGCCGCGGACGACGGCTCCGCCTTGCTCAGTCGATCGACAACGGCTTCGGCGAGCAACGCGGCGACAAGCCTGCCGAGCAACCCATGCCCGGCCACGGCAGCGAGTCGTTCCGCCACCCGCCCTGCCCCGAACGCGCCGCCCGCGGACGCGAATTGGGCGTCCATCTTCGGGAGGCTCTCAAGAGCCTGCCGGAGAAGCAGCGGCAGGCATTGCTGCTCTTTACGGTCGAACAGCTGCCCCAACGCGAAGTCGCTCAACGACTCGATTGCAGTATCGAGGCCGTCAAGTGGCACGTCTTCCAAGGCCGCAAAAAGCTTCGCGATCTGCTCGGCGACGTGATTTGACGGCGGGAACGCCTTTTGATCGTGGAGACCTCATTGGGCGGCGGGGCAACCGCCTGTGACGGCTCTTGCGACTGGCGCGGCACCTTTTCAACGACTTGTGTCCAGTAATTGATAAGTCACTCACCAGATGGGCGCAGCAGTGTCCATACTTACGACGCCTGCTTCCCCTCCCTTCTTTTCCGCTCCTCGCCACCACCATCAGGTTCCGTCGTTCGATGAACCCACCTCGCCCCGCCATCCCCGAAGACATTGATGCCCTCGCGGATGAGCGACTGAATGATCTTCTTGACGGCCTGCTCCACCAGGCCCCGGACGACGACGTCGCCGACGCCATGGCCGGTGACGTGGCCGGGCGTGTCATGAACGTGCTGCGAGCCGAGGCCGCAGCGGACGGTTCCGGCGGGCAGGCTTTGGCCGATCCGCTTCCCCTCGTCGCCGAACGGGGGGTCGGCGTCGAGCCGGATCATGAGGAGGATGGGAATACCTCGACCCGCCGCCTGCGGATCGACCGACACGCCTTGCGTGAGGCGTCGCGAACCTGGTTCGGCTGGTCGAAGGCGACGTCGCTTGTCGCGGCTGCGGCTTTGTCGGCGGGCGTGACGTTGCTCATCGCCGGTGCCGCGGGTGTCAAGGCGAAGCACTCGCCGCTGGCTTCGCAGCCGACGATCGACGAGACGCCGAATCTGGCGGTTGCCGGTCCGAGCGAATTGGTCGAACCCGCCACGCCGGCCGGTCATCTGCAGGTCGATTTGCCGGTGAATGTGGTTCGCGATGTGGTGGCCTCGATCGACATCACCTTCGCTTCCAACGGCATCGTCGCCTTCAGCAACACGCCCGCCGCCGCCTCCGCCGCCGACGCCGCCAAGGCCGACGCGGGTGTGTCGGGTGTGACGGCACCGTTCGCCTCGCTCGCTTCAAGCTTGCCGCGTCAAAATCCGTCGCGGCGTCTGGTGGTCGCGGCGTCGGAGCAGGAGAGCCTGGACAACCTTCCGGTCGAGATGGATTCAGCGCCGACGGCGTTGGTGGAGTGATCTGTTCTTGAGTGTCTGCGGTAGCCGCGGAGCTTGCTCCGCGCGTCGGTGATCTGCTGCAAAGTGGTCCGTTTCGCCGCGAGCCGGAACGCCCTACCGTGCGCCGCCACAGAACTCACCTCAGAACCACCATGCCCTCGAACGCGATCATCGGACAAAGCGGCGGACCCACCAGCGTCATCAACCAGTCGCTCGTCGGCGTCATCCAGGCGGCCAAGCAGCACGGCCACATCGACACGCTCTACGGCGCGCGTCACGGCGTCCGCGGCATCCTCGAGGGCGACCTGCTCGACCTCAGCGACACGCCCGACGAGCTCCTGGAACGCATCGCCCAAACGCCGTCCAGTGCCCTGGGCTCCACTCGCGACAAGCCCGACGAGGACTACTGCCGCAGCCTCTTCGGCAAGCTCAAGGAGAAGGACATCAAGTACTTCTTCTACGTCGGCGGCAACGACTCGGCCGACACCGCCCGCATCGTCGGCGAAGTCGCCAAGAGCGACGGCTACGAGCTGCACGTCTTCCACGTGCCCAAGACGATCGACAACGACCTGCGCGTCCACGACCACACGCCCGGCTTCGGCAGCGCGGCCAAGTTCGTCGCCTGTGCGATGATGGGCGATGACTTCGACAACCGGTCGCTGCCGGGGATCAAGATCGACGTCATCATGGGCCGGCACGCCGGCTTCCTGACCGCGGCGAGTGCTTTGGCTCGCACGGACGACAAGAGCGGTCCGCACCTGATCTTCGTCCCCGAGAAGCCCGTCAGCGAGGACGATTTCGTCGCCGCCGTCGAGAAGGTCTACTCCAAGCACGGCCGCTGCGTCGTCGCCGCCTCCGAAGGCATCACGGCCCCCGACGGCAAGACGTTCGCCGAGCACATGGCTGACGATCTGGAAAAGGACGCGCACGGCAACATCCAGCTCTCGGGCAGCGGTGCTCTGGGCGACTACCTGTCGAGCCTCGTCACCAAGAAGCTCCAGACGCCCGGCGGCAAGAAGCTGCGTGTGCGGGCCGACACGTTCGGCTACCTGCAGCGATCGTTCGCCGGCTTTGTCAGCGAAGTCGACGCCGAGGAAGCCCGGCTCGTGGGCAAGAAGGCGGTCGAGTTCTCCGCCGACCCGTCCAACACCGGTGGCAGCGTCGTGATGACTCGCCAGAGCGGCAGCGACTACGCAATCGACACACACCTCGAGCCGCTTGAAAACGTCGCCCGCCTCACGAAGCACATGGCCGACGATTACCTGACGGACGATCACAACGTCACGCAGGCCTGGCTCGACTACGTCCGCCCTTTGGTCGGCAAGCTCCCGACGGTCGGGACACTCGACGAGCTGAAGTAGCAACGTCGAATGTTGTAGATCGTCTGCGAGCCGCGGACCCACGGTCCGCAGGTCTGACGATGCCGATCGTCATCAGGAGGCTCCGCCTTCCGCTGTAGACCCTCGCGAAGCGGACGCCATCCGTAGAAGGCGAGCGTCTTTCACGCGAACCGACCCGTCAGACCTGCGGACCGTGGGTCCGCGGCTCGCGGACTTGGAGGCGGATGCCGCGAATTTGCCTCATTTTCAACGTTCAACGCACTCTCATTGTCTCCGCCGCCGATGATGCTTCGCGACCTGATCCGTCCCGGCATCGTCGCGGCGCGGGACAACTGGCGGCCGTTCGTGTTGATTCAGTCGATCGCGTTTGCGTTGGTGGTGAGCTACTACCAGGTCGACGCGGTGCGGGCGGCTTGCGATGTGTTGGGTAATCTCAAGGCCAAGTGGGGCTTTCTCTTCGCCGCGGTCGCGGCTTCCTTGGCGGGTGCATTGCTGCCGGAGGTGGCCAAGGCGGTCGTGCAGCCGGACTACAAGCTGCGAGGTCGTCTGGGCGAGGTCGGGTTTTTGTTGACGTTCTTCTTCTTCAACGGTATTGCGGTTGACATGTTCTACCGCTTCCTGGGCTGGCTTTTCGGGACGAGCACGGGGCTGGTAACGATCGTGAGCAAGATGCTCTTCGACATGCTGATCTTCACGCCCTTGCTGGTGTTGCCCTTGATTCTTCTGATTTTCGGCTGGCGAGAGCTGGGCTACTCGGCGACGAAGCTTCGGCAGCAGGTGCGGCAGAGTGGATTCGGCTGGTGGTACCTCAAGCGGGTAGGGCCGATGTTGCCGCCGAATTGGGCGTATTGGGTCCCGATGGTGCTGATGATCTACTCCCTGCCGCAGACGCTGCAGGTGCCGCTCTTTTCAATCGCGCTGGGCGGCTGGTCGTTGCTGATGGTGGTGCTGGCGCGAGGGGAGGTCGAGGGCGAGTCGATTGCGGAGACGGTGCCGCCGGAGGTCGACTCGACAGCCGTCTGAGGAGTCTGGGGTAGCCGCGGACCTCGGTCCGCGCGTCCTGAACACCGACACGCGGAGCAAGCTCCGCGGCTACCCCAGAGAGTGCCTCCGTCTACGCCGCCAGCGGTGTCTGGACCTGGCGTCCGAGTTGGAGCATCGCCTCCTGGCGGCGTTTGACGGTTTGTGACAGCTGCCGCGTCGTCCGCTGCTGGAGCCAGCCGCTGAGGCGGACGCTCTTGTGCTTGGCGTGGCGGAGGTGCTCGAGGTACTCCTTGAGCGCCCCGGTTTTGAACGACGCGAGGAAGTCGGTCGATGCCGACGGATTGAACCGGCGGATCGAGTCGATGGTGCGGCGGCGGTCTTCGAGCAGGGCGTCGCGAAGCCTTTTGCCGGTGGCGGAATCGCCGCTGGCGGGTTCGCGTCGCATGTCGAGGGGACTGGGATGACGTTGGAGCCTCATGGACCGATAGGATCGACACGTGACCGACAGCAGCGACGGCCAATCCTCGTTATCGGACGCCCCGGCCAGCGGCTTGGCGAGCCTCAAGCGGATGAGCGCGACCGCCGGTGCGTCGGCTGGCGAGTACCGGCCGATCAACCCGCTCGCCGTCGCCGGTGCGACCGCCGCCTTGCTCTCGCCGTCGATCTGGATTCACCCGGCCTTCGCCCTGTTCGCCATCGTCGGCCTGCTCGTGGCGGCGGCGGCGTTGGTGCAAATCCGCCGCTCCCACGGCACGCAGGGCGGGATGCTGCTGGCGATCCTGAGCCTAGTCGTCTGCACCGCGGTGCTCGCCTTCTGGGGCACCCGACAAGTCGCCGCCACGGCACAGACGGCCGACGCGACGCAAGAGGTCCGCCAGACGGTCGACGCGTTCGGCGAGATCCTTGCCAGCGGCGACTTCGACCAGGCGTACGAGCAGACGAGCCCGATCTTTCAGGAGGAGATCGCCAGAGAACGCTTCATCGCGGTCGTCAGCAGCTACGTCACCGTTCGCAATCGCAACGACGAGCGGATCTACGGCGACTACACGCATGCGACCATCAGCGATCGCGTCGTCGTCGGCCCGGGTCCCGGCGGACGTCGGCAGGCGGAGACGGAGATGATCGTCCACTTCGAGACAGGCGATCCGTTGCCGCAGGTGGTCTTGCTCCGCGAAACGGAAGGCGGCTGGGTGTTTCGCCGGTTCGACTTCTGGTTCCCCGAGCCGTGAGGCAGGCGGGACGATCAGGCCGTAAGGCAGGCGGTTTTATCGGATTGGGGTCGTCGAGTTCAACACCCCTGCTCCACGAGTCGATAGGTGAAGTAACCGCCTGCCACAAGGACGTGGACCGGCTGATGACTTCCCACTCGACCCTTCGACCGATGAGCCCGACCTTCTCCCGCCCGATCCTCGCCGCCTGCTCCTTCGTGGCAGTCGGCCTTGCCGCTGGTTGCATGACGAGCGAGCCATTTGAGTCCAAGCGGGACTACGTCTCGCCGATTGCCGACGCTCGCGATCCGACGCCACGCGTCGAGTCGACCGTCACGCCTGTCGTCGATCGTGAAGCCGTCACGCAGTTCGGCAACATCGAGGCGATCTCGACGCCCCTCGACGCTGGCGGACCCAACGCCTTCGGCGAGTTCGACGGCGAAGGCGAACGGCCTTACGTGCCCGTCGCCGGCCGGGCCGGATATCAGCAGCACACGTACGTCGACGAAGGCTTCGACACCGACGTCACTGTCAGCCCTGACGGCTCGTCCATCGCCTTCGCCTCCACCCGGCACAGCACCCGCAGCGACCTGTACCTCCAGTCCACCAGCGGCCTGGCCGTCACGAAGCTGACGACCGACCCCGCCGACGACGCCTTCCCCGCCTTCAGCCCGGACGGCAACCGCATCGCCTTCTGCTCCAACCGCAGCGGCAACTGGGATGTCTACGTCATGGATCGCGATGGCCGAAATGTCACCGCCATTACCCAAGGCACCGGCCACGACCTGCACCCGTCGTTCAGCCCGGACGGCACCCGCCTGGTCTTCTGCCGCATCGGCTCGCGAAGCCAGCAGTGGGAACTCTGGACTGCCGACCTGACGACGGGTGAAAAGACGATGATCGGCTTCGGCTTGTTCCCGGATTGGTCGCCGCGGATGGATCAGGACGTCATCGCCTTCCAGCGTGCCCGCCAGCGTGGCGGCCGGTGGTTCAGCTTGTGGACGCTCGAGCTCGACGGCAACGAGCCGACGAACGTGACCGAGGTCGCCATGAGCACCAATGCCGCCCTTGTCGCCCCGGCCTGGTCGCCGGACGGCGGCAAGATTGCCTTCGCGACGGTCGTCGAGCCCGGTGCCGGCATGCCGGACACCGACAGCGCCGTCGGCCGGCAGGACATCTGGACCGTCGACGCCGATGGCACGAATCGTCATCGCATCACCGACGGCAAAGGCACCTATGCCACGCCATCGTGGGCCGGTGACGGTCGGGTCTACTTCGTCAGCGACCGCGGCGGCACCGAGTGCATCTGGTCAGCCCGTGCCGACGCCGCCAACTTGAGCCGCATGGCCCAGAAGCCCAAGACGCTCGACAAGCAGCCGACCCTGCCGCCGTTCGCCAACAGCAATCAGGACACGATCGACTGATCGATCCGAATCTCTCCCCACCCCGCGAGCGGGTTCCGTACTTCGGTGCGGGACCCGCTTTTTCGAAGGATCCATCCGTTTCCTCTGGTAGCCGCGGAGCCGGCTCCGTGGCTACTCCAGAGTAAGGCCAGATGCCGCCACCCTGACGCACCACGACAAGTTGCTGCGACACCTCATGGCAATCCGCGGCGGCGTCCGATAAGTTCAACGGCTTCCCATCCGCTCGCATGGACGTGAGCGGTGCCCCTTCGTCCGACGCCCGGCACCTGGAGGTGACCCTTGCGGACCGCGCGATCTTTACGCACGACCTTCCTCAGCCACCCGAGCCGATGGACTCATCTCCGTCGGTCCGGACTCTTCGCCCTGCTGCTCCTGTGCGGCATCACCGGCTGCGAGACCCGACCCGACTACGGCGTCGAGGAACGACTCCAACTGCCTCCCGCCGCCCCGCGACAGGTTTGGGCCGTCGCGCCGGCGGTCAATCTCTCTGGCCAGAGCGGCGTCGATCCGCTGCTGCAGGCGGACCTCCTCTACGCCCAGCTCCAAAGCGTCCGAGGCGTCACCGCGGTGCCGGTCAATCGGGTGGCCGAGGCCTATCTCGCGCTGGGCATCGACGGCATCAACTCGCCCGGCGATGCCGCGGCGGTTTGTGAGCTGCTTGGCGTCGATGCTCTCGTCGTGCCGACCGTCACGCTCTACCACCCATACGACCCGCCCCGGATGGCGGCGGCGGTGCAGGTCTTCGCCGGTCGCGGCAACGTCCTGGGGCCGATCAGTCTTCCCAACGCCGACGCCGTCCGCTCGCTGACGCGTAGCGGCTCTGCCGATTCGGCGAATGTCGTGCTGCCCTCGCCGAACGTGGCGGGCAGCCAGATGATTCAACGCGTGGGGGTCTTCGATGCCCGCGACGGTTCGGTCCGCCGGGCCGCCCAGAATTACGCCGCCGGCCGGTTCGATCCCGAAGGGGCCGCCGCTGATCGTGGCGTGTTCCTCGTGGCCGACCGTTATGGCGGCTTCGTCTACTACGCGTTGCTGGCCGGGCTCATGGACGAGCTCGACCGCTACACCCCGCCCGCCGCCCGAACGGCCTCGGCTCAAGTCGCACCGGCGGCCGGCCGACCCTAGCAGTGGCTGCGGCGGAGTTGCCTGACTCGCTTCCGCATTGGATTAGCAAAGGACCCGAGATGCCCCAAATGCCCGACACGACGCTGGCCGAGCTAAGTCTCGACCCCTTCAGCCCGCCACGCGAAACCCGCGTGCTGTGCCACGCCAGAAAGGGCCACGACTTCCAGCTGACCTACGAGACCGGCAGCGAGACCGTCGTACTCGAGACTCTGGCCGAGATGGTCGCCAATCCCGCTTTGCCCTTCGACTGGTTCGACGCCGCTACGCTGGGGCATCAGATGGGGCAGCACCTCGTCAGCGAGATGCAGGCGATCAGCAACAGCGGCTGAAGCAGCAAACGCTCTAATAGCCTGACGCTCCTTGCAGCGACGTGAAGCCACGACACGAGGTGTCGTGGTTGCTTCTTGTCCGCCGAGCAGTTCCGTGCACGTCTGGGTTGTCCGACCTGTCTGTCCGAATTCTTTGGGGCCTGTGCATTGGCCTGTTCGCGGACGTCGTGCCGATAGAGGGAGCATGCACCGGATGCCGCTGCCGACCCACGGAGGGGTCGGACGCATCCGACCGGAACCTTCGGGCCGACGAGACGGGCACGAAGGGAACTCGGTGAGACGCCTCAACGCGTTCTTACCAGCGGCCAATGCCGTCTCGCCGCCGGGACGTTGGATCGTCCCGCGTCGTGCCGACTTGCCTTCACTGGCCGGTCGGCGACTGTTCACCGATCGCCGAGCCCGCCGACCAGGCACTGGACTCGCGACTCATGCCACCGACGAACACACCGTCCGCCCCACGTACCCTCCCCGCCCCAGCGCCGCAGGCGGAGGATCCCAACTTCCCCAGCGTCCTGCCCACCCCGCCGGTCACGACCGCCGAAACGCGCGTCCCGCCCCAGGCCCTGCAAGCCGCTTCGCAAGGCGACAAGGTCGAGCCCGCCGATGAGCGGCCTCCTTGCGTCGAGGCCTTCCTCGATTACCTCGCCAACGAAAAGCACTTCAGCGACTACACCGTCCGAAGCTACGGGGCCGACCTCGCGCAGTTCACCCAGTTCATCGCCGGCGAAATCGGCATGAGCTACGGCGGCGACGCACGACTCGCCGACGAAACACCGACCGACGAACGGCTTCGCAAGTGCAGCCAGATCACGGTTCGCGACTTCCTCGCCTACCTCCACGCGCAGAACTACACGAAGAGCACCACCGCCCGGAAGCTGGCGACGATGCGATCGTTCTACAAGTTCCTCATCAAGCGTGGCAAAAGCGAAGCCTCGCCGATGGTCGGCATCCGCACGCCCAAGCAGGAGAAGCGGCTGCCCAAGTGCCTCGACCTCGACGAAGTCCAGCGACTGCTCGACGCACCGGACGACACCGAGCTGCTCGGTGCTCGCGACAAGGCGATGCTCGAAGTCCTCTACTCCAGCGGCATCCGCGTTAGCGAACTTGTCGAGCTGGGCATGGCGGACATCGACCTGGAGGAAGGCATCCTCCGCGTTCGCGGCAAGGGTCGCAAAGACCGCCTCACGCCGATCGGCAGCCAGGCAATCCTGGCCGTCCGGCACTACCTCCGGATGCGGCAGATCAATCCGGACGACCCCTCGGCCGACGGCATCACGACGGGCGAAGATCGCATCTTCCTCAACAAGCATTCCGAAGCGCTGAGCACCCGAAGCGTCCGACGCAAGCTCGACAAGTACCTGCTAATGGTCGGCCTCGATCCGGGCATCTCGCCGCACACGTTGCGGCACTCGTTCGCGACGCACCTGCTCAACAACGGTGCGGACCTGCGGAGCGTGCAAGAGCTGCTCGGCCACCAGTCGCTGTCAACGACGCAGGTCTACACGCACCTGACGAGCGACCGGATGAAGGACGTTTACGACGCGGCGCATCCCCGTAGCGGGATGAACGAGCCGGTCGAGGCAGGCGGAGCCGGCG
>CAYMAS010000037.1:0-36282 GCA_964388485.1 uncultured Tepidisphaerales bacterium | reverse complement strand
GGGGCGGCCGACGTTGATGGACCACCTGGGCGACTGGCCGCTGCGGCTGGTCTGGTTGTTCGCACTGGCGGCGGTGGGACTGGCGCTGTTGATGCTGCCGTGGGTGATTATGGATGTCGTTGGACGGTGTAGTGGATCGTCTGCGCCACGATCAGGCCGTGTTCGATGACGAACGAGTCGACGCCGTCATGGCCGCGGTAGACGCAAGGGGCGTCGTCGATGAGGATGACGCAGTCGCGGTGGTAGTTGCGGGCGAGGTCGGCCTCGACGTCGCCCTCGGCGGCGAGGCGGAGGTGGTCGTCGAAGACGACTTGGGTGGAGCGGACGGGCGGAGGCATGGGATGAGGTCGAACCGGCGGCGCGTTGTGTCGCAGCCTTGGCATGCATGGGTGCGTCGGTTGTTTCGTAGCGTGGTGGATGACGCTTCGGGATCGCCGTCGGGCACGGTTTGCGACGCTCGACGCTGCGGTCGCCCATGCCCGGCGGCTGCTGGAGGACGGGTACGAGGCCCAGGGCCGATGGACGCTCGGGCAGGCGTGTCGGCATCTGGCGCAGTTCACGGAGGCGAGCCTGGACGGGTTTGAAGGGTTTCGTTTGCCGCGGCCGATCGCGGCGATGGTGCGGCCGTTGATCGTCAACGGGTTCGTCTTGTCTCGGCCGATGCCGCGGGGGTTGCCGACGTTGCGTTCGCTGACGCCGCCGGCGGTGTCCGACGAGGACGGCCTGGCGGCGTTCGCCGAGGCGTGCGGCCGCTTCGACGAGCGTTTCACCGCCGGCGGGCCGTTCGCGTACGAGCCGTTCCTGGGCGAGCTGTCGCCCGAGACGTGGCGGGTGATCCACCGGATGCACGCGACGCACCACCTCGCTTACCTCCGGCCGAACGGCAGTGCTTGAGCGATCGGTATCGCGTCCCGCGTTCCCGAACGGCTCCTAGAAGCTGTTCTTTTGGGGGACGAATGCGTTACGATCCGTCCATGGCTACGGCGACGCTGACGGTGCGGGACGAGACGCTCGACGGTAAGGCCGAAGGCGACGGCTTGGCGTTGTCGCTAGATGGGTTGGCCGAGCGGGTGACGGTGCGGGAGATCATCCGGGCCCGCGTGTATCAGGAGGCGGACGATCACAATCGGCGGGTGCGGCAAGCAGACGCGGGGGCGACGCCGTACCGCGGGCTGGTGGTGCCGTCGGCGGCGGAGCGGCAGCTCAACGGGCCGGCGCACGGCAAGCGGGTCGATCGCGAGGTCGATTGGCGGAAGCAGTTCGAGGTCGCGTGCGAGGCGTTCGAGCGGAACGGGTTTTTGTTGCTGATCGACGATCGGCAGGCGGAGTCGCTGGACGACGAGGTGACGCTGCGGGTGGAGACGGACGTGGTGTTCGTGCGGCTGACGATGCTGGTGGGAGGGTGAGCGATGGCCAAGCAAGCAGAGTTCGAGTTGGAGCCGTTCGATCCGCAGACGTCGGCCGATCCCGAAGCGGCGGCGGTGGTGTGGACGCCGATCAAGACGGATTACGCGAGGAAGTACTTCTGGAATTCGGTTGAGAACGCGAAAGATCTCCGGGATTCGGACAAAGTGTTGGCGAAGGACCCTGCTTGGAACCGGCGTTGCGTGCTCGCGCTGTGCGATGTTGCGGACTATCTAGTCCGACAGCGGGAGCGGGTGGCGGCGCAGGCTGAGAGTGAGACGGAGCGTTACAATCTGCACCTGAAGCCGGGCTGGGAACAGCTTCACATGCAGATGCGAGCGTTCACCGTGCTGGCGTCGGCGTTACTGCGTCGAAAGCTGCCACTTGAGCGGGACGACGTGTTACGTTTGCTGGCAGCCGCGAGTGATGAAGCGGGGCGGTTCTGGCTCATGCCCTTCAGCTCCACGCACGTGTGGATCATCAAGCAATTGGAGAACGCGTCGGAGCAGCTTGCCGGTGACGAGGCGGTCGCGGAGGCGATTGGCTCATGGCGGCGGGCCGTGAGTCACAGCTACGACGCGAAGAAGCTGTTGCCGCGGGTGGATGCGGTGCTGGCGGCGATGCCGGGCGAGGGTGAGGCGGACCCGGCGGACATCGTGCTGCCGGCTGCGTCGCCGCCGAAGGTGGCGGCGGGGTCGGCGTCGCGGCTGGTGGAGCTCAAGCAGCAGCTCGGCCTGCTTCCGCCGGATGACGTGGCGACGGAGACGGTCGGGCTCGATGCGTTCCCGCTTCGCGAGGACTCGCCCCTGCGGTCGGAGCACGAGGCGATCACGGCGACGACGACCCAATGGTGTGAGGCGACGGCGGAGGCGACGCGGCAGTTCTATGAAGATGTCCGGGTAAGGAACGTCACCAGCAGCAAGCCGGAGATGATCGAAGAGAGGTGCGGCGGCATCATCGAGCGGCTTATTGCAGACGGTGATGTGTCGCGACTAAAGCGGGCGGTCGAGGAACGAAAGGCGGTACTGAAGTCGGCCAATGGTGACGGGGTAGGTTTCGGCGAGCCCGGCTACTACATCGGCCAAGCGCTCGATGCCATCGCCAAGGCCGTCGCGGACGAAGACGAGTCGGCAGATCGCGACAGCTTCTTCGATGCCTTGCTGGCGACGTTCTCGCACGACTGGTATCTGCATGACGAAGTCGACCTGGACGACGCGACGCTGGATCAGGTCGAGGCGTTCGATCGCGAGACTTCACTGTCCGATGGTGAGCGGCACGTCGTTTGGCGGGCGATCTGCAACGTGCTGGACCATCCGCCGGCCGGTACGCTCACGCCCGTGTTGGCGAGGGCGATGCGGCTGGTCTTCGGGCGCGATACGACGCTCTTGCTGGTGCCGGGCGAGCATTGGGCGGACGAGGTGCATGGCGACTTGGCAAAGGCGACGCCGAAGCAGCGGGCGGCGTGGATCGGGCTCCTCAAGCACGCGATGATTGCCGAGGCGAGTCGGCCGACGGCGAAGTGGCAAAAGGAGGCGAAGGAACACGTCAAGGCGATCCAGCCGGCGAAGCTGCGGCAGCAGGTGGGCGAGTGGTTCGCGGTCGTGCCGAAGGGAAGGTCGATCCAAATTCGGCCGCGGTGGCACGGCGGCGGCGGCAGCGACTTCGCCGTGAACGACGGCAACGCGACCGTCCTGAAGGGGCTCGTCTGGACGCTTGCGGCTCATGCGGACACCGCGACGCCGCGGGTCGTGGCGGAGTTGTTGCTGACGTGTTTGAAGAAGGTGCCGGGCGTCGGGCCAAGGTGCGTGAAGGTGGCCAACGCGTGCATCTGGGCGTTGGGCGAGATGGCGAAGGACAAGCGGCAGGACGTGCGCGACGCGGCGCTGGCGCAGCTGGCCCGGCTCAAGGCGCGCGTCACGTTCCGCACGACGCTCAAGGCGATCGAGAAGGTCCTCGACGCGGCGGCGGCGGAGGCCGGCATGTCGAAGGACGCGCTCGAAGAACTCGGCACGCCCGCCTTCGGGTTCGAGCGGGGCGAGCGACGCGAGACGCTCGGCGGTGCGGACGTCGTCCTGCGGCTCGACGGCAACAAGGTCACGACGACCTGGACGAACGACAAGGGCAAGCCCGTCAAGTTGCCGCCGGCAACGGTGAAGCGTGAGCACAAGGACGAGCTCAAGGAGCTCAAACAGGCGGCGAAGGATGCCGAGGGCGTCGTCGCGGCAACGAAGAACCGGCTCGACAAGCTCTACCTCGACGACCGCTCGTGGACGCTCGCCGAGTGGCGAGAGCGATACCTGCACCACGGCCTCGTCGGCACGATCGCCCGGCGGTTGATCTGGAGCGTCGACGAGACGCCGGTGCTGTTCGACGGCGATGTTGCGACGGACGCGACTGGCAACTCGGTCGCCTTCGGCGAGACGGCGGAGGTGCGGCTGTGGCATCCGATCGGCACGTCGACGGACGAGGTCGTGCGGTGGCGGGAGCGGTTGGCGAGCCTCGAAATTACGCAGCCGTTCAAGCAGGCGCACCGCGAGGTCTACCTGCTGACTGACGCGGAACGCAACACCGGCACGTACAGCAACCGCTTCGCCGGCCACGTGTTGAAGCAGCATCAGTTCAACGCGCTGTGCGCATCGCGCGGTTGGCGGAACCAGCTTCGGCTGCTCGTCGACGACAGCTACGCGCCGCCGCTGCGGGAGCTGCCGGCCCACGGGCTGCGGGCGGAGTATTGGGTCGAGGGCATCGGCGAGGATTACGGCAACGACACGAACGAGTCGGGCGTCTACCACCACCTCGCGACGGATCAGGTGCGTTTCTACCAAACCGGTGCGGCGACGAACTACCAGCACGCGGGCGGCGGGGCGTACGAGACGTACGGAGCGGACGACGTGCCGGAGAATCACCCGTTGCCGTTGGAGCAGATTCCGCCGCTGGTGCTGAGCGAGGTCCTACGCGACTGCGATCTGTTCGTCGGCGTGACGAGCGTCGGCAACGACCCGGCGTGGCAGGACGGCGGACGCGTCGGCGGGTTCGCCGACTACTGGCACGACTTCAGCTTCGGCGACCTGAGCCAGACGGCCAAGACGCGCAAGGCGGTGCTCGAGAAGCTCGTGCCGCGGCTCAAGATTCGCGAGCGGTGCTCGTTCAGCGACAAGTTCCTCGTCGTCCGCGGCGATCGCCGGACGTACAAGATTCACCTCGGCAGCGGCAACATCCTCATGGAGCCCAACGACGCGTACCTGTGCATCGTTCCCGACCGCCGGGCGGAGAGTGCGACGGGCGGCGGCTTCCTGCCGTTCGAAGGCGACCGGACGATGAGCGTCATCGTCAGCAAGGCTTTGCTGTTGGCGGACGACACGACGATCACGGACCCGACGATCGTCTCGCAGATCTCGAGTCAGGTCTAGCGCAGTGGCTTGACTGACCCGATCCATGCGGAGATGGCGTCTGACGCCACCAGCTGATTCAGCCGCGGCGGCGGAGCAGGAGCGTGCCGCCGGCGACGGCGACGAAGCCGGCGGTGGCGGGTTCGGGGATGACGCTCAGCAGCACGGCCGGGCGGTCGGTGACGAGTCCGTCGATGGCGGGGTTGTTGAAGTAGAACTCCATCGTCGCGACGTCGTTGATCGTGTCAACCGTGATCGGCACGCCGAGGTCGTCGATGACGTCGAACAAGGGCAGCGGCACCTGGCCGGGATTGTTGCCGATGAAGCTCTGCGAGACGTTGAGCAGGTCGTCGACGAGCAGGTCCGGCGTGAACGTGCCGCCGGCGATGCCGTTGACGAGGTTCTGGGCGCTGCCGACGGAGTAGAGCGTCGCGAACTCCGGGGCGATGTCGCGGACGGCGGCGACTTGGGCTTCGTCGAAGCTGGCGAGGGCGACCCGGTCCTGCATGTTGTTGGCCCGCAGAATGTCCACGACCGGCTGGACCGCTTCGACGCCGGCTTCGACCTTGATCTCGATCATCATGCGGCGATCGGGGTGCGCCTGGACGACCTCTTCGAGCGTCGGCACGAGCAGGTTGTCGCCGCGGAACGGGAAGGTTGCCCCGCCGTCGAACGTGGTGTCCCAGCCGGCCGAGAGGGAGCGGAGCTGGGCGAAGGTCAGGTCGGCGACGGGGCCGGTGCCGTTGGTGGTGCGGTCGACGGTGATGTCGTGCATGAGCACCGGCACGCCGTCGCTGGTGAGGCGGACGTCCATCTCGAGGATGACGCCGGGGTCGAGCGAGGCGGCGTAGTCGAAGCCGAGCAGCGTGTGCTCGGCGGTCTCCAGAACGCCGCCGCGGTGGGCGATGACCGAGAGCGGGCCGTCGAAGAAGACGGTGTTGGAAGGCGGCGTGAAGGCGAGGGCGGGCGTGGTGAATGAAGCGGTGACGATGGTGAGCGTGAGAAGCGGGTTCATGCGAGAAAGATGCCCGGCTTAGATGAGAAGCGTTTGTGCTTCGTGCGAAGGTGCAGTTAGACCTTCAGGCGGCTGGCTCGTCGCTCGGCAGGCCGGCATGTGGTAGATTTGTCTCGTGTTGGAGCCGTCTTCCAATCCGCCCGACGCTTTGAAGAACGTTGATATTCAAGCAGTGGAGGAGCAGGTTCGACGGATCGCCTCGCAACTGATGCGTCGGGAGCGGGGGGATCACACGCTGCAGACCACCGCGTTGGTCAATGAGGCGTTTGTCAAGCTCCACGGGGATCGGGCGGCGACGTGGCGGCCGACGGCGGACTTCTACCGGGCGGCGGCGGCGGCGATGCGGCGGGTGTTGGTCGATCATGCACGTCAACGCCTCGCGTCCAAGCGGGGGGCGGTGACGCAAGACGACGGCAGGCGTGCCAGGCGGCGGGTGTCGCTTGACGTTGCGGAGTTGGCCTCGGGTGACGATCCGGCGGCGGTGCTGGAGGTCGAAGAGGCGCTCGAAGCCTTGACCGCCGTGGATGCCGATGCGGCGGAGGTGGTCCGGCTGCGGGTGTACGCGGGCATGACGGTCGAGGAGGTGGCCGAGGCGTTGAAGCTGTCGCCGCGGACGGTGGCCCGGGATTGGTCATTTGCCCGCGCATGGCTGTTCAAGCGGCTTTGTGTTGATGATGCTTGAGCCGATTGGCAGGACCGTGCGACGCCTCACGCGATGAAGAGCAGGACGATGGCCGACCTTCCCACGCAACAACTTCGCCGGGCCAAGGTGATCTTTCTCGAGGCGTTGGATCGGCCGCGTCGCGAGCGCGAGCAGTTTGCGTCCGAGGCGGCCGGAGGTGACGCGGCGGTGCGGGATGAGGTGCTGCAGTTGCTCGCCAGCGACGAGGCGGCGGACGCATCGGACGATTTCGACCGGTTGACGTTCACAATCGACTGGAGTGGCCTGAGTGATCCGCCGAAGTCGCTGCTCGAGTTGACGGAGGGCGATGTGATCGACCACTACGTGCTGCGCGAGTTCCTCGGTCGTGGCGGACACGGTGAGGTGTGGCGGGCGGATCAGACGGCGCCGGTGCAGCGGACGGTCGCGCTCAAGCTGCTGGGTCGGCAGGACGAGCGGTTGCAGGGGCGGTTCGATCTGGAACGTCAGGCGCTGGCCCGGTTGGATCATCGCGACGTCGCGCGGGTGCTCGACGCGGGCGTATATCGAGATCAACCTTACCTCGTCGTCGAGTTGGCGCCGGGTCGGGCGATTGATCGATTTGCGACCGACGAATCACTGTCGGTGCGTCAACGACTGGAGCTGATGGTGCGGGTCTGCGATGCGGTCGCTCACGCGCATGCGCGGGGCTTGCTGCACTGTGACCTCAAGCCCGGCAACGTGCTGGTTTGGCGAGACGAGCGCGAGGGCGATCTGCGAATCAAGATCATCGATTTCGGCATTGCCCGGTTAATCGAGGAAGAGAGTCCGGACGGCATCGTCGGTACGCCGATGTTCATGAGCCCGGAGCAGGCTCGGGGTGAGCGCGTGGACCTTCCGAGCGATGTGTACGCGTTGGGGCTGATACTGCACACGCTTCTGGGCGGGAGCAATCCGATCAAGGGGGCGACAATGTCGCGGAGTCGGCGGGCGATGGCCGAAGCCGCGGCGGAGGCACCGCGACCCGAAGCGTTGCCGGCGACGATCGCAGCCGAGGGCAATTGGATTGTCCAGCGGGCGACGCAAGCGGAGCCGACGCATCGTTACGCGACGGCAACAGAGATGGCCGACGATCTGCGGCGTTGGCTGACGGACCGTCCGGTGCGGGCAGCGTCGGCGGGCTGGACGTATCGCACGCGGAAGTTGATCAAGCGTCACAAAGCCGTCGCGGCTGCGCTGGCGGCGACGCTGCTCGCGTTGATCGGCGGCGTGGTGACGACGACGACGCAGGCGATTCGGGCGACGGAGGCGGAGCGGCAGGCTCTGGTCGATCGCGACGCCGCCCTCGCCGCTAAGGCCGAGGCCGACGACAATGCCGACGCGGCGCGGGCGACGAGCCGTTTCCTGCAGCGGGTGCTTTTCAGTGCCCGCCCCGGCTTCGAACAGCCCGAAGAACAAGCCGCCTTCGTCCGCAGTGTCGACCGGGCTCGCGACGGACTCAAGACGGACCTGCTTGATCGGCCTGAAACCCGAAGCGAACTGCTCGACATGATCGGCCTGATCTACTTCGAGTCGGGTCGGTTGGAGGAAGCTCAACCCTTGCTCGAAGAGGCTTATGAGCTTCGTAAGGAACTCTTCGGCGATCGCGACCTCAGAACGCTTCGTAGCGGCGAGCAGCTGTCGAGCGTGCTGCAGTGGCGGAAGCAGTACGAGGCGTCGATCGAACTCTCCGAGCAGATCATCGCGACCGCCAGCGAGGTCGAGATGCCGCGGGAAGAACCGATTTTGCGGAACGCTCGGACGTCGCTGAGCCAAGCGCTGGTTCGCCGTCTGGCACCTGGCGACCTTGAACGTCTGCGTGAGCTTGGCCGAGAGGCGATAGCTGCGCTGGACGCGTCGGATGTCATGGAGGACGAGCGTCGCCACTGGCATAACCAGATGTTGAACTACGCCGACGGCCTGATCTCGACCGGCCTCTACCGCACCTCGGAGTCGGCCGGACAGGAGCTGGACACAATCCTCGACATCAGCCGCCAGCAGCTCGTTGGCAGGGAGATGGGCGAGAGCCGCTTTACAATGCAGCTGTACCACCTGCACGCCCGCCTGCTCAGCAGCAGCGGCAACTGGCACGAGGCCTTGCTCATCTACAACGAGCTTGTGCCGATGATGAAGTTACGGCTGCGACGGGACAACAGCCTGCTCCTGAACGCACGCGCCCGCCACCTCACGCTGCGAGCGATCTATGAAACGCGAGACGCCAAGCCGGAGGAGGTCGAGGCGTTGCTCGACGAATTGCGTGACCTTGTCGCACTGACGAAGGATCGCGACCTTGTGCTGGGTGTCGCGCCGCTGCAGATGGTGCTCTGGAACGCACAGAAACACGAGGAGCTGAGAGAGGTTCTCACAACGACGATCGCACGCGGTGCCGAGACGGTGCACGCGCCGCCCGGTGCCTTCGAGCAAGCAGGATCGATGATCCGGGAGCTTCGCGAGGCGCGGCCGGACCTGTTTCCACAGTCGTCGTCGCGACCCGCACGTTTGAAGCGGTAGCTGCGCAAAAATGTTTGGCAGGGTGTTCTGGTTAATCTCGCGAAGTCTTGCTGGAAGCCGTCATCAGCGGTCACCGTCACTACCCGTCTGTCCCAGGAGTCTTCATGCCTCGCCGCCACGATTCAATCCACCGCCGCCGTCTCCTTGCTACCGCTGTACTGGCGGTGCCCCTCGTCGCCAACGCGCAGGCGACTGCTGACGACCTGACTTGGGACGGGGGGGCCGGCGGGCTCTTCTTGGCATGGAACGTCAACGGAAACTGGGATCCTGACCAGACGCCCACCGACGCCGACAACGTCTTCTTCGATGCGGCCACTGGCACGCTGATCACCGTCGTCATCGGCGCGCCCAGCGATGCCAACAACGTCAATGTCCTCGGCGGCGACTGGGACTTCACGAGCGTCGGCGGATCGATCCTCGATACGGAGGGCGTCGTGCTCGTCGACGACGCGACGGCGACGGATCTGATCAGCGGGGCCAACCTGTCGCTGACGGGCGGCGTTGCGTGGGACAGTGTCGGCTCCCTCACCGTCGGCAGCCAAGGCCAAGGCACGCTCGCGCTCACGGGCGGCTCGACCTTCCGCGGGCTCAACGTCGCGATCGGCGAGGCCGTCGGCTCGGAGGGCGTCATCGACGTCGACGGCGTCGGCAGCTTGCTCTTCGCCGACGGGCAGTCCAACAACCAAGGCATCTTTGTCGGCCGCGACGGCACCGGGACGCTCAACGTCACGGGCGGCGGCTCGGCCCAGGTGAACCCGGCGATCAACAACTCGATCGGCATCCCCGACATCGAGCTCGGCGTCGAAGCGACGGGCACCGGCACGCTCAACGTCGACGGCAGCGGCTCGACCGTCCGGGCCGAGGACCACTTCGTCGGATTCCTCGGCACCGGCTTCCTTAACATCACCAACGGCGGCTTGCTCAACGCCGACATCGGTACCAGCGCCGACGGCTTCGTCGCCTTCGACGTCGGCTCCAGCGGAACGGCCGTCGTCGACGGGGCCGGCTCGGAGTGGCGTCTGCGCCGGCTCGACGTCGGCCGCGCCGGCGTCGGCACGCTCGACATCACCGCCGGCGGCCTCGTCCGGACCGTCAACAGCGGCAGCAACGGCGATCTCGTCGTCGGCACGCTCGAAACGGGCGACGGCATCATTGCCATCACCGGCTCCGCCGGCGGCGCGTTCTCGACGCTCGATGTCGATGACAACATGATCATCGGCGACTTCGGCCAAGCGGTCGTTCGCGTCGGTCAGGACGCCGCAGGCAACACGGTCGGTAGCGGCTCGCTCATCGTCGGCGGCAACATCGAGATCGGCAGGCGAGCCGGCACCGGCTTCACCAACGCACTCGTTCTCGATGGCCTCGACGCCTCGGCCGACGTCGGCGGGGCCATAAACGTCGGTGCCGTCTTCAGCGGCGAAACGTTCGGCGGCAACGGCACGTTCGACGTGCTCAACGGCGCGGACGTCACCCTCGGCGGCCAACTCAACCTCGGCCTTGCTTCATCCGGCTCCGGCGTGGCGACCATCCGCGGTGCAGGCTCGACGCTGACCGCATCGGGGCTCTTCGCGGGCAACAACAACAACGTTGCCAATGGAACAGCCGTCGGTTTCCTCGACATCGAGCAGGGCGGTCGCGTGACGATCACCGGTGACAGCGCGGTCGCGGTTACGGTGGGCGATGACCCGGGCGGCGTTGCAACGTTCACCATCGACGGAGCCAACTCCGTCCTTGAGTCGACCGGCACCGGTGAAGTTTGGATCGGTGGCTCGGTCAACGACACCGCCGGCACCGGCACGGTCAACGTCACCTCGGGCGGCAGCTTCACCACGGTCGGCCGCCCCGTCCTCGGCTACGGAACCAACGCCGTCGGCACGATCAACGTAGACAACGCCTCGTTCAGCACGACCGCCGACCTCACGCTCGTCGGGTTCGGCGGCACCGGCACCGTCAACGTCACCAACGACGCCGACTTCACCTCCAACGGCGTCTTCCTGGGCGATCAAGCCGGCAGCAGCGGCACGATGACCGTCTCGGGTGCCGGCACGACCGCCGACATCAACGGCATCTTCCTCGTCGGCGACACCGGCGTCGGCAGCCTGACCGTCTCCGACGGCGCCATCGTCACGAACAACGTTGGCGGCAGCAGCTTTATCGTCGGCGAAGAGGGTCCCAGCGACGGGTCGAGCCTGACCGTCACCGGTCCCGGCAGCACGATGGACTACCAGGGCACCGGCCGGATGATCCTCGGCCTCTCCGGCGGCAGCAGTGCGGCTCCGACCACCGTCACCGTCTCGGACGGCGGGCTTCTGACCACCGACCAGCGCATCAGCATCGCCGAGCAGGACAACAGCCACGCCATACTCGTCGTTGACAATGCCAAAGTGGAAGGCCTGGAAATGAACGTGGCCGTCGACCCCGGCACGGTCGCCGACGTCACGGTCCGCAACGGCGGACAGGTGCTGCTCGACGTCTTCGCCGAAATCGCCGCCGAGCAAAACGGCAACGGCAGCCTGACGGTCCAAGACGACGGCTCGCTCTTCCAGACCGGCGGCGACTTCTCCGTCGCCGCAGCCGCCACGGCCAACGACGGCGACCTCTTCGTCCGCGATGGCGGGCGTGTCGAGACCGGCAACCTCGGCTTCGTCGGACGCTTCAACAACGACCGCGGCGAGGCCACCATCGGAGGCCCGGGCCTGCCGGCGTCCTGGACCATCGGCAGCACGCTCTTTGTCGGCCCCAACACCGCCAGCGGCTTCGGCATCCTCAACATTCTCGAAAACGGCACCGTCGACACCGAAGGACCGCTCAGCCTTCGCCAAAACGGCACCATCAACATCGACGGCGGTACGCTCGAGTTCGACAGTCTCACTCAGGCCGGCGGCGCGATCAACTTCAACGCCGGCACCGTCCGCTTCAGCAACACCGCCGGCCAAACCCTCGGCAGTTTCGTCCTCGACGAGGTTCTCGGCAGCGGCCGAACGCTGGTCGCCGGGCAGACGCTGGACATCGACGGCCTCGCCGTCATCGGCACGACGCTTCGCGTCAACGGCGGTCGCTTCGAGGTCGGCTCCATCTCCGCCAACAGCCTGCAGAGCGTCGACTTCGACCGCGGCACCTTCGCGTTGACCGACAGCGACCTCGTCGTCGGCACCAGCGGCATCTTCGGCCCCGTCGCGACCTTCACGCAGGATCAGAACCTCGAAGTCACGCGGGATGTCCTCGTGCAGCCCGGGTCAGAGCTGACCATCATCGGCGGCTACAGCGCAGGCCAGACCGTCAACGAAGGCGACGTGATCTTCATCACGCCAACCGGCACGAAGATCGTCGGCGGCACCTTCCAGGCGATCGGCGACACCACGTTCGTCGGCAACACCCGCTTCAATAAGCTCGTCAGCGGCCCCGGCGACTTCTTCGGCCCCGGCCTGGGCATCTTCGCTGGCGGGTACGCCCCCGGCAACAGCCCCGGCATTGTTGAGTTTGAAGGCGACGTTGAGTTCGCCGGGACGAACGTGCTCGAGATCGAGCTCGACGGTCTGGCCCTAGGTGCATTCGACCGGCTCGAGGTCCTCGGCGACGTCACCCACGGCGGCGTGTTGAACGTGCTCGCGGAGACCGGCTTTCAGCCGCTGCCGGGCGACAGTTTCGAGATCATCACCATCGGCGGCACGTCAATGGGCGTCTTCGCCTCCGTCGTCGACGACTTCATCGGGCTCGACTTCGACGTCCTCTACGAAGCCGACGCCACGCTTCTCGAGCCGGTGCGTCTGCAGCAAGGCGATGCCGATCTGGACGGGGACGTCGACCTGGCCGACTTCACGTTGCTCCGCAACCAGTTCGGCAACACCGGCCGGTTCGCCGCCGACTTCGACGGCAACGGCAATGTGTCGCTCGGCGACTTCACGCTGCTGCGAAACGCGTTCGGCGACTCGATCTTCGGCTCGGACGCAGGTGACCTGTCGAGTTCGTTCGCACTGATGGATGCCTGGGCAGCGTCGGTGCCGGAGCCGGGCGTGTTGTCGCTCGCCGGTGTTGCGGGATTGGTGGGGCTGCGACGTCGACGTCAGTAGGGGAAGACTGGTCCGTCACGATCGCGTCCTGAGCGGTCGCGGATTATCCCGCGGCCGCTTTTGCATCGTCGGCTTCAGGCCGCAGCAGCGAGATGCGAAGCTTGCCGGAGCAGATGGCGGGCGGATCGGGCGTAGGCGTGACGACGCACGTCGTGGAACGCGACCGTTAACGCGGCGGCGTGGGCGGTGCGGCGGGTCTCGTAGCGCGACGCGTCAAAAAACGGCCGCGAGGCGGCGTACGCGTCAAGCGCCACCTGTGCCACCTCAGCCGGCACCGTCACCCGCATCATGATTTCGAAGGCGGCATGATCGTCACCAGCGTCGCCCCAGTGGCTCGACTCCCAATCGACCGCCGCCACCAGCCGGCCGCCACGACGAACGCATTGGGCCGCGTGGTAGTCGCCGTGGCAGAGCGAGCATCGGCCGGTGGTGGTGCCGGGGCGATCGGTTTCCAGCAGGTCGCTGAGGTAGGTTTCTATGGCGGCGTCGCGAAAGACGCCTCCTGCAAGCCCGCGGCGGATCTGGTGGTGCTGCCAAGCGATGAGCGGGCTGAGCCGGGGCGTCTGATGGTCGCCATCGTCGGGCAGGTCGTGGACGCGGGCGAGGAACTTGCCGATCTGGCCGAAGAGGTGCCGACGGCCGGCGTTGCTGAGGCCTGATCCGTCCGCGGCGGTGCGGCGGCCCAGGTCGTCACAGGCGAACCACGCACGCCCGATGCGGCCGTCGCTCTTTTCACCGCAGTAGATCGTCGGAGCTGGAATGCCTGCCGCTCGAAGACGTCGGTAGGCCGAGGGTTCACGGGCGACGTTCTCGTCGCTGCGTCGGCCACGGGACCGGCTGGACCCGGGCCGCGGGGCCATCTTGAGAATCCGTCGGGAACCGTCGCGGAGGCGGATGCGGCAGACGACGTTCTGCTGACTCGGGATCGGGTCGACGCTCAGGACGCTGCCGAGGCATCGCGAGGCGATTTGCCTGACATCGTCGTAGTCGGCCTGGCTCAACGCGTTGCGAGGCATAGCGGGCGAAGCGTTCCGAGCGGAGGCGGCGGGAGAGAAGGTGGGAATGAGCCTCATGTCGGTCTGCCAGAGAAGTCATCGACGCGATGACGTGGCGACATGAGGACAACGTGGTGACATGAGGACAACGAAGCGACATGAGGTAGGAGCCGCGACCCGCCGCGGCAGGGGCGGGCGTAGCGTACGGACCCACGCCCGATCAGTAGAGATTTGGCGGGAACTCTTCGTTGCCACACGCGTCTGAGGATTTAGGCCAGTGCCCGAGCCCCACGCCGATCCCGCCCCTGCCCCTGCCGAAGTGGGCTTGGGTTCTTTGGAAGAGGCCGTCGATCCGATGGATCAGGAGGGGCGTCGGGCCTTCGAGCAGGCACGCCGCGGGGACCGGGCCGCTTTTGCGACGGTGGTCCGCATCTACTACGACCGCATCTTCAACGCCGTGTACCGCCTGACGAATCACTACGAAGACGCCGCCGACCTGACGCAGGACGTGTTTGCCCGGGCCTTCGACAAAGTCGCCGAGCATCGCGGCGACAGCGGGCCCTACTCGTGGCTCTTTCGCATCGCTGTCAACGCGAGCATGACGCACCTGCGTCGAGGCCGGCGTCGGCGGGAGCTCCTCAAGGAGGCCTCGGGTGACCCGACGCTCAGCGGCATGACCGGCGACGGCACGGGCTGGCGGACCGGCTTTGCGAGCGATCCCGCCGCCAAAACCGAGCAGAACGAGGACCAACGGGCCGTCGTGAAGGCGATGGAACGGCTCGACGCCGAGGCTCGCGCGTTGCTCGTCATGCGCGACCTCGAAGGGTTCGACTACAGCCAAATGGCCGCCATCCTCGGCCTGCCGCTGGGCACGCTCAAGAGCCGGCTGTTCCGAGCCCGTGTGGCGTTGCGTGAGCAGCTCCAGGACCACTTCGACCTTCACCGCCGCCGCGGCACTGAAGCCTGACCTTTAGCGACCGACGTATGACTGACGAACGGATCGAAGCCGACCTTGCCGCTTACGTGGATGGAGACTTGTCTCCCTCCGCCAGTGGTGAGATCGAGCAGATGATCGCCAGGTCGCCGCGGTATCGGCAGATGGTGGCTGAGATGCGTCAGGCCAAGCGTTGGATGACGTCGCTGCCACCGGTCGCCCCGCCTCCGGGCTCGCTGGAGCAGGCGGATCCGACGATGATGCGGCTGGAGCGGGAGTCGCTGCTGGGCGAGCCTGTCAGCACCGGCTTCTCCCGCTTCCTCACACCCAACATTCTCGGCATCGCTGCCAGTCTCGTGGTCCTGCTGACGCTGGGCATCTCCGTCGTGTACCTCCTGCCGGGCGACGACGGGCGTCAGGCGGTCGAGGACATGCCGGCGATTATGGCTGGAGCGCAGGCGACAGAGCTGAGCGATCCGGCGTTCGATCCTTATCAGGTACGGCCCCAGCCGGCGGTCGAAGGTGACGAAGCGCCCGAACCGCCGGTAGCGGACGACAATCTGGTGCAGCCGGAGCCAACCGTGACTCAGGATCCGGCGGCCATGAGTCTGTCGGAAGCTCCGGATGCCACGCTGCCCGACACGCCTGTCGAGCCGTCGCTGCCGTACGTCGATGGTGATTCGACGCTGGTGGCGATGTCGGCCCGCGAACCCGCCGCCGCCGCCGGACGCATCGCGGCCGAACTCGCCACCAGCGGCATCACCTTCGCCACCCGCAACACCACCCTGCGAGACGTGGCCGATCAGCTGGACCCGAACTTCATCGACCGGCTTCCCAAGGTCGGACTGGCCATTCTTGAGGATCGGGATATTCCGGTCACCGTCTTCGTCGTCCCGGACCCGCTCGACAGGATCGCGATCACCGACGTGGTCGGTGCCGCAACAAGGTCGGATTCAAGAGCAGTCGCAAACTGGACTCGTGAGGCACCCGACCGGGCCGGACCCGCTTCGATCCGGATTCAGCGGCCCGGTGCGGTCGCTCCGGAGCAGGCAGAAGACGACACGTTAGATGAAGACGCGCCGCGTCGATTGTTCCCGAACGACCGCATCGTCATTTCGCTCCGTCGGCTCGAGCCGAACAAGAAGCTCTCGCCAGACCTGCCGGAATCGCTCGCGAAGGAACTGTCCGATGATCGGCCGCAGGTGGAGGTGCCGGTGGACGCTGATGGATTCGCCGATCTGAAGATCCTCGGTCTCGGCCGCATCGACGTGCTGGGCCGGACGACGGGCGACGTGGCGAAGGAGGTCGAGCTCGATCTGGCTCGTGAGTACCTCGTCGCGGTGTCGAGCACGCTGTTCACGTCCCGCAAGGCGGACGTTCCGGGCGGGCGCACGCTGGACGTGGTCGAGCTGCTGCGGGTGGATCGCGACCCGTTCCAGATCGGTGACGCGGTTCGCGTCGAGTTCGAGTCGGGCGAGCGGCTCGAAGCCGTCGTCGCCGAGGACGGCATCGCCAAGCTCGGCCGCGTCGGCGAGTTCAAAACCATCGGTCGCACGGCGGGAAGCGTTCAGCGGGAACTAGTCGCACGCATGGCGGACGTTCTCGGCAGCGACGCACCGCCGGCGGTCATGAACGTGTCGAACCGTCGCGAGGCGAAGCTGTCGAAGGAAGACGAGGAGACGTCGCCGCTGGTCGTGATCGTCCTGGAGGAACCGGCACCGGCGACCCGACCGGCCACGCAGCCAACAACTGCCCCCTCGACGCGGCCGCGCTCCTGGTAACGCAACTGCTGGCTAGAGAGCCGGCCTGATGGTTGTTGCGTCACCGGCGATTGATCCCGCGGTGTCCCCGGTTGACGATTCACCTGAAGCGCTCCTAGGGTGCCCACCGCCCGTGGCTGGAGCCGCTGGGCCTTGACTGACCTGTAGACTGCCGATTTGAGCCCCGACTGCTATGCTGCCCGCCCAACGCACGAGTAAGAGCCGCAAGCGAAGCCGCCGCAGCCACCACGCGCTCAAGCCGCCGCACGTCGTCCGCTGCAACGCCTGCGGCAACGCCAAGCTGCCGCACGCCGCTTGCGGCCATTGCGGCTTCGTCAACCCGAAGCTCGCCCTCAAGATGGACCCGCTCGAGCAAGCTGACTAGGTCGCGCTGCATTCATCTTCTCCCATCTGTTCCGGGCTCGACGCTGCGTCGGGCCCGTCGTGTTTCTAAGCTACTGCTATGCCCGATGTTTCGACGCCCAAGCCGATGATCGCCGCCGTGGACGTGATGGGTGGCGATAAGGCGCCCGATGCCATCCTCGCCGGCTGCTTCGCCGCGGCCGATGTTCTCAACGCCGACGACCGCCTCCTGCTCGTCGGCGATGAAGGCACGATCCGCTGCGCTCTTGACGACGCCGAACTCGGTGAGGTCGGCAAGCAGTACGAAGTGGTCCACGCGTCGCAGGTTATTGCAATGGACGAGTCGCCGGTCGAAGCCATTCGACGCAAGCGAGACAGCTCAATCGGCGTCGCAGCCAAGCTCGTTGCCGACGGCAAGGCGGACGTTTTCGTTTCGGCCGGCAACACGGGCGCCTGCGTCGCGGCCAGCCAACTGCGGATGCGGACCCTTCAAGGCGTTTCGCGGCCCGGCATTGCGGTCGTTATTCCGACGTTCCACGGACCGGTCGTTCTGTGTGATGCCGGCGCGAACGTCGACCCCCAGCCGCACCACCTGCTCCAGTACGCGATTATGGCCGCCAGCTACGCCCGTGCGGTTTGCGGCGTCGAGCTGCCACGCGTCGGCCTCATCAGCGTGGGTGAGGAAGAGGCCAAAGGCAACGATGTGACGAAGGAGTCACACAAGCTGCTGCGGTCCGAGAGCCAGATCAACTTCGTCGGCAACGTCGAAGGTCGCGACTTCTTCAACGGCGTCGTCGACGTCGTCGTCTGCGACGGCTTTGTCGGCAACGTCATGCTCAAGAGCTTCGAGGGCCTGTTCGAGGGGCTGTTCCGCACAGTCTTTTTCGAGCTCGGCGAGAACGCCCCGGAGCTTGTCGAACCGATGAAGAAGATTCTCGGCAAAATCAAGATGCGGCACGATTGGCAGGAGTACGGCGGCGCGCCGTTGCTGGGCGTCAACGGCTACACGCTCATTGCACACGGCGCGTCGGACGCCCGCACGATCAAGAACGCCCTCCGCGCCGGCCAGCAACTTGTTGCCAGCGACGTCAATAGCAAGATCGTCAACCACATCGCTCAGACGGATGTCACTTGCTGACACGCCAGTCACTCCAACGCTGGTCACCGTCACATCGTGACGCGGCTGCGGGCGGTTCTACTGTCTTGGTCCATGAGTCAGGATTCGACACAGGTCAAACGCCGCGCCGTGATCGCCGGAACCGGCAGCTATCTGCCGGAAAAGCGGCTGACGAACGAAGAACTGTCGAAGATGGTCGACACGAGCGACGAGTGGATCGTCCAGCGGACCGGCATCAAGGAGCGTCGTGTCGCCGCCGGCGACGAGCCGACGAGCGTCATCGCGAGTCGAGCCGCGACGCGGGCCCTCAAGTCTGCCCACCTCGAAGCCAAAGATCTCGACCTAATCGTCGTCGCCACGATCACGCCCGACATGATGACGCCCGCCGCCGCGTGCTTCGTCGCCCACTCGCTGGGCCTGGACAGAACGCCCGCCGTCGATCTCAACGCCGCCTGCAGCGGCTTCGTCTATGGCATGCAGTTCTGCGCCGCCCTCATCGAAAGCGGCCGGTACGAGAACATCCTGCTCATCGGGGCAGACAAGCTCAGCAGCGTCACCGACTACACGGACCGAACGAGCTGCATCCTTTGGGGCGACGGTGCCGGCGCGGCGGTCCTGCGTGCCGAAACCAGTGCCGACCGCGGCCTGCTCTTCAGTGAACTTCACGCCGACGGCGGCGGCTGGGAGCTCATCAACTGCCCCGTCGGCAGCCGCCATCCGATTAATGAAAAGATGGTCGCCGGCGGGAATCACCACCTGCAGATGCGAGGCCGCGAAGTCTTCAAGTTTGCGGTGACCCGGCTCAACGAGCTGGTCGACACGGTGCTCAAGAGCACCGGCCTCAGCGCCGACGACATCAAGCTCGTCGTGCCGCACCAGAGCAACCTGCGGATCATCGACAGCGCCCTCAACCGCCTGGGCCTGGATCGTGACAAGGCGGTGATCAACATCGACAAGTACGGCAACACCAGCGCCGCCAGCGTGCCGATCGCTTTAGACGAAGCCTTAAAGGCAGGGCGTGCCAAAGAGGGCGACCTCGTTCTCGTCCTCGCAGTGGGCGCGGGTTTGACGTGGGGCAGCGCGCTCGTTCGCTTGTGAGTGACGTTCCGCTACTGCTGTTGTTGCTGCTGCTGTTGGCCGTCGACTGACGCGGCAAGGGCCAGGGGAGCGGGCGTCGCTTGGACGTTGATGGACCGGAACCGCTCGGCCTGGAGCTCCGGCGGGACGCTCGGCAGGGTGCGGGTCTGCACGTCGACGCTGATGGTCTCGTTGGCGGAGCCCATGTAGACGCCGCGGTTGGGCGGGACGTCGTTGAAGTGCCGGCCGTTGGCGACTTTGACAAATGTCGGGCCGGCACGGACGCCGTTGGTCGGATCGAGGCCGACCCACCCGCCGGCACCGTCCGAGCTTCGCATCGACGGAAACAACACCTCTGCCCACGCGTGCGTCTGCGACGCACCGAGAAACTGATAGCCAAGATCTTCGTGCACGATGCCACTGACGTATCGCGTCGGCACGCCGAGCTTGCGCATCACCGCGACGTAAGCGTGCGTGAAGTCCTGACAGACGCCTCGCTCCTTCTTGAGGAACGTGCCAAGGGGTGTCGCACTGTTGGTCGCGCCGGTCTTGTACTCGAATCGATCGCGTAGCAGCGTCAGCGCACGACCCGCCAGCGTGCCAAGGAGTTCTCCCTCTTTTGCATCCACGTCCTTTACGAGCCTGTCCAGTTCCTCGGTCGGTTTCAGCGGGCCTTCGAGCGTCAGGTAGTCGTAGAGCCTGTAGTCCTCCCGGACGCCCTCAAGCGGCCAGGTGTCAGGCACGACCTCGAGCGTCGCGATGTCGGCATCGGCCCGGTACGTCCGCATGGTGCTGACGGCACTGATGCGAATCGTCTCGTGCCACCCGTCGATGCCGAAGGCGTGGACGTGGTTGTCGAGCCAGTCGAAGTAGCCGTGCACTTGAGCCCGCGGGCCGATGGCGAGTTCGAAGCTGAGCCGTGCCTGATCGGCGAGCTGGGCAGGGCACACGCGGAGCTCCATCTGCGATCCGCGGATCGGCTCGTCGTAAGTGAGCTCGGTGGTGTGGGTGACTTCAATGAGCACGAAGCAGTCTACGCGAAGCTGGGGTGCCGCAGGTTCTTGACGAAACCTCGCGTGTGGGCGACGCTGCCGGATGTGAGTGACGCCGGGGCAAGTCTTGATCCGCCGGCTCAGGCGAGTCGGCGGTTGCTGTCGCTCGATGCGATGCGTGGCGGGACAATCGCGCTCATGATCTGGGTGAACCACACGTGGGACCCGACGCTGCTCGACGGCACCGCTTTCGAGGCGGTGCATCGGCAGAATTTCCATGTGCCTTGGAATGATCCGCTGCAAGGGGCGACGGCGGCGGACTTGGTCTTTCCGCTGTTTCTCTTTGCGGCCGGGGCGAGCATTCCGCTGTCGATGAAGTTCGGCCGCGGGCAAGATCGACCTTGGTGGCGGACGATGATGACGGCGTTGTGGCGGGGCGTGGTCCTGTATCTGCTGGGCGTCCTGCTGACGGTGGCGAGCGCGGCGTACACGCGTCCGCTGGTGTGGGGCGACCTGTTGAGCTGGAACATCCTGCAGCTGATCGCCGGGGCTTACGTCGTGAGCGTCGGGCTCTTCCTCTTGCCGCGGAAGGTTCAAATCGGCCTGGTCGCGGCGATACTGGTTGCGAAGTGGGGCGTGATGACACTCGTGCCGTACGAGGCGGTGGCAGAACTCGGTGCTGGCCAGGCCGCCGAGGGATCGCCGACGGGCACCGGCACGTGGCAGCACTTCCACGGCGTCAAGACGTGGATCAACGGGCACCTCGGCTGGTTCGGCGGCTTCCAGCAGGCGTTGCCCGCAGCAGCCATCGCGATGGCCGGCGGGTGGACGAGTCTCTTTCTGGCGAGTGACACGCGCATCGGCAGAAAGATCGGGCTCAGCCTCCTCGCAGGCGTCGGTGCGATCGGCGTGGCATTGCTCCTGTCGGCTGGTTACGACGCGAGTGGAGGCGGGTGGCTCGGGCGGTTGACGGTGCCGTCGAGCAAGTGGTTCTTCAGCGTGCCGTACTGCGCACTAAGTGCCGGCGTCGGCATGGTGAGTTTGTTGGTGTTGTGGCTCGTGTGTGATTGGCGACGATTGACGACGTTGATGCCGCTGCGGGTCTTCGGGCTCAACGCCATCGTGCTCTACGTCGGCAGCGAGATGCTCTTCAAGACGATCATCGCCCGCTGGACAATTACGTCGCCGAACGGCGATGTCGCCAGCATCGCCGGCGGCATCATCGCGTGGACGACGCACGTCAGCGGATCTTCCGTCGTCGGCGGCCTGCTCTGGCCGACGCTTTGGCTGGTGGTATGGTGGTTCGTGCTGTTCTGGATGCACCGCCGCAAGCTCTACATCCGCGTCTGATCCGTCACGTCCTTGACTTCGACCGTCGCGTCAAGCGTTTCCTGAACCTGATCGCCGAAAAGCGTGCCGTTGACCGGGCTCGTGTCGCGCCAAAACCGCCCGACGGCGAGGCGGACGTGGTCGAGTCGCGGCAGGACGCCGTTCGTCGGGTCAAAGGCTTTCCAACCGGCATTGGGCAGGTAGACCTCCAGCCACGCGTGCGTCGCATCGCTCGGGGCTCGGCCGGCGTTGGTGGCATCCGCGTCGGCGTTTCCTGTGTAGAGGTAGCCGCAGACGTACCGGGCGGGGACGCGGATGAGCCGCATCAGCGTGATGAACAGGCCTGCGAAGTCCTGGCAAACGCCGCGCTTCGTCGCGAAGACTTCGTACGGCGTCGTCGCGTTGCTGGTGGAGCCGGGGACGTACTCGTAGTTGTTAAACAGCTCCAGATTCAGAGCAAAGAGCGACTCCAGCAGGTCGTTGTTGTTCGACGCGACGGAATCCATCACGTACTCGAACAACTCGTCGATCTGTGCGTCGGGCAATTCCTGGCTTTGCAAATAAGGTCCGAGCGCCAACCGCTCACGCGGCATCCAGTTGAGTGGAATCGACGGGCGCTTCGGCACGAGCGGGATGTCGTATGGATCCACGTCCGCCAGCGTCACCGTCGACTCGGCCACCACGCATAGCTTTTGGTACGGCTGCTCCAACTCGAACCGCGCCGCCTCGTTGCCGAAGGCGTCTTCGAACCCGACGATCGGCACGTCCCGCATCGGCTCGGCCTCAATGCGCAGGTCGAACGACTCAAGCGTCTGCCGGCGGTCGTGCACCGGACGAAGGTGGGCCTGGTGGACGCTCCGCTCGACGGGCTTATCGTAGGCGTAGCGGGTGACGTGACGAACTTGCAGGCGGCGGTCGGGCACTAGAGACGCGGATCATCTTCGCTCCATGCCAAAGACGCATCGGACAAACTTCGATGCTCGTATGTCGTGCCGAAGCACGACCTCCGGGTCACGCGGCGAAGTACCTCGCGTGCAGCGCTGCGTTGGCCGTCGCGATAGTCTGGCGAACGTCCCGGAGCACGTCCGGATCCGCGGCGACCTCCTGAGCATCGGCATATTCCAGCCGCGCCACCATCCGGCCCAACACCCGCTCGGCCATGTCCACGCCCCCCGGGTTGTCTCCCGTGTCGTGGATCCGACTGACTGCCTCGTGCGCCTGGCCAATGGAGAACCGGATGCTTCGCGGGTGCTCGTCGCTGAGCAACAGGAAGCTTGTCACCCGCTCCAGCGACAGCTCGTTGGTGTGCTGTCGGCGATACGCTTCGATGCTGCAGCACATCCGCAAGGCGGCCATGAGCTGAATGTTCCGCAGCGGCGTCTCGAGCGTGGGTCCGAGATCGGCCAGCAGCTTGACGCGTGACTGCAACAGCCGACACGTCGCGTCCGCGCGTTCCAGCATCCGGCCGACCGTCGCGAAGTCCCATCGCCGCCCGTGGGCCAGCGTCTGGTCGACCATGCCCTGGAAGAGCATCGATCCGCGGATGAGGTGCTCCAGCAAGTCGTCGGTATTGTCGCGGAGCATCTGGCGGGCCCCGTTGAGCCCGCCGCCGTCTTCGAGCGACCAGTAGAGCTCGTTGAGCGTCTGCCACATCTCAATGCTGATCTCGCCACGCACGCCGCGCGCATTCTCACGCGCCTTGCTGATGGCGGGGCAGGCACCGGCTTCGTTGTCCGGATTGCAGATCAGGTGCTCGACCACCCGGTCTTTCAAGTTTCCCTCGCCGTCGGGTTCTTCGACGTCGAACGCGTCGAGCAACGCATGCCACAACTGATCCCGCAGCCCGGCATCGAGATCACCCGCGTCCGTGGCAACCTGCGACGTGAAGAGCGTCCCGCGGGCGACGTGCTCCGCCCGCTCGACATACCGCGAACACCAGTAGATGTTCTCGGCCACCCGCGCCAGCAGAGGCCGATCGCTGGCCGTCGTCTGGCCCGTCATGCCGTAGCTCTGGGACTGCATCATGGTCATGCCGATACCTCCTCGATTGTCTGATCGTCCGCCGTCGCGTCGTCATCGAGCACCCACGTGTCCTTGCTCCCGCCGCCCTGACTCGAGTTGACGACGAGGCTGCCCTTGCGAAGGGCGACGCGGGTCAGTCCACCCGGCATGACCTTCACGTCGAACCCGCCGCTGCCGTCGGGCCGCGTCAGGATGTAGGGCCGCAGGTCCACGCGTCTGCCTTGCCAGCCTTCGTCGGTCAGTGACGGGTGCTGACTCAGTTGCACGACTGGCTGGGCGATGAACCCGCGCGGGTCGTCCTTGATCTTCTGGGCAAAAACATCCTGCTCCTCCTTCGTCGACTGGTGGCCCATCAGCATGCCGTACCCGCCGGCTTCGTTGGTGCCCTTGACCACGAGCTGATCGAGGTGCTCCAACACGTACTGCATGTCATCCGGCCGGTCGCAGATGTAGGTCGGCACGTTCTCCAGGATCGGCTCTTCCTTCAGGTAAAAGTCGATCATGTCCGGGACGTACGGGTAAACCGCCTTGTCATCGCTCACGCCCGCACCCACCGCGTTGACGATCGAAACATGCCCCGTCCGGTGCGCGTTCATGAGTCCGGGCACACCCAGCGCGCTCTCCGGCTTGAAGCAGAGCGGGTCGAGAAAGTCGTCGTCAATCCGCCGGTAGATCACGTCCACGCGACGCAACCCCGCGACGGTTCGCATGTAGACGAAGTTGTCCCGCACCACCAGGTCCCGACCCTCGACCAGTTCCACGCCCATCTCGCGAGCCAGGAACGAGTGCTCGAAGAACGCACTGTTGAAGACGCCCGGCGTCAGGACGACCGCCGTCGGATCGTCCACCCCCGCCGGCGCCGCAGCTCGCAGGCACTTGAGCAGGTTGTACGGATAATCCTCGATCGCCCGGACCCGATACTGCTGGAACAGGCTCGGAAAGACCCGCTTCATGACCGCCCGGTTCTCCATGACGTAGCTCACGCCGCTCGGGCTTCGGCAGTTGTCTTCGAGCACCTTGTACCCGGTCTCGTCGCGAATCAGATCGCTGCCGCAGACGTGCACGTAGACGTCCCCCGGCACACGAACCCCTAGCATCTCCCGGCGAAACAGCTTCGCCGCCAAGATGAGCGCCGGCGGAATCCGCCCCTCGCGAAAGATCCGCTGCTCGCTGTAGACGTCGGCGATGAAGAGGTTCAACGCCGTAATCCGCTGCTTGAGCCCCGCCTCGATGATCTTCCACTCGTGGCCCGGAATGATTCGCGGCGCCAGATCGAACGGCATCGTCCGCTCCACGCCGCCCGTGCCCATCGACTCGTCGTAGACGGTGAACGTGATGCCCTGGTTGCGAAACGACACGTCTGCCATCCGCCGCTTGCGGTCGATGCTCTCGCCGTCGAGGTCGAGGAGCTGCCGGTGGATGCCTTGGTAGTGCGACCGCGCCGCCAGGCCTTCTTCGAACATCTCGTCGTAGACGCCGTTCGTCTCGTAATTGCCGAAGGCCATCGGCGAGGTAGTTTGAGTTTGGCTTTGCACGATTCGGGCGGGTTCTGGTTCGAGATGGTGGGCTGAAGCTCAGCCTATGTCGTCTCGACCCCTCGCTACGCCGCCTTGCCGAACGGGAACCACCACGTCGGCTGCGGATGCCCCTGCGGCTTCATCGCCGTCGCCAGCCGTCGCACATCCGACAGGTGCCACGCGAACATCCCGTCCGCCCGCTGCTCGACCCGCTCAATGCACGCCGATCCCACCAGCACGCCCGTCGGCAACTCGCCGTCGAACATCGCCAAGCCCCGCGCCATCTCCAGCATCCAAGGCAATCCTCGCGTCGGCCCCGGCATCGACAGGTCGCTCGACCAGACCCGCCGCTTGGCCCCCGTCACCGGCCACTTGCCCGCGGCATAGATGTAAAACGGCTCCCCCACAATCTGCGTCGGCCGCGTCCGGTACTCGATCGTCTTCTCCCCACGGAGAATCAACTCGGCATACGGCTGACGAATGGAAAGGGCACGCTGCACGCTGGTTGCTTCGGCCATCCTCGCCAATCCGCCCCGCAACGCAATGTGCCGATAACACCGCGATACCCCGCGTGCCACGAGGCATCATCGGGAGGAACCACAGCCGTCACGGGCGACATCTGTGCCGATCATCCCGGAGCCTCACGGCATCGCCTTGGCTTGGACGTTCTTCGGAAGCTTCTCAAACATGTCTTCACGTAACGCGGCGTGGTTGCTGATGATGTAGTCGCCGTAGTCGAAGACGCGATAGCCATGAGGCCGCAGATGCTGGTTGAGCCACGCACCATCCATGCCGTCATGCAGTTCGCAGGCGATGGCGGCGACTCGCGATGCCCAGCGGCCGGCGTCGGCGACCACCTCTCGCTCGCCTCCCTCGACATCCAGTTTCATGATGTCGACTTCGTCCAGGTCAGCCTCGTCGAGCAGGTCGCCCACGGGTCGCATCCGGACCGACAGGTCGCCGTCATCGCCCACTCGGTGTGACATGCTGTTGCCTTGCGTCACGAACCGCACCTCTCGATCCGCGTCGCCTACCGCCGCCTGCACGATGTGCGGCGGATGCTCGAACGGCAGCCGGGCCACCTGCTGACGGAGCAGTGACGCGGTCACCGGGTCCGGCTCGACGCCGACGTAAACCGAGGGACGCATGCCGTTCGCTTGGAGCCAAATCGGCAGCATCCCGATGTTGGCACCGAGATCGAGCACCCGCTGATTCGAACGCCACATGGGCGACGTGTAGTGGTCGTCGAAGAACAGCTCCCAGATGGTCTCGCGATCATCGACTTCCCCGCGACGCCTGCCGTTGCGGACCAGAATCGGTCGGGGCACGCCGACGAGCGAGACCTCGATGAACCCTTCATCCGTAGCCTCGTCCGCGGCGGCATGGTACTGCAACGCCGCCCGAGCGAAGCCGTCCCCAGCAAGACGGTAGATGAACCACTTCTGTCGGATGCGACGCCACAGAGAGGGGGCGGGGGGGGGGGGGGTTGGGATCCATTGGCTGTTCCACCATGCCGTTGCAACGTCCAAGGTTTCAGACGAGATTGCAAGGCTGTGGAACAAATGCAAGTCCACATCATTCAGCTAAAGAGACTGACGCCCAGCCTATCGATCTACCGCCGTGACAAAGGCAATCGACATCGGACCGAGACGTGCGGTGTCAACCTCCTGATCCGCCAAGGAGGCGACTGGCGAGCCAGAAGGCGGCGATGAGGACGATGGCAAGGATAACCGACGTCCACTTGTGCTTCTTGATGAATGCCTCCGCCTTGTCGCCGAACTTCCAGACAATGAAGGCCAGGCCGAAGTAGCGGACGCCGCGGGAAATCAAGGTCGCCAGCAAGAACCAGAGCACCGGATACTTCGTCGCACCGGCCGCCAGCATGGCGATCTGGAACGGGATCGGCAGCACGCTGACCGCCAGGATGAACCAGAAGCCCTGGCGGTCCATCAGGCCTTTGGCCTGGTCGAGCGTGTCCCCTTGGCCGGTCTGCTCGACGAACCAGAGGCCGACCGTCTCCATGAAGAGGTAGCCCACGTAGTAGCCGACGACCGCCCCGGCGATGCAGCCGAGCAGGGCGATGGTCGCCAGTCGCCAGAGCCGGTCGCGACGCTTTTGCATCAACGGCACGAGCACCGCTTCCAGCGGAATCGGCACGATGATCGACTCGAGGAACGACGCCACGCCCAGCGACGTGAACATCCAGCGGCTGTTGAGCCAGGAACGGGTCTTGCTTCGTAGGCCGTCGAACATCAGAAGGCCGTGGCCAACGCAACGAGCGTGCCGACGTAGATGACGAGCATCAGCACGCTCTCGAAGCCGATGTTGCCGGCCCCCTTTTTCTCGCGGGCGACGAGGCCACTCGTCAAAATGGCGGTCATCAGCACGGTCACGGCGATGAGGAACGCCTCCTGGGCGCCGAGGCCGCCATCGACGGCGTGGTAGATGCTGCCCGGGCGGTAGGCGATATCGGCACTGCCGACGAAGAGCGTGTCGAACGCATTACCACCAATGATGTTGCCGACCGCCAGCGTCAACGCCCCGCGACGCACCGCGGCGATGCTCGTCACCAACTCCGGCAAACTCGTCGCCACGGCCGTGAAGGCCGCACCAACGAACGACTGGCCCAGCGGCGTCCGGTCGACGATGCCCTCGCCCGCCTTGGCCACCGCAAAGCCGGCGACGCCGAGCACGAGGACGAGGCCGACGAACTTGGCCCACAGCGCGAAGGTCGAATCGTCACCGCTGTCGTCCTCATCGGGATCATCCTGTTTCGTCTCGGCCGTCAACTTCGGCTTCCACTGCGGCGCGTTGCCTGCCCGCTGACTCATCCGCAGGCCCAGGGCGTAGACGATGAACAGCACCGGCGTCACCGGGTGCATCTGGCTGAAGCCGAGCGGAATCGCAACCTCCGGCAGCGATGCGGCGATCAGGATCAGGCCGAGCAAGCTGATGAGCAGGACGGCGTTGAGAATATTCGGCACACTCGCGGCGGCATGCTCAAGGTTGACCTTGCGGTACGCCAGATCGGCGGCGACGAGGAAGACAGTTTGCGCCGCAAGCCCGCCGACGCCGTTGCTGATGGCCATCTGCGCGTACCCGTTCCAGGCCGTCACGACGCTCGTCAAAATGCCCGGCAGGCTCGTGCCGGCACCGAGGAGCAACGCTCCGACGATGGCTTCGCCCAGGCCCGTCCGGTCAGCGAGTCGATCCGCGACGCCCGCGAGATACGTGCCGGCCACCGCGATGACGATGGCTGCGACGACGATGACCGCAACGATCCCCCACATCGGCAGCGCGTCGACGTTGAGCGGGGCGAGCGGCAGCACGATCCAAACCGTCGCAGACGACGGTGCAACTGGCTACCTCCGATCTTCCCACCGCCCGCCACCCCATCTGCAGCATCCTAAGTGACGTAGGGTGGGCTTCAGCCCATCATCAGGCAGCGCGGATGGTGGGCTGAAGCCCACCCTACGAGTGATTGACCGGTCCTAAGCCTTACTGCGAGGGTGGGGGCGGGGGCGACGACTCTTGACTCCTTCCCAGTACGCAACCATCACGCCGCTTCCAGCAGGCGCGTCTCGGCGACCTCCGGCATCGGCAGTGCCCTCGCCCCCTGATCCGACAACTGCCGCGAGACGTCGTACTTGCCTCTGCCCTGGACCATCCACGGCTCCTGCGTCACACGCTGTTGCCAACGATCCCGCAACTCCCGACAGAACGCGATGGCGTTCTTCTCGTGCTTCAACACCGGCTTCTTCACCTTCTTCAGCTCGACCTTCTCCACTTTCCCCGCCGTCGCCGGCTCCGCAACCGCCAAGGACGTCTGCGCCTGCTGCGGTTTCTGCAGCCGGATCTTCTTCAGTTTCCCGGCAATGACCACCGTTCGATAGACCGGCTCCGCCGCCTGCTTCACCGCCTCACGCTCCGCCCGACGCTGCTTGGCCTTCTCGCGCTTCTCGGCCTTAGCCATCTCCAACTGCTTCTGCTCCGCCGCCACGAGGGCCGCCGGCTTACGGCAATCCTCCGGCAACACGATCGGCTTGGCCGACTCCCACGACTCGCCCGGCGTCAGCGGGAAGATCAACCGCTCCTCCCGAATCGACCCGCCACGCGTCTGATGCGGATACCAGTAAGGATGAGCATCATCCGCATTCACCCGGCGCTGCCACAGGATGTGCATGCGAGGACGCGGAAGTACCGAGTGATGAGTATTGAGTACTGAATGCCCGATCCGGAATCTGACCACTCGCTACTCGGTACTCACTACTCGGTACTTCCGTCACACTCGGTACTTCTGCAATCAACACCTCCCCCTTCGCCAGCTTGCCCTTCAACGCCATCATCGGCAAAAAGCCCAGCTGCTCGCGGTGCTGCTTCTGCATCGAATCGATCCACGGCAGATCGTCCTCCGTCGCCTCGCGGATGCGGAAGTCCCGCCCGACCCCACCCCGCGGCCGAAGCCCGCCGACTGCCTACATCGTCGTCTGAATCGAATGGTGCATGCTCCCTATATCGGCTTTGCGTAGGACCGGCTGGAGCGACCAGGGCTGCCCGGGCCATGCCATTCGTGGCACGATCTTCAGGGCTTTATGCGCCCTGCTGAGGTAAGCCGTTGCGCGGCAGGTCGTTCGCGTCGATGATGGGGTTTGACTTACTTGCCACGTCATTCAACGCACAAGGCCCCATCATCGAACGCGAACTCTGGCCCACCGTATCCGCCGCACTGGCTCGTCTGCAACAGCAACGCACCTTCCGCGACGAGCCCTTCTGCCACCCCACCTCACGCGTCCTGCGCGTCTACCTCTGGTCGGTCCTGTGCGACCGCCCGGTGACGTGGGCGCTCGACAAACGCAACTGGCGAGGCATCAAGCCGCCGGCCGTCATGCCCGACCAGTCGACCCTGAGCCGGCGGCTGCGCAGGCCGCAAACCCGACGCATGCTCGACGCCTTGCTGCTGTTGCTCGACGACGCCGAAGGAGGCGGCATCGGCGACCTCGTTCGTCGCCTCGACGGGACAGGCTTCGCCTCGTCCTGGCAAGCCCCTGCCCGTCAGCCGCCACAGCACCGACCGCGACGCCACCTTCGGCCGGGGGGCCGGCGGCAAGAACCGCAACTGGCGGCAAGAACCGCGGCTACAAACTCCACGCGATCTACGGCAAAACCAGCCGCCCTGTCGCGATGAAGGTGACCGGTCTCGGCATCGACGAGCGGCGTGTCGCGAGCGATCTCATCGCCGATCTGCCCGACCCTGGCTACCTCCTGGCCGACGCCTTCTACGACACCAACAAGCTGCACGACCTGGCGGCCCAAGGCGGCCACCGGCTCGTAACGCCGCGTCGCTTCCGCGGCTGCCAGCCGGTCCGCCGGGACCGCGGCAGCCGTCGTGGTGGGGGCGCATCGAGACGATCGACCGGCTGGCGGAGCCGGATGGGTTCCTGCGTCGGCTGCTTGCGACGCGTCGGCAGATCGAGACGCACTTCGCGAACCTGTGCAACTACGGCGGCGGGTTGATCACGCTGCCGCCGTGGACGCGGGGCCATCGGGTCGAGCCGTTCGTCAAGGGCAAGATCATCGCCCGCCTCTGCCGGGACCGACTCCAGCGGCAGCGGTGCCGTGCATAAAGCCCTGAAGATCGTGGCACGAGCCGACACGACGCAACCAAGTCCATCGCCTGTCCCGTGGCACGTCCGACAAGAACCACGCCTCCGCCCCTGCCCTGCCCGATCCGCCACGAGCGGCCGCTCACCCCCGCGACGGGCGTCCAATAGAATCGGGCCCGCCACGCCTGCTAGCGCCGCGACTCGGACGCAGATCGTCCTGCGGAGCATCGACCTCGCGCGACACGTCGCGCATGTTTCCCGTCCTTGCACTCGGCTCTGAGGTGCTTGCGTCTTCCAGCCGGCACCCAAGCCGCACGGTGCCGATGTACGCCCGCCGGCTATCGGACGCCGGACCCGCGTTATCCACCCCACCGGCCCGTCTATCGGACGCCCCTGCCGCTTCGTCCACCCGGCGCAGCTGGCTCCGCACCGGTCCATCAGCAAAATCTACCGGTAAAGAAAGTTCCCCGACCGGTACGGAAAGTTCCCCGACCGGTACGGAAAGTTCCCCGACCGGTCGAGAAAGTCTCCGCACCGGTAAAGAAAGTCTCCGCACCGGTCGAATGAGTCTCCGCACCGGTCGACGAGCTTCCAGGACCGGTCGAACCCATCACTCCACCGATCTGGAGACTTCTTCGACCGGTGGAGGAACGTCGCACACCCGTCGCCGATGACGTTCGACCGGTTGCCGAAGCCTCCGCACCCGAGTAAGCAGCCCCCGCACCCGAGCAACCAGCCCCCGCACCCGAGCAACCAGCCCCCGCACCCGAGGGCTCAACTTCTCGATGAACGTGGTTCCCTTCCTTACCAGCAGATGTGAACCCTGCAGAACGAACCCAACACGCATGCCCATCGGGCATCGTGGACCGGTTCACAGGCAAGACACGAACAGCGCTCTACCGCATCGTTACTTAAAGAGTCCGATGCTCCGTGACGAGCTTCGACCGTGAGGCAGGTGTTTCACTACATACGATGCCAATCCATCGGCAGGCGCTCGTCCTTCACGGTCGAGGCTCACTCGATGTTAACGCTCAAAACGCACACCTGCCCGATCAGTGTTCGGACGACAGCACCATCGCCACGCCGCGACGCGATGTCGCATCGAGATCCCCTTGCACCACCTGCTCCCCCTGGTACGGTCGCAAGCGTGGGGAACCACCCGACAATCGTACGGCCTGACGCCTCCACCACCCCCCGCACCACCCCCCGCTTCGCCTTCACCGAACGGCTCGAACCCCGCCGACTGCTCGCGCTTGCTGTGGATGCAGTCGGGTTTGAGCCGGACGATCCGGTCCATGAATTTGAGGTCGAGTTATCGGCCGACTTCGACTCTGCGACGCTCGGCGTGGCTGACGTGACGGTCGAGAACCTGACGCTTCGCGATGCATTACCCGGCGGGTGGACGGTCAATTACGATCCGCTACATCCGGATTCTTTTAGTGTGGATCTGATCGACGGTCATTTCGACAGCCCGAGCTATCTGCCGGACGGCAACTACGCAATCACGGTCTGGTCCGGCGGCGTCGCCGATCTGCTCGGCGACCCGTTGGTAATTACGCACCGCGAGAGTCGCGTTAATGATGTGGACCTCGACAGCGACGGCACGATCACACCCGACGAGCGTGGTTTGTACTTCCTCAACGGCGACTTCAACCGCGACCGTACCGTCGATCTCGCCGACTTCACGATTTACCGGAACAACTTCGGCCTGACAGGCCGGACGTTCGCAACCGGCGACGCCGATGGCGACGGCACCGTAAGCCTGTCAGACTACACGGCGATGCGGAACAACTATAGCCGCAACCTCGAAGCCCCGCCGAGCCGTCCGGGCGAGGTCGTGGCTCACTACGCCGGAACCGACAGCATCCTCCTGGAGTGGGATCTGCCGGCGACTGGCACGTTTGACGGCTTTCGTATCTACCGCTCCCTCGGCGGCAAGGATCAGTATGAGTTGGTGACGGAGGTACGCGAGGATCCGGCCGACCCGTGGGTAGACGATGCCTCGTACAAAGACGCGGGCCTGTTCGACGGGACCGAGTACTGGTACGACGTCCGCGCCTTCACCGACGCCGGCGGCAACAGCCCGTGGACGGATGACGCGACGGCGACGACGCAGCTCCACGAGTTGCAGAACGTGTCGGCTGACTTCCTCGATGATGGCAGGGTCTACGTGTCCTGGGAACTGGTCGGCTACGGCCAGACGCACGCGGTTGTGGAGTACACGACGGGCGACCCGCTCGACCCGGCCACCGTCTGGCAAGAGGCGGCGACGGTGGATGGTTGGCAGTCTTATTGGGTGGCCGACGGTCTGCCGGGGACGCTGGCCGAGCAGGCGGACTACGGGTATCGCGTGCGGGGGGAGCTTCGGGACGATGCGGGATCTGTGCTGATCACAACGGTGCCGAGCGATGGCGTGACGCCCGAGCTGGCCACGCCAACGCTTGTGTCGGCACAGATGGTCGAGGTGGGCGAACTCGAGGTGACGTGGAAGAACGACGACGCCGCGGTGACGCAGCACCGCGTAGAAATCAGTGCCGACGGCGGCGTGACATGGGACGTGCTGGCGGACGACGTTGGCGTCGGTCAGTACCAGAGCGGGACTGCCACCTTTTCCGAACTAGACGACAATGCATCCTATGAGATTCGTGTTAGGAGTGAATTGGTTGTGGTTGACATGCAGAGCTTGATCGCTGTAAAGGAGAGCGCTTGGAGCAACCTCGCAACGGCTCACGTCCCTGTGAAGGCTCCAGATGTTGTGAATGCTGAAGCCGTCGATGGTCTCATGGTTCAAGTAACGTGGACCGATTCAAGCAGCGGCGAAGCGGGCTACGTTGTAGAGCGACGGCTTAGCGCCGACTCGAGCGAAAACTGGAGCTTGGTCGGCGAGTTCCCGCCGAATTCGACTGTCGCACACGACCAGCCACCTCTTCCGAATGAACGCTACGTTTATCGTGTCATAGCAACCTCCGGAGCCGGCGCAGGCGTCACGAGTGGCCAACTGGCGAACAGCGACTCAGCTACCGAGGATGTGAACGACGTCAGTCCTGCAGACGTAGTCGGCGAGAACATCGTTCAGGCGAACGACTATTCGCCTCTCGTCTGGGCCTACGAGGGGAATCAAATCAGTGCGAAAATGGTTGAGTTGAATGATTTACACAGCCATGTGAGTTTCTACGGCGGAATCCTTAGCAACGGTGATCTTCTTCCGTACTTTCTCACGTTCTTATCGGTGTATACGAACGATGCCGATTCTGTCGCCGCTTACGACTCAGCTGTTGCCGCTGCCGAAGGCATGGTCGGATTGTCTAGCACCGATAGCGTGCGTTTGAATGGCCAGATCGTCTGGAGTTTGGTCAGAACGGTTACGGGGGTAAGTATAACAAACAACGACTCCTCATATACCATCGTAAGCGAGAGTGTCGTTGAAGTTGATTCGCCATTTCCAACAATCCTTCATAACAATGGTCTGATCTCCCACACGGTACCTCATACTGGAGACAGTGCGCTGGTAGAGACAGAGGTAGCCGGGTCGCTAGTCGACTACGCTGATAGCGGTGGTGATTTCGGCAACTCCAACTCTGGTAACGCGGCTCCCCTCTTTGCTGGCGGGATCAGTGCATTTGAGCCGTTCGTGGGCGTTGATCGTGAGGATGCAACAGCAGATAACAACCTCACGTTTCAACTCCTCGGTCAGCCCTCTCCTGATGGAAGCTTTGACTCTGTCAAGAGCTGGAGCGTTACGATCGGAGACGAGGGGTTGAGACTCAAGGGTCGGTTGAGCGGCCCCGATGGCCCAATCAGCGGCCGACGCATCTACGTCGAGGACCAGTACGCGGTGGATGAGCAAAGAGAAGGTCGAGTAAAGGTTCGCTTCGTAGGTGTGACGGACGAGAATGGAGAGGTCGATGTCTGGGTAACGCCAAAGCGTTCGGGTACGGTTGAGATTGAAGTGGTGTCGGAAGTTGGAGGCCGTGACGTGTTCCAGATAGACGTGGCTCCAGATGTATATTATGCAGAATGGCCTGCACAAGTTGTCTCACCGCGAGTCGAACGTCTTTTCGACGACTTGATAGGAAAGGTCAAAGAGAATCACGGAGTAGCTTTTCTGAAGCAACTGGTTGGTGAGGTTGTTGATCAGGTTCCGTTTGCTGCTTGGCTGAAGATTGCTGGCGAAGAGCTCGTTAATACCCTGGCGATGTCCGTCGAGCTATTCATCCGTGCGCAGTTCTACAAGGCGAATGACGATATTGATAGAACCGCCGTTCTTCGCGACTTTATTGCTAATCACGGAAATGGTGACTTTCGTTTTATCGATGATGCTTCACCGACACTGCGGATGGGAGTAAACGAAGTCGGCGTTGGCGTCATTATCCGTGTCACCGGCTCTGTTGGCGATGCCTTTCTTTCGCCAAACAAGAAAACGATGACGGTCGTTTACCAGTACGACTTTACTGCGACAGTCGAGTTTTCGGCAGGAATATTTGCAGTCCCAGTCGTTGTCAACGCGAATCAATTCCGGCCATACAAGAAATAGTTGCAAGCGGGCAGTCACGAGCGCGTTCCTGTTATTCCTGTCGACTAGATAGGCCTCGCCGCATATTCTTTTTCATCTACAATGAAGCAAATCATGGCCCGGAAATCGAATGGCATCTTGCTTCTTATTGGTTCTCTAGCAGGCAGTCAGTTGGCCTGTACACGCGTAGCGCATCCCGAGTCTGTGTGCTCGCCTAATGACTCTCTGTCACATCTTCAGCGAGTTCATCCTGACGAGCCTGTTTCTAAACATTTGAGCATCGCGATATCCCCGCACGACGAACCGCTCACATACGTCGACTTAACGCCTTCGCCGGAGATCTCAGTCTTTCTTCGTTCTAGGTTTGGTCGCGACTACCTTGCAGACTGTTCTCTCTACGCCTATGCTTACGAGCGGCCGGATAGTGTTGTCGTTTACGTAAGACCTTTGACTACGTTATCGACTATATCTGTATTCGGCAAAGTCTCCGGTTATGTTGTCGATGTTGAAAAGGAGTTTACATCTTTCAAGTCGCTACTCCCGGGAGAGGAAGCAGTGCACAGTAGTGCGGTCAATCTCAAGGTGGATGATGACGTTATGATTAGACTCCCGTTCGACGTGCATGTGGTCGTGCTTCCTGAAAGCTCGCATCTTCATGAGTTCGGATTCTCCAAGATTGCAGCAAACATCGCCTGGGGCGAGCCCGACGTGGAGCCAGAAATGGGAGAAATAGAATGAGGTCGAGGAAGACAGTGTGCCGCGAGTGCTAGTGAAGGGCAGAAAAGGAGGCATAATCTTTTCTGGCAGAAATGGGGACATCATTAATGGGGCACACTAGGATAAAAGGTGTCGGGAGGGCTTTGTCTCGACCCTCTGATCGGGCAGAGAAAAGGGGTCGCGACGGCTCTGTCTCGACCCTCGTGAGCGACGCCTCAGGAGCATCGTGTTGTGGACGATTGCCTTGAGCAGCATCTCCATCTCGCGGCCCTTGG